>VERE01000051.1 GCA_018882835.1 Limnohabitans sp.
AAACCCCCCACTAGAGATACACATATAAAAAGTGGGGGCCTAGAGCCTCGCGCGCGCGAAGCCCCCCAGACAGAGACAGAGAGAAGGAGAACTAGATTGAAATAAATAAATATTGAAATATCTCTCTACTACTCCAAGGCCCATGCACTTGGCGTTGAAAGATGAAAGATTGAAGCCGGCCCTGGTTACTGCCACGTGAGCCGCTTTGACTTCCCCGAAGCCGTAACAGAAACGGACATGAGGGAGCCGCACCAGCCCTGACCCGGCGATGCCTGAGCTCCTCCAGGTCGCTTGAACAAGTTGGCACGAGCGCTTGTTCGCACCCTTGGAGGACTTCCCCGATGCATCGCACACAAGATTCACAACCCAACGCCACACCCCAAGCCGTTCTGGCGCTGGACCTGGGCACCACGACTGGCTGGGCTCTGAGCCTGCCGGATCGCTCGGTCACCCACGGCTATGTCAGCTTCAAGCCCCAACGATTCGAAGGCGGCGGCATGCGTTACCTGCGTTTTCGTCGCTGGCTCGATGAACTCCTGGCTACGACGGCCCCGAGAGGCGCTGCATCCGGGCTGGACGCGGTTTATTTCGAGGAGGTGCGCCGTCACCTTGGGGTCGATGCCGCGCACGCCTACGGCGGCTTTCTGGCAACGCTGACCAGCTGGTGCGAGCACCAAAAGATCCCGTACCAAGGCGTCCCCGTGGGCACGATAAAGCGTCATGTGACCGGCAAGGGAAACGCTGGCAAGTCCGAGATGGTTTCTGCCGTGCGTGCCCGAGGCTACCCGGTAGCCGATGACAACGAGGCTGATGCCTTGGCCGTCCTGGACTGGGCATTGGCGCAAAGCGGCGTCCGCACTGCGGGAGGTGCCCGTCATGGCTAAAAAACTGGTCACGCAACCCCTGGAGCACGGCAGCGTCGTTCACCTGGCCGGCGGCAGGCTTGCCGAGTGGAACAGCCTCGCCGAAGAGGGCACGAGCTACCGCACCGAGCACTTTCGCTGCATTGACTCCCTGGGCATCTTGCTGCGCAACGGCTCGATCACGCCTCAAATGCACGATGCAGGACAGGACTTCAATCGAACCTTTGTCTTTGCCCAGATGGACCCGGCAGGCGCTCCGCCACTCACCCGCATTCCCGGTGGCCAGTGGAAGGACAGCATGACCGAGCGTGTGGTCTGGGCGCGCAAGCGCATGCATGAGGCGCTCGACGCAGTTGGCGGAATCAGCAGCCCGGGTGGCTGCGCCGTTTGGCATGTGGCAGGTCTGGGTCGCAGCGTAAAAGAGTGGTCCGCCGTTGAGGGGTGGAACGGGCGAACGCTCAATCAGTACGAAGCCAAAGGCATCCTGGTCGGTGCGCTCGCGGTGCTTGCAGTTCACTACGGATATTCACGCTGAAAGTGCTTGACCGATATATATCGATGAGATACGATTCAGCTAATCACTCAAATCACGCCCGCCTAGTTCGTCTTGGTGGGCGTTTTGTTTTCTGCCCTTCAAACCCGCCCCATGCACCAGGTGCTGCGAGGCGGGTTTTTTATTTCAGGCCTTCATGAACCCCATCAAACTCGAATACCGCGCGGTCGATTCGCTGATCCCCTATGCGCGCAATGCCAAACAGCATTCCGACGCTCAAGTGGCTCAGATCGCCGCGAGCATTCGGGAGTTTGGCTGGGGTGCACCCATCCTGATCGATGGCGCGAACAACGTCATTGCCGGCCATGGTCGGTTGCTGGCTGCACGCAAACTCGGTCTTGCCGAGGTTCCCGTGGTGCCCATGGAGCACCTCACCGACACCCAGCGCCGCGCATTGATCCTGGCCGACAACAAGATTGGTGAGAACTCATCTTGGGAAGACGAACTGCTTGGCATCGAGTTGTCCGAGTTGAAAGACGCTGGCTTTGACCTTGGCCTCACTGGCTTTTCCACTGAGGAGTGGGAGGCTCTGATTGCCGGCGAAGAGCAGACCCAAGACGGCTTGACCGATGAAGATGCGGTACCTGAGGTCACCGAGACTCCGGTCTCCAAGCCGGGTGACATCTGGGTGCTCGGTGAGCACAAACTGCTCTGTGGCGACGCCACCAAGGTCGATGACTATCAGGCCTTGCTCGGCGAGGAGTTGGTGGACATGGCCTTCACGGACCCGCCCTACAACGTGAACTACGCCAACACGGCCAAGGACAAGATGCGCGGCAAGAACCGCCCCATCATGAACGACAACCTGGGCGAAGGGTTCGGCAGCTTCTTGTTCGACGCTTGCGACAACATCCTCACCCGAACCAAAGGTGCGGTGTATATCGCCATGTCCTCGAGCGAACTCGATACCCTGCAAGCTGCATTTCGCGCTGCAGGTGGCAAATGGTCCACCTTCATCATCTGGGCCAAGAACACGTTCACGCTTGGACGGGCCGACTACCAGCGGCAGTACGAACCCATCCTGTACGGGTGGAAAGACGGTGCCGATCACTACTGGTGCGGCGCTCGCGATCAGGGCGATGTGTGGAACGTCAAGAAGCCTGCAAAGAATGACCTGCACCCCACCATGAAGCCGGTGGAGTTGGTCGAGCGGGCGATCCGCAACAGCAGCAAGACGCGGGACCTGGTGCTGGATCCCTTTGGCGGCTCAGGCTCGACCCTGATTGCTTGCGAGAAGTCAGGGCGCAGAGCCCGACTCATCGAACTCGACCCCAAGTACGTGGACGTGATCGTCAAACGTTGGGAAGAGTTCACGGGCCGCAAAGCGACCCGCCTGGGAGACCCAGCCGCCGAGCCTTCTGACAATTCAGCCGAGTCTGGCGACGTAGCGACCGTAATCGCTGCCTGAGGGGTCAACATAGAGGTACGGCCTCCCGGGTGCGCGAACTTCAACGCAGAGGCGACCGTCCTCCCAATAGCCGCCTTTTCCGTCGAGCCAGTCCCGTGACTTGTAGAGGTGCCCTGCAAAGGCGTCGAACGCCTCGGTAGAGAGTTCCCGGGTCTCGGTGATGTAGACGGCATCGTCGCCGCTTGCAGCGATGTCTGTCAGGTCGGTGGGCTTACGGCCAAAGGGCAGTTTGATTCCAAGCTTTTCGACTCGAATCTCGCGCCCATCGATTCGCAGGGTCATCGGGATTCGTTCGACGGTGATGGTCATGCTTGGCATGTCGGTGCCTCCTGGTTGGCAATGCGGTAGGTCCGGGCGCCACCGGACTCTTTGGAGGACTGGATGTCCAGTCCCAGTTTCTTTTTGAGTGCGCCAGCCATCGCGCCTCGGACCGTGTGTGGTTGCCATCCGGTGGCCTCGCAGATTTGATCGATGGTGGCGCCCTCGGTCCGCTTAAGCATGTTGATCACGGTGGCCTGTTTGCTGGTCTCTCGGGTCCGGACGGTCCGCGGCTCGACGACAGGAGGCTTGAGGCCGAATGCCTCGTAGCCGGCCTTGGTGACCACGGTCTCGCGCTTCTTCTGTGAGATCAGGCCGTGGCTGACCAGGCTTTCGATGGCTTTGGCCTTGGCGCCGCCCTTGAGGGTCTCGGGAAACCAGAGCACCTTGCCCTGCGTCTGAGCCAGGGCATGGGAGAGGATGGCGTGCTGGGTGGGGGTGAGTTTGTTGGACATGACGTCTCCTTTTCAGTTGGGGGTGTTGTTGCTGCAGGCAAGGCGCCCTGCTTCGAAAGCATCGATGAGGGCTTGGCGGATTCCCCAAACGCTCACGTCGTAGAAGTCGAGTCGGTCGCTGTTACGGGTCTCCAGCGTCTCGACAAAGAGATGCTCGGCAGCAATTCGTTGCAAGAGTTGGTCACGGGCTTGGGTGTTCATCACACATTGCCCTCCAACTTGTGAATCTGGCGGGCTCGATCAAAGCCCACCCAGTTGCCTTCGAGGTCCAGGCCTCGAGAGGCAAGTTCTTCGCGGGCCAGACGGTTGAGGTCAAGTTCCCCAGCAGCTGCTGCGCTGAGGACTTTGGTCAGGGCGGTTTGGATGAACCCAAGCTCATCGACCGTGAACCTGGTGCTGCTGTAGGACATGGTGGCTCCTTGCGGGGGTGTTGATGACGTTCGTATGAACGCTCTTCTTCCCGATGAAGCCAAGTCATTTCAGAGCTTGTGTCGCTTATTTCTTGATCAATACCCCAACATGCCCAGAAGTGCCCCAACTCCCTGCCGTTACCCCGGCTGCGGGGCGGTGCTGGCAAGCCCCGGCTTTTGTCCCCAACACCGAGCCAGCGCGCACCGTGACTACGGGCGGGCCAGGCGGGGCTTTGATGCTGAGATTGGCTTCTACCAGTCCAAGGACTGGCGCGTGCTGAGGGCTGCGGTGCTTCGCGAAAGCCCGCTGTGCCTTACGTGTAAGGTCCACGGTCGCCTGGTTCTGGCTGGAGTGGTGGATCACGTGGTGCCGCTCAAAGACGGCGGTGCCCGCTTTGATAGGGCCAACCTGCAGCCTCTCTGCGTCGCTTGCCACAACCGCAAGACGGCCAGAGAGACTGCCGGCCGGCGCTAGACCCCCTTGCCCACGAGGTAGGGGGGTCGAATCTCTACGGTTGGGAGGCGCAGATGCGCGCGCCTGCCCAAATTTTTGTGACCGCGAAATTCACGACCCCCTATTTCGGAGGTGGCAAGCATTGAGTAGCAAGGGGGATCTGATGATAGGAAATGAAGCTGTCCGCGGGTCGCCCGATGCCGATGAACTGCTGGGCGCGACCTTTGATGAGACGGAGTTGACCCAGATGGCCGTCACCGATGCCGACTGGCTGTCGGTGCAGGTGACAGATGCGGACCTCAAAAGCATGGCTGCGGACATCGAAGATGTATTGGCCATGACCGATTCAGATTGGATGCGTTTGCGGTTGACCCAGGATGCCCTTATTCGGGTGAGGGATGACTTGATTGGCCGAGTGGGCGTGAGGGCGCAAGAACTGACGTGGTTAAACCGCGCCATAGAAAGAGGAAAGCATGGCCACAAGGGGGCGCAAACCGGCGCCGATAGAACTCAAACTGCTAAAAGGTAATCCGGGCAAAAGACCCATCAACGCCAAAGCATCTGTGTTGCAACAGCCCGAGGCGCTGGCTGAAGACGCCGCGCCAGGCATGTTGCTCGATGAGGCCAAGCCTTACTGGGACCACGCGATCGCGCATGCGCCGCGCGGCCTGCTGCGCAAACTCGACATTTACCTTTTGGCGGCGTGGTGTAACGCGGCTTATCGCTACGAATACAACATCAGGCTGGCGGCCAAGTCCGACGTCATTCCAGTGCGCGGGGCCAAACTCGCAGGTCTGGACGCCAAAGACCGCCCGGTTATGCACAACCCGTTCTCGACGGCGGCCAGGGCCTACCTCAAGGATATGACCATGTTGGCTGCGGAGTTGGGCTTTACGCCGAGCTCACGCGCGCGACTTGGCGCGGCAGAAAGCACCGTCTCGGACGTCGAGGACCCCTGGGCGCAAATTGCCGGGTAAGGCGTGAGCTGCACGCAGTCAGTCAGGCCGTCAGCTTGGCCGATACCAGGCGATTGATGCTCAGACCCTGTTCGGCAGCCTCCGTGGCCAAAGCCCTATGCACCGATGACGGAATGCGAACCATGAAGCGACCACTGAACTTTTTCTCTGCCAGTGCTTCAGGAACTGGCTCCCCCGAGGCCTCCATGTCGGCCACCGCATCGGCCACCACCCGGCGAATGCCCGAGAGCGCTTTTTCAGGGGTGGGTGCGAGCCAGGACAGCGAGGGAAATTCTGCGCAAAGCCCAACGTGCTCGTTGTCCTCGCCAGACCAGGTGACTCGGTAAGTGTAGTGATTGATGTTCATGCCTATGCTCCTAGACGTTCGATGGCCAGCAGCACCTGCCGGACCTGATAAGCCTTTGCCTTGCCTTTGTCGTTTTGAATATTTACCCGCGGATCTCCCTGCCAGGGTGTCTTGTAGACAGCGTGACTGCTGCCGCTTTGCCTGGGCTTCCCAAAATACGCCTCGCACACCTTTTGAAGATCGGCAAAGCGAACGTTGGTGGGCGCTTTGCGCATCTGCTCAAGGATTTTTTCGGTGCCGCTCATCACCAAATGGTATCAATAACGGTATCACTTGTCAAATCAGATGAGCGCTCGAACCAAGGATCGCGCTAGCGACTACGCGATGAGCGCCAAGCGGTACGCCGAGCAGGTGGTGGCTGGGGAAATCCTGGCTTGCCGCTGGGTGCAGCGGGCTTGCCAGCGACAACTGGATGACCTCGCCAAGTTCAAAGGAAAAGGCAGCCCCTACCTTTTCAACCCCAGGCTCACGGACAAGGACGGCAGGGGCTTCCAGCCGGCCGACAACCTGTGCGCGTTCATCGAGCGCTTGCCCCATGTGAAAGGGCCACTGGCAGGCGAGCCGATTCACCTGGAGCCCTGGCAGGCCTTCATCCTTACAACGGTTTTCGGATGGGTCAAACCCAATGGCACACGGCGCTTTCGACGTTCGTACATCGAGGTGCCTCGGGGTAACGCCAAGTCGACCCTGTCGTCGGCCGTGGCCCTCTACATGCTGGCGGCCGACCGTGAAGGCGGTGCCGAGGTGTATTCGTTGGCAACAACACGGGACCAGGCGCGGATCGTCTTTGGCGACGCGCAGACCATGGCCAGACGGAGCCCAGGCTTTCGGCGCAGGTTTTCGGTGGAGGTCGGCGCGCACAACATGCATGTGCTGGCCTCGGGATCGAAGTTTGAGGCGCTCTCGGCTGAGGGCTCGACTCTGGACGGTCTGAACATCCACTTCGGATGCGTTGACGAACTACACGCACACAAGACCCGCACCGTCTACGACGTGGTCGAAACTGGCACAGGCAAGCGAGACAACTCGCTCCTCTGGGTGATCACCACGGCAGGGAGTAATCGAGCCGGCATCTGCTACGAGGTCCGGACGTTCGTGACCAAGTTGCTCGATGGGGTGTTCGAAGATGACACCCAGTTCGGAATCATTTACGGCTTGGACGAAGGGGACGACTGGACATCCGAGAGCGCGCTGATCAAGGCCAACCCCAACTGGGGCATCTCGGTGCGGCCGGAAGTCCTGGTGCCGCTTCAGGCCAAGGCCATGCAGTTGCCCAGTGCGATCAACAACTTCAAGACCAAGCACCTCAATGAGTGGGTCAACGCGGATACCGCGTGGATGGACATGCGGGCTTGGGATGCCTGCGGCGATCCGACACTCGACATCGATGCCTTCACTGGCCAGCCTTGCTGGATCGGACTGGATCTGGCCAGCAAGACGGACATTGCGGCGTTGGTACTGGTGTTCCCGCACCCCGAAATTGCCGACGCCTACGTGGTCTTTGGCAAGTACTACCTGCCAGAGGACACGGTGAGCGCCGCTGGCAACAGCCAGTACGAGGGCTGGATGCGCACAGGTCGTCTGACCGTGACGCCGGGCAACGTGATCGATTTCGGCTGGATTGAGGCAGACCTGCTGGAGTTGGCCTCGCGGTTTGAGGTGCAAGCAGTGGCGTTCGATCCCTTTCAGGCGACGCAACTCTCGACCCGAATGCTGGCCGAAGGCCTGCCCATGATCGAAGTGCGTCCGACGGTGCTGAATTTCAGCGAGCCGATGAAGACGCTCGAAGCCTTGGTGCTTCAGAAAAAGCTCACCCATGACGGCGATCCGGTGCTTACCTGGATGGCCAGCAACGTGGTGGCGCACCTCGACGTCAAAGACAACATTTACCCACGCAAGGAGCGAGCAGAAAACAAGATCGACGGCATCGTGGCACTGATCATGGCGCTCTCGAGGGGTATCAAGCCCGGGGAGAACGTGGTGCTGGGATCCGACTACGAGTTGATGCTGCTCTGAACTGATGGGACTACTTAGCTTTTTTGACCGATTTCGGGCGTCTAGTGATGACCGTTCAGCCTGGGGCGATTTTTGGTTTTCACCCGTCACAACACGCAGCGTTTCCGGCATGCGGGTCTCGGCCGATTCGGCCATGCGCCTGGCCGCTGTCTACGCCTGCGTGCGGATCCTCTCGGAAACGATGGCATCGCTCCCCTTGGTTCTGTATCGCCAGCGCAAGGACGGCGGCAAGGACCGGGTGACCGACCACTGGCTATATCAGGTGCTGGCCAGGCGCCCCAACCGCCACCAGAACCCGTTCGAGTGGCGGGAGATGCTCCAGGGGCACTTAGCCCTGCGAGGCAATGCCTTCTGCCAGATCATTACCAACGGCCGCGGCGAGATCACCCAGCTCGTTCCCATTCACCCCGACCGGGTACGGATGGAACTGCTCGAAAGCGGGGAGTACCGCTACCGGGTACGTAACCAGGGTGGCCAAGAGTGGGTGCTGCCCCGAGGACAGGTCTGGCATCTGCGGGGGCTCTCGTCGGACGGGCTCTTTGGCCTGAGCCCCATCGAATTGGCTCGGGAAAGCCTGGGGATGGCGCTGGCTGCCCAGGACTATGGCGCCCGGTTCTTTAACAACGACGCCAAGCCCACGGGAGGGTGGATTGAGTTTCCTGGGACCTTCAAGGACCAGGAGGCCAAGCGGGTGTTCCGCGAGTCCTACCAGGCGGCCCAGTCAGGAGACAACCGGGGCAAGGTGCTGGTTCTTGAAAACGGCATGAAGTTCCACGAGGTGGGCGTCACGAACAAGGACGCTCAGTTCTTGGAACTGCGCAAGTTCCAGATCACGGATATTGCGCGCCTCTTTCGAGTGCCGCCGCACATGATCGCGGACCTGGACAGGGCAACGTTTTCCAACATCGAGCAGCAGAGCCTGGAGTTCGTCATGCACACCATGACGCCTTGGGCCGAGCGTTGGGAAGCGGCTATCGAGGCGGACTTGATGCTGGATGGCGATGAGTTGGAAGTCGAGTTCGACTTTGCCAACCTCATGCGCGGGGATGCGGCCAGCCGATCAGCCTACTACCAAAGCGGTATCCAGAACGGGTGGCTCACCCGCAATGAGGCGCGAGTTGCGGAAAACCTTAACCCAATCGATGGGCTGGACCAGCCGCTTCGTCCCCTGAACATGGTGCAAGAGGAAGACGCTCAAGAAGTGGACGAAACTGATGAGGCTCAGGAGGGTCAGTCCTCCGAGTTGCTGGGAGGCGAGGGCGATGACGACCAAAGTGAAGACGCCCAAGCGCCTCCCAACCCCTTGCTCCAGCGCCTCAGGCGTCTGGTCGAGGCCAACGCCGGGCGCCTTGCCCGGCGAATCAGCAAAAAGGCAGGCCCCGGCGCCTCGGCGCTTTCTCTTGCACCGGCGGATCTGGAGCTAATTGCCTCTGCTCTGGGCCGCGATCTGGCAGTGGTTCAGGCCTGGGCCTGCGACCTGCCGACACCCCTTAACGAGGCTGCCCTGGTGGCAGCACTCATCGACCTTGGAACCCACGAATGAACAAGCAACTGCTCCTGAGCGAGTTTTTGACCACGCCTTGGGCCCTGATGCCCGAGCGCCTGCAGGCCATGGCCGGGGTACTCTCCCGCTGGCAGGCGGGCGATCTACCCTCTGAAGAGACCCTGCTCCAGGTCAATGCCGACCGGCTGATCCGGGAGAGCCGCAAGCAGTTCGCCTCGGCCAATGCCGGGGCAGGCATTGCCATTCTGCCCCTGTACGGTGTCGTAACCCAGCGAGGCAACATGGTCGATGACATCTCAGGCCCGGGGAGCACCAGCACCCAGCAGTTCGCCACCGCCCTGCGCCAGGTGCTCGCCGACGAAACCGTGGGCCAAATCCTCATCGACATCGATAGCCCCGGTGGCAGCGTTTACGGGGTGGCTGAACTGGCCGCTGAAATCACCCGGGCCCGCACCCAAAAGCCGGTGATTGCTGTGGCCAATAGCCTGGCGGCATCGGCCGCCTACTGGATTGGATGCGCGGCCAGCGAGTTCTACGTTACCCCGGGCGGAGAGGTGGGCTCGATTGGCGTCTGGCAGGCCCACTTCGACTACTCCAAGGCGCTGGAAGTGGATGGGGTCAAACCCACCCTCATCTCAGCGGGTAAGTACAAGGTCGAGGGTAACCCTTATGTACCGCTGGACGCCGAGGCTCAGACCTTCATGCAGTCCCGCGTCGATGACTACTACGACGCATTCGTCAAAGCCGTGGCCAAGGGCCGTGGCGTATCGGTCGCTGAGGTACGAGACGGCATGGGCCAGGGCCGTGTCCTTGGCGCAGATGCTGCGCTTGCCCAGAAGATGGTGGACGGCATCGCCACCTTCGACGAAGTCCTGACTCAGATGCAAAAGAAAGCCCGTGCGTCTCAAGTCAAGGGCGCCACCCGCCTGGCACAGGCGCGCGCATCCCTCGTCCTGATCTAACCCACGCCATCCGCCGCACTCCATAGAGGGCGGCAGAAACCGCGACCAGTTGGTCGCACCTCCCATGCGGCCCGTAGGTCGCATCCAACCCAAGCAACCGCCTCGAGTCTTTGACCAGGCGGTTTTTTCATTTCTGGAGAGAACCTATGAGTAAGCAACTGCGCGAGCTTCAAGCTCGCAAGGCCGCCCTGGTCAAGGACGCCCGCAATCTGACCGAGATCGCTGCCGCTGAAGAGCGCGATATGAACGAGCAAGAAGTCGTTGCCTTCGAGGCCCTCAAAGCCAAGATCGAGGCAACTTCGGCCGCCATTGACCGTGAGTCCGCCCTGATCGCGGAAGAGGCCCAGATGGCGCACCTTCCTTCACATGTCCCGAACCTGGGCGCTGGTGCCAGTGGCAACCCCGTCATCTCCGTCTCCGACAACCTCGAAGCTGACCCCAAGCACGGGTTCAAGTCCGTGGGCGAGTTCCTCAAGACCGTCTGTCAGGCCCACAAGCCTGGGGCGAGTATTGATGAGCGGCTCATTGTGGGCTCGGGCCGCAACGCAGCCGCGCCGACTACCTTCGGCAGCGAAGGCTCGGCCCAAGACGGTGGCTTTCTGGTGCCGCCCCAGTTCGCACAGGAGATCTTTCAACTCTCCCTGGGCGAGGACTCCCTGCTGCCGCTGACCGACAACGTAGAGATCACCGGCAACACCATGGCCTTTCCCAAGGACGAGACCACGCCGTGGGGCAGCAACGGCATCCGCGCCTTCTGGCAGGGGGAGGCCACCCCGGCGGCAGGCACCAAGCCCGTCCTGGGCCTGGCCACTCTGCGCCTGAAAAAGCTCATGGCGCTGGTGCCGGTAACCGACGAACTGCTGGACGACACCAATGCGCTGTCGACCTACCTGCCCGACAAAATCGCCAACTCTATTCGCTGGAAGACCAACGAGTCCATCCTTTTCGGCTCGGGCACGGGCGTTCCTGCCGGCTGCATGACTGCGGCTACCACCGTGACGGTGGCCAAGGAGTCGGGGCAGGCCACCCAGACTCTGGTAGCTCAGAACCTCGCCAAGATGATCTCGCGCCTGCCTCCTGGCTCGTTTGCCAAGGCGGTGTGGATCGTCAACAACGACGTGCTGCCGGCGCTCTTCACGCTGACCCTAGGCAACTACCCGATTTACCTGCCTACGGGTCTGGGCGTGGGCGGCATCCAGGTCTCGCCCTACGGCACCCTGCTGGGACGCCCGGTCTTCGTCTCGCAGCACGCCAACTCCTTCTCGGGGCAAGGCGATGTGCTGCTGGCCGACCTGTCGTACTACCAGACCATCACCAAGGCCGGTGGCATGCAGACGGCCACCTCCATGCACCTGTACTTCGATGCGGACCTCACGGCCTTCCGCACCACGTTCCGCATGGACGGCCAATCCAAGATCGCAGCGCCCATCACTCCTGCGAAGGGGAGTTCCAGTCTGTCGCCCTTCGTTCAACTGGGCGCGCGCTGATCGTCTTAACTCTTAAGGAGAACGCTCATGTTTCCCAATGCAAAAGGCAGTGAACTGCTCGCCATCCTGGCTACGCTCGATCCCTCCAGCCAAGCTGCTGGAACTGTTACCACGGGTTGGATCTCATTGGCCAACCACCACGGCCTGCTGGCCATTGTCCAGACTGGCGTTCTGGGCACGGGGGCCACGGTTGATGCCAAGCTCCAGCAGGCCCAAGATGCCTCGGGCACCGGCGCCAAGGACATCGCTGGCAAGGCGATCACTCAGATCGTCAAGGCCACCGGTGACAACAAGCAGGCGCTCATCAACGTCAAGCCCGAGGACCTTGATACGGTCAGTGGCTTTGGCTTTGTACGCCTGTCCGTCACGGTAGGGGTGGCAGCAAGCCAGACCGCCGCGCAGGTGTTGGGCATCAACGCCCGTGAATTGCCAGCAAGCACCGCTAACCAAGCTGCTGTCGTCCAGGTCGTCTGATGCCGCTGCAACTCGTCACCCCACCCGCGGAAGAGCCCGTCTCCCTTGCCGAGGCAAAGCAACACCTGCGGGTGGATGGTGGCGATGATGATCTGCTGATCGGCTCGCTCATCAGCGCGGCCCGCCAGGCAGCCGAGACAAAGACCGGCAGGCAGTTGATCACTGCGCGCTGGAAGCTGGTGCTCGATGCCTTTCCTGGGCCATCGCTGATGCAATCTGCCACCGGTGCATCATTTAGCTTGCCGGGTCACGCGATCCTGCTCGCCAAATGCCCGGTTCAGTCGGCGGTGAGCATCGAGTATCTGGACATGAATGGCACCACTCAGGTGATGCCGGCCAGTGACTATGTGCTCGATGCGGCCTGCGAACCGGCACGCCTGACACCAGCCTTCGGTAAGACTTGGCCGTCTACCTTGCCTCAGATGGGTGCGGTTTCCGTCACCTTTGATGCGGGCTACGGCGCTGCCAGTTCAGTGCCCGAGGGCCTCAAAAGCTGGATCAAGCTGCGTGTGGGCAGTCTCTACGGGCATCGGGAAGAAATGTCCGTGCTCTCACGCGGTCGCATTGATCCATTGCCCTTTGTGGACGGCCTGCTCGACGGGTTCAAGGTGAGCCTTGTATGAGTGTCATCGGTGCCGGGCAACTGAACCACCGCGTGCTCATCCAGCAGCCGACGACAGTCAAGGATGCCCTTGGAGCTCCCACCCAAGTCTGGGCTGACGTCGCTGCGGTGTGGGCCGATATTGCCCCAATCTCGGGACGCGAGGCGCGCATTGCAGATCGGATTGCATCCGAGGTGAGTCACCAGATCACGGTGCGCTATCAGCCCCTCTTTTCCGACCCCAGATCGGTTTCCCAAATGCGGGTGCTGTTCAAGGGACGCGTGTTTGCCATTCATGGTGCGCTCAACGAGGACGAGGCCAATGTCGCGGTGATCCTGCTGGCCAGCGAGGGGGTGCGTGATGGCTAGAGTCGAGACGGTGCGCATCGAGGGTCTGGCTCAGTTGGATCGGGCGCTTCGTGAGTTGCCTCAGCGCGTAGCCAATCGAGGCCTGCGGGCATCGGTTTATGCCGGCGCCAAGATCATCCGCGATGAGGCCCGCGCTCGGGCGCCCAAGGCTGCGCAGTCGCTTGGCCCCAAGCAGCCTCCACCTGGAACGCTCAAACGCTCGGTGATCATGAAACACGTCCGGGAGCTCTCCGGTGGCGGGCGGCAGACGTTTTACGTGCTGGTCCGGCATGGCAAGAAGTACCGCAATCAAGGCAAGCGGGGCAATTTGTCTCAAGACGCCTGGTACTGGCGCTTCCTGGAGTTCGGGACACGGAAGATGAGTGCTCGACCGTTCTTGCGTCCTGCGCTGGAGTCACGCAGGCGCGAGGCAGTCAATGCCATCAAGGATCGTCTGGCCCAGCGCATTGAACTCGAAGCCAAGGCCCTGAATCGAGGTTAGCGATGCAGGACTTCTATGACGCCATCAAGCATCTGGCAGGCGGACAGGTGTACGCGGTCGTGGCTCCCCAGGACGCCCAGTACCCAACGCTGGTCTACACCCCAGTTGACAGCGCCAGTGTCGTCTCGCTCGACGGCCCTAATTCGCTCAAGCGTTCCCGGGTACAGGTGGACGCCTATGCCCGAACGCTCGCAGTCTGCGAACAGTTGCAAGACCAGGTGCTCTCGGCCTTGCTCGCTGACATCAACACCGTGGCCGATGTACGCATGGGCCTGACCGATTTCGACCCCCAAGCCGGCATCTACCGGATTTCTGTGGACTTCACCTACTACCGGTAACGGTGGTCGTGCGGTCCTCTTTCAAAACCCACCTGGAGGCCTTTCATGCCTAGTACTGCGATCACCGCGCAGGGCATCACCATTGCCCGTTTCGGTACCACCACCTTTGAGACCATCCCGAACGTCGTGTCCTTTCAGGGACCCGGAGGCCAGGCGTCGGTCATCGATGTCACCAATCTCGCCTCAACCTCAAAGGAGAAGCGGGTCGGCCTTCGTGATGAGGGCCAACTGTCCCTGAGCATTCACTTCAACCCAGACGATACGGTGCACCAGGGCTTGCGCACCGATCGAGCCAACAGAAGTCGTCGTCAATTCAAGATCACTTTCACCGATACGACACCTGCTGCAACATGGACTTTCTACGGCTACGTGACTCAGTTCAGCGTACAGGGTGGCGTCGACGCCGTGGTAGAGGCCAGCGTCACCATTGAAATCGATGGCGATATCACGGAGGCATGAAGCGCATGAACATACTTTCCAAAGACGCCATCTTGGCAGCCGACGACCTTCCGCGCGAGACGGTCAGTGTTCCTGAGTGGGGAGGTGAAGTCCTGGTGCGCACCATGAGCGGTACGGACCGGGATGCCTTTGAGGCGAGCCTTCTTGAAAAAGACGGTCGTATGGAGAACGTGCGCGCTCGGTTGGTGGCACTCACTCTTTGCGATCCCCAGGGCGATCGTCTGTTTGATGACGGCGAGATCGCGGCGCTGGGGCGAAAGAGTGCTCGTGCGCTCGATCGCGTCTTCTCCGTGGCCCAGCGACTCAACGGCATCGGTGTGGAGCAGGTAGACGCTGCAAAAAAGGGCTGAAGGCCAACCCCTTTCGGCGCTCGGTTTTTCGGCTGGCACTTGCCCTTGGCATGCCAGTTCGTGAGTTGCTGGCACGTGTGGGGTCGGATGAACTGACCGAGTGGATGGCCTTTTACCAATTAGAACCCTTTGGCGAGATGCGAGCTGATCTGAGAAGCGGCGTGGTCGCTGCGACCTTTGCCAATGCCCATCGAACCAAGGACGCCAGGGCATTCACACCTGAAGACTTCATGCCCTACATCGAGCGCACAACGCCCAAAGACGATACACGCCTCAATGTCGCCCGCTTCAAGGCCATGTTCTCTCATAAGGTGAAAAAGCATGGCTGATCTCG
Source organism: Limnohabitans sp. (assembly GCA_018882835.1). GTDB lineage: Bacteria > Pseudomonadota > Gammaproteobacteria > Burkholderiales > Burkholderiaceae_C > Limnohabitans. The sequence continues at coordinate 15,160 of VERE01000051.1, forward strand.
GGTCCTTGGTTGTCAAGCTCTCGGCAGAGACTTCCGAGTTCCGGGAGGACCTGGGACGCACCGCCCGCCTGTTGGATCGCCACGCCAACGACATGAAGGCGTCGATGCAGCAGGTGGCCAGTGTGGCAAAGACGACCTTTGCCGTGGTGATTGGAGCCACCTCCGTTGCGGCCTTGAGGGACTTTGTCACCCACACACTGGAGGCAGCATCGGCTCTGCAGGGCCTGTCGGAGCAGACAGGCGCGAGCGCTGCCGCACTCTCGGGATTTGCACCGGTTGCAACCATCTCAGGCACGGCCATGGAGGCCATTGGCGCAAGCCTGGCCAAGCTGTCCAAGGGGCTGGCGGGGGTTGATGATGAAACGGCCGGTGCGACCAAGGCCCTCCAGTTCCTGGGTGTGCGCGCCAAGGACGCAAGCGGCAACCTGCGTGATCCCGCAGAGGTCATGAACGATGTTGCACTCAGACTGGCCGAGTTTGAGGACGGCGCTGGCAAGACAGCTATCGCCATGGAGCTATTTGGAAAGTCCGGGGCAACGATGCTCCCCTTCCTCAAGGATCTGGCGGAGAACCAGGACCTCAATATTCGACTGACGGCCAAGCAGATCGAGGAAGCCGACCAGGCCTCCAAGGCGATGGGCCGTATGCGTGCCGAATCGAACTTTGTGGCGCAGACCCTGGTTACCGCCGCAATCCCCTCGCTGTCGGTGCTGTACCAAGAGCTCAAAAACGTGGTCTTGGGAACGGATAACGCAGTTGATGGCGTACAGCGCCTGCGTTCTGAAGGCGCGCTCACCAACTGGGCAGAAAAGACGGCCTACGCCATCGCGGTTGTCATCGATGCCTTGCGGGGAATTGGTCACACCATCAAGTCGGTGATCGGCAGCTTCTCTGCTGTCTGGGCCGACATCGAACTTGCCGGCACTTTCTTGGCGGGTGGCAAGGGCTTGAACCCGTTCTCAGAGGAAAACCGCGCACGTCTGCAAGCTGCCCTAGAGAAGCGCAATGCGATCGTCGCTCAGGCCAACCAGAACTACGTTGACCTTTGGGATATGCCGCTGCTGGCCGATGCGGTCACGCGAAGATTCGAGGACATTCGCAAGGGTACTGAGGCCTCAAACGCCGTCACGCAAGCGTCCACGCCCAGGAAGCGCCTGAACTACAGCACGGCAACTGGCGCCGTCACTGCGAACGCCATGGCAGGCATAGACAGTGAAATTAAGCGCTTACAGGGGCAGGTGGATGTGGAGAGTGCCATCCTCAAAGACCGGCAGCGCATCATCGACCTCTATGAAAGCCAGGGCTACATCAGCTTCAAGGAGGCGACCGAGGCCCGCCTGGCTGCCCAGGAAGACTTCACCGAAAGGCTTCGGGCACTGACGGATGAGGAGGAAGCGATTCTGCGTCGTGGGCTTGAGTCGGTGGCCAAGACCACCCAGGACAAGCTCAAGCTGCAAGACCGCCTTGCAGAGATTCTCCTCAAACGCCAGAGGCTGGAGCGTGAGGCCCAACAGTCCAATCTGGAGCGCCAGATCAGGCTCCCCGGCGAGACCATGAAGGATCTAGCTGAGCAGGCCGCGCGGGGACAAAGCGAACTTCGTGTGATCGAAGAGCAGATCAAGACTCTGCGTGAGACGGGCGCCATCAGTGAACTGGACTCCCTGCGTCGCCTTGCAGCAGCCCGCCGGGATAGCGCCAATCAACTGGCCACGCTGGCGGCTCAGGCCCGCGAGTTGGTAGAGGCCGCCCCGGGTAATGAAAAGCTGGCCGATGCGCTGAAAAAGATCGAGGAATCCGCCCGCCAAGCTGCTGATGGAGCCACCTTGCTCAATCAGCGCGTCAAGGAACTGGCGGACCCAGAGGCTGGTTTTGCCAAGGGGCTGCGCTTGGTAGCTGAAGAGGCCGAGCAGATTGGCAAGCAGATGGAGTCGGCCACGGTGCGTGCCTTCAACGGGATGACGGATGCGCTGGTGAACTTTGTGATGACAGGCAAGCTCGACTTTCGGTCACTCGCCAACTCCATCATTTCAGACCTCATTCGTATCCAGATTCAGCGCGCTATCACGCTGCCCCTGGCTCGGGCCATGAGCAGCTTCTTTGGGTTTGCCGATGGAGGCGTAATGACTTCAGCCGGTCCCATGGCGCTGCGCACCTACGCCTCCGGAGGCATTGCCAACTCCCCACAGCTGGCTCTCTTTGGCGAGGGCAGTAAGCCCGAGGCCTATGTGCCGCTGCCAGACGGCCGATCCATTCCGGTCACGATGAGCGGTGGCGCGTCCGCAGGGGACGTCTTCAACATTTCGGTCAGCGTCTCCGATGCTGGCGCGTCCAGCCGTGGGGATGACCCAGGCGGACGTGATCTTGGCCGGGCGATAGCCAGTGCTGTACGTCAGGAGTTGCTTGCCCAAAAGCGCGCCGGTGGTTTGCTTGACGGCCGGAGGGCGGTGTAAGTGGCGACCTTTACCTGGACCCCTTCGGTTGGAGCCAACCTGTCGATGCGGCCCAGCGTTCGCCGTGTGGCCTTTGGCGACGGCTATGAGCAGCGTTTGGCCTTCGGCATCAACACTCAGCCCCAGGTCTGGTCGTTGGAGTTTCGGGGGCGAACCAGCACCGAGGCGAGCGCAATCGATGCGTTTTTGCGCTCACGGGGTGCCGTGCAGGCCTTTGACTGGACTCCTCCTGGTGGAACTGCTGGCAAGTTCGTGTGCGAGGAGTGGAGCCGATCAGTGGATGAGCCCAATGTCGAAACGGTGCGGGTTACCTTCAAACAGGTATTTGATCTGTCATGACAGTAGCTGCGATTACCTCCGAAATCCAGAAGCTTGCCCCCAGCAGCGTGATCGAACTTTTTGTGCTGGATCTGGCACTGTTTGGCCAAGGGCCGGTTCGCTTTCATGCCGGAACCAATGCCTTGCAGCAGCGGGTTGTCTGGCAGGGCAACGCCTATGAGGCATTTCCCATTGAGGTTGAAGGCTTCGAATTCAACGGCAACGGCCAGGTACCTCGGCCGCGCCTGCGGGTAGCCAATGTCACGGGCGCCATCACGGCGCTGGTGCTCACCTACCAGGACCTCGTGGGCGCCAAGATCACACGCAAGAGGACGCTTGCGAAATACCTCGATGCGGTGAACTTTGAGGGTGGTGTCAATCCGACAGCCGACCCCTCGGCCGAATTCGCTGATGACGTGTACTACGTCGACCGCAAGTCCAGAGAAACGCGGGATGTGGTCGAGTTTGAGTTGGCCGCATCGTTTGATCTGGAGGGGGTCACACTCCCTCGTCGGCAGATCGTTCAAAACGTGTGCCCCTGGCGCTACCGTGGGGCAGAGTGCGGTTACACCGGTACGTTCTACCTAGATGCCAATGACCAGGCGGTTGGCTCAAGCAGCCTGGATGTCTGCGGCAAACGTCTGTCATCGTGCAAGGCCCGGTTTGGGCAGAGCGCTGAGTTGCCCTTTGGTGGCTTTCCGGCAGCTGGGCTGATTCGTTGATGCTGCCTGAGAACCAAGCCCTGGCGCTCGATCACGCCCGGCAGGCGTATTCAGGGCCAGACGGTCCGCGCGAGTCGTGCGGGCTGCTCGTGATCCGAAAAGGTCGGGAGGTTTACTGGCCGTGCCGAAACCTGGGTGTGGGAACCGATCAGTTCGTGATTCACCCCGAGGACTACGCCAAAGCCGATGAGCAGGGCCAGATCGTTGCCGTGGTGCACAGCCACCCCGGTCTGCCGCCCGAGCCGAGTCAGGCTGACCGGGTGGCGTGTGAGGCCAGTGGCTTGCCTTGGCACATCGTGAGTGTCCCAAGCGTCGCCTGGGCAAGTATCGAGCCGTCGGGCTATGTCGCCCCGTTGGTAGGCCGCGAATGGTCTCACGGCGTGCTCGACTGCTACGCCCTGGTGCGCGACTGGTTCCGAGCAGAGCGCGGGGTGGAGTTGCCCAACTTCGCGCGCTTTGACGACTGGTGGAAGCGCGGGGAGAACCTCTACCTGGAGAACTTTGCCCTGGCTGGCTTCTTCCCGGTGGATGCAGACGAACTAAAGGTTGGGGATTGCTTCCTGATGCAGGTGGCATCCCCTGTACCGAATCACGCAGCGGTCTATCTCGGAGACGGGCTGATCCTTCATCACTTGCAGGGGCGTCTCTCGAGCCGAGATGTCTACGGCGGCTATTGGCAAAAAGTCACAACACACATCCTCAGGCATGGTCACGATCATTCTTCTCGGTGAACTTGGGCGCCGCTTCGGCCGCAGGCATAGCCTGGCCATCTCGTCGGCTGCCGAGGCCATTCGGGCGCTGGCGGCCAATTTCCCGGCCTTTGAACGAGAACTGGTGGCCTCGGGCGAGCGCGGCGTGGGGTACCGCGTACTGGCCGGCCGTGAGGCATTGTCGCTGGACCGCCTGCATGAGCCGACTGGACAGAGTCGCATCACGATTGCACCGGTGGTCTCTGGTGCGGGTGGCAATGGCCTCGGTCAGATCTTGCTGGGTGCAGCCCTGTTGGCCGTTGCCTGGTGGAACCCGCTGGGCTGGGCGGCTTCGGGTGCGTTTTTGTCTCAGGCCACGCTCTACTCGGTGGGCACCGCCATGATTCTGGGTGGCGTGGCGCAGATGATTGCCCCAACGCCCAAGGCCACGGAGCCCTCTGAGCGCCCAGAAAACAAGCCCAGCTACAGTTTCAATGGTGCGGTCAACACCACCGCCCAGGGGCATCCCGTGCCGGTGGGTTACGGCCGATTGATAGTGGGCTCGGCGGTGATCAGCGCCGGCATTGACGTGGATGAGATCGCCGCATGAGCCAACTGATCATTGGCGCGGGCGGTGGCGGCAAAGGCGGTGGAGGAAGCGCCCGTGTGGCGCAAGAGGCCCCCGACAGCCTGCGTTCCAAAGCCTATGCGCGAGTGGTTGACCTCATTTCCGAGGGTGAGATCGAGGGGCTGGTCGACGGCCTGCAATCGGTTTACCTGGACGACACGCCGATTCAGAACCCTGATGGCTCGACCAACTTCTCAGGCGTCACTCTGGAGACCCGTAACGGCAGCCAGCAGCAAAGCTATGTGCCCGGGTTCTCGTCCGTTGAGAACGAGGTGGTCGTCGGAGTAGAGGCCAAGGCGAGCCAGCCGGTGGTGCGCTCCATCACCGACCCGGATGTGGACGCCGTTCGGGTCAAGGTGAGCGTGCCGCAGTTGACCAACCAGGACACGACCAATGGCGATCTCAATGGCAGCACGGTGAACTTTGCGATCGATCGCCAAGTGAACGGCGGTGGGTTCGTGGAGATGATCAACGACACGATCTCTGGCAAGACCACGACCAAGTACCAGCGCAGCTACTACGTGCCTCTCACGGGCAGTGGCCCCTGGGATATCCGTGTGCGCCGGATCACGGCGGACTCCACATCGAGTGCGGTCCAGAACAAGACCTTTGTGGAGTCCTACACCGAGGTCATCGAGAGCAAACTGCGCTACCCCAACAGTGCCCTGGTGGCGCTCCGGGTCGATGCCTCCCAGTTCTCGAGCATCCCGCGGCGCAGTTATGACATGAAGTTGCTGCGGGTTCGCGTTCCTGTGAACTACGACACCGCCACGCGCGCTTACAGCGGTGTGTGGAATGGCACTTTCAAGATCGCCTGGACCGATAACCCTGCCTGGTGCTTTTACGACCTGGTGACCAGCACCCGCTATGGCTTGGGTGGCTACATCCCTGAAGCCCAAGTCGACAAGTGGGCGCTCTACCGGGTAGCCCAATACTGCGACCAGTTGGTTCCCAACGGGCTGGGCGGCACAGATGGATGGGAGCCGCGCTTTACCTGCAACCTGTATCTTCAGACGCGGGAGCAGGCCTACAAGATCGTGCAGGACATGGCCTCGATCTTTCGGGGCATGGTGTACTGGTCCGGTGGCGCGATCACGGTCACGCAGGATGCACCCGCCGATCCGGTCTATCAGTTCGCCCCCAGCAATGTCGTGGATGGCGAATTTGCCTACCAGGGGTCTTCGGCGAAGGCGCGGCACACGGTGGCCTTGGTCACCTGGAACGACCCCGAAGACTTCTACCGGAAAAAGGTGGAGTACGTCGAGGACGCCGCCGGCATCGCCCGCTATGGGCTTGTGCAAAGTGAAGTCGTGGCGCTGGGATGCACCTCTCGGGGTCAGGCGCACCGGGTGGGTAAGTGGCTCTTGTATTCCGAGCAGTCGGAATCCGAGATCGTCACCTTCCGCACGGGCCTCGAGGGTGCCGTGGTGCGTCCGGGGGACGTCATCAAGGTCGCTGATCCAGTTCGAGGGGGCATGCGCCTTGGGGGCCGAATCGCTGCGGCAACTGCCAGCACGGTCACCTTGGATCAGGACCTGCCAGCGGATCTTCCGTGGCGGCTATCGGTCATTCTGCCCACTGGGGTGGTTGAGGAGCGGCTGGTAGGTCCGATTTCGGGTCGAGCCCTGACGGTGACGATCCCGTTCAGTGCGGTGCCGCAGGCTGGCGCCATTTGGGTGCTTTCCTCGTCCATCATCGAGCCGCAACTCTTTCGGGTGGTTGCGGTCGCCGAGCGGGATCCTGGGGTGCACGAGGTCACCGCACTCGCTCACAACCCGAGCAAGTTCGATGCGATTGAAAAGGGGCTGGCATTGCAGCCCCGCTCGATCACCGTCCTGTCGGATATGCCACCGGCACCGACTGGGCTCTCCATGCAGGAGAGCCTGTACCGGGTCAAAGACCAGGCGCAGGTGCTGGTTCAGGTGTCCTGGAACGAGGTGCAGACCGCTGTTGCGTACCGGCTCTCCTACCGGGTGGCAGGCGGCAACTTCGTGAGCCTTCCGCTCACCAGCGCCAACTACGCCGAAATCCGGGATGCACAAGAAGG
>VERE01000094.1 GCA_018882835.1 Limnohabitans sp.
GCAGACCAGATGACCGGCCCGCTGATCTATGGCTTTTCTGTTGACGCAGTTGCCGCCGCCAAAGTGGTGGCTGACTTCGCGAAAACCAACGACAAGTTGGTGATCCGGGGTGGCGCGTTTGCAGGCAAGGCCCTGGACGTCAACGGCGTCAAGCAATTGGCCAACATCCCCTCCAAGGAAGTGTTGCTGGCTCAGTTGTGTGGCTTGCTGATGTCGCCGATGTCTCGCACCGCCGTGGTGCTGGGCGCCCTGGCGGCCAAGAAAGAAGGCGAAGCGGCTGCCGCCTGAGGCGAGTCGCGCAGTGTTCAATTCGCCGCCGTCAAGGTGGCACTGTTAGGAAAAGTTAGGAAATAACATGGCATTCGATAAAGACGCATTTTTGACCGCGCTGGACAGCATGACGGTCATGGAACTCAACGACCTGGTGAAAGCCATCGAAGAGAAGTTTGGTGTGAGCGCAGCCGCCATGGCCGCGCCCGCTGCTGCTGGCGGTGCCGGCGGTGCTGCTGCCGCTGCTGAAGAGAAGACCGAGTTCAACGTCATGCTGACCGAAGCTGGCGCCAACAAGGTCTCCGTCATCAAGGCCGTTCGCGAAATCACCGGTCTGGGCCTGAAAGAAGCCAAAGACATGGTCGACGGCGCTCCCAAGGCCGTCAAAGAAGGCGTGTCCAAGGCCGATGCCGAAGCCGCCAAGAAGAAGCTGGAAGAAGCCGGCGCCAAGGTCGAACTCAAGTAATTCGATCGCCACGCAGAGGCTGGAGTGTCCGCAAGGGCCTCCAGCCTTTGGTGCTTGCAGAGCACACCCGAAAACAGTGGTTTTTCACACTGTTTTCGAGTGTCTTCTGACCCCTGACTGCAGAAGACCCTTGGTTCGGATTGCGTGCAATGCGCAATCGTCCGCCAACGCTGGTAGTGGCCAGCCGCCAAGAACGCCTTACAGGACCTGGACCCCTGTGGGGCGACACAGTCGCCGAGAGAATCAAGCCCGGAGAACTCATGGCCTACACATACACCGAACGCAAGCGCATCCGCAAGAGTTTCGGCAGCCGCGACAGCGTGCTGGAAGTTCCCTACCTGCTGCAAATGCAAAAGGACGCCTACACCGCGTTCTTGCAAGCGGACGCAGCGCCCAAACAACGAACCCCGGAAGGTTTGCAAGCTGCTTTTGAAGCGGCCTTCCCCATCGTCTCGCACAACGGTTTTGTCGAGATGAAGTTCATCGAGTACAACCTCGCCAAGCCCGCCTTCGATGTGCGCGAGTGCCAGACCCGTGGCCTGACCTTCGCCTCCGCCGTGCGCGCCCGCGTGCAGTTGATCATCTATGACCGTGAGTCCTCGACCAGCCAGTCCAAGGTCGTCAAGGAAGTCAAAGAGCAAGAGGTCTACATGGGCGAAGTGCCCCTGATGACCGACAAAGGCTCGTTCATCATCAACGGCACCGAGCGCGTCATCGTGTCGCAGTTGCACCGCTCACCGGGCGTGTTCTTCGAGCACGACAAGGGCAAAACCCACAGCTCGGGCAAGCTGCTGTTCAGCGCCCGCATCATCCCTTACCGCGGCTCCTGGCTCGACTTCGAATTCGACCCGAAAGACATCCTGTACTTCCGCGTCGACCGTCGTCGCAAGATGCCCGTCACCATTCTGCTCAAGGCCATTGGCCTGACGCCCGAAACCATCCTGGCGAACTTCTTCGTCAATGACAACTTCCGCCTGATGGACAGTGGCGCCCAAATGGCGTTTGTGTCCGAGCGCCTGCGCGGCGAAGTGGCGCGTTTCGACATCACCGACAAGTCCGGCAAAGTGGTGGTCGCCAAAGACAAGCGCGTCACCGCCCGTCACACCCGCGAGCTCGAGCAGTCGCAAACCACGCACATCAGCGTGCCGGAAGACTTCCTGGTGGGCCGCGTGGTGGCCCGCAACATCGTCGACAACGACACCGGCGAAATCATCGCCAAAGCCAACGACGAGCTGACCGAGGTGTTGCTGAAAAAATTGCGTGCCGCCGGCGTGCAAGACCTGCAGTGCATCTACACCAACGAACTCGACCAGGGTGCCTACATCTCGCAGACCCTGCGCAGCGACGAAACCGCTGACGAGTTTGCCGCCCGCGTGGCCATCTACCGCATGATGCGCCCCGGCGAGCCGCCCACCGAAGACGCCGTGCAAGCCCTGTTCCAGCGCTTGTTCTACAACCCCGACACCTACGACCTGTCGCGCGTGGGCCGCATGAAGTTCAACGCCAAGGTCGGCCGTGACGAGTCCACCGGCCCGATGGTGCTGACCAACGACGACATCCTGGCCGTGGTCAAGATCCTGGTCGACCTGCGCAACGGCCGTGGCGAAGTCGATGACATCGACCACCTGGGCAACCGCCGCGTGCGTTGCGTGGGCGAACTCGCCGAGAACCAGTACCGCACCGGCCTGGCCCGTATCGAGAAAGCCGTGAAAGAGCGCCTGGGCCAAGCCGAGCAAGAGCCGCTGATGCCGCACGACCTGATCAATTCCAAGCCCATTTCTGCGGCTTTGAAAGAGTTCTTCGGCGCCTCGCAGCTGTCGCAGTTCATGGACCAGACCAACCCGCTGTCGGAAATCACCCACAAGCGCCGTGTTTCGGCCCTGGGCCCGGGCGGTTTGACCCGTGAGCGCGCTGGCTTCGAAGTGCGTGACGTGCACGTCACCCACTACGGCCGCGTCTGCCCCATCGAGACCCCGGAAGGCCCGAACATCGGCCTGATCAACTCGCTGGCTTTGTATGCCCGCCTGAACGAGTACGGCTTCATTGAAACCCCGTACCGTCGGGTGGCCGATGGCAAAGTGACCAACGAAATCGATTACCTGTCAGCTATTGAAGAAGGCAAGTACGTCATCGCGCAGGCCAACGCCACGCTCGACAAAGACGGCCGCCTGACCGACGGCCTGGTGTCCGCCCGTGAAAAAGGCGAATCCATTCTGTGTGGCGCCGAGCGCATCCAGTACATGGACGTGTCGCCCGCCCAGATCGTTTCTGTGGCCGCCTCGCTGGTGCCCTTCCTGGAGCACGATGACGCCAACCGCGCGCTGATGGGCGCCAACATGCAGCGTCAGGCCGTGCCGGTGCTGCGCCCCGAAAAAGCCTTTGTCGGTACCGGCATCGAGCGTGTGGCCGCCATCGACTCGGGCACCGTGGTCACCGCCACCCGTGGCGGCGTGGTCGACTATGTCGACGCCACCCGCATCGTGGTGCGCGTGAACGACGCCGAAACCCAGGCGGGTGAAGTCGGCGTGGACATCTACAACCTGATCAAGTACCAGCGCTCCAACCAGAACACCAACATCCACCAGCGTCCCATCGTCAAGCGTGGCGACAAGCTGGCCAAGGGTGACGTCATCGCCGACGGCGCCTCCACCGACATCGGTGAACTGGCGCTGGGCCAGAACATGCTGGTGGCCTTCATGCCCTGGAACGGCTACAACTTCGAAGACTCGATCCTGATCTCCGAGCGCGTGGTGGCCGAAGACCGCTACACCTCGATTCACATCGAAGAGCTGGTGGTCATGGCGCGTGACACCAAGTTGGGCGCGGAAGAAATCACCCGCGACATCCCCAACCTGTCCGAGCAACAACTCAACCGCCTGGACGACTCCGGCATCATCTATGTGGGCGCCGAAGTGCAACCCGGCGATGTGCTGGTGGGCAAGGTTACCCCCAAGGGCGAGACCACGCTGACGCCGGAAGAAAAACTGCTGCGCGCCATCTTCGGCGAGAAGGCCAGCGACGTCAAAGACACCTCGCTGCGCGTTGACCAGGGCTCGCAAGGCACGGTCATTGATGTGCAAGTCTTCACCCGCGAAGGCATTGTGCGCGACAAGCGCGCCCAGCAAATCATCGACGACGAACTCAAGCGTTTCCGTCTCGATTTGAACGACCAGCTGCGCATCGTGGAAGCCGACGCCTTCGACCGTATCGAGAAACTGCTGATCGGCAAGGCCGCCAACGGTGGCCCGAACAAGCTGGCCAAAGGCAGCGCGATCAGCAAAGACTACCTCGACAACCTCGAGAAGTTCCACTGGTTCGACATTCGCCCCGCCGACGAAGACGTGGCCTCGCAACTCGAGAGCATCAAGAACGCTTTGGCGCAAACCCGCCACAGCTTCGACATGTCTTTTGAAGAGAAGCGCAAGAAGCTCACGCAAGGCGACGAGCTGCCCGCAGGTGTGCTGAAAATGGTCAAGGTCTACCTGGCCGTCAAGCGCCGCCTGCAGCCTGGCGACAAGATGGCCGGCCGTCACGGTAACAAGGGTGTGGTCTCCAAGATCGTGCCCGTCGAAGACATGCCCTACATGGCCGACGGTACCCCCGTGGACATCGTGCTCAACCCCTTGGGCGTGCCCTCCCGCATGAACGTGGGTCAGGTGCTGGAGGTCCACTTGGGCTGGGCCGCCAAAGGCATTGGCCAGCGCATTGGCGATATGTTGCAAGCCGAATCCAAAGTGGCCGAGTTGCGTGCCTATTTGGAGAAGCTCTACAGCGGCAGCGGTCGTGGCGAGGACATCAGCAAGCTCAAGGACGAGGAATTGGTCGAAATGGCGCAAAACCTCGCCCAAGGTGTGACGTTTGCTACCCCTGTGTTTGACGGCGCCGCCGAACAAGACATTCGCACCATGCTGCAATTGGCCTACCCGGATGCGGTGGCCAAGGCCAAGGGCTTGACGCCTACCCGCACCCAGGCCAATCTCTTTGATGGCCGCACCGGCGACGCTTTCGAGCGCGCCACCACGGTGGGTTATATGCACGTGCTCAAGTTGCACCACTTGGTCGACGACAAAATGCACGCCCGCTCCACAGGCCCCTACTCTCTGGTCACCCAGCAACCGTTGGGCGGCAAGGCCCAGTTCGGCGGACAGCGTTTCGGCGAGATGGAGGTTTGGGCGCTCGAGGCCTACGGCGCGAGTTACACCTTGCAGGAAATGCTCACCGTCAAATCCGACGATGTGCAAGGCCGCACCAAGGTTTACGAAAGCATCGTCAAGGGCGAACACGCCATCGATGCGGGCATGCCCGAATCGTTCAACGTGCTGGTCAAAGAAATTCGTTCACTCGGTATCGATATCGAGATGGAACGTTCTTAATCAACAGGGAAAGGATTTAGATCATGAAATCGTTACTCGACCTGTTCAAACAGTTCACCCCCGATGAGCATTTCGATGCCATCAAAATCGGCGT
>VERE01000052.1 GCA_018882835.1 Limnohabitans sp.
TGGTGGAGCTGGCGGGATTTGAACCCGCGTCCACAAGCCTTTTTCGTACAGTTCTACATGTGTAGCCGTCTGATTTGAATCTCGCCAGACCCATCGCGCAGCGGCACGCTATGAGCCCAACCAGTACCCTTGTGTCTCACATCCCGCCAAGGTACCCGGAGGAATGCCAGCCAATATGTGTTCCCTTGCAGCCTGGAAGTCTTGCGACCCCCTTGCCCAGCCTATCGGCCAACTGTTGCAAGGCTCACCGGATTAAGCGGCGAGTGCGAAACGTTCGTCGTTTGCAGTTAGTTTTTTTCTGCTGTTTTACGAGGTAACAGAACCTCGACATGCCCTGCCACGCGTCCGAACCCATGTCGAAACCAATGCAGCCCCAAGAAATTCATTTTAAGGCGAGTCCAGCCATTTCAAGAGGCTTAGCGGCGAATCAATGTGCATGTCGGCTTGCCAGCGGCTTAAATCAGACACTTCGCCAAGATACCCGTAGGTGGCCGCCACGGTTTTCATGCCGGCGGCACGCCCCGCCACGATGTCACGCTCGTCGTCGCCCACGTACCAGCAATGCCTTGGGTCCAGTTGCATACGCCGTGCGGCCTCAAACAAGGGTTCGGGGTGAGGTTTGGCATGCGGCGTGGTGTCGCCACTGACGATGGCACCTGCACTGGAGAACAAAGGCATCATGCGCGTGAGCGGGTCGGTGAAGCGCGCCGATTTGTTGGTCACCACACCCCAGGGCAAGCCGCGTGATTGAAGTTGCTCAATCAACTCGACCACCCCCTCAAAAATGTAGGTGCGCACGGTCATGGCTTGCTCGTAATTGCGAAAAAATTCCTCTCGCATCGGCATGAAGTCCGGGTCTTCGGGCGTGAGGCCAAAGGCAATCTTGAGCATGCCCCGCGCACCCGCGCCCGCCATGGGTCGGTAAAGCGCTGGGTCCAACGAGGGCAGGCCACGGTCAGTCCGCATTTTGTCGGCGGCGGCCCCAAGGTCGGGGGCGCTGTCGATCAGGGTGCCATCCAGATCGAACAGCACGGCTTGGCAAGCGGGATGCATCACCCAGCCTGCCGTTGGGTGGCCACCAGGTAGTTCACGCTGGTGTCGTCGTTCAGCCAGTAGCGGCGGGTCAGGGGGTTGTAGGACAAGCCTCGCGTTTTTTGCCATTCAAGGCCAACGGCACGGCAATGTCCTGCCAGCTCGCTGGGCTGGATGAATTTGGCGTACTCATGCGTGCCGCGCGGCAGCATGTTGAGGACATACTCGGCCCCCACAATGGCCAGCATGAACGACTTGAGGTTTCGGTTGAGCGTGGAGAAAAACACCCAGCCTCCCGGTTTGACCAAGGTCGCACAGGCGCGCACCACCGAGGCGGGGTCTGGCACATGCTCCAGCATTTCCATACAGGTGACCACATCAAAGCTGGCCGACTGCTCTGCAGCCAGGGCCTCGGCGCTGATTTCACGGAATGTCACATGGGGCGTTTGCGCTTCCAGGGCATGCAGTTGAGCCACTTTCAAAGCTTTGGTGGCAAGGTCGATACCGGTGACCTGCGCACCTGCGCGTGCCATGGCGTCCGACAAAATACCGCCACCGCAGCCAACGTCCAGCACACGCTGGCCCTGAAGAGGAACCAGGCCCTGAATCCAGTCAAGGCGCAAGGGGTTGATTTGGTGCAGCGGGCGGAACTCACTCTCGGGGTCCCACCAACGGTGCGCCAACTCCGAAAACTTGGCCAGCTCGGCCGGATCAGCATTGACCTGCGATGTCATCACGACTCTCCATGAAAAAACCCCGCCGAAGCGGGGTTCGCAAGCAATTTCAGAAAAAATTACTTGTTGGGGCGGGTACCGACCACTTCGATTTCCACGCGACGGTTCTTGGCGCGGCCTTCGGTGGTCTTGTTGTCGGCCACAGGCTGCTTCTCGCCCTTGCCTTCGGTGTAAACGCGGTTCTTCTCGATGCCCTTGGTCACCAGGTAAGCCTTGACGGCTTCAGCGCGGCGGACCGACAGCTTCTGGTTGTAGGCATCAGAACCAACGGAGTCGGTATGACCCACGGCAATGATCACTTCCAGGTTGATGGCCTTGACTTTGCTGGCCAAATCGTCCAGCTTGGCTTTGCCTTCGGGCTTGAGCACGGCCTTGTCGAAGTCGAAGAAGGCGTCAGCAGCGTAGGTTACCTTGGAGGCAGCTGCAGGGGCCGGCGCAGGTGCAGGTGCACGCGCGGGGGCAGGAGCCGGTGCGGGTGCAGCTTGGGGAGCGGGTGCTGGAGCAGGAGCAGCCTTGGGCGCCGGAGCCACTGCGCCATCACAGCCAGGAGCGGCGGTGGCGGGGGTCCAGGCACCAGAACGCCAGCACTGGCCGGCACCCGTTTTCCAAACCTCGCCAGAGGCGTTACGCCAGTTGTTGATTTCCTGAGCGCCAACAGCGGAAGCGAAAGTGGCGGCGGCAATGATCATCGCCAGTTTGTTGAGTTTCTTCATGGTTCTCCTCTGGAGGGACATAACAACCGCAGCCACGCTGCGAAAAATTGCATTGCGGGAACAAATCACCTCACAAGCTGGGGTTATTGTGCCATAGCCTGAAGGGCACATCAGCCACCTGGCGTTACAAACCGTACACATTGCGACCGGAACGCCAGATTGTTGTAGTCCCGCAACAAATCACAGGGGCGTCACTGCCTCTAAAATGATTGGTTTTCCCCGAAGATCGGCCGCTTCCATGACCCAGTTTGCCAAAGAAACACTGCCCATCAGCCTCGAAGAGGAGATGCGTCGCAGTTACCTCGACTACGCCATGAGCGTGATCGTGGGTCGCGCTTTGCCGGATGCACGCGATGGCCTCAAGCCTGTGCACCGACGCGTGCTTTATGCCATGCATGAGCTCAACAACGACTGGAACCGTGCCTACAAAAAATCGGCGCGTATCGTGGGGGACGTCATCGGCAAGTACCACCCGCACGGCGACAGCGCGGTGTACGACACGATTGTGCGCATGGCCCAGGACTTTTCCTTGCGCCACATGCTGGTGGACGGCCAGGGCAACTTCGGATCGGTGGACGGCGACAACGCAGCCGCCATGCGTTACACGGAAATCCGCCTGGCCAAGATCGCCCATGAAATGTTGGGCGACATCGACAAGGAAACCGTTGACTTCGGCCCCAACTACGACGGCTCGGAAAAAGAACCCTTGGTGTTGCCCAGCCGCCTGCCCAACCTGTTGGTGAACGGCTCGGCCGGTATTGCGGTGGGCATGGCCACCAACATTCCGCCGCACAACCTGAACGAGGTGGTAGACGCCTGCCTGCACATGCTGCGCCACCCGGATGCATCGGTCGAAGACCTGATGGAAATCATTCCTGCGCCCGACTTCCCTACCGCCGGCATCATTTATGGCATGAACGGCGTGCGCGAGGGTTACCGCACCGGCCGTGGCCGGGTGGTCATGCGCGCCAAGTGCCATTTTGAAGACATCGACAAAGGCCAGCGCCAAGCCATCATCGTGGATGAGCTGCCCTACCAGGTCAACAAGAAAACCCTGCAAGAGCGCATGGCCGAGTTGGTCCACGAAAAGAAAATCGAGGGCATCAGCCACATTCAGGACGAGTCGGACAAGTCTGGCATGCGCCTGGTCATTGAGCTCAAGCGCGGCGAAGTGCCCGAAGTGGTTCTGAACAACCTGTACAAGCAAACTCAGTTGCAGGACACGTTCGGCATCAACATGGTGGCCTTGATCAATGGCCAACCCAAGCTGTGCAATTTGAAAGACCTGATCGGCGTGTTCCTGGAGCACCGCCGCGAAGTGGTCACACGCCGAACCATCTTCACCTTGCGCAAAGCGCGCGAGCGTGGGCATGTGCTGGAAGGTTTGGCTGTGGCCTTGGCCAACATCGACGAATTCATTGCCATCATCCGCAACGCACCCACGCCGCCAGTGGCCAAGAGCGAGTTGATGAGCCGCCCCTGGGACAGCAAGCTGGTGCGCGAAATGCTGACACGCGCGCGCGTCGATGGCGGCGTGATCAACGCCGACGACTACCGCCCCGATGGCCTGGAGCGCGAGTTCGGCATGGGTGCCGATGGCCTGTACCGACTGAGCGACACGCAAGCGCAAGAGATTCTGCAAATGCGTTTGCAACGCCTGACCGGCCTGGAGCAAGACAAGATCGTCAATGAGTACAAAGACGTGATGGCCGAGATCGATGACCTGCTGGACATTCTCGCCAAGCCAGAGCGCGTGTCTGTCATCATTGGCGACGAACTCACGGCAGTGAAGCAAGAGTTCGGCCAAACCAAGCTGGGTGCGCGCCGCAGCGTCATTGAGCACAACGCGCAAGACCTGGCCACGGAAGACCTGATCACGCCCACCGACATGGTGGTGACGCTCTCGCACAGTGGCTACATCAAGAGCCAGCCTTTGTCGGAATACCGCGCGCAAAAGCGCGGCGGGCGTGGCAAGCAGGCCACCGCGACCAAAGAAGACGACTGGATCGACCAGCTCTTCATTGCCAACACCCACGACTACATCCTTTGCTTCTCCAACCGGGGTCGCCTGTACTGGCTCAAGGTGTGGGAAGTGCCGGCGGGCTCGCGCGGCTCGCGCGGACGCCCCATCGTCAACATGTTCCCGCTGCAAGAAGGCGAAAAAATCAATGTGGTGCTGCCGCTCACCGGCGAGATGCGCACCTTCCCCAGCGACCACTATGTGTTCATGGCCACCTCCATGGGCACGGTCAAGAAAACCGCGCTGGACGAATTCAACAACCCGCGCAAGGCCGGCATCATCGCCGTCGACCTGGACGAAGGCGACTTCCTGATTGGCGCCGCCCTGACCGATGGCCAACACGATGTGATGCTGTTCAGCGATGGCGGCAAAGCCGTTCGCTTTGACGAAAACGACGTGCGTCCCATGGGCCGCAACGCCCGTGGCGTGCGCGGCATGATGCTCGACGATGGCCAAAGCGTGATTGCCATGCTGGTCGCCGAAGACGAGCAGCAAAGCGTGCTGACCGCCACCGAAAATGGTTACGGCAAGCGCACCAATATCACCGAGTACACCCGCCACGGCCGTGGCACCAAGGGCATGATTGCGATTCAACAGTCCGAGCGCAACGGCAAAGTGGTGGCTGCCACGTTGGTGCATGTGGAAGACGAAATCATGCTGATCA
The DNA here is from genome assembly GCA_018882835.1 of Limnohabitans sp. Taxonomy (GTDB): domain Bacteria; phylum Pseudomonadota; class Gammaproteobacteria; order Burkholderiales; family Burkholderiaceae_C; genus Limnohabitans. The sequence continues at coordinate 5,164 of VERE01000052.1, forward strand.
CCGACCGCGGGGTGCTGGTACGCACGCGCGTGTCTGAAATTCGCGAGCTGGGCCGTGCCACGCAAGGCGTGACCCTGATTGCGCTGGACGAAGGCGCCAAGCTCAGTGGCCTGCAGCGCATTGTGGAAAACGATGCCGCTGTTGCCGAAAGCGATGAGGGCGAAGAAGGCGGCGAAGCCCCCAACGCCTCGGAGTGATGCGGGCATGACGCGTCACTTCAACTTTTCAGCAGGGCCCGCCGCCATGCCCTTGGAGGTGTTGCAACAGGCCGCCGCTGAAATGACCGACTGGCATGGCAGCGGCATGGGCGTGATGGAAATGAGCCATCGCGGCAAAGAGTTCATCGCCATTTATGAACAAGCCGAGGCTGATTTTCGCGCGCTGCTGAACATCCCGGCGCATTTCAAGATTTTGTTCATGCAAGGTGGCGGCATTGCCGAGAATGCCATCGTGCCTTTGAACCTCAGCCGAGGTGGCAAGGTCGATTTTGTGGTGTCGGGCAGCTGGAGCCAAAAGTCCTTCAAGGAGGCGGCACGTTACTGCCAGCCGCATTTGGCGGCCAGCGCAGAGGCCTCTGACTTCACCGCCCTGCCCGCGCCTGGCAGCTGGCAATTGAGTGCCGACGCCCAATATGTGCACCTGTGCTCCAACGAAACCATCCATGGTGTCGAGTGCCATGAGCTGCCGGACCTGAAAGCCTTGGGCAGCAAGGCGCCCTTGGTCATTGATTTTTCCTCGCATGTGTTGTCACGCTCGGTAGACTGGTCACGCGTGGGTCTTGCCTTTGGTGGGGCGCAGAAAAACATCGGCCCTGCCGGTGTCACTCTGGTGGTGGTGCGCGAAGACTTGCTGGGTCATGCGTTGCCTGTCTGCCCCAGCGCCTTCGATTACAAACTGGTCGCGCAAAACGACTCCATGTACAACACGCCGCCGACCTACGGCATCTACATGGCAGGGCTGACCTTCCAGTGGGTCCAGCGCCAGCGCGAAGGCGCGCTGCAAGGCGTGGCCGCTTTGGAGCAGCGCAACATCGCCAAGGCCCAGCTGCTCTACGATGCGCTGGATGCGTCCAGCTTCTACGAAAACCGGGTAGCGCCCAGCAGCCGCTCGCGCATGAACATTCCGTTCTTCCTGAAAGACGAGTCACGCAACGACGCCTTCCTGGCCGGCGCCAAAGCCCGTGGCCTGCTGCAACTCAAAGGGCACAAGTCGGTGGGCGGCATGCGTGCCAGCATCTACAACGCCATGCCCCTGGAGGGCGTGCAAGCGCTGGTGGACTACCTGCGCGAGTTTGAAAAGAGCCACACATGAGCAGCCAACCCATTCAGTCTGAAGGCCTGGGCGTTTTGCGCCAGCAAATTGACGCGCTCGACCAGCAACTGTTGTCCCTGCTGAACCAGCGCGCCAAGGTGGCAGAAGCCGTTGGCGAAATCAAACGCCAGGAAGGCTCGCCCTTCTTCCGCCCGGACCGGGTGGCGCAGGTCATCGCCAAAATTCAGGCGGCCAACCAAGGTCCGTTGCAGAACCAGCACGTGGCTGCCATCTGGCGTGAAATCATGTCTGCCTGTTTGGCCTTGGAAGCGCCACAACGCGTGGCGGTGCTGGGCCCGCAGGGCACGTTCTGCGAGCAAGCGGCGATCGAATTTTTTGGCAGTGCCGCCAACCTGATTTACTGCGCCAATTTCGACGAAGTGTTCCATGCCACTGCAGCAGGCACTGCACAGTACGGCGTCGTGGGCATGGAAAACTCCACCGAGGGCGTGGTGGCACGCTCGCTCGACTTGTTCTTGCGCTCGCCGGTGCATGTGGTGGGCGAAGTCAGCCTGCTGGTGCGTCACAACCTGCTGCGCCAATCGAATTCTCTGCAAGACATCGAGGTGGTGTTGGCGCATCCGCAGGCCCTCGCGCAATGCCAGGCCTGGCTGTCGCAGCATTTGCCCAACGCTGAGCGCCGCGCTGTGTCCAGCAATGCCGAAGGCGCGCGCCTGGCCGCCACCAACCCGGCCTGGGCCGGCTTGGCCAGCGAGCGCGCCGCGGCGCAATTTGGCCTGCACATCGTGGCCCACGCCATCCAGGATGAAGCCTACAACCGCACGCGGTTTGCCGTGATCTGTCTGCCGCAAACCCTGGCCACGCCGCCCGCCTCCGGCCGCGATTGCACCAGTCTGGTGGTGTCGGTGCCGAACCGGCCCGGCGCCGTCCATGACCTGCTGGTGCCGCTGAAAAACAATGGCGTCTCCATGACCCGCTTTGAGTCGCGGCCCGCCAAATCGGGCCAGTGGGAGTACTACTTCTACATCGACATTCAAGGCCACATTTCGCAGCCGCACGTGGCGGCTGCCCTCAAAGAGTTGCAAGGCCTGTGCGCTTTCTACAAAGTGCTGGGGTCTTACCCCGTCAACGAATGAAGTTCAAGCGGCTCGCGCTGATTGGCTGTGGCCTCATGGGCGGCTCGTTCGCCCTGGCCATGCGCGAGCAAGGCTGCGTGAAAGAAGTCACCGGCTTCAGCGCTTCACTTGCCACCCGCCAGCGTGCGCTGAACCTGCAAGTGATTGACCGCGCTTGCGACAGCATCGCCCAAGCGGTCGAGGGTGCCGACCTGGTCTTGCTGGCGGTGCCCGTGCGCGCCACCGACGCCTGCCTGCAAGCCTTGCGCACCACCCTGTCGCCCCATGCCTTGTTGATGGACGTGGGCTCCACCAAAGGCGACGTGGTTGCTGCTGCGCGTGCGACTCTGGGAGAACGCCTGCCCTGCTTTGTGCCCGCGCACCCGATTGCTGGCAAGGAAGTCGCTGGCATCGAGCATGCGCAGGCCACGCTCTACCAACAACGCAAAACCATCCTCACCCCCTTGCCTGAAACACAAGCAGGACATGTGCAGTTGGCGCGTGAAGTCTGGGAGCGTGTGGGGAGCACGGTCTTCGAGCTCAGCCCTGAAGCGCACGATGCCACCTTTGCCGCCGTGAGCCACTTGCCCCACATGCTGGCGTTTGCCGCCATCAATGCCTTGCTGGCCCAACCCCATGGCCACGCCATGATGCAAATGGGCGGCCCAGGCTTTCGCGACTTCTCGCGCATTGCCGCCAGCGCGCCCGCCGTTTGGCGCGATATTCTGCTGATGAATCAGCAAGAGGTGCTGGCCCAGTCTCGCCATTTCCGCGCGGCTTTGGCGCAACTTGAAACCGCCATTGAATCGCAAGACGCCGCAGCACTCGAGCAACTGATTGAACAAGCCAGTGTGGCCCGCGCCGCCTGGCAACTCAATGGCCTGAGCGACGCCAACGACGCCGCCTGAAGCCTTCACCCCGAGCCACCTCCATGTACGCCACGGCCTTTCTCGACCTTCCCGCCCTCAGCCATGCCACTGGCGCAGTGTTGCTGCCGGGCTCGAAAAGCATTTCCAACCGGGTGCTGCTGCTCTCTGCCTTGTGCGAAGGCACCACCACTGTCCACGACTTGCTGGATTCGGACGACACCCGGGTGATGCTGTCCGCCTTACGGCAATTGGGCTGCGGCGTGGCACACAACGGCACCACGGTCACCATCACAGGCCTGGGCGGGCGCGTGCAGAAAACAGAGGCCCTGGAATTTTTCATGGGCAACGCGGGTACGGCCATGCGCCCGCTGACCGCGGCCCTGGCCGTGATGGGGGGCGACTTCACGCTCAAGGGTGTGCCGCGCATGCATGAGCGCCCCATTGGCGATCTGGTGGATGCCTTGCGGCTCCTGGGTTGTCACATCGACTACCTGGGCAACGAAGGCTACCCCCCGCTGCGCATCAGCAAGCCGCACCTGGTCCTGGAGGCGCCGATTCAGGTGCGGGGCGATGTGTCCAGCCAGTTTTTGACGGCGCTGCTGATGGCCCTGCCTTTGGCCGCCGCGCAACGCGCCATCACCATCGACGTGGTGGGCGAATTGATTTCCAAGCCCTACATCGAGATCACGCTCAAGCTGTTGGCACGCTACGGCATTGCGGTGCAACGCGAGGGCTGGTCGCGCTTTGTCATTCCGGCGGGCAGCCATTACCGCAGCCCCGGCAGTATCCATGTGGAAGCCGATGCGTCGTCCGCCAGCTACTTCATCGCGCTGGGTGCGCTGACACAAGGCCAGGGCATCACAGTGCAAGGCGTGGGCGCCGACTCCATTCAGGGCGACATCCGCTTTGTCGAAGCGGCACAGTTGATGGGCGCTCGCATCACCAGTGATGCCAATGCCTTGCACATTCAACGCGGTGCCTGGCCCCTCAAGGGCATCGACCTGGATTGCAACCACATCCCTGATGCGGCCATGACGCTGGCAGTGATGGCCTTGTATGCCGACCGTCCCACCACCCTGCGCAACATCGCCAGCTGGCGGGTAAAAGAAACCGATCGCATCGCGGCCATGGCTACAGAATGTCGCAAGCTCGGTGCCACCGTCGAAGAAGGCCCCGACTGGCTGCGCATTCACCCCTTGCCCGCAGGCGCCTGGCGCGCAGCCAGCATCCATACTTACGATGACCACCGCGTTGCCATGTGCTTTTCTCTGGCCGCTTTCAATGCCGACCAGGTGCCGGTGCGCATTGAAGACCCCAAGTGCGTGGCCAAAACTTTTCCCGACTACTTTGAGGCTCTGTTCTCTGTGGCCGAGGCACACTCGGTCCCCGTCATTTGCATCGACGGCCCAACGGCTTCGGGCAAGGGCACGCTGGCGGCGCGCCTGGCGCAAACCCTTGGCTACCACTACCTCGACTCGGGCGCGCTGTACCGACTGACCGGGCTGGCAGCCACCCGCGCCGGCCTGCCCCTGGACGCCAGTGCCGAGCAAGCCATCGCTCACCTCGCCCGCACCCTGCCCGTTCGCTTCCAGGGCGAGCAAGTCTGGCTGGGCGATGACGATGTGTCCGAGGCTATTCGCACCGAGGACGCTGGCATGAATGCCTCACGCGTCTCGGCACTGCCGGCCGTGCGCACCGCCTTGGTCGCCTTGCAACACAGCTTTCGCCAGCTACCGGGCCTGCTGGCCGATGGCCGCGACATGGGCACCGTGATTTTTCCGGATGCCCCTTTGAAAGTGTTTTTGACAGCCAGCGCCGCCAAGCGCGCCGAGCGACGGCATAAGCAATTGATTTCAAAGGGTTTTTCGGTTACACTTGATAGTCTTCGTGCTGACTTGGAAGCGCGCGACGCCCGGGACTCTTCCCGCAGCGTGGCACCTTTGAAGCCAGCGCAAGATGCGCTGTCCCTCGACAACTCCGAGTTGTCCATCGAAGAATCGGTGGATCAGGTGTTGGCCTGGTGGCAACGCAAACAGCCGTTCTGATTCGTCAGTGCGACTGCCCCGGCCCTGTTCGCTCCCGCCGCGCTGCATGCGCACTGGCGAACAGGATCACACAACTTAACCTGCGGTCTTGCCGCAACCCACCGCCGACAACAGAACCCTGTCGTTCAGCAATGGTGCTGACTTCTTCCCTGTTGCCGGTCAAGGAAAAACATGTCTGAATCTTTTGCCGCCCTGTTTGAAGAATCCCTGAAGCGCGCCGAAATGCGCACGGGTGAAGTGATCACCGCCGAAGTGGTGCGCGTCGAGCACAACCACGTCGTGGTGAACGCTGGCCTCAAGTCCGAGGCTTATGTGCCCATCGAGGAATTCAAGAACGACCAGGGCGAAATCGAAGTCCAAGCTGGCGACTTCGTGTCTGTGGCCATCGGCAGCGTTGAAAACGGCTATGGCGACACCATCCTGAGCCGCGACACCGCCAAGCGCCTGGCTTCCTGGCTGTCCCTGGAAAAAGCGCTGGAGTCTGGCGAATTCGTCACCGGCACCACCAGCGGCAAAGTCAAGGGCGGCCTGACCGTGTTGGTCAATGGCATCCGCGCCTTCTTGCCCGGTTCGCTGATCGACACCCGCCCCATCAAAGACTTGTCTCCCTACGAGAACAAGACCATGGAATTCAAGGTCATCAAGCTCGACCGCAAGCGCAACAACGTGGTGCTGAGCCGCCGTGCCGTGGTGGAAGCCTCCATGGGCGAAGAGCGCGCCAAGCTGATGGAAACCCTGAAAGAAGGCTCTATCGTTCATGGCGTGGTCAAGAACATCACCGAGTACGGCGCGTTCGTCGACCTCGGCGGCATCGACGGCCTGTTGCACATCACCGACATGGCATGGCGCCGTGTTCGTCACCCCAGCGAAGTGGTGCAAGCCGGCCAGGAAATCACTGCCAAGATCCTCAAGTTCGACACCGAGAAAAACCGCGTGTCCCTGGGTCTCAAGCAAATGGGCGACGATCCCTGGATGGGCGTTGGCCGCCGCTACCCCCAAGGCACTCGCATGTTCGGCAAGATCACCAACATCGCCGACTACGGCGCGTTTGTGGAACTCGAGCCCGGCATCGAAGGTCTGGTGCACGTGTCTGAAATGGACTGGACCAACAAGAACGTGGCCCCCAACAAGATCGTGTCTTTGGGCGAAGAAGTTGAAGTCATGGTTCTGGAAATCGACGAAGACAAGCGTCGCATTTCCCTGGGCATGAAGCAATGCCGTGCCAACCCCTGGCAAGAATTCGCACAGAACACCAAGCGCGGCGACCGCGTCAAGGGCCCGATCAAGTCGATCACCGACTTCGGCGTGTTCGTGGGCCTGGCTGCCGGCATCGACGGCCTGGTGCACCTGTCCGACCTGTCCTGGAACGAAACCGGCGAAGCCGCTGTGCGCAACTACAAGAAGGGCCAAGACGTGGAAGCCATCGTTCTCGCCGTGGACGTCGAGCGCGAGCGCATCTCCCTGGGCATCAAGCAACTGGACGCCGACCCCTTCACCACCTTTGTGTCGGTGAATGACAAAGGCCAGATCGTGACCGGCAAGGTCAAGACGGTGGATGCCAAGGGCGCCGAGATCGACCTGGGCGAAGACATCCTGGGCTACCTGCGCGTTAGCGAAATTTCACGCGACCGCGTGGAAGACGCCCGCAGCGTGCTCAAGGAAGGCGACGAAGTCACTGCCGTGGTGGTGAACGTCGATCGCAAGACCCGCAACATCCAGTTGTCCATCAAGGCCAAGGATGCCGCTGACCAGCAAGAAGCCATGGCTTCGCTGAACCAGCAAGCATCGCGTGAAAACGCCGGCACCACCAGCCTGGGCGCCTTGCTGCGCGCCAAGCTGGACAACAACGGCTGAGACGGAACGCTTTCATGACCCGCAGCGATTTGGTGGAAGAACTGGCGGCCCGCTTTGGGCAGCTGACGCACCGCGACGCAGAGTTCGCCGTCAAGACCCTTCTTGACGCGATGAGCGATGCGCTGGTGCGGGGCCACCGAATCGAGCTGCGCGGTTTTGGAACCTTCTCGATCAATCGTCGCCCGCCGCGCATGGGACGCAACCCGCGTTCGGGCGAAAGCGTGGCGATCCCCGAAAAGCGCGTGCCCCACTTCAAGCCAGGCAAAGCCTTGCGTGAAGCGGTGGATGCGCGCACCCCGGACTTGCTGGAGCTTCCCGCCAAGTAAATACCGGTTTGGGTTTTACCCTGTGACAGGCTTAAAATCGGGTCTGTCACAGAGGAACTCCCTTGAAAAATCTCCTGTGGCTGCTTCAGTGGACGCTGAAGGCGGCCATTTTTTTTACCCTCTTCGCATTCGCCCTGAACAACCAGGACGATGCCACCGTGCACTTCTTTTTTGGCACCCAGTGGCGCGCGCCCATGGTGTTGGTGGTGCTGAGCGCCTTTGTGCTGGGCGTGGTGGTGGGCGTGCTGGGCATGGTGCCGCGCTGGTGGCGTGAGCGCCGTGTGGCGCAGCAAGCCCAAGCCCAAAGCAGCCCTGCCGTGACAGAAACGCCCGTTGCGCCCACCGTGGCGCAGCCAGTGCAGCCGGCCACGCCGCCAGACGCCGTTCATGGACTTTGACCTCAGCTGGATCCTCCTGGGCCTGCCCCTGGCCTTTGGCCTGGGCTGGCTGGCCTCCCGACTGGACCTGCGCCAACTGCGCATCGAAAACCGGCAGAACCCCAAAGCCTACTTCAAGGGCTTGAACCATTTGCTGAACGAGCAGCAAGACCAGGCCATCGACGCCTTCATCGAAGCGGTTCAGCAAGACCCTGACACCAGCGAGCTGCATTTCGCGCTGGGCAACCTGTTTCGTCGGCGCGGCGAGTTCGAACGGGCGGTGCGGGTACACCAGCACTTGCTCTCGCGTGCCGACCTCAGCAGCGCCGACCGTGACCGCGCCCAACATGCGCTGGCGCTGGATTTTCTGAAGGCCGGCCTGCTGGACCGTGCCGAAGAATGCCTGCGCAAGCTCGACGGCACCGCCTTCGAAGCGCAAGCGCAGCTGGCCCTGCTGAGCATTTACGAACGCTCCCGCGACTGGCCCCATGCGGCCGAGATTGCGCAAAGACTGGCGCAGACGGGTCAAGGCAATTTCGAGGTGCGCCAAGCGCACTATCTGTGCGAGCAAGCGGCCACGGTCGCAGACGCTGACCCCGCGCAAGCGGAAGCCTTGCTCAAGCAAGCCATCACGCTGGCCCCTCAGGCCGCACGTGCCACCATCGCCCTGGCTCAACTGGAAGACAAGCAAAAGCGGCCACAGCACGCCTACGAGGTCCTGCTGAGCTTGGCGCAGCGCAACTCCGTGTTCGTGCCCTTGCTGGCGCCGCGGTTGGCAAGCCTGGCCATCCAGCTGGGCCACACGCCCCAAACCCAGGCGCTGTTGGCATCGCATTACGATGCCACCCCCTCGCTGGATGTGCTGGATGCGCTGGTGAACCTGGACGTCTCAGAAGGCTGTGACACGGCGCGCGACTGGTACGCACGCCATCTGGAGCGGGAACCTTCACTGGTCGCGGCTTCGCAGTGGATCGCGCGGGAAAAACTCACGCATGAAGAACGCCGCAGCGCCTTGGAACGAGCGCTGGAACGCGCTGTCAAACCCTTGAAGCGTTACCGCTGCGCCGCCTGCGGCTTTGAAGCACAGCAGCACTTCTGGCAATGCCCGGGCTGCCAGGCCTGGGACAGCTACCCGCCCCGTCGAATTGAAGAACTATGAACCTGCCCTCGCTAGAACGACTCTCGCAATCCAAGGTGCTGGTGGTTGGCGATGTGATGCTCGACCGCTATTGGTATGGCTCGGTGGACCGCATCAGTCCCGAAGCCCCGGTGCCCGTGGTGCGGGTGACGCGCGAAGAAGACCGCCTGGGCGGCAGTGCCAACGTGGCCTACAACGTGGTCACCCTGGGCGCACAGGTGAGCCTTTTGAGTGTGGTCGGTGACGACGACGCCAGCCACCAGCTCGAAGCCTTGCTGGCCCAAACCGGCATCACGCCGTGCCTGGGCCGCGACCCGCAACTCAAAACCACCGTCAAGCTGCGTGTCATTGGCCGCCAACAGCAGCTGTTGCGCGCCGATTTCGAAAACGCCCCGCAAACCGAAGTGCTGGCTTCGCAAACCGACCAGTTCCGTGCGCTGTTGCCGCAGCACCAGGCCATTTTGTTTTCCGATTACGGCAAGGGCGGTCTGGCCCACGTGGCCGACATGATTGCCGCAGCGCGCGCGCAAGGCTGCCCGGTGCTGATCGACCCCAAGGGCAGCGACTACTCGCGCTACCAGGGGGCGACGGTCATCACGCCCAACCGCGCTGAATTGCAAGAGGTGGTGGGCCGCTGGACGGACGAGCAAGACCTGCTGGCGAAGGCGCAAAACCTGCGTGAATCGCTCAAGCTCGATGCCTTGCTGCTGACCCGCAGCGAAGAAGGCATGAGCCTGTTCGACGCGCAAGGCGTCACCCATGTGGCCGCGCAAGCGCGCGAAGTGTTTGACGTGACCGGCGCGGGCGACACGGTGATCGCCACCCTGGCGGCTTTGCTGGCCAGCGGCCTGTCTTTGCGTGATGCATTGCCCTGGGCCAACCGGGCCGGCGGCATCGTCGTTGGAAAATTCGGAACGGCCACCGTGTCGTACCAGGAGCTTTGTGCATGAAAATCGTGGTCACCGGCGCGGCCGGCTTCATTGGCAGCAACATCATCCGTGGCCTCAATGCACGCGGCATCAGCGACATCATTGCCGTCGACGACCTGACCGAGGGCGACAAGTTTCGCAACATCGCCGACCTGCACATCAGCGACTACCAGGACCACCACGGTTTTTACGAGCGCTTTGCGCGTGGCGACTTTGGCGCCGTCGAGGCCGTGTTTCATGAAGGCGCCTGCAGCGACACCATGGAAAGCAACGGCCGCTTCATGATGGACAACAACTACGGCGTGTCCTGCCAGTTGTTCGAAGCCTGTCAGGCCCGTGGTACGCGCATGCTCTACGCCTCCTCGGCAGCCACTTATGGCGGCTCGGACACCTTCCGCGAAGAGCCTGCCTGCGAGCAGCCTCTGAACGTCTATGGCTATTCCAAGTTGTTGTTTGACCAACGCCTGCGACGCCTCGTGGGTTTGCACTTTGAAAATGCCAAACATCAGGTGGTGGGCTTTCGCTATTTCAATGTCTATGGCCCGCGCGAGCAACACAAGGGTCGCATGGCCAGCGTGGCTTTTCACCAGCACCACCAATTCCGCCAGGAAGGCCGCGTGAAGCTGTTCGCAGAGTACGGCGGCTACGGCCCGGGTGAGCAGCAGCGCGACTTTGTGTTCATCGACGATGTGGTCGCCGTCAATTTGTGGTTCTTCGACCACCCAGAGCGCTCGGGACTGTTCAACTTGGGCAGCGGGCGCGCCCAGCCCTTCAACGATGTGGCGCTCTCCGTGGTGAATGCCGAGCGTGCCGTACGCTCCGAAGCGGCCCTGACGCTGGCGCAAGCCGTGCAAGCCGACCTGATCGCCTACATCCCCTTCCCCGATGCCTTGCGTGGCAAATACCAGTGCTACACCCAGGCCGACCTTCGCGCTTTGCGTGCCGCGGGTTGCGAGCATGAATTTGCCGATGTCAGCACAGGGGTGACGCAGTACATGGCCACCTTGGCCCAACGTTGAGCAGGCAGGCGATGGTGCGCCATGCAACGGCCATCGCCCTGTGCCTTCTGGCTGGCAGCGCCAGCGCGCTGGACATCCAGCAAGCCACGGAAGCCGAGCTCGACAGCCTGCGTGGCCTGGGCCCCAGCCTCACCGCCAAAGTGCTGGCCGCGCGGGCAGAAAAACCATTCGACAGTTGGTCCGACCTGATGCGGCGCGTCAACGGCATTCGCGAAACCACGGCACAGCGCTTGTCCGACCAGGGCCTGACGGTGCAAGGCCTGGCCTACAAGTCAGCTCACAAGGCGCCGTAACCGCCGCCGCCGGGCGTGTGGATTTCAAACACATCGCCAGGCGCCATCTGCGTTTGTCCGATGTGGTCCAGCACTTCCACGCTGCCATTGGCCCGAACCACGAGGTTGCGGCCGGTCGCGCCTGCGCCGCCGCCTGCCAAGCCAAAAGCGGGGTACTTTCGACCGTTCGACAAAATTCCCGCCGTCATCGCCTCCAGGAATTCGACGCGCCGCACGCCGCCTTGCCCGCCAGGCCACTGCCCCGCCCCGCCAGAGCCTTCGCGTAGGCTGTAGCTGAGCAAGCGCACCGGGAAACGGAACTCCAGCACCTCGGGATCGGTCAGGCGCGAGTTGGTCATATGGGTTTGCACCACGCTGGTTCCCGGGAAACCGCCCGTCACCTCGCCCTGGGCGTTGAATACCGGCCCTGCGCCGCTGCCCCCTGACAAGGTTTCATAGTACTGGTAGCGCGCGTTGCCAAAGGTGAAGTTGTTCATGGTGGGTTGGCTGCCCGCCATCACGCCCAGTGCGCCATACAGCGCATTGGTGATGCAGCTGGAGGTTTCCACATTGCCGGCCACCACCGAGGCCGGGGGTCGCGGGTTCAACATGGACCCTTCGGGGATGATCACCTGAATGGGCTTGAGGCAGCCCGCATTCAAGGGAATGTCGTCCTCCACCAAAGTGCGGAACACATAGAGCACCGCTGCCATGCACACAGCACGGGGCGCATTGAAGTTGTTGGTTTGCTGCGCCGAGGTGCCAGTGAAGTCAATCACCGCCGTGCGCGCCTTCGCGTCCATCGACACAGACACTTGAATCTGGGCGCCGTTGTCCAGCGGCAGCGTGAAACTGCGCTGCCTGCTGCCCAAACGCTCAATCGCACGCCGGACGGACTCTTCGGCGTTGTCTTGCACATGGCGCATGTAAGCCTGCACCACGTCCAGCCCAAATTGATCGACCATGCGACGCAACTCCTGCACGCCTTTTTCGTTGGCCGCAATCTGGGCTTTGAGGTCGGCCATGTTTTGCGCCGGGTTGCGGCTGGGGTAGGGCCCCGAGGACAACAAAGCGGTCATCTCGGCTTCGCGCAGCAGACCACGGTCGACCAGCTTGAAGTTTTGAATCTGCACGCCCTCTTCATCGATGGTGGTCGAGAACGGCGGCATGGACCCCGGCGAGGTGCCACCAATGTCGGCGTGGTGGCCGCGCGAGCCCACATAAAACAACGGCTGCGCCTCGTCTGCCATGTAGACAGGCGTGATCACCGTGACATCGGGCAAATGCGTGCCCCCATGGTAAGGATCGTTCAGCACATACACGTCGCCAGGCTGCATGCGGCCATGATTCTCGCGAATCACGGTCTTGATGCTCTCACCCATCGAACCCAGATGCACCGGCATGTGCGGCGCATTGGCAATCAGGTTGCCTTGCGCGTCAAACAGCGCGCAAGAAAAATCCAGGCGCTCTTTGATGTTCACCGAGTAAGCGGTGTTTTGCAGTTGCAAGCCCATTTGCTCTGCGATGTTCATGAACAGGTTGTTGAACACCTCGAGCAACACCGGGTCCACCCGCGTGCCTGCAGCGTATTGCACCGCACGTGCCTCGACCCGTTCCAGCACCAGATGATCCAGCGTGGTCAACAGGGCGCGCCAGCCAGGCTCGACCACGGTGGTGGCATTGCGCTCGGCAATGATGGCCGGGCCGGGAATGTGGTCGCCCGCACGCAAATCCTCTCGCACCACCAAGGCAGCCTCGACCCACTGCCCCTGGGTGTACATCCGCACGGTGTCCCGCCGGGGGGCCTGGCGCAAAGGATGCGCCGCGCTTTCCTGCTCGTCAGCAGCATCGCCGCAGATGATGGCCTCGACGGACACTGCCTCCACCACCAAGCCCTTGCCCGCCATGAGAAACGCAAAGCGCTGGCGATAGGCCGCCTCGAAAGCCGCTTGAATTTCTTGCAAGGAGCCAAAGGGCACGATCAATGCAGAGTCGGTTCCTTCGTAACGCAGATGCACACGCCGTCGTACTTCCATCGGGCCACTGCCCAAAGGCTGGGCGCGCAACTCGTTTTGGGCGCGCTCGGCCAGAGATGCCAGCACAGGTGCCCACTGGGCCATGCTCTCGGCGCTCAGGCGCTGCTCGACCGCCTGCTCGCGTATCAGGCTCTGATCGGCCAGCCCCATGCCATAGGCCGACAAGACGCCCGCCAGCGGATGCACCAGCACCCGCGTCATGCCCAGGGCATCGGCCACCAGGCAGGCGTGCTGACCGCCCGCGCCACCAAAGCACTGCAAGGTGTAACGGGTCACGTCGTAGCCGCGCGAGACCGAAATTTTCTTGATGGCATTGGCCATCTGCTGCACTGCAATGTGAATGAAGCCTTCGGCCACGGCTTCCGGCTTGAGGCCAGGTGTTGCGTGGGGTGAGGCCTCGATGGCAGCGACCAGCTTGGCAAACTGCGCCCGCACGGCCTCGGCATCAAGCGCTTCATCGCCGCGGGGGCCGAACACTTTGGGGAAATGCTGGGGCTGAATTTTGCCCACCATCACATTGGCATCGGTCACGGCCAGGGGCCCGCCTCGGCGGTAACTCGCAGGCCCCGGATTGGCACCTGCGCTTTCCGGCCCCACGCGAAAGCGCGCGCCATCAAATTGAAGGATGGAGCCGCCACCGGCCGCCACCGTGTGAATGCTCATCATGGGCGCGCGCATGCGCACACCGGCCACCTGGGTTTCAAACTCACGCTCGAACTCGCCCGCAAAGTGGCTGACATCGGTCGAGGTGCCGCCCATGTCAAAGCCAATGACCCGGGTCTCGCCCGACAGGCCCTGGCCATGCGCAAAAGCCAGCTGTGCGGTGCGGGCCATGCCCACGATGCCCCCGGCCGGCCCAGACAAAATGGCGTCTTTGCCCTGAAAGGCATGGGCATCGGTCAAGCCGCCAGAGGACTGCATGAAGTAAAGCGGGACCCCCGGCATTTCTGCGGCCACTTGTTCAACGTAGCGGCGCAAAATCGGGGACAGGTAAGCATCGACCACCGTGGTATCGCCCCGGCTGACGAATTTCATCAGCGGGCTGGTTTGGTGCGAGGTGCTGATTTGCGTGAAGCCCAACGCGCGCGCCAGGTCTGCTGCCTGCGCTTCATGGGCGGTGTAGCGGTAACCGTGCATGAACACAATGGCCACGCTGCGCAAGCCACGGCCATGGGCGGCCAGCAACTGCGCGCGCAAAGCTTCAAGCTGTAAAGCTTGCAGCACCTCGCCCTGGGCACCCACCCGTTCTTGCGCCTCGATCACTTCGCGGTACAGCAATTCGGGCAAGAGAATGTGCCGGTCGAACAAGCGTGGGCGGTTTTGGTAAGCGATGCGCAAGGCGTCGCGAAAGCCTTGGGTGGTGACCAGCAGCGTGGGCTCGCCCTTGCGCTCGAGCAAAGCGTTGGTGGCCACGGTGGTGCCCATTTTGACGCAGGCCACCTGGGCCGGTGTGACCGGCTCGCCAGCTTGCAAGCCCAGCAAGTGCCGAATGCCGGCAACCGCGGCATCGCGGTATTGTTCGGGGTTTTCGCTCAGCAGTTTGTGCGTGACCAATTGGCCATCCGGCCGCTTGCCCACGATGTCGGTGAACGTGCCCCCCCGGTCAATCCAAAAAGCCCACTTGCCGCTTTGATCCACCGTTGTTTTCATGTGTATGTCTGAGATTCAAGGTCTTTGTGCTCCCCAGACTGTAAATCCTTCCGAGGCTGGGGTGCAATGGAGTTATCCTTGCGGTTTGTTTCAACCTTCACTGTCAAGGACTTCCGCCATGATGAAAGCACTGTCCGGCCTGTTTGCCCTCTCTGTGGCCTTGGCTGCCGCACCTGCCTTGTCCCAAACCAAATGGGATTTGCCAGCCGCCTACGCCGCCACCAATTTTCATTCTGAAAACCTGATCCAGTTTGCCAAAGACGTGGACCAGGCCACCGCCGGCAAACTGAAAATCACCGTGCACGCCAACGCCTCGCTGTTCAAGGCCAATGAAATCAAGCGCGCTGTGCAAGGCGGGCAGGCCCAGATCGGCGAAGTGCTGCTGGTGAACTTCGAAAACGAAAACCCGATTTTTGGCGCCGATGGCATTCCCTTTCTGGCCACCTCGTACCCAGAGTCCAAGCGCCTGTACGACGCGCAAAAACCCGTGCTTGACAAACTCCTGGGCAACCAAGGCATGAAGCTGCTGTTTGCAGTGGCTTGGCCACCCCAAGGCATCTACACCAAGAAAGAAATCAACTCGGTGGCCGACCTGCGTGGCATCAAATGGCGCGCCTACAGCCCTGCAACCGCTAAGATCGCTGAACTCATTGGCGCCCAACCCGTCACCATCCAGGCAGCTGAGCTCTCGCAAGCCCTGGCCACAGGCGTGGTGGAAAGCTACATGAGCTCTGGTTCCACCGGCTACGACACCAAAACCTATGAAAGCCTGAAGTACTTCTACGACACCCAGGCTTGGCTGCCCAAGAATGCGGTCATCGTGAACAAAAAAGCCTATGACGCGCTCGATCCCGCCACCCAAGCCGCCTTGAACAAGGTGGCGGCAGAAGCCGAAACGCGTGGCTGGAAAGTCAGCGAAGAAAAAGACGCCTGGTACAAAAAAGCCCTGAACGAGAAAGGCATGAAGGTGGTGACGCCCTCGACCAAGCTGATGACCGACATGAAGCAGGTGGGCAGCATCATGCTGGCGGACTGGCAGAAAAAAGCCGGCTCTGACGGTGAGGCCATCATCGCCGCCTTCAACAAATCGGCCCCAGCCGCCAAGCCTGCGAAGAAGTGATGTTGCGTCGCGCCCTGGATCGTCTGTATCTGGCCTCAGGGGCCCTGGGCGCGTTTTTCATTGTGCTGATCGGCGTGCTCATGATCGCGCAGAGCGTTCTGCGTGAGCTCAATGTGCGCACCGGCGCCGTCAACGATGTGGTGGCCTGGTTCTGCGCTGCAGCCGCCTTTTTCACCATGGCGCATGCCTTCAAGCACGGCGACTTTGTGCGCGTCACCCTCTTGCTGGAGTCGACCTCTGCACGCATGCGGCGTGCACTGGAAATCATGGCCTTGGCCATCGGCAGCTTGGCGGTGGGTTACCTTGCTTGGTGGGCCTGCAAGTTCACTTATGAAAGCTGGGAGTTTAACGACATCGCCCAGGGCTTGCTGCCCTTGCCCTTGTGGATTCCCCAGCTCAGTTTCGCCTTGGGCTCGGTGCTGCTTTGGGTGGCCATGCTGGACGAGCTCATTCTGGTTCTGCGGGGCCAGGTGC
>VERE01000095.1 GCA_018882835.1 Limnohabitans sp.
GACCCGAGCCCATGGCCAGCAGGTAGAAATGGAAATAGGCATCGCCCAGGGGGGGCTCATGGCGCTCCCGCGCCATCGGCTCGGCCAGCAGCAGGGTGCCGCCTGCGGGCAGTGCGCGGTAAATGGCTTTCAGCAGGGTCAGCACGTCCTGGTCGGGGTGGTCGTGGGCAATGCGAATCAGGGTGACCAGGTCGGCGCCGGTGGGCAGCTCATCGGTCAGAAAACTGCCACCTGTGGCTGTCGCCCGATCGGCCAGGCCTTGTCGCGCCAGGTTTTGGGCGGCCAACTGGGCCACCTGGGGCAGGTCGAACAGCTTGAGGCTCAGGTGGGGTGCATGGCGGGCCAGACGACTGACAAAAGTGCCCTGTCCGCCCCCCACATCCAGCACATGGCGGTGGTCTTCGAAACTGTAGGCCGCCAGGATTTCGTCTACGACAAAAGGCTGGGAGGCCGACATCAAATCGGAGTAGCGCTGGAAGGTGGCGTCGGGGCTTTGAATGGCTTGCGCCGAGGCCGGGCTGTTGACATAAGGCCAGTAGCCATTCATTTGCGGTTGCATGGGGCCATCGCGCAGCAGGGCCAGCGGGTCTTGCAGGTCTTGGTACAAGGTGGCGTGGTGCTCGATCATGGCCTGGATGCCCGGAAAAGCCGCGATAGGGGCACCCAGGGGCCCCAAGCCGTAACGTTGGTCGCCGCGCCATGCCAGCAAGCGCAAGGCCACCGCCGAGTCGAGCAGCCGCTGCAGGGCGGCCTCTCGCAAGTCGGTTTGCTGGGCCAGGGCGCGCAAGGTTTGCGGCTCTTGAACGCGCTGAAAAATCGATAACCGGACACAGGCCAGCAGGACCTGGGAGTAGACAAAGCCGGCCATCAGGTCAAACACCTGTTGCGACCTGCGTTGGGTGATCCAGCGCGTCAGCGGATTGCTGATGCTCCAGCGGTAAAACCGCTCGCTGGTGAAACAGCGGTCTATCCATTTGTCTGCCAATTCGCGCCAGGCGGGTCGCGACCAGCCGGGGGTGTCGGATTTGGCGAGGTCCAGTGTCTTCATGGGGGCAGGCTCACACCGGTGCCACGCTGGCGTGCGAAATCACATGACGGGGAACCAGGCGCTCAGATTCCATGAGCACCAGCTTTTGCAAGCTGCTTTGTCGTGGACCCGCCGGCACCGATGCCACGGCACGCTGAATCAGACCTTCAAAGTATTGAATCGCGCCGGCCAGGCCCAGGGCGGCTGCGGCGCTGGGGCGGCCATGGTGGACATCTTGTCCGACCGGTTTGCCCAGGTGTTGCGCGTCACCCATCACATCGCGAATGTCATCGGCCACCTGGTAGGCCTCGCCCAGGGCTTCGCCCAGGCCACGCCAGGCTTGAGGGTCGGCGCCATTGGCCAGCGCGCCAGCGCAGGTGGAAGCCACGAACAAAGCGCCGGTTTTGGCGCGTTGGTATTGGCTGAGCTCGACCCGGGTTTCGCACTCCCAGGCTTGGCCGGCCACAATGCCGTCCGGAGCGCCCACGCTGTCGCTGATCAATTGCATCAAGGCCAGGGTGCGCTCGGGGTGGGCACTGGGTGTTTGCAGCAGGCACTGGTAGGCCTGGACAATCAGCGCATCGCCGCACAGCAGGGCCAGCGGCTCGCCAAAGGCTTTGTGCACCGCCACTTGGCCGCGGCGCGTGTCGGCGTCATCGAAGCAAGGCATATCGTCATGCACCAGTGAGGCGCAGTGCATCAGCTCGATGGCACAGGCGGCAGCATTGGTCAACTCCGGGGCGTTGTCGCCGCAGGCCAGACTGACAGCCAGGCAGAGCTGGGGACGTATGCGGGCGCCGCCCGGAAACACCGCGTGGTGCATGGCCATTACCAGCTGTGGCGGTGAACTGGGGCTGTCTGCGCGCGCCAAATGGTGGGTCAGCGCTGTTTCAATTCGTTCGAGCAATGGCATGGCCCCGATCCTTTCAAACGACTGTCAATTCAAATTGACATCCAATGACGTCAATATAAACCGACATTTGAATTTGTCAACAGGGTGTGACAACGATTGCGCGCGGTCAGGGTGTCTTTTTGAGGGGGCGTTCTTCGTCGGTCGGGGTGATTCCATAGCGCGCCAACAAGGTCCAGAAGTGCTGGGGCACCATGTTCTTTAGCCGCTGAGGCGCTTCGCGGCGCAAATGCAGGACGCTTTCAATGGCTTTCATTTCCACCCGCGCTCGCGCAAACTCCAGACCGCGAGGACCTACACGGGGCATGAGCCAACTGACCAAAGGGCGCAGCCAATCAGGCATGCGGCGCAGCGGCAAGCCACCGGCAGAGCGCTCGACGTTTTTCAAAAAGCCCTTGACCGCATTCAAGCGCTGGCCGGCACTGCTGGGGGCTTGGGCCTGCAACTCGTCCCCCAGCAGCGACACCAGGGCTTCACCGCGCGCATTGCGAACAATCAGCCATTGCTCTCCGCGTCCACCCATGTAGCCCACCGTCAGGTCGCTGAGCGCGTTGGTGTAATCCACACAGGTTCGGCAGGTCATCGGAAAAAAATCAGGGGGGAGGTCGGACAGCGGCAAACTTAAAAAAGGCAACCTGCGCACTTCGCCTTGCCGGGTGCGAATTTCCACGTGGTAATCGGCGCAAAACTCCAGATAGGTGACCTCGCTGGGGTCGGGCGCCACCAGGGCCAGAAACTCATGGAAGCGTTCCGTTGTGGTGTTGTCTGAGCAAGGGATGCCAATCACGGTCAGTTGTTCAAGCCCATGGTCGCGTTCCAGTTCGGTTTGAATGGCGCGCAATGCATAGACCTGGCACGGAATCGCAATGACCGCCAATCGTTTGAAGCCTTGTTGCAAGGCGGGCTCGATCAAGGCCACCAGGGGGGCATAGCCCATGCGCATGCCGCGGCATTGGGCCATCTCTTGTGCTTGGGTCACGATCACCGGCACAGGGCGCCAGGGGTCCTGAGGGTCGGGGGCCATGGTGATGACCGCATCCACCTCGCCCGACAGCAGTAATTTCTCGGCGATGCGGGTGGTGATGCCTGTCCATTGCGCGCCGGGAGCCGGCGTTTTCATGGCGGCTTGCAGCATGCGGCGATGCGGCCCAAAGAACAGCACGTCTTGCGCTTGCTCGGCCTGGTATTGCTGCTGGCGCGAGCGGCCGTGCACCTGAATTTCAAAGCGCGGGTAATCGGGTTGAATGAACTGGCATGCCTGGCCGCAGCGCTTGGGGTCCTGGGTGCGTGAGAGCCCGCAGTCTGTGCAGAAATTTCGCTCGGGGGCGGGTGCGAGTTCAGGTGTCCACATCACAAGCCCAAAGGACTCACACCCACCAAGTAAGTGTGGCCACCGGACAGTAGCCCAAGCCAGACGGCGATACCCAGGCCCCAGGTCAACAGCGTGCGCTGGCGCAGCGGCCCAGGGGTCTCGATCAGCTCATTTTCTGCGGCGCGGTCACGCTGTCGGGCGGCGCGAAAGCACAAGATGGCCCAGAGCAAAAAGCTGCCGAACAACACCATGTCTGCCAAATTGCCATTGCAACTCAAATGCGCAAGCGCCCAGAGCTTGACGCTCAACACCATGGGATGATGCAGCCGGTTTTTCAAGGCATTGCGCGGAAGGTAGGCGGCCACCAGGAGCACCATGGCGGGCAGCATCAACAACACTGCCAAGTGCCGCATGCCTTTGGGCGGTGCCCACACGGGAATGGGACTCAGGCGCGCTTCTCCATACCCCTTGAGCAACAGGTAAAAGCCCAGCAAGGACACCAGGGCATACAGGCCTTTGAAAGCGCTGGCACCGATACGCGCTTGCAGCGCTTGGCGCCCTTGCTCGGCAAAGATACGTGCCGAGTGCATGCCCAGAAACAGCAACAAGCCAAGCAACAGGGTGTTCATCAAATTCTTTCAGTGGACAGGCGTGCACAAGGCGCCCTGTGCTTGCAACTGCTCGGCGATGAACTCGCCCAGCACATCGGCTTGCTTGAGGGCGATGGCGTGATCGCTGGCCAGCTCTTTGGTGGCATTCGCTTGCACCAGGTAGCCTGGGCGTTCCGGATCGCCCCACACAGCATGCAGCATGAGTTTTTTACCGTTGCATTCGGCGTGCGCCGCCAAGGGCATGGAGCAGCTGCCACCCAACGCGCGGCTCACGGCACGCTCGGCGGTCGTGGCCAGTTGGGTCTTGGGGTCGTTCAAGCCCTGCAGCAATTGATTCAAGGCGGTCGCCCCGTCGGGCGTTTCAATGCCCAGCGCGCCCTGGCCTGCAGCTGGCGGCATTTGCGACACGCTGAACACTGCGCGAATTCTGTCGGACAAACCCAGACGGCGCAGCCCTGCGGCGGCCAGCACGATGCCGTCGTAATCGCCAGCGTCGAGTTTTTGCAGCCGCGTGTCCAGGTTGCCACGCAATGGCTCGATGCGCAGGTCGGGCCGCAGGGCCTTCAGCAGCACGGTGCGGCGCAGGCTCGAGGTGCCGACCACTGCGCCCTGTGGCAAGTCGAACAGTGAAGCGTAGGTGGCGGAAACCCAGGCATCTCGGGGATCTTCCCGGGGCAAGACGCAAGCCAGTGTCAAACCCTCAGGCAGCGTCATGGGGACGTCTTTCAAAGAGTGGACGGCCAAGTCTGCGCGGCTTTCCAGCAAGGCCGACTCCAGTTCTTTGACGAACAGGCCTTTGCCGCCCACTTTGCTAAGGGACACATCAAGTCGTTGATCCCCTTGGGTGGTCATGCCCAGAATACCGATGTCGTAGCCCTTGGCTACCAGCAGGCTTTTGACATGCTCTGCCTGCCACATTGCCAGTCGGCTTTCGCGGGTGGCGATGACGTAATCGCTGTGGCGCTGTGACGCGGCAGAGCTGCGATCGACGGAAGGCTGGGCTGACTTCAATTGCAACATGCGCTTCTCCTTTTCTTTCCTCAAGTCATGGAATTGGTGCCACGCAAACAAAAACACCAAACCAAAAACACCCAACTCAATCCAGATGCCCATCGTTTAGCCAACCCGTTGGCGCATTTTTCTCGAATGGCTGTGCACCGCCTCGACCAGGGCGCTGACATGCTCTGGCGGGGTGAACTGGCTGATGCCATGGCCCAGGTTGAAGATCTGGGTCGGGCCTGTTGTGTTCGGGTCGGTGTGGGGCGTGCCAAAGCTGTC
>VERE01000053.1 GCA_018882835.1 Limnohabitans sp.
TTGAAGATCTTGGCGCAGCCCACGGCGGCAGAACAGCAAATTCTGGGCGCGGTGCGCTACCAAAGCAACTTGGCCGTGTTGCACACGGACGAGCGCGCGATGCCGCAAAAGAAGCTGGCCTGGGCGGCCTGGAATTACGAGCGCGCGGGCCCCGAAGAGGATGCGCAACGGGTGTGCCTCCACTATTGGTTGAACCGTTTGCAGCCCTTGCCGTTTGCCCAGCCCGTCTTGGTCTCACTGAATCCCATCCGCGAGATTGACCCGCAAAAAGTGCTGGGCCAATACGATTACGCGCACCCCGTGTTTGACCTGGCCGCCATGCAGGCCCAGACCCGCATGCCCGACATCCAAGGGCGTCAAGCCACTTGGTATGCCGGCGCCTGGATGGGTTACGGTTTTCACGAAGACGGCTTGAAAGCCGGCCGGGCTGCGGCCCAGGCCTTGCTGGCCTCGCTGAATGTGCGGGCGGCCCAAGCGGCATGAGTGCGCTGATCGGTTTTGGTCAGGTTCGGCACACGCGCGTGCGCCCTGCGCGCCACGCATTTGCCTATGCCACCTACTTCTTGATGTTGCCGATGCGGCAAATGTTGCGCGAGGGCGGTGGCGCCTTGCCTGTGAACCGGCGCGGTTTGATTTCGTTTCACGATGCGGACCATGGCGATGGCCGGGGTGCGGACCAGGGCGGCGCGCTGGCTTGGCTGGACGAGCTTTTGCAACGCGAGGGCATCACCGACGCTCGCGGCGAGGTCTGGTTGCATTGTTTCCCCAGGGTGCTGGGGCACACTTTCAAGCCCGTCAGCTTTTGGTACTGCCATCGCGAGGATGGCAGCCTGCGTGCCATTGTGGTCGAGGTGAACAACACCTTTGGCGAGCGGCATTGTTATTTGCTGAACGATCCCGCTTATGGGCGTGAGTTGCAGGCGCCCAAGGTGTTTCATGTCTCGCCCTTTTGCGCTGTGCAGGGCCAATACCGTTTTCGTTTCATGCGCACCGAGGGCGAGCACCCGCGCACGGTGGCGCGCATTGACCACGACGACGCCTCTGGGCCTTTGATTCAAACCAGTGTCAGTGGCAGCTTGGTGCCTCTCACGCGCGGTCAATTGATGCGCGCCTTTTGGCGCTACCCCTTGCTGACCTGGGGCGTTGTGTTTCGCATTCACCTGCACGCGCTGGCCTTGTGGCTCAAGCGTGTGCGCTTCTTTCACAAACCGCCTCCGCCTGCGGACTTTGTCACGCGTTGAAGGCCACCCCATTTATTTCATGAGCGAGGACCCTGCGTCGCATGAACACCACCACCGCCCCCATTTTTTCATTGCCCAATGACACACCCGCGAGTGCGCGCCAACTGCTGGGCCTGTTGCGGCGCATCCGCCACGGCACGCTCACCATCCAATGCCCCGATGGCAGCTCGCAGCAGTTTGGCTCGGGCGAGGGTTTGCATGGCACGCTGATCTTGCGCAACTGGGCGCCTTGCGCCGCCGCCTTGAAGTCGGGCGACATCGGCTTCGCAGAAGCCTTCATGGCCGGCGACTGGGCCAGCCCTAACCTGGTGGATTTGTTGCGCGTGCTGGTGGCCAATCGGCGTGAGATGGAAGACGTCATTTATGGCCATTGGCTGGGCCGCCTGGCCTACCGTGTGCGCCATTGGATGAACCGCAACACCCGCAGCAACAGCGCCAAAAACATTCATGCGCATTACGATTTGGGCAACCTGTTCTATGAGCTCTGGCTGGACCCGAGCATGAACTATTCCTCGGCGTGGTTTGATGGCAACCCCCAGCAAAGCCTGGTGCAAGCCCAGCAAGCCAAGATGGCGCGCGCCTTGCGCATGGCCGGCGTCACCCCCGGTGCAAGCCAGCGCGTGCTGGAGATTGGCTGCGGCTGGGGTGCCGTGGCCGAGTTGGGCGCGCGCGAATTTGGCGCCCAAATGACGGGCGTGACCCTGAGCAAGGCGCAACTGGCCTACGCTCAGCAGCGCTTGAGCGACCAAGGGCTCAAGGCCGATTTGCGCTTGCAAGACTACCGCGACATTCCCGATGAGCCTTTCGATGCCATTTGCTCCATTGAAATGCTCGAAGCAGTTGGGCAAGCCTACTGGCCGCAGTATTTTGCGACCTTGAACCGCTTGCTCAAACCCGGTGGCAGAGCCTGCATCCAAACCATTGTCATTGAAGACAGCCTGTTTGAGCGCTACATCCAGGGCACCGACTTCATCCAGCAATACATCTTCCCAGGGGGTTGCTTGCCGTGCCCGCGCGAGTTCGTCAAGCAAGCGCAGGCGGCTGGCTTGGAGGTGCGCGACGCATTTTCTTTTGGCCATGATTACGCGGAAACACTGCGGCGCTGGCGCGAGCAATTTTTGAGCGAAAGAGAGCAGGTGCTGCAACTCGGCTTTGATGAGCGCTTCATGCGCACCTGGGAGTTCTACCTGGCCTATTGCGAGGCCGCCTTCTGGGAGCGCAACACCGACGTGCTTCAGTACACCTTGCTCAAGCCCTGGAAGGCATGAAGCGTCGTTTGTGCTTGGGCGGTCTGCTGGCGTGTGCCGGCTTTGCGGCCTCGCCTTGGGCCGGCGCGCAGCCGCTGTCGCTGAGCGAGCTGGGTGAGGAGTGGCAGAAGCTGCCCTTGCGTGGCCAAGGCATCTTCCGTTTTTGGGGCTTGGAAATTTATGAGGCCTCACTCTGGTTGCCTGCCGAGGCGGGCACGGCTTGGACCACGCACCGCTTGGTGTTGAGCCTTCAGTACCGCCGCAATTTCTCTGCACAGGACATTGCGCAGCGTTCCCTTCAAGAGATGCAGCGTCAAGGACCGCTGGCCGATGCGATCGTGCAGCAATGGCAACGTCAGTTGACGGAGGCGCTGTCGGATGTTCGCCCAGGCGAGCGTTTGACGGCCGTGTACGACCCGCAACAGGGCTTGCGCTTTTGGCACCATGCGCAGCGCGCGAGGGTCTCGGGCCAAATTGACGACCGTGCCTTGGCCCACAAATTTTTGGGCATCTGGTTGTCAGAATCCACCTCAGCACCCGCATTGCGACAAGCCTTGCTGGGGCTGCCGTCTTCTGGAGGATGACATGCGATCTTGGCTGAAACCGCTCAACCCGCCCATGCAGGACTGGCGGGACCGCAGTGTCTGGGTGGTCGGCGCCTCGTCGGGCATTGGCCGCGCGACGGCCGAGGCCTTGCTTCAGGCCGGTGCCAAGGTGGCGGTGTCGAGCCGTCAAGAAGCGCCTTTGCAAGCCTTGGCACAGCAGTACCCTCATGCGTGGGTGGTGCCGGCGGACGTCACATCGTTGGAAAGTTTGCAGGATGCCGCACAGCAAGTACAAGCCAACCAGGGACTCGACTGGGTGATCTACTGCGCCGGGCATTACCAGCCCCTGCGCGCCGATCACTATGACCTGGGCCAAATGATGCGCCACCAGGATGTGAACTATCTGGGCGCCTTGCGCTTGCTCGATGTTGTTTTGCCCAGCTTGTTGTCGCAGCAACGCGGCCATGTGTCCCTGGTGGCCAGTGTGGCGGGCTACCGAGGCTTGCCGCAAAGCCTGGCGTATGGCCCGACCAAAGCGGCCTTGATTCATCTGGCCGAGGCCCTGTACCTGGACCTGCAGTCCAGTGGCATTGGCGTCAGCGTGGTCAACCCCGGGTTTGTGGAAACCCCCTTGACCGCCCAAAACGACTTTCACATGCCGGCCCTGATTCAGCCGCAGGAGGCTGCCCGGCAAATGTTGGCGGGGTGGGCGGCCGGTGATTTTGAAATCCACTATCCGCGGCGCTTCACGCGGGTGCTGAAATTTTTGCGTTGCCTGCCCTATCGCCTTTATTTTCAGGCGATCCGAAAAGCAACCGGGCTTTGAACACAGGCGCTTGGCGAATGACGACCCCCATGCACTCTCCTGCCGAGCTCACCCAGGCCGTGGTGGCTTATTTCGAGTCGCTGACACCGCAGTCGCTGTCGCAGCTGGCAGACCTTTATGCCGCGCAAGCCCGCTTCAAGGACCCCTTCAATGAGGTGCAGGGCTTGCAAAGCATCGAGGCCATCTTCGATCACATGTTTCGCAGTCTGGTGAACCCGCGCTTTGTTGTGACAACGCAGGTGCTAGAGGGCCATCAGTGCTTTTTGACCTGGGATTTTTTGTTTGCCACCGGTACTGGCGCCCGCCGTTCGGAATTCACGGTGCGAGGCGCCACCCACTTGGTGTACGCCTTGCAAGAAGATGGCCACTGGCGCATTGCGCTGCACCGTGACTATTGGGACGTCGCTGAAGAGCTCTATGAAAAACTGCCGGTGCTGGGCGCTTTGATGCGCTGGCTCAAGCGACGCGCACGGTCGTGACTCAGGCGGGCCGGGTGTCCTGGAAGCTGGGACGCTGCATCAATTTTTCTTGCAAGCGCGCCAAATTGGGGTGCTGGGCACGCCAATCAATGTGCGGGAACCGGAAGTCCAGGTAACCCAGGGCGCAGCCTAACGCGATGTCTGAAAGGGTCAGGTGAATGCCACTGCAATACCCGCGATCACCCAAACCCCGGCTCATGGCCAGCAAACTGTCGCTGACTTTGCCCATTTGGCGGTCAATCCAGGCTTGCGAGCGCTCACCCTCCCTGCGGCCGGGCCAGGAGGCCTCCAGGCGTGCCAGGATGCTGGCATCCAACAAGCCATCGGACAACGCCTCCCAGGTTTTCACCTCGGCGCGCTCACGGCCAGTGGTCGGAATCAGCTTGCCCACGGGAGACAGCGCATCCAGGTATTCCACAATGACGCGCGAGTCGAACAGGGCTTCTCCGCCTTCCATCACCAAACAGGGCACTTTGCCCAAGGGGTTCGATTCGGAGATGGTGGTCTGCGCTGACCAGACGTCTTCGCTGACGAATTGGTAGTCCAGTTTCTTTTCCGCCATGACGATGCGAACTTTTCGCACGTAAGGGCTGGTGATGGCGCCGATGAGTTTCATGAAATTTTTGTTCGTGTTGTGCTGATTCTATCGGCAGGCGTCACTTGCCACAGAACGGCCAGAGGAAGCCTCTAAAATTGGGGCATGAGTTTTCACACTGTCACGGCCTTGTCGCCGCTGGACGGCCGTTACGCCGCCAAACTAAGCACCCTGCGTCCCCTCATGAGCGAACAGGGCTACATGCACCGTCGCGTGCAGGTGGAAATTTGCTGGTTCATGGCCTTGAGCGATGCCGGCTTGCAGGAATTCAAGCCCTTGAGCCAAGCCGCTCGCGCATATTTGCTGGGCTTGGTCCGTGACTTTTCCACCGATGATGCTTTGGCCATCAAAGAGATCGAGAAAACCACCAACCACGATGTCAAGGCGGTCGAGTATTGGATCAAGGCGCAATTTGCGGCGCCGGCACTCGCCCCCGAATTGCGCGAAGAGTTGGCGGCAGCCAATGAATTTGTGCACTTCGCCTGCACCAGCGAAGACATCAACAACACCAGCCACGCCCTGCAATTGAAGGCTGCGCGTGAGCAGGTCTTGTTGCCAGGCCTGGACGCCGTGATTGCACGCCTGCGCAGCATGGCGCATGACTATGCCGATGTGCCCATGCTCAGCCGCACGCACGGCCAAACCGCCAGCCCCACCACCGTGGGCAAGGAAATCGCCAACGTGGTGGTGCGTTTGAACACGGCGCGCACGCGCATTGCAGACGTCAAGCTGATGGCCAAAATGAATGGGGCTGTGGGCAATTACAACGCCCACCTCTCAGCCTGGCCAGAAGTGGACTGGGAGGCGGTGAGCCGCCGCGTGGTGGAAAGCCCCGAGCGGCTCGACCCTGCCGCTGGCCCCGTGGGCCTGGGTCTGACGTTCCAGGCCTACAGCATCCAGATTGAAAACCACGACTACATGGCCGAGCTGTATGACGCGGTGGCGCGCGCCAACACCATCCTGATTGACTGGGCGCGCGACGTCTGGGGCTATGTGTCCTTGGGTTATTTCAAACAGCGCTTGAAGGCTGGAGAAATCGGCTCATCCACCATGCCCCACAAGGTGAACCCGATCGACTTCGAAAATGCTGAAGGCAATTTGGGTTTGGCCAATGCCTTGCTGCGCCACCTCAGCGAAAAATTACCCATCAGCCGCTGGCAACGCGACCTGACGGACAGCACTGTGCTGCGCAACATGGGCGTGGCCCTGGGCTACACCGTGCTGGCTTACCAGTCCATGGGCATTGGCTTGAACAAGCTGGAGCTCAACCAAGAGGCTTTGGAAGACGATTTGAACAATGCCTGGGAAGTTTTGGCCGAGCCCATTCAGACTGTCATGCGCCGCTACGGTGTGCAAGGCGCTTATGAAAAGCTGAAGGAAGTCACGCGTGGCAAAACCGTGACGGCACAGGCCTTGCACGGCCTGATTCGGTCTTTGGAAATTCCCGAGGTTGAAAAAACCCGCCTGCTGGCGATGACGCCTGCCAGTTATGTCGGCATGGCCGCATCGCTGGCGCGCAGGGTCTGATCGGGTGCGCGCTCGGCATAGCGGTTAAAGCGCCAAGCGCTGTCTAGTACCGTGATGCGCCGCCAGGTGGCGCGTTTTTCGCCTGGGCTCATCTCGGTCCAGCGCTGCACCTCGTCAAAGCTGCGCCCGCAGCCCTTGCACTCAGGATCACCTTGGCTGGTCGAGCAAATGGCAATGCAGGGTGTGTCGGGCGTGGTGTTGTACCAGACCAGCCAGGCATCCCAGGCTTTGGCAGGAAAGCCCTTTTCGGCAGCTTCGTCATGGTGATGGAACACCATCAAGGCATACACCTCGGCCAAGGCCCGCAATTCGGGGCTCAGGGTGACGCCATCTGGCGAGGGCGTTTTCTCCCGCCAAAAGTTGATCGCCGCTTCAAGGTCGGTGATGTGAATGGAAGCCATAGGGAGGTGGATCATAGCGGTGTCTTGGCAGAGTGCTATTCTTCGAACACATGAAACTGATTTTGAAATGGTTACTCAGTGCCACTGCCCTCATGGCCTTGGCCAGCATCGACAGTGGGGTGGAGGTGCGTGGGTTTGGCGCGGCCTTGATGGCGGCTTTGGTGATTGGCCTCTTTAACCTGGTGGTGCGACCCGTTTTGGTGGTCCTGACTTTGCCGGTCACCTTGGTCAGCTTGGGACTGTTCCTGTTTGTGATCAACGCCGCGCTTTTTTGGGCCGCCTCGGCCGTGTTGGAAGGCTTTCAGGTGCGCAACTTTGGGCACGCCTTGCTGGGCTCGCTGGTTTATTCCGTCATGGGCATCGTGATTGACTCAGCGCTGGAGCGCTTGTTCCCGCCGCGCGATTTGTAGCGTGCGCAGTCGTGAATCGATGATGGCGGCCTCCATTTCCTGTGCGCGGTCCAGCCGGCCCGTGCGTGCCAATTGACGTGCCAACTCCTGTGCCGCCACCAGACGGTCAATCGCGGCGGCATAGTCAAACTTCAGGGCCAGTGATTCGGCCTGGGCGCGAATGGCGCGCAGGCCATCGCCTTGCAAGTTCAGTGCTTGCCCCAGCAATTCCCAGCCAAAGGGATCGCGCGGATGCAAGGCTGTCCAGCCCAACAAGTCCTGCGCAGCCATGGCGCCTTGAGCGGGGAGTCCCGTGGCAATTCGGCTCTGAGCCAGCAAAAACCGGCTGGCGCGGTCTTTTCCCTGGGTCCCCAGCAAGGCAATCGCTTGCAAGGGTGTGCCGGTTTGCAATGCCACCTCAGCGCTCAACAGTCTGACTTGTTGCTGCGCCTCGGGATCCGTTTGCGTGAGTAGGCGCAGCTCCTCGAGCCGAGGGCGCAGAAGGCCGTGATCGCGCAAGCGCAGATCGGCCATCACGCCTGCATACAAGGCGGCCGCGCGCTGTCCCGCCGAGCGATTTTCTTGCTGTGCGTCCGCACTGAAAAACCGTTGGCCATCGACCCCGGGATTGGCCAGCACGCGGGCACGTGCAGACAACAGTTGGTGCGCCAGTCGCGGTGGCGCCGGACTGGCCAGCGTCAGCAATTGCTGGCGAGCCTGCATGTCGGCAATTCGCTCGGTGGTCATCGGGTGGCTGCGCAGGTAGGGGTAGCCGCCGCTGTCGTTGAGGCGGGCGGCCTGTTGCAGTTTCTCAAACAAGCTGACAAAGCCCTGCGGCTCAAAGCCGGCTTGTGTCATGACCCCGTAGCCCACGCGATCGGCCTCGCGCTCCATGTCGCGCGAGAAATTCAATTGGTTTTGAATGGCCACAGCCTGGCCACCCACAATCATGGCGTTCGCCGCCTGCGGGTTGCGGCTGGCTGCAAGCAAACCCAAGACCATCGCGCCCATCATCAAGGGCGACTGCTTGCTTTGCTGCGACAGCAGGCGCGCAATGTGGCGCTGGGTCACGTGACTCAGTTCATGGGCCAGCACCGACGCCAATTCGTCTCGGCTGGAGGACACTCCGATCAGACCCAAATGAACGCCCAAATACCCGCCAGGCAAAGCGAAGGCGTTGACACTTTTGTCGCGAATCAGCATCAAGTCCCAGGCGAAGCGTTGCTCCAGTTCCGCGGACAACTCGCCGCGCTGGCGCGCTGCCTGAATCAGAGGCTGCCAGATGCTTTGAATGTAGTCACTCAGAATCGGGTCTTCGATCAGGTCGGGATCGCGCCATATTTCCCGCGCAATGCTGTCGCCCAGTCGCCGCTCTTCGCCCAGGGGCATGTCGCCACCATCGCCTAAAGACGGCAGCGCATGCGCCGCAGGGGCTTGCGCTTGCAGCGGGGCGCTCGCCATGCACAGCAAAAAACTCAGCGTGACCCACTTCCAGCGGGCGCTTGACAGGAATGCAACAGAAATTGGCATGACCTTATGATCCAGCTTGGATGTTAACCCCCGATGAAGGTCCCCCATGACGTTGACCCATTTTGATGCCCAAGGCCAAGCCCACATGGTTGATGTGGCCGCCAAAGCCCCCACCCATCGCATTGCGGTGGCCGCAGGCCGCATTGAGATGTTGCCAGACACCCTGCGCTTGATTGAGAGCGGCTCGGCCAAGAAGGGCGATGTGTTGGGCATTGCCCGCATTGCAGGCATACAAGCCGCCAAGAAAACCAGCGACCTGATTCCCCTGTGCCACCCTTTGGCGCTGACCCGCGTGGCCCTGGATTTTGTGGTGGATGCGACCGCTTCACATGTGCGCTGCCAAGCCACCGTGGAAACGGTGGGCCCGACTGGCGTGGAGATGGAGGCTTTGACGGCCGTGCAAGTGGCTTTGCTGACGATTTACGACATGGTCAAAGCCGTCGATCGGGGCATGACCATCACCGACGTGAAGCTGCTGGAGAAGCATGGAGGCAAGAGCGGGAGCTGGACGGCGTGATTCGCTGCAGTCCATCTGCAGTTGCCATCTTGACCCGTCAAAGCCTCTTCATGAACCGGGCAGCTTGCTGCCAATCGCTTGTCGTCATGGCATGACCGCCGGCGCGGGCTATCCTGCAAAGGCGGTGGGGGTGCGTGTGCCACATCGGTTTCAGTGATTCAACCAGATGCCGCGTGCCCTCGGGATTGGCCCAAAGATCATCTTCGGCCTGGAGCACACAAAGGCCACGTGGTGCCAGGTTGGCCAGCCAAGGCAAGGGCGCATCTTCGTCCACCCACTGCTGCTGCATCCGCAGGTCTGCTGCCGTGGGTGCCAGCCAGTGAGGATAGCGCTCCGCCAGTTGTTGCAAGGTCTCACTGCCTTCGCCCACAACTCGCAGTGAGGCAGCACCGCCGGTGCCACTGTTGTGCGCCACTACGGCGTCGAAGCGTTGATTCAGGAGGGCGGCCAGCAGAGCGGCTTTGCCGCCCCGAGAGTGCCCCACGGCGCCGAGTTTGCCAAACCCGCGATCTTCAGCCTGTGACAAAGCGTTGGCGCAAGTCATCAGCCCCCAAGCCCAAACCGACAAGGCCGACCACGGTACCTCTGGCCACCGGTCTTGCACCGGGCCTTGGCGTGTGCAGCTCGGCGCATCAAAAGCCAGCTCGGTGCGGTTGAACCAGGCCAAAGCCACCCCTTGCCCGACCACGGCAGCCATCGCGTCCGAATGGAGGACATGGGGCCAGCAGCCATCCGGACTGAGAAGCAGAGGTGGGCAGAAGACCCCGGCCGGATCCACGCGGTGCAGGGTCCAGGTCAACCAGGTGGGCTGACCGACCCGAACCTGCCATTGGCTCCAAATGCGGTCGCTTTGGTGCAGCTGATGCGACATGACAAGGCTCACCGGCTCCGTGAGCGCAGGCAAAGGACCAAAGAAAGCCTGTGCCCACGGGTTCAGCCGTCCACAAAAACTGTCATCCGTTCCGTACGTTTCGGGCATTCGAACAAACGGACCCGCGTCACCTGAGGGTCCAATGTCAGTGAGGATTTTCAGTCTAGCGTATTTCTAACGCAGAGCGGAACCTGCCGCGGCAATGATGGATGCTTGGCATGAGGACTGCCTGAATGGCTAACCCAGGGTCAGGCTGCGTGGGCGAGCTCGGAAATTCGCGCCACAGCCTGCGAGTTCATGGCCTTCATGGGCTGAAGCCGCAAAGCTGCATCACCAAAGTGTTGAACCACTTCGGCGAGATCACTGGCATGCAGTGCCGTCGGCTTGTGGATGGGGGTGCAAGGAGCTTTTTGTGCAAGCGCACGGTAAAAAACCGTTGCAAACTGAGCAGATGCGCCATAAACACTGCGCTGCTGGCCCATGCCGACGATGCGCAGGGTGTAGCCGTATTTCCCTTTGACGCACTCGGCCGCAGAAATGTCTTGAAGTTTGTAAGCGTGCACGCGCTTGTCGCTGTCGCTTTCAGAAATCAGCAGTTGGGAGTCGGTGAGCACCCAGAGCCCGCGCCCAGCCAGAGTCACACGCCCCAGAACGTAGGCCAGAACTTGATCTTCAGGCGCAATGTGGTCTCGCAGGGTGTCCACATCGACTTGCTTGAGCAGGCAGTTCCCATAGGGGTTGGTGCCTTCGATGAGCAATTCCGTCAGTTCGTTGCCATTTTTCAAAAAGTCTAGCCAGGCCATCTCACACTCCAAAGAAGGCAGCGATGTTCGTGCATCTTTGGCGAACGACAACGCGGGCGGCGCAATAAGCCTTATTGGGCCTGGGTTATTCCGGGCTCCAGGTGTTTCATCACCGCAGGCTCAGGTGAGTAATGCACCAAGCGCAATGCCAGTTGCTTTTGGACTTCTTGCGGTAGGCCCGGGGACATCAACCGGGCAAAATCAACCGCATTCCGAAACCAAAAAACACGCTCGACCTCTGCCAGGGGAGGGTGTTGTCCAACCGTGAACCGCAAGTGAGCAGGTAAATACAGCTGGCTGACGCGAAAGTAATCTATGGCACCCCAAGCCGCTCCCACCGAGAGACAAATGGCCAATACAAGTCCTCCTGCGTTTGACTTCTGAGAAGGCGTGCTGCCGGCAGACCCTGACGCAAATCCTAAAGCCAGACCCAGCGTCATCTGGAACGGGCCATACCAAAGCGGAAACTCCAGCAGGCTGTGCACCCCCAGGGGCAACAACAGCGCCCATCCAAAGAACACGCGGGGCGCTGCGAAGGCCCTCGGACGCTTTCGCCACAGCCAGGCGCCCGCCCATGCCATCCATCCCAAAGCCAATGGCCAACCCCATTCCACAATCAATTGCAAAGGCAGGTTGTGAGCATGGGCCACGATTCCGCAAAAGCGCGTGCCAGACAGGGGCTGGGTGGCCATGGCGTAATCCAGCTCGCCAAAGCCCCAGCCAGTCCAGGGCCTTTGGAAGCTCAGCTCCAAGACGTTGCGCCACAGCACCAGCCGGCTTTCACAAATATCCAGCCCCTCGGCCTGGGCGGTGGCGCGCGACAAAGCCGGCATCGGCGCAGGCGGCGCGGTGACATGCGTATCTGTGGCGGTCATGCTGGGCAAGATGCCACTCAGTGCGAAAAACAAACCCGCAGCGACCATGGGCGCCAGCCAGGCGGAAGGTTTGCCTGCCAAGTGGGCCTTGCGCAGGCAAAAGCCCCAGAGCACGGTCAACAAGAGCCAGGAGACGCCGCCGGCCCTTGAGCATGAAATCACTGCGCCCACCGTCAGCAAGCCCAGTTGCAGCCAGTGCAAAAGCCGTGTGCGCTGCCATGCGGTTTGTTGAAGGTAAAGCCAGGCGGCCAAGCCCATGGCCATCAAGGTGCCAAATTGGTTGCGTTGCCTCAGGTTGGCATACGCATCACGTTGCGGGCTGGCGTGCAGCCAATCAAACCCCTGACCTGGTGTCAGAGCGCCTCCGGCGTATTGAACACAACCCAGGAGCGCACAAATCAATGCCACACCCAACAGGCTTTGTGCCATTGGCAGAACCATGGAGGTCTGTTGCCCCATGCGGTACGCCAAGAAAATACACAGCAGGCTACCCCACAGGCCGCCGATCAAGGCGGGATCGGCATAGGGGGTCCAAAGCACAGCCCAGAGGGTCAAACCCACCAAACCACCGAGCATGGGAAAGCTGGTTGAGAGGGGCAGCGCTGTGAGTCCCGACAGGCGCCATCGGTGAAGGCTCACGGTCAGCAGGCCCGTCATTGCCCAGGCTGTCACCAGCCCGGGGACCGAGGGGGCGGGGGGTGGCGCCCAAGGCTGAAGCCACGCGAGGGCAACGGCAATGAAGCTTAGCCCTGCCAGCATTCAGGTGCCCATGTTCATCGACACTCGGCAGGGGCATACTTGCTGGCCAGCAAGCTGCCCTCGGGCAAGGCAATGGTCGCCGGGCTGCTCACGCCCTGGGTGACACAGCGCCAGTTGACGCTGCCTTGGCTTGGCGGCGCAAAAGCCGCTGTGCCCAAGGGAAGCGCCACGGGTGCATCGCGTGTGCCCGTGAAGGGCACCAGATGAAAGCTCCCATTGCCAGCCACGGCGGTGGTTTTGACGCTGATGACGCCCGTGTCTGCAGCAATGCTGATGCTGGTGATATTGGGAGTGGCGCTAGGCGCTTGGTAGCCGTTGGCGTACCCTTCGGTGGATCCAGCCGCATTGCCATTGGACAACACATCCAGTACCTGGTTTTTGGCGGCAGCGGCCAAGGCCAAGCCCTCGCTGACGCGGGCTCGGATGGTGTAGTCTTGATAGGCTGGCAAGGCGACCGATGCCAGAATGCCGATGATCGCTACCACGATCATCAGTTCGATGAGCGTGAAGCCGCGCTGGAGAGTGTTCATACAGATATCCTTTGAGTGTGAATATCTGCAAATCCTACTGACGCGCGCCCCAATGAATCCTTAAATGTTAATTTAAACAGATTCTTCTGCGTGTTTCCCTCTTTTTTGGAGAAACTTTCCAAGGCCAATCACCACCGCAGCGCCCACAGCGGCAGCGATGTAATGCAGTGAAGGGTTGGCTTCCAGGGTGGATTTCAGGGCCACATCGCTGGCGATGGTTTCGCCGCCCACCCAGCCGATCAAGGCAGCGCCCAGTGTCACGATCACGGGGTAACGTTCCATCAGTTTGATCATGAGGGTGCTGCCAAAGATGACCAGCGGAATGCTGATGGCCAGGCCAATGATCAAAAGCGTGGTCGAGCCTTTGGCCGCCGCAGCCACAGCAATCACGTTGTCCAGGCTCATGACGATGTCGGCAATCAAAATGGTGCGCACGGCAGCCATCAGACCTTTTTGCTCGACTTCGCCTTCTTCGCCTTCATCTTCTTCGCTGAGCAACTGAACGCCAATCCAGAGCAACAACAAACCTCCAACGATTTGCAGGTACGACAGCGCCAGCAACTGCACAGCCACGACCGTCAACACAATACGCAAAACGACGGCAGCACCCGAGCCAAAAAGAATGGCCTTCTTTTGCTGATGCGGCGGAAGCGAGCGGGCTGCCAGCGCGATCACCACGGCGTTGTCGCCGGACAAGATGATGTTGATCCAGATGATTTTCATCAAACCAATCCAGAAATCGGTACTTTGCAGCAGTTCCATTCAGTCTCTCCAATGCTTGTGCGTACCTGTATGAAAGGCCGCGTTTTCCGAGCCATGAAGTGTAACGGGCCCGCCAAAGCGAGCCCGTTGGTAATTCTGCTTATGCCGGCTTAGAGCATGGCTTTGAGCAGCTTGGCCATTTCAGAGGGGTTGCGCGTCACTGTGAAACCGCATTCTTCCATGATGGCCAGTTTGGCGTCGGCCGTATCCGCGCCACCCGAAATCAGAGCGCCGGCGTGACCCATGCGTTTTCCCGGAGGGGCGGTGACACCCGCGATGAAGCCAACGATCGGCTTCTTCATGTTGGCCTTGCACCAGCGAGCGGCTTCGGCTTCATCGGGACCGCCAATTTCGCCAATCATGATGACGGCGTCGGTTTCGGGGTCATCGTTGAAGGCTTTCATCACATCGATGTGCTTCAGGCCGTTGATCGGGTCGCCCCCGATGCCCACAGCGCTGGATTGGCCCAAGCCGATTTCTGTCAGCTGCGCCACGGCTTCATAGGTCAGGGTGCCCGAACGGGACACCACGCCAATGCGGCCTTTGCGGTGAATGTGGCCGGGCATGATGCCGATCTTGATTTCGTCGGGGGTGATCAGGCCGGGACAGTTCGGGCCGAGCAGCAGGGTTTTCTTGCCGCCAGCTGCTTCCTTGGCCTTCATGCGGTTGCGCACTTCGAGCATGTCACGAACCGGAATGCCCTCGGTGATGCAGATTGCCAGGTCCAGGTCGGCTTCCACGGCTTCCCAGATGGCGGCCGCAGCACCGGCGGGAGGCACATAGATCACCGACACGGTGGCGCCAGTTTGCGATGCCGCTTCTTTGACCGAAGCGTAAATGGGAATGTCAAAAACCTTTTCGCCAGCCTTCTTGGGGTTCACGCCGGCGACAAAGCAGTTCTTGCCATTGGCGTATTCCTGGCATTTTTCGGTGTGGAACTGGCCGGTCTTGCCCGTGATGCCCTGGGTAATGACTTTGGTGTTTTTGTTGATGAAGATGGACATGTGTTTTCCCCCGGCTTATTTGACAGCAGCCACGACTTTTTGGGCCGCTTCTGCCATGGTGTCTGCGCTGATGATGGGCAGGCCCGATTCGGCGAGCATTTTCTTGCCCAGCTCTTCGTTGGTGCCCTTCATGCGCACCACCAGCGGCACGCTCAGGTTCACTGCCTTGCAGGCGGTGATCACGCCGGTGGCGATGGTGTCGCAGCGCATGATGCCGCCAAAGATGTTGACCAAAATGGCCTTGACCTTGGGGTTCTTCAGCATGATCTTGAAAGCTTCGGTCACCTTTTCGGGGGTGGCGCCGCCGCCCACGTCCAGGAAGTTGGCCGGCTCGGCGCCGAACAGCTTGATGGTGTCCATGGTGGCCATGGCCAAACCGGCGCCATTGACCAAGCAGCCGATGTTGCCGTCCAGGCTGATGTAGGCGAGGTCGAATTTAGAGGCCTCGACTTCCGCCGGGTCTTCCTCGTCCAGATCGCGGTAAGCCACGATTTCGGGGTGGCGGAACAAGGCGTTGCTGTCAAAGTTGAACTTGGCGTCCAAGGCAATGATGTTGCCTTTGCTGTCACGGTTCAGCGGGTTGATCTCCACCAGCGAGGCATCGGTGTCCATGTAGCACTGGTACAGCTTTTTGAAGACATCCACAGCTTGAGCGGTGGAGCCTGCCGGAATGCCAATGCCATCGGCAATTTCCTTGGCCTGTGCATCGGTCAGGCCCGCCAGAGGGTCGGCGAAGACCTTGATGATTTTTTCGGGTGTTTTGTGCGCGACTTCCTCGATGTCCATGCCGCCCTCAGAAGAGGCCATGATGGCAACCTTCTGGCTGGCGCGGTCGGTCACGACGGACACATAGTATTCTTTTTGGATGTCGGCGCCATCTTCAATATAAAGGCGTCGTACCTTCTGGCCTTCAGGACCAGTCTGGTGTGTCTTGAGCTGCATGCCCAGGATTTCGCCGGCCAGACGCTTCACGTCCTCGATGGACTTCGCGACTTTGACCCCGCCACCTTTGCCGCGGCCACCGGCATGAATTTGGGCCTTGACCACCCACACCGGGCCGCCCAGCTTTTGTGCGGCTTCCACCGCCTCTTGCACCGTGAACGCAGGAATGCCGCGCGGTACTGGTACACCAAAATTTCGCAAGATTTCCTTGCCTTGGTACTCGTGAATTTTCATGAGGTCTCTCTTCGCAACGGTGGAAATGTGGGGGCATGCTGCGCACACTGCCAGCACAGCAACCCTGGACTTTGCCGCCGTGAAATGTATCATGCTGCATCGCACCAACCTTTTCTAACGCTTACAACATGCCAAAAGTTTTGGCATGTTTTCTATCAGCACCATGACCATGGCAAAAGTTTTCATCGACGGCGAGGCAGGCACCACCGGGTTGCAGATTCGGGAGCGGCTGGCTGACTTGACGGGCGTCAAGGTCGTCAGCATTGAACCGGCGCGCCGCAAGGACCCCGAGGCCAAGCGCGAGATCATTGCATCGGTGGATTTGGTGGTGCTTTGCCTGCACGACGACGCTGCGCGAGACACCGTGGCCATGGTTGACAGCCTGGGTGGTACCCGCCCGCGCATCATTGACGCCTCGACAGCCCATCGCACGGCCCAGGGTTGGGTGTTTGGGTTTCCCGAGCTGGCCCCGGGACAGCGAGAAGCGGTTCGCCGGGCTGAACGCGTGGCCAACCCGGGGTGCTATGCCACGGGCGCCATTGCCTTGATTCGCCCCCTGGTAGATGCCGGCTTGCTCACCCCCGACACGCCCTTGACGCTGCCCTCGGTCAGTGGGTATTCAGGGGGGGGGCGGACCATGATCGAGGCCTACGAACAGGGCACAGCGCCCTTGCACGAGGCCTATGCCCTGGGTTTACAGCACAAACATTTGCCGGAAATCATGGTCTACACCGGCTTGACGCGCCGCCCCATCTTCATGCCATCGGTGGGCAATTTCCGCCAGGGCATGCTGGTTCAGTTGCCTTTGCACCTGGATTTGTTGCCGGGAAAGCCGCGCGCTCAGGACATCGAAGCGGCTTTGCGGGCGCACTACCCAGCTTCGGACGATGGCTGGGTGAGCGTGCCACCGGCCACCGATGATGGCAAGCTCGATGCCACCGCCCTCAACGACACCAACAAGCTGGAGTTGCGCGTGTTTGCCAACGAGACCCATCGGCATGCCGTGTTGATTGCCCGCCTGGACAACCTGGGCAAAGGCGCCAGCGGCGCAGCCGTTCAAAACCTGCGCTTGATGTTGGGGCTTTAAGCCTTCAGCACACGCCGCACCACTTCGGGGGCGAACCCGCGGCTGACCAAAAAACGAATCTGTTTGGCATGGCCAGCCGCGTCGGCGGCGGGTTCGCCAAATTTACGCAGCCAGACTTCACGGGCACGCTCGAATTCTGAGGCTTGCAGGGTCTGGACGGCTTGGGCCACATCTGCAGGGGAAAGGCCCTTGGCAAGCAACTCTTGCCGTACACGTGCGGCGCCAAGTTTGGGTGCACGCCGGTGCACAACGGACTCGACGACCCGTGTTTCATTGATGAAGCCTTTGGCTTGCAGTTCGTCGAGGACGTTGGCCAGCTCCCCTTCGGAGGTCTCGTGGGGGCTCAGTTTGCGCACCAATTCCGCCCGGGCGTGCTCGCGCTGCGACAGCAGTCGCAGCGCACGCCCTTTGAGGCTGAGAGGGGCTGGACGGGTGGCCAAGCGCGTTCAGTCTTCGCTGGCGTCAGCCGTGTACTCGGGCAACAGCGGGATGCCCAGTGACTCGCGCACTTTGTTTTCGATTTCGTGGGCCAATTCCCTGTTTTCACGCAGGAATTCGCGCGCATTGTCTCGGCCTTGACCAATTTTTTCGCCACCGTAGGCATACCAGGCGCCTGACTTCTCGATGATGCGGGCGTTCACGCCCATATCGATGATTTCGCCCTCGCGGCTGATGCCTTCGCCGAACAAAATGTCGAACTCCGCGGTTTTGAAAGGGGGCGCCACTTTGTTCTTGACCACTTTGACCTTGGTCTCGTTGCCAATGGCCTCGTCGCCCTTTTTGATGGTGCCGGTGCGACGGATGTCAATGCGAACCGAGGCGTAAAACTTCAGGGCATTGCCGCCCGTGGTGGTTTCGGGGCTGCCAAACATGACGCCAATCTTCATGCGAATTTGGTTGATGAAGATGACCATGCAATTGGTTTTCTTGATGGTGGCAGTGAGCTTGCGCAAGGCCTGGCTCATCAAGCGGGCTTGCAGGCCGGGCAATGAGTCGCCCATTTCGCCTTCCAGCTCGGCCTTGGGGGTGAGCGCGGCCACCGAGTCGACCACGATCAGGTCGACTGCGCCGGAGCGAACCAGGCTGTCCACGATTTCCAGGGCCTGCTCGCCGGTGTCGGGCTGCGAAATCAGCAACTCTTGCAGGTTGACGCCGAGTTTCTGTGCGTACTGGATGTCCAGGGCGTGCTCGGCGTCGACAAAGGCGCAGGTGCCGGACAGTTTTTGCATTTCGGCAATGACTTGCAGGGTCAATGTGGTTTTGCCTGAAGACTCCGGGCCGTAAATTTCCACCACCCGGCCGCGAGGCAAACCGCCGACGCCCAGCGCAATGTCCAGACCCAGCGAGCCTGTGGAGACCACTTGGATGTCTTCAATCACCTCGCCTTCGCCCAGGCGCATGATGGTGCCTTTGCCAAATTGCTTTTCGATTTGGGCCAGGGCGGCTTGCAGGGCTTTGCCTTTTTCGCTGGTGGGGGCCAGGCCTTTGACGGGTGCGTCCATGAGAATCTCCTTAAAAATCAACAGGTTGAAGGGTGATCCAGAACTGTTTCAAATCACAGGCTGGATGCTTGAACAGTACTTTAACGCATCTGCTTGAAATTGGTAAACAGATTTTTTGGTCAGTTTGCCTTACCATTCGGCGATGACCTATTCTTCACCTGAACGAGCCCAAGACTGGCGGCAACTGCATTTGGGGCGCCTGCTGGGGCAGGCCATGCGGCGTTTCGATGACCGGGTGCTGTTCCTGATGGCCCACCACGAAGAGGTGCCATTGGCCTTGGCCAATCTGGCCGCACGGAATCAGGTCAGTGCCGCCCATGTGCACATCACACGTCACCTGGGCTTGGCGGGATCCCGCTTGAGCGAATTGGCGCAAAGCGCGGGGATGAGCAAACAAGCCATGGGCGATTTGATTGACCAATCGGAAGCCTGGGGGCTGGTCACGCGTGAGCCAGACCCCCTGGACAAGCGTGCGCGCAGAATTTGCTTCACGGCCAACGGCTTGGCGTGGCTCAAAGCGTTCGAATGGGCGGTGGCGCAAGCCGAGGCGGAGTTTCGCCAGGAAGTGGGCGCCGATGTGGCGACCGTCATCAGCATTGGCCTGGAAGCCTATGCTGGCGCCTACCGCTGAAGGCCAAGCACGCCTAGAATGTTTCCAAAGTGAAGTCATCACACAAAGAGGAGACACCATGCGCATTCTCATCGCCGAAGACGATCAAGTGTTGGCCGATGGCCTGTTGCGTACCTTGCGCGCATCGGGTGCTGCGGTGGACCATGTGGCCAGTGGCACGGAAGCCGATGCGGCCCTGATGACCACCGACGAGTTTGACTTGCTGATTCTGGATCTGGGCTTGCCCAAGATGCATGGGCTGGATGTCTTGAAACGCTTGCGCGCGCGCGGCAGCGCGCTGCCGGTTTTGATCCTTACCGCGGCAGACAGTGTCGAAGAGCGTGTCAAAGGGCTGGACTACGGTGCCGACGACTACATGGCCAAACCCTTTTCCTTGCAAGAGTTGGAGGCCCGCGTGCGAGCGCTCACGCGCCGAGGCATGGGCGGCACCACCTCGTCCATCAAGCACGGTCCGCTGGTGTACGACCAGGCTGGCCGCGTGGCCACGATTGATGGCAAGATGGTTGAGCTCTCTGCGCGCGAATTGGGCTTGCTGGAGGTGTTGTTGCAGCGCGTCGGGCGCCTCGTCAGCAAAGACCAATTGGTGGAGCGGCTTTGCGAGTGGGGCGAAGAGGTGAGCAACAATGCCATCGAGGTCTACATTCACCGCCTGCGCAAGAAAATTGAAAAAGGACCGATTCGAATTGCCACCGTGCGCGGCTTGGGCTACTGCCTTGAAAAAATACCCGGGTAAGTGCCGTCGGGTTTTGCGCTTTCTCCCGTGAAACTTTTTCAACGCGAGCAGCGTTCTCTTTTTGGTGAAATCCTTGATTGGATGCTGACACCGCTGCTGTTGCTGTGGCCCATCAGCTTGGTGTTGACCTGGCTGGTCGCCCAGGGCATCGCCAGCCGTCCGTTTGACCGCGGCCTGGAATACAACGTCCAGGCCTTGGCCCAGTTGGTTCGGCATGATCAACAAAAAGTCCTTTTCAATCTGCCGCAGCCTGCACGAGAAATCTTGCGCGCGGACGATGCCGACCTGATTTATTACCAAGTGTTGGGTGCCCGCGGAGAGTTTGTCAGCGGTGAGCGAGACTTTCCGTTGCCACCCGACGAGGAAAAGCCAATCAGTGGCGAGGTGCGGTTGCGGGATGACGAAATTCGCGGCGCCGCCGTTCGAGTGGCTTACTTGTGGGTCCGGGTTGACCTGGCGGGCGCCAAGCCCGTGTTGGTTCAAGTCGCAGAGACCCTGGAAAAACGCTCCGTGCTGGCCACGGAAATTATCAAGGGCGTGATGCTGCCGCAATTCGTCATCTTGCCCCTGGCGGTTTTGTTGGTCTGGCTGGCGCTGGCGCGTGGCATTCAGCCGCTCAACCAATTGGAGGAGCGCATCCGGCGCCGCAAGCCGGATGACCTGAGCCCCCTGGACGACCGCGTGGTGCCCATCGAGGTGGCGCCCTTGGTGTCTTCCATCAATGACTTGCTGTTGCGCCTGAAAGATTCCATCGCCACCCAAAAGCGCTTTCTCGCGGATGCCGCCCACCAACTGAAAACGCCGCTGGCGGGCCTGCGCATGCAGGCAGATTTGGCGCAGCGCGAAGACTCCAGCGCCGAGGAACTGAAGCAGTCTCTCAAGCACATTGGCCGCGCCAGCATTCGTGCCACCCACACGGTGAACCAGCTGCTGGCCCTGGCGCGGGCGGAAAGCGGGGGATCGGTCATTGCGCGCCAGCCCTGCGACCTGGTGGCCTTGGTGATGGACGTGATCCAAGACTCGTTGCCCCGCGCCATGGACCGTCACATTGACTTGGGCTATGAAGGGCTGGACCCGGGCAGTGCAGGGGTCGTGCTGGAGGCCAATCCCACGCTGCTCAAGGAGCTGGTTCGCAACCTGATAGATAACGCCATCAACTACACACCGTCCTCTCAGGCGGCGCCCGGCGTGGTCACGGCGCGCGTGCTGGCCGATCGCTTTGGCCAGGTGGCCGTGTTCCAGGTGGAAGACTCCGGCCCCGGCATTCCTGAAG
>VERE01000014.1 GCA_018882835.1 Limnohabitans sp.
CCTACATGCAAGCCGCCATGCTGGTGCCCGAGGCCGCCAAGCTGAAAAAGAAGCGTTGGGCGGTGGTCTACCCCAACTATGAGTACGGCCAGTCGGCTGTGGCCACGTTCAAGCAACTGCTGAAAGCCGCGCAGCCCGATGTGGAGTTTGTGGCCGAGCAAGCGCCCGCCCTGGGCAAGGTCGATGCGGGTGCGGTGGCGCAAGCCTTGGCCGATGCCAAGCCCGATGCCATCTTCAACGTCTTGTTTGGCGCCGACCTGGCCAAGTTTGTGCGCGAAGGCAACACGCGCGGCCTGTTCCAAGGCCGTGAGGTGGTCAGCCTGCTGACCGGCGAGCCGGAATACCTGGACCCGCTGAAAGATGAAACCCCCAATGGCTGGATCGTCACCGGTTACCCCTGGAACGGCATCAACACGCCGGAGCACAAAGCCTTCCTGGCGGGCTACCAGAAAAAGTTCAACGACTATCCGCGCTTGGGCTCGGTGGTGGGTTACACCATGATTCAGGCGCTGGCGGCGGGCATCAAAAAGGCGGGCAGCACCGACACCGAGAAGCTGGTCACGGCGTTCACAGGCCTCACCATGGACAGCCCTTTTGGCAAAGTGAGCTTCCGCCCGCAGGA
Organism: Limnohabitans sp.; assembly: GCA_018882835.1. GTDB lineage: Bacteria > Pseudomonadota > Gammaproteobacteria > Burkholderiales > Burkholderiaceae_C > Limnohabitans. Next base: position 623 of record VERE01000014.1, read on the forward strand.
CCACCAGTCCACCATGGGCGCGTTCGTGGGCAAGACCAAGAACGACAACGGCAAGGGCATCATGGTGGATTACCGCTACCTTGACGGCGCCGCTTTCCAACCCAGCAACGACGAAGTGAAAAAACTGCGTCCTGCAGACTGATGATTTGACGCCATGGATGTCTCCGGCTTGATCGTTCAATTGCTCAATGGCCTGGCCGGAGCATCTTCCTTGTTTTTGGTGGCCGCCGGGCTGTCACTGATTTTCGGGGTGACCCGGATCGTGAACTTTGCCCACGGCTCCTTTTTCATGCTGGGCATTTACCTGGCTTACTCCCTGGTTGAACACTTTGGGCGCAAGCTGGGCATGGCCTGGAGTTTTTGGCTGCTGCTGCTGTTGGCAGCGGTCATTTCCGGCGTCCTGGGGGCGCTGGTCGAAATTGTGTTGCTGCGGCGCATTTACAAAGCGCCGGAACTGTTTCAGCTGCTGGCCACCTTTGCGCTCGTGCTGGTGATCAAGGACGCCGCCTTGTGGGTCTGGGGCCCGGAAGATTTGCTCGGACCGCGCGCGCCCGGCTTGGCGGGCTCCATCGACATTTTGGGGCGACGCTTTCCAACGTATGACCTGTTGCTGATGGTCATCGGCCCCGTGATCTTGGGGCTGCTGTGGCTGCTGTTGACGCGCACCCGCTTTGGCACCCTGGTGCGCGCGGCCACCCAAGACCGCGAAATGGTGGGCGCCCTGGGCATTCACCAAAGCTGGCTGTTCACCGGCGTATTCGCGCTGGGCTGCACCTTGGCAGGTTTGGGCGGTGCCTTGCAGTTGCCACGCGAGCCCGCCAACCTGGGCCTGGATTTGCTGACCATTGGCGACGCTTTTGTCGTGGTGGTGGTGGGCGGCATGGGCTCGATTCCGGGGGCCTATGTGGCGGCGCTGCTGATCGCAGAAATCAAGGCCTTGTGCGTGGGCATTGGCACGGTGGAGTTGTGGGGCATCTCGTTTGCCTTTTCCAAGCTGACCCTGGTGGCCGAATTTTTGGTGATGGCCGTGGTGCTGATGGTGCGTCCCTGGGGTTTGTTGGGCAAGCCGCAAAGCCCTTCGCGTCATGCCGCAGGCTCGGAATCACCGCTGGTGCTGGGCAGCCGCGCCCAAAACTGGGTGTGGGGCCTGTGTGGCGCGATCCTGCTGGCCTTGCCCTACCTCACCGCCCAATCGCCATACACCACGGTGTTGGCCATAGACCTGATGACGGCCGCCTTGTTTGCTTGCAGCCTGCACTTCATCATGGGGCCGGCCGGCATGCACTCGTTTGGCCATGCGGCCTATTTTGGCTTGGGCGCCTATGTGGCGGCTTTGCTGGTGCTGCGCGCGGGCTTGCCCATGGAGCTCACCCTGGTGCTGGCCCCGATGCTGACCGCTGGCGCTGCCGTGGTGTTTGGCTGGTTCTGCGTGCGCTTGTCGGGCGTTTACCTGGCCATGCTGACCCTGGCATTTGGCCAAATTTTGTGGTCCATCTGTTTCCAGTGGGACAGCTTCACCGGGGGCAGCAACGGTTTGACCGGCGTCTGGCCCAGCCCCTGGCTGACGGACAAGAAAAACTATTACTACCTCACCTTGACGCTCACGGCCTTGGGGGTGTATGCCCTGCGTCGCATGTTGTTCGCGCCTTTTGGCTATGCCTTGCGCGCCAGCCGCGACTCGTTGCTGCGGGCTGATGCCATCGGCATGAATGTGAAGCACCTGCAATGGGCGGGGTTTGTGGTGGCGGCCTTGTTTGCGGGGGCGGCAGGCGCCTTGTTTGCGTTTTCCAAAGGCAGCATTTCACCGGACAGCATGGGCGTGTCCAAATCGGTCGACGGCTTGGTGATGGTGCTGTTGGGCGGCGTGCAAACGGTGGTGGGCCCTTTGGTGGGTGCCATCAGTTTCACCTGGTTGCAGGACAGCATTTCGCGCAGCACAGACTACTGGCGCGCCTTGTTGGGCGGCACCATGTTGTTGCTGGTCATTGCCTTTCCGCAAGGCTTGGCTGGGTTTGTCCAGGATTGGTTGGCGCATCGCCGCAGTGCACGTGCCCACGCAGCGCAAGGGGGTGCCGCATGAGTTTGCTCCGTGTGCAAGGCTTGGGCAAGTCCTTCGGTGGCAACCGCGCAGTGGACGATGTGTCCTTTTCGGTCGCGCCGGGCGAGTTATTGGCGCTCATTGGTCCCAATGGCGCGGGCAAGTCCACCACCTTCAACATGGTGAACGGTCAGCTGCATCCGGACAGTGGCTCCATCCAACTTGATGGCCAGGAATTGATTGGGCGGCGCCCGCGCGAGGTATGGCAGATGGGCGTGAGCCGCACTTTTCAAATCGCCGAAACCTTCTCCTCGCTCACGGTGGCCGAGAATGTGCAAATGGCTTTGTTATCCGATGACAACCGCTTGTTCTCCCTGTGGCGGCGTGCCACCCATTACCGAAAAAACGATGCCCTGGCTTTGCTGGCGCAAGTGGGTTTGCAAGCACAAGCCGACCGGCCTTGCAGCGAGCTGGCCTATGGCGATGTGAAGCGCCTGGAACTCGCCATTGCCTTGGCCAACAAGCCGCGTTTGCTGCTGATGGATGAGCCCACGGCGGGCATGGCGCCGGCCGAGCGCAACAAGCTCATGGCCTTGACGCGTGACTTGGTGTCGCAGCATGGTTTGGCGGTCTTGTTCACCGAGCACAGCATGGATGTGGTTTTTGGCTTTGCCGATCGCATCATCGTGCTGGCGCGGGGCCGGCTGATTGCCGAAGGGCAGGCGCAAGACATTCGGCAAAACCCCAAAGTGCAGGAGGTTTACTTCGGCAGCGGCAAGACTTTCGAGCGCGGAGCCCACGCATGACGACAGCATCGAGCGGGTTGTTGCAAACCCAAGGACTGAATGCCTGGTACGGCGCAGCGCAAATTCTTTTCGACGTGAACCTTGAGGTAGGCCGCGGCGAGGTGGTGGCTTTGATGGGGCGCAACGGCGCGGGCAAATCGACCACGCTGAAAGCCATCATGGGCATGATGCCGCGCCGCAGCGGCGCCATTTCATTTTTGGGGCGAGACATTTCCAATGCCCAGCCTTACCAGGTGGCCCGCCAGGGCTTGGGCTTTGTGCCGGAAGACCGGCGCATTTTCTCCGAGCTCACAGTACTGGAAAATTTGAGCGTGGGCCGTCAAGGCCCGCGCCAGTTTCCCGATGGCAGCCCCGCACCTTACTGGACGCATGACAAGCTTTTCAAGCTCTTTCCCAACCTGGGGGAGATGCTAGAGCGTGCCGGCGGGCGCATGAGCGGCGGCGAGCAGCAAATGCTGACGGTGGCCCGCACCTTGATGGGCAACCCCTTGCTGGTCTTGCTGGACGAGCCCTCGGAAGGCGTCGCGCCCGTCATCGTCGAGCAAATGGCCGACATGATCCTGGCCTTGAAAGCCGAGGGTGTGAGCATACTGCTCTCCGAACAAAACCTGCATTTCGCACAGTGGGTCTCGGACCGCGCTTATGTGCTGGAAAAAGGGCAAATTCGCCACCAGGCCAGCATGCGCGATTTGGTGGACGACGAGGCAGTGCAACGCAACTACCTCAGCGTGTGACCACGACGCCAGCGTTGATGAGCACAACCCCCCCACGCCAGACGCAAGTCCAACTGACCGTCAACGGTCAGTCGCATGCATTGACAGTGACACGGGCAACCACCTTGCTGCATGTGCTGCGCAACGATCTGGCCCTGAACGGACCCAAGCTGGGCTGTGGCTTGGGGCAGTGCGGCGCTTGCACCGTTTGGGTGGACGGCGAGGCTGCAAGGTCTTGCATCCTGCCTGCTCAGGAACTGGCGGGCCGCGAGATCACGACCCTGGAGGGCCTGGGCACGCTGAACAAGCCGCACTGCGTTCAACAAGCTTTTATCGACGCTCAAGCCGCGCAGTGTGGTTACTGCCTGAACGGCATGATCATGATGGCGGCGCGACTGCTGCAAGACAACGACGATCCCAACGATGCCGACATTCGCCGCGCCTTGTCGGCCAACTTGTGCCGCTGCGGCACCCATCTTGAAATCATGCAAGCCGTGCGCCTGGCTGCGCAACGCCTGCGCGCGCAAAAGAAGGGCGCGGCATGACAGCCTGGCGTTCGCAGCAGGTGCAAACCCGCGCCGAGATTTTGCAAGCCAAGGGCGTGTTGCGCGTGGTGCGCCCGCCCATGGTGGCGCCCCCGGCCATCAAGGGCCAACCCAGTTTTGTCGCCAGCGATCCGGCCGAAGGCATGGAAGTGTTGGTGGCGGTGTGGGACGATGGCAGTGTCACCGCCTTGCATGGCCATGTGGATTTGGGCACGGGCTTGCGCACCGCCCTGACCCAGGTGGTGGCCGAAGAACTGGATGTGCCGACCCAACAGGTGCACTTGCTCATGGGCAGCACCTCTGCCGCGCCCAATCAAGGGGCCACGATTGCCAGCACATCGCTGCAAATCCACGCTCAACCCCTGCGCGTGGCCGCAGCCCAGGCGTGCCGCTGGTTGAGGGCCCAAGGGGCTGAGGAAGGCGCATGGGCCCAACAGGTGCCGGCCCAGGGGCTCGACCTGTTGTTGGACCTGAACACCCCGGTCAAGTCGCCACAAGACTACCGGGTGGTGGGCACCAGCATGCCACGCGTCGACATTCCGGGCAAAGCCACGGGCGAGGCCATGTTCGTGCACGACCTGCGCATGCCCGGCATGCTGCATGGCCGTGTGGTGCGGCCACCTTACGCTGGCGCAGACCACGGAGATTTCATTGGCAACACCCTGGACTCGGTCGATGCCGAGTCGATTGCCCACATTCCGGGCATTCGCGCGGTGGTGGTGCAGCGTGATTTTGTAGGCGTGGTGGCCGAACGTGAAGAGCACGCCGAGCAAGCCCAGCGTGAACTGGTGGTGCATTGGAAGCCCTGGCCCGGCATGGACAAAGTGGACGACCTGGTCCAGGCCTTGCGCGATAACCCGAGCACGCCGCGCGAACTGGTGAACGAAGGTGACATCGAGCAGGCCCTGGCCCATGCCGAGCAAACCCTGGAACGCACCTATGTGTGGCCTTACCAGATGCACGCCTCGATCGGCCCCTCGTGTGCGGTTGCGGTGTGGTTGCAAGGACAAGATCCGCAGGCGCCCGATCTGCAGTTGCGGGTCTGGGCGGGCACGCAAAACCCCCATGTTCTGCGCGCTGACCTGGCACGCTTGATGGGCACCCGCGATGTGCAAGTGGACGTGGTGCGCATGGAGGCTGCTGGTTGTTATGGTCGCAATGGCGCGGACGACGTGGCGGCCGACGCCGCCTTGCTGGCCAAGGCGGTCGGTGCGCCAGTGCGCGTGCAATTGACGCGTGAGCAAGAGCATTTGTGGGAGCCCAAGGGCGCTGCGCAATGGATGCAGGTGCGGGGCGGCTTGCAAGCCGATGGCCAGCCGGTGGGCTACGATTTTCAGACGGCCTACCCTTCCAATGGCGCGCCTACGTTGGCGCTGCTGCTGACGCGCACCATCGAGCCGCTGGCCCAGGCCTACGAGATGGGCGACCGCACCGCGCGGCCGCCTTATGACTACGGCAATTTGCGCGTCACCGTCAACGACATGGCGCCGATCTTGCGCGCCTCCTGGCTAAGGGGCGTGTCGGCATTGCCGAACTCTTTTGCCCATGAAAGCTACATTGACGAATTGGCCACGGCAGCGGGCGAGGACCCGGTGGCCTTTCGCTTGCGCCTGCTGTCAGACCCGCGGGCGCGCGAACTGGTGCAGGCCACGGCCGAGCGTGCCAAGTGGCTGTCCCACACAGCGCCACAGCAGCAAGCAGCGCAAGGCGAATGGCTGCAAGGTCAGGGCTTTGCCTATGCGCGCTATGTGCACAGCAAATGGCCAGGCTTTGGCGCGGCCTGGGCGGCCTGGGTAGCCGATGTGGAAGTTCACCAGACCACCGGTGAAGTGCATGTCAAACGGGTGGTCGTAGGTCATGATGCGGGCTTGATGGTGAACCCGCAAGGTGTCCAGCATCAGGTGCATGGCAATGTTTTGCAAACCACCAGTCGCGCCTTGAAAGAGCGGGTGCAAACCGACCCGCTCAGCGGTGCGGTCACCAGCCAGGAGTGGGGCAGCTACCCCATTCTCAGTTTCCGCGAAGTGCCGGTGATCGAGGTGATGCACATGCCGCGTCCTGACCAGCCCTCGCTGGGGGCGGGCGAGTCGTCTTCGGTACCAGGCACAGCGGCCATTGCCAATGCGATTTTTGATGCCACCGGCATCCGATTTCGTCAGCCACCGTTCACGCCCGAAGTGGTTCGCGCGGCCCTGAACCCTTTGCCGCCCTCCGAGCACGCATCCACGGTGCCGCCGGTGCAAGCGGTCGCGCCGCAGGCTGCCCCCCATGCCCGCCAGGGATGGCGCCGCCGCTGGAAGCAATGGGGTGGCCTGGCGCTGGGCGTGCTGACGGTGACGGCGGCCAGCCTGGGTTGGCGCAGCAGCCTGCCGCAGGTGCAACGCATCGACACCTCGGCCTTCAGTGCGCAGCAATTGGCACGCGGTCAGCAGTTGGCGGCCCTGGGCAATTGCGCAGGCTGTCACACGGCAGAGGATGGCGTGCGCAACGCAGGGGGCCGTCCCATGGCCACGCCCTTTGGCACCATTTACACCACCAACCTCACCCCCGACCCAGAGACAGGCATTGGACGCTGGTCTTTCCGGGCGTTCGAGCGCGCCATGCGCGAGGGCATTTCGCGCGACGGTCGTCACTTGTACCCGGCTTTTCCCTACACCGCCTTCTCACGCATGACCGACGAGGACATGCTGGCTTTGTACGCCTGGCTGATGAGCCAGCCGGCCGTGGCCGCGAGCCCGCCCGAAACCCAATTGGCTTTTCCCTTCAATTGGCGCCCAGGCATGGTTTTGTGGAACGCCCTGTTCCATACCGGCCTGCCTGTGCAAGCCGATGCCTCGAAGTCGGATGCCTGGAACCGCGGCGCCTACTGGGTCGAGTCTTTGGGGCACTGCGGAGCCTGCCACACGCCTCGCAATGCCTTGGGCGCCGAGCGCGACACCGTGGCTTATTTGCAGGGTGCCAAGGTGGATGGCTGGGAGGCGCCCGCCTTGACGGCCTTGAACCGCGCGCCCGTGCCCTGGACCGAGCAAGAGCTGTTCCGCTACCTGCGACAAGGCCACACGCAGCACCATGGCGGCGCCGCGGGACCCATGGCGCAGGTGGTGCGTGAATTGGCCAGCGTGCCCGATGAGGTGATTCGCGACATGGCCACCTACCTGGCCTCTATCGCAGCACCCAGCGCAGGCGCTGTGACGCCTGAAGTGAAGGCGCGCGAGGTGGTGGCCCAAGCGGCTGCACGTGCGCCAGCGCCCTCGGCGGCGCAACGCCAGTTCGAGGGCAGCTGTGGCGCTTGCCACCACGAAGGCGAAGGCCCCAAGCTCTTGGGCGTCAATGCGCCCCTGGCCTTGAACACCAATGTGCACAGCGATGACCCGGACAACCTGATTCAAATCATCTTGCAAGGCTTGCAGGCGCCCCCATCGCGCGAGGTGGGCTTCATGCCCAGCTTTCGTCACAGCCTGAACGATGCACAAATTGCCGACATCGTGGGCTGGATGCGCAGCCGTTATGCCCCAGACCGCCCGGCCTGGGACAAACTGCCCCAGCGGGTGGCGCAATTGCGCCATCAGTTGCGCGACACCGCGTCCGCTGCGTCGCGGCCATGACCCAATACCTGACGCCACACAGCGTGTGCTGCAGCGTCTGAATCACCGCGCCATGCCACGATCTGATCGGGGCGAATCAGCGCCAAGGGTTGCTCGTAAAGGGCCCGCAAGGCCGGGTCGGCGTGGTAAACCACTTTCAGGTCAGCGCCACAGGCTTGTGCGGCTTTTTCCCAACCGGCAGTGTCGGGTGGGGTGGGGCCCAGCGCCAGGAGCGTCCATTCGCGGTGAAATGTGTCAAACAGCGAACGACCATCGGCCAGCCAGGCGTGGGGCGGCCGTCCACCCGGTGCGGCGGTGGGCACATACACATTCGGCTGGTCCTCAGGGATGGTGCTGCCATCGGCCACGATGACTGGCGAGCCGTCGTAGCGCCCGCCGAAGGTCACGCCGGGAATGTTGAATTCCAGGCGCACATGGGCGTTGAAATAATCGCTGGCTTGGGCCCGCGCAGCGGCGCCTTCGGGCGTGTCGCTTTCCAGGGCCGCGGTCACGGGATAGAGGCCGACCGAGTCGGCAAAACGGCGGGCGTAGCCTGTGTTGCGCTGGGCCAGCATTTTGCGCTCCCAGGCATAGCTGTCGAGCAAGGCCGGGTCGGCTTGCCCGCCCAAGACCGCCGCCAGTTTCCAGCCGAGGTTGACGGCGTCTTCCACGCCCGTGTTGTATCCCAAGCCTCCCGTGGGCGTGAACAGGTGGGCGGCGTCGCCGATCAGGAAAATCCGACCTTCAGACAATTTTTGAGCGACCAAGGCATGGCCGGCCGTCCAGGTTTGGTGCGACAGTACCTCGATGGGCAGATCGCAACCCAACGCTTCGCGCACCACGCGGCGCGCGTCTACTTCGCTCCAGGCATCGGCGTCTTCTCCCTCATGAATGGCTGCATGAAAGGCAAACTCCGACACACCGTCCACCGAGGCCAGCAGGGCACGGCGTTCTTCATTGACCGTGACATACATCCAGGCGCGTGCATGCGGCATGCGTTCGTAAAAAGTGGGCGCGCGCAGGTACACGGCAAACATTTGTCCGCCCATGTAGCTGCGCTTCATGCCGGTGGCGCCTTCGTAGGACACGCCGAGTTGGTGCCGCACGCCGCTGCGCGGCCCGTCGGCACCAATCAGGTATTGCGCTTTGACGTGAACCTCGGGGCCGCTGCCATCGGTGGGCCGCACTACCGCCTCGATGTGCGTGCCGCAGTCTTGGTGGCGTACCAGCGTCCAGCCATAGCGGATGTCGTTGCTCGGCCATTTCTCGGCATGGCGGCGCAGCACCGGCTCCACATACTTTTGCGAGATTCGGTGAGGCAACTCGGCTGCGCTCCAAGAGCCTGCCATCTGGCGAACGGCCTTCACAGCTTGCGCTGCGGTGGGCAATGACAGACGGGCCAGCTCGTGGTGCGTCAACCGGGTGAAGTACGCAATGTCGGTGGGATGGTCAGGGGGCAAGCCCAGCGCCCGAATTTCTTGCACGAAGCCCAGGCGCCGGTAGTGCTCCATGGTGCGTGCCTGCGTGGCGTTGGCTTGCGGGTTGAAGGCGGTCGAGGGCTTGGCATCGACCAGCAAGCAGCTGATGCCGCGCGGGCCGAGCTCGTTGGCGAGCATCAGGCCACTGGGGCCGCCGCCGATGATGAGAACTTGGGTGTGCATCATGAGGGGTTGGCAAAACGGGTGGTCCACTTTCGCTCGAAGCCTTGGGCCAGGAACCGCTCGGCCATGAAGTCCACAAAAGTTCGGACCTTGGCCGACAAATGCTTGCGGTTCGGGTAGGCCAGGTTGATGGTGAGGCGGGGCAAGTCCCAGTCTTCCAGCAAGGGCACAAGGCGGCCTGCCACGATGTCTTCATAGACGATGTAGCTGGGCTGTACCAGGATGCCCAGGCCCTCCAGCGCAGCGGCGCGCAGAATTTGGCCGTCGTTCGATTCCAGCAAGCCTTTCGCATGAACCGTGGTCACCTGGCCATCACGTTGAAACCGCAGGTCGTTGGGCGTGTTGGCGTAGGTGTAGATCAGCAGCTTGTGACGCTGCAAATCGTCCAGGGTTTGAGGGAAGCCATGCTGTGCCAGATACCTGGGGGAGGCCGCCAGCACGCGCCGTGTTTCGGCCAGTCGACGGATGGTGATGTTGGAGTCGGGCTCGAACTCGCGCGTGCGAATGGCCACGTCAATGTTGTCATCGATCATGTCCTGGTAGCGGTTGGCCGCTTCCACATGGACATTCACCAGGGGGTAGCGCTGGGTGTACTCGCGCAAGATAGGCGCCACATGGTGCATGGCGAACGACAGCGAAGCCATGATGCGCAAGGTGCCGCTGGGGTTGACGGTTTTGGCGTTGACGGCCAGTTCGGCCTCCTTGAGCTCTCCCAAGATGGCTTTGGCGCGTGAGAAAAACTCTTGCCCTGTTTCGGTCAAAAACAGGCGGCGGGTGTTGCGTTCCACCAAACGCGCGCCCAGGCGGTCTTCCAGCGCGGACAAATGCCGGCTGGCCGCTGCATTGGACAGCGACAGGGCTTGGGCGGCACGGCTCAGGCTGCCGGTTTCGGCGACCTGGACAAAAAGTTCGAGTTCGGTCCAACGGTCCATGGGTTTTCCGCTGCGTGGAAAAGTAATTTACCGCAGGGGCGTTGGCGTGATTGTCCGTCGCTTTTACAGTGGATGACAGACAATGCAGAAAAACGCGCTGGTACAGCGTCACCTGGAGGACAGCTTGGACAACACAATGGAACAACAACTGCGCATCAGGCAACTGGTCGAGAACTGGGCGGTTTGGCGCGATGCCGGTTTGTGGGACCGGTTTCGCACGGTTTGGCATGACGATGGCGTGATGATGGCCACCTGGTTTCAGGGGCCTTTTGAAGAGTTCATTCGCGTCACCATCGAAGGATGGAACAAGGGGGTGAGCATTCTTCACTTTTTGGGCGGCTCCTCTGTTGATGTCAATGGCACGCGCGCCATCGCCCAGACCAAGATGACCATCTCTCAGCGTGGCATGGTCGAGGGTGTGTTGTGCGATGTGGTGTGCACCGGCCGCTTCTATGATTTCTTCGAAGAGCGAAATGGGCGTTGGGGCTTGGTGCATCGTCAGCCGATCTACGAGAAAGACCGCATTGACCCCGTCGATCCGGCGGCCAAATTGGCGCTTGACCCGGTGGCCCTGGCCGAGTTCCCCGAGGGCTACCGCCATTTGGCCTACATCCAGACACGCATCGGGTACAAGGTGAAGATGGACATGCCCATGCTCAAGGGCGAGAAAGTGCAAGACCTGTACCGCCGCGGTGCCAACTGGCTGGCCGGTCAACCCTTGGAGCGCTGAGCATGGCAATGCATCGCAGGGACTGCCTGAGCAGCTTGGTCGCCTTGGCAGGCGCTTGGCATGGCCTCAGTTTTTCTCAAGACGCCTACCCCAACCGCGCCATTCGCGTGATCGTGCCGCAGCCCCCGGGCGGCGGCTTTGACTTTGTGGCGCGTGTGCTGGCAGACAAGCTGGCGCAAACCTTCAAGGCCGGTGTGGTGGTGGAAAACCGCACGGGCTCTGGCACCTTGGTCGGCACCGACCTGGCCGCCAAAGCCGCCCCTGATGGCTATACCTTGCTGATGGGCTCGGTGTCCAACCTGGTGTTGAACGCGGGCCTGTTCAAAAACCTCAGCTACGACCCCTTGCGCGACTTCGAGCCGATTGGCCTGGCCGTGGGTTACAGCTACACCTTGCTGGCGCGCAAGGATTTGCCTTTCGCCTCTTTGGCGGAGTTGGTGGCGCATGCCCGTGCCCATCCCGGCGCGTTGAGCTATGCGTCGGCCGGCAATGGTTCGGGGCAACATGTGCTGGCCGCCGCTTTGTGGCATTTGGCGGGCGTTCAGCTGACCCATGTGCCTTACCGGGGCGCGCAACCGGCCTACACCGACCTGCTGGGTGGGCGTGTCGATGTGTTTTTCGATTTGTCGTCCACCGCCCGCCCGCATGTCGAGTCAGGCAACCTGAGGGCCCTGGCCGTGTCAGGCGGACAGCGACTGGCCATGCACCCCAACGTGCCCACGGTGCGCGAAACCGGTGTGGCGCCCTTGGAGCTCGAGTCCTGGTTTGGCTATTTCGCGCCTGCCAAAACGCCAGCGCCCGAATTGGCCCGATTGCGTGGTGAAATGCGCAAAGTCATGCAGTCGCCCGAGGTGATCGAGCGATTTGAAAAAGCCGGGGGCCGCCCCCTGTCCCTGGTCGGCGATGAGGCACGCGCCGTCTGGCGGCGTGACCTGGAGCGCTGGATCCCCTTGATGAAAGCCGCAGGGCTGCAACCCGAATGATGTAGGAGAAGACAACGTGAGAAACCTGAACCAAGACAACATCACCCAAGCGGTGATTGCCAGTTTTTCCAACACGCCTGACCCGCGACTCAAGGAAATCATCACCAGCCTGGTGCAACACCTGCATTCCTTTGCACGCGAGGTGAAGCTGACCGAAGAAGAGTGGTTCAAAGGCATTCAGTACCTGACGGCCACCGGGCACAAGTGCACGGATGTGCGGCAAGAATTCATTTTGTTGAGCGACGTGCTGGGGCTGTCCATGCTCACCATTGCCATGAACCAGGACAAGCCGCCGGGGTGCACCGAGGCCACGGTGTTTGGCCCGTTCTTCCTGGAAGATGCGCCGCACTACGAGCTGGGGGCCGATGTCTCCAACGGTGCCAAGGGCGCGCCTTGCTGGGTGGAGGGTTCGGTGCGCGGCTTGGGCGGCGAGCCCATTCCGAACGCCACCATCAACGTCTGGCAAGCCGATGAAGATGGCCTGTACGACGTTCAGTACGAATCGCTGGGGCATTCACAGGCGCGCGGCATCATGAAGTCGGACGACAAAGGGCGTTACTACTTCAAGACAATTGTGGCCGAGCCCTATCCCATCCCGGTGGATGGCCCGGTGGGAACTTTGTTGGGCGCGACCCAGCGCCACCCCTGGCGGCCGGCCCATTTGCACTTCATGGTGGAAGCGCCCGGCTACGAGCGGCTCATCACCCATGTGTTCCGCGACAAGGACTCTTACCTGGATTCAGACGCTGTGTTTGGCGTACGCCAATCGCTGGTGGCCGATTGGACGCAATTGCCCGATGGCAGTTTCCGCATGGACTATGACTTTGTGCTGAATCCCAAGGCCAAAGCCTGAGCGAGCCATGATCAAGCACATTGTCATGTGGAATGTCCGGGGCGACGACGCCCAGGAAAAAGTCCAAGGCATTGCGCGCCTCAAGCAGGCCTTTGAAGGTTTGCGAGGCAAAATTCCCGGCATGCAGCACCTCGAAATCGGTATCGACACCAGCGCTGTCGATTACGCCTGCGACGTGGTGTTGTATTCCGAGTTTGAATCGCAACAGGCCTTGGATGCTTATGCGGTTCACCCGGAGCATTTGCGTGTGCGCCAAGAACTTGAGGGCTTGCGTACTGCGCGCCATCAAGTGGACTACCCCCTGAATTGACAGGCGGACCTGGCATTGACCGACTGGTTCATCACCGATCCAAAGTTTTACGCAGCGGCCATTCCCGCAGTGTTGTTGCTGGGCGTCAGTAAAAGCGGCTTCGGTTCGGGCTTTGGCGCTTTGGCCGTGCCCCTGATTTCGCTGACCGTCACCGTGCCGCAGGCCGCAGCCATTTTGATGCCCGTGTTGTTTGTGCTGGACATTCTCGGCCTGAATGCGTACCGCAGAGGTTACGACCTGGCGCTCTTGAAATTCCTGGTGCCCTGTGCCTTGATCGGGGTGTTCATGGGGTTTGTGCTGTTTCGCGTGATGGACGCGCATTGGGTGGCGGGCCTGGTGGGCGTGTGCACCTTGCTGTTCTTGGCGCAGCGCCTGCTGTTCCCGCCGCGTGCTGACGCGCCGCCGCCCCCGCGCTGGTTGGGTGCCATCCTGACTGTGACCTCTGGCTTCACCAGTTTCATTGCCCATGCAGGCGGGCCGCCCTTGAACGCCTACGTGCTGCCTTTGCGATTGCCGCCCTTCACCTTCACGGCCACCATGGCCGTGTTGTTTTTCTTTGTGAACATGGCCAAGTGGCTGCCCTATGCTTATTTGGGCTTGTTGGATTGGCGCGGCCTGGGCACAGCCATGATGTTGTTGCCTTTTGCACCGATTGGCGTCTGGATGGGGTTGCGTGTGGCGCGCGTGATTCAGCCCAAATTGTTTTACCGCCTGGTCCATCTGGGCCTGTTTTTGACAGGCTGCAAACTGGTATGGGACGGCTTTTTCAGTGGAGCACATGCATGAGAGTGTTTGAAACTTTGCAAGACCTGGCCGCCTGTGTCGGGCAGGAGGTGGCGGTCAGCGATTGGATGGCCGTGACCCAGGAACAGGTCAACCAGTTTGCCCAGGCCACGGGTGATCCGCAATGGATTCATGTGGACGTGGAGCGCGCCAAAAGTGGGCCGTTCGGTGGCACCATTGCGCACGGCTTTTTGACCCTGTCCATGCTGCCCAAGTTTTTCGAAAGCTCGTTTGAAATTCGTCAGACCCGCATGGGCATCAACTACGGCCTGAACCGCGTGCGCTTCACCTCGGTGGTGCCGGTAGGCTCGCGCTTGCGGGCGCGCATGACCCTGAAGGCGGCAGAATGGATCGAGCAAGGCGGCCTGCAGATGACCTGGTCGGTCACTGTGGAGCGCGAGGGCCACGACAAGCCGGTGTGTGTGGCCGAGTCGCTGAGCCGTCGCTATCCCTGAGGTTGGCTCAGGCAAAGCCTTGCTGACGCCAGGCTTCGTAGACCACCACTGCCACAGAATTCGACAGGTTCAAGCTGCGCTGGCCGGCGCGCATGGAAAGCCGCAAACGCTGAGGCGCGGGAAAGCTGTCGCGAATCTCGGCAGGCAAGCCCGCTGTTTCGCTGCCAAAGAAAAACCAATCGCCTGGCTGAAAGGTCGTGGCGTGCACGCTTTGTGCCCCCCGGGTGGTCAGCGCAAAGCAGCGCGTGGCGTCAGGCTGCATGGCCTGTTGAAATGCGGCCCAATTGGCATGGCGTCGCACGTCGGCATACTCGTGGTAGTCCAGGCCAGCGCGGCGCATCAAACGGTCTTCCATGGAGAAGCCCAGGGGTTCGATCAGGTGCAAGTCACAGCCCGTGTTGGCCGCCAAGCGAATGACGTTGCCGGTGTTGGGCGGGATTTCGGGGTGAACCAGGACAATGTGAAACATCCCCCAAGCTTAACTTTTCTCTGAAGGGCCGGCGCCCGGGGCGTTGGTGCGTGCCAACACCAGGGTGGTGATATGGGCCACCCCCGCATGGCGCAGTACCTGGCACGCGGCCTGCAACGAGGCGCCCGTGGTCATCACATCGTCCACCAGCACCACCCGCGCATTTCGTAGACGGTGCCGGTGCGACGGCGCCAGGCTGAAGCTGCCAGCCACATTGCGCAGGCGCTCGTCGCGCGCCAACTCAGACTGGGCGGGAGTGTCACGCCATTTTTGCAGCCAGTGGACCGGTAACGGTATCTTGAGGCCCTGACGCAGGCTGCGCGCCAGCAGCAAGGCTTGGTTGTAGCCGCGCTCGCGCAAGCGTTGGTCGGACAGCGGCATGGGCAGCAGGCATGTGGCCTGTTCCAGTGCGCGTTCGACCCAGGGCGCGTGGCGTATGAGTTGCCCCAGGCTCTTTGCCAGGCCCAACTCGCCCTGAAATTTCAGGCGCGCCACGCAGGCTTGCCAGGGGTAGCCGTAATCGACGGCGCACAGACAGGCGTCCCAGACCGGGGGTGTGGCACGACAGGCAGAACACACCGGGTCGGCACCTGGCAGGGCGCACAGTTGGCAGCGGGCACGCGGCTGGGCAAAATTCAGAATGCAGCTTTCACACAAGGCCGGGCCAGGCCACTGGTGGCAGATCAGGCATTCCGAGGGCAGGGTCATCCCCCAATATACTGCCCCCCTATGTCTGACATGCCCCAGAACTACCCTGTCAACGCCGCGCCACCCACGGTGGACCCGGTGGCCGCCGCCCGTTGGTGGCAAGGCGGGGCGGGCTTGGGGCAGGCCGGCGAGGCATGGTTGCACGACGAGGTGTCGCGCCGCATGGAAGATCGCCTTCAGTGGATTCGCCTGCAACCCCAGCGCTGGATCCACTGGATGCCCACGGTTGGCGGCTTGCAAGCCCATGCGCGCCTGGCGCAACGTTACCCTCAGGCACAGTCTCAGGTGGTGGAAGCTTCGCCAGCACGCTTGCAGGCGGCCAAGGAGGTCTTGCTGCCCCCCTGGTGGCGCCGCTGGGGACGTGCCGTGCCTGCTTTTCAGCCGCCCGAGCCGGGACTGGCCCAGATGGTCTGGGCCAACATGCTGTTGCACGGCAGTGCCGATCCCCAACGCCTGTTTCAGCAGTGGCACCAAGCGCTGTCCGTGGATGGCTTTGTGATGTTTTCTTGCCTGGGGCCAGACACCTTGCGCGAGTGGCATGCCATGTACCAGCAACTGGGTTGGCCACCCGCAGGGTCCGAACTGACCGACATGCATGACTGGGGCGACATGCTGATTCAGGCTGGTTTTGCCGAGCCGGTGATGGACATGGAGCGCATCACCCTGACTTACGACAGCCCTGAAAAAATGCTGCAGGATTTGCGCAGCCTGGGCCGCAACCTGCACCCGCAACGTTTTCAGGCCCTGCGGGGCCGCCAATGGCGCCAGACCTTGCTGGATGCGATGCGCAAGCATCTGGCCCTGCACGATGGCAGCGGCCGCCTGGCGTTGACCTTTGAAATTATTTACGGGCATGCGCTGAAACCCGTTCCCCGGGTGCCTGTGGCAACCCAAACGGCGGTTTCACTGGCAGACATGCGCAGCTTGTTGCAACAAGCAGGAGGCGGCTCCAAAGGCCCTTCAGCAGTTTGAACATGAATGAGGTTTTTTTGAGTGATGCATCGCAAACGCGTCCGCCGCGCTACCGCGTTTGGGGCCGGTGGGCCTTGTTGGGGATGGCCTGGGCAGGAATGGTGGCCGCCTTGCTGTGGGGTCGAGCGCAGTTGTCTTTGGCGGATGAAGCCATGGCTTTGCAGGCCATCATGGCGGCCCGTCAGCAGGAGCCAGAGCTGGTGACCCTGTCCTTGCTGGAAAGCCCCACAGACTGGTCTCAATTGCATCGGCGCGTGGCGCTCGAAGGGTTTTGGCTGGCTCAGCACACGGTGCTGCTCGAAGGACTTGACGCGCAGGGCCGAAGCGGTACCTGGGTGATGACCCCACTTCAGCTTGACGCCAGCACGGCCGTGTGGGTGCAACGCGGCTGGATTCCCCGCAGCAGTGCCATCAACGGTTCATGGCCAGAGTTTGAGACGGAAGGTGGCGTGGTCAGATTACAAGGGCGTATTTCGCCGGAACTTTCAACCCCGGCGGTTGTCACGGCTGGAGCGCCACCCAGTGCGTCAGGGTCTTCCAAGATTAGGCAAAATCTCAGCTTGGCGCAGTTTCGCGAGGAAACCGGCGTGCAGATGCTGGCGGTGGTCATGCAAACCGATGACCCGGACCCAGGGCTGGCACGCGAACTGCCTAGCCCTGCAGCCCAGGCAGCTCATCACCAGGTCGTGGCCCACCAGTGGTTTGTCCTGGCGGCTGTGTTGGCGATGGTATGCCTTTGGTTTCATTTGTTTCAACCCCTTCTTCATGCAAGACGCTCTTCTTCCTGATCGCCTTTTTGATTGGCAACGTTATCGTTTTCTATGAGCGTCGACCTTTACAACCTCAGCCCCGTCGGGCACCTGCTGATCATGGGGGCCTTGCTGGCTTTGGGCCCTTTGACCTGGGTCTGGCTGCGCCACCGGCGCCAAAGCCCGGGGCATCGGGTTCGACAGTTGACCTTGCTGACCCTTTTTCTCACCTTTGACCTGGTGATGTTCGGCGCTTTCACGCGCCTGACCGATTCGGGCCTGGGCTGTCCGGATTGGCCCGGCTGCTATGGCCACGCCAGCCCGGTGGGTGCCGCAACCCAGATTGCGCTTGAGCAGGCCCGCTTGCCCACTGGCCCTGTCACCGAGGTGAAGGCCTGGATCGAGATGCTTCACCGTTACTTTGCGACGGCGGTCGGCGTGCTCATTTTGACCTTGGCCATCCATGCCTGGTGGCCCCGACGTGTTGGCGAACCCTTGCATCAGCCTGCCAAGGGGCTGGCCACGCTGACATTGATATGGGTGATGCTGCAGGGCGCGTTCGGTGCCCTGACCGTCACCATGAAGCTGTTTCCCGCCATCGTGACCTTGCACCTGTTGGGTGGCCTGATCTTGTTGGCCTTGCTCACATGCCAGGCCGTGGCGCAGAGCTGTTTGCTGGGCCTGTCGAAGCCGGTGACAGTTTCCGCCGCATTGCGCAAAGGGTTGTGGGCGGGCACAGCCTTGCTGCTGGTGCAAGTGGTGCTGGGCGGCTGGGTCAGTACCAATTACGCAGTGCTGGCTTGCACTCAATTTCCCATGTGCCAGGACAGCTGGTGGCCGGCCATGAATTTTTCATCCGCCTTCGAGCTGTGGCGGCCTTTGGGCCTGATGCGAGACGGTCAGACCATTCCCTTCGAGGCCTTGACGGCCATTCACTACACGCACCGGCTGATGGCCTATGTTGTGTTCCTGGTGTTGGGGGGACTGGCTTGGGTCATGCGCAGTCAAGGGCTGCGCACCCAGGCGCGCTGGCTCAAGTGGCTCCTCTTGTTGCAGTTGCTCACAGGCGTTTCCAACGTCGTGCTCGACTGGCCTTTGCTCGCCGCTGTCTTGCACACGGGCGGTGCTGCGGCTTTGCTGGTGACGCTGACCTGGTCGTTGGCCCTGAGCCGCACCGAGCCTGAGGCGACGCTTTCGCGTTGGCAGCAATTCAATGCGCTGACCAAGCCACGCGTCATTCAACTGATTGTGTTTTGCGCGCTCATCGGCATGGTGCTGGCGGTGCCCGGGGTGCCCAGCTTGGCCGAAGTGGGCCTGGCCGCCCTCGCATGCCTGGGCATCTGGCTGGTCGCGGGTGCGGCGGCGGCATTCAACTGCATTGTGGAGAAAAAGATTGATGCGCGCATGAAGCGCACAGCCTGGCGGCCGACAGCCAAAGGCGAGTTGAGTGACAAGGAAACTTTGTGGTTCTCTGCTGCCTTGTGCACCGCGGGTTCGGCCATTCTTTACCTGGCGGTGAATCCTCTCACCATGTGGCTGACCTTCGCCACCTTTGTGGGTTACGCAGTGATTTACACCGTGATTCTCAAGCCCTTGACGCCCCAAAACATCGTGATCGGCGGTGCTTCTGGTGCCATGCCACCGGTGTTGGGTTGGGCAGCAATGACGGGTGAGGTTGGGCCGGAAGCCCTGATCCTGTTCCTCATCATTTTTTTGTGGACGCCGCCCCATTTCTGGGCACTGGCCTTGTACCGTGTCGAGGACTACCGCAAATCAGGCCTGCCCATGCTGCCGGTCACCCATGGCAACGCCTTCACCCGTTTGCAAATTTTGTTGTACACCTGGGTGCTGCTGGCGGCATGTCTGATGCCCTTCATCTACGGCATGAGCGGCTGGTTTTACCTGGTCTCGGCACTGTTGTTGAGTGTGGGATTTTGCGGTTACGCCTGGGCCCTTTGGCGCAACTACTCGGATGCCCTGGCGCGCAAAACCTTTCGCTTCTCCCTGATCCATCTGAGCCTGCTGTTCGCAGCCTTTCTGATCGACCATTACCTTTGAAATGAGCCGCCCATGCTGAACCGTCGAATCCTGGGCCTGGTCATGCTGGCTTGCAGTCTGTTGTTGGCTTGCACCCCCGATAAACCCTCTTTCAAGTCGATTGACATCACTGGCGCCGATTACGCCAAAGGGTTCACGCTGACGGACCAACATGGCAAAGAGCGCTCTCTGAGCGATTTCAAGGGCAAGGTGGCCGTTTTGTTTTTTGGCTATACCCAGTGCCCGGATGTTTGCCCTACCTCCATGACCGAGCTGGCCGAGGTCAAGCGTTTGCTGGGCAGCGATGGCGAGCGCTTGCAAGGCTTGTTCATCACGGTCGACCCAGCGCGCGACACGCCTGAGTTGCTGAAGGCCTACATGGCCAATTTCGACCCCAGCTTTTTGGCGTTCAGCCCGACGCCAGAACAATTGTCAGAGGTGGCCAAGCATTACAAGGTGTACTACAAGAAAGTGGACGGCAAAACGCCGACCAGCTACACCATGGACCATTCGGCGGGCAGTTATGTGTACGACACGCAGGGCCAATTGCGCCTGTACAGCCGCTATGGCAGCGGCGCACAGGCCTTGGCCGAAGACGTTCGGATCTTGCTGAAATAACCCCGGGGCGCAAGCGTTTGCACGCGCCCGTCTGGCTCAGGCGTAGGCTTGCAGCGCCGCCTTCATTTTTTTCATGGCCGCCACCTCAATCTGGCGGATGCGCTCGGCACTGACGCCGTACTCTGCGGCCAGGTCGTGCAGCGTGAGGCCGCCCGAGCCATCATCGTTGACTTTCAGCCAGCGCTCTTCCACGATGCGGCGGCTGCGGGGGTCCAAGGCTTCCAGAGCGGCCACAATGCCATCGCTGGCCATCAGGTCACGCTGGCGTGACTCGATCACGGCGGTGGGCTCGTGGTTGGCGTCGCTCAGGTAGGCGATCGGGCCAAACGCCTGCTCGCCATCGTCGCTGGGGGCGGGGTCCAGCAACACATCGCCCCCGCTCATGCGAGTTTCCATCTCGATGACTTCTTCGCGCTTGACATTCAAGTCGCGCGCTACCGAATCAATTTGCGCGTCGGTCAGGCTGTCACGGTGCGTGGCCATGTCACCATCGGTACCGGCATCGGCGCGGAAGCCTTGCTTCATCGAGCGCAGATTGAAAAACAGCTTGCGCTGAGCCTTGGTGGTTGCCACTTTGACCATCCGCCAGTTGCGCAGGATGTATTCGTGAATTTCGGCCTTGATCCAGTGCATGGCATAGCTGACCAGTCGCACGCCCTGGTCGGGGTCGAAGCGCTTGACAGCTTTCATCAGACCCACATTGCCTTCCTGGATCAGGTCGGCATGCGGCAAACCATAGCCCAGGTACTGGCGCGAGACCGACACCACCAGGCGCAGGTGCGACATGATGAGCTTTCCGGCCGCGTCAAGGTCGTTGTCATTTTTCAATTGGCGCGCGTAGGCTTGCTCTTGCTCCAGGGTGAGCATGGGCATGCGATTGACCGCCGTGATGTAGGCGTCCAGGTGCCCCAGAGGGGGCACCAGCGCCCACGGATTGGCGACCAGAGCAGTAGGGGATGCAGTCAGAGCCGTCATGGTTTGTAACCCTTTCGGATACGAATGACGTAATATTAGCACTCCTTTGGGAGGAGTGCTAATCCCTGTTGTATTTAGGGTAATCCCTTGGTTTCAAGGGCGTGCCAGGGTTGTGAGCTGGCTCAGGTTGCCGATTCGGCAGGCCACATGCCAGCCCTGCAGGGTGGTCCCCCATGTGGTCACACCGAAGCGCCGGCGCCTGACGCCAGGAATTGCAGCAGGTCGCCTCGTTGCATGGTGTTACCCCAACAAAGCCTCGGCAAATTCCCGGGCCGAAAAGGTTTGCAGGTCTTCCAGTTTTTCGCCGACGCCAATGAAATAAACCGGCACGCCGGCCCCTTGCAGGCGGGCACGTTCCCGTCCCCACAGCGCAATCGCGGCCAGAACGCCGCCCTTGGCCGTGCCGTCGAGCTTGGTGACGATCAGTCCCGTGAGACCCAGTGCTTCGTCGAATGCCTTCACTTGGGCCAAGGCATTTTGGCCGGTGTTGCCATCGATCACCAGCAGCACTTCATGCGGTCCGGTGGGGTCGGCTTTTTGCACCACGCGCTTGATTTTTTTCAGCTCTTCCATCAGGTGCAGCTGGGTAGGCAGGCGGCCGGCCGTGTCGACCAGCACCACATCGCGGCCCCGGGCCTTGCCGGCGCTGACGGCGTCAAAGCTGACGGCGGCCGGGTCACCGCCTTGCTGACTGACGATTTCCACCTGGTTGCGGTCTGCCCAGACCACCAATTGCTCGCGCGCAGCGGCACGGAAGGTGTCGGCTGCGGCCAGCAGCACCGAGGCGCCGCTGTCGCTGAGGTGGCGGGTGAGTTTGCCAATGGAAGTGGTTTTGCCCGCACCATTGACGCCGGCCACCATCACCACGGTGGGGTGGTGCGCGCCCACAACCAGCGCTTTTTCCAGGGGTTGCAGCAGCTCGGCCAAAGCGTCGGCCAGCAAGGCCTTGACACCCGCAGGATCGGAGATTTTGGCGACCTTGACGCGGGCTTTCAGATCATCCAGCAGGTGTTGTGTGGCCTGCACCCCGGTGTCGGCCATCAACAGGGCGGTTTCAAGTTCTTCGTACAGCGCGTCATCAATGCGGGTGCCGGTAAACACCTGGGCAATGCTGCTGCCGGTGCGCTGCAAGCCGCTTTTCAGGCGCGACAGCCAGCCGCTGCGCGAGGGCTGGGCCTGGGGCGTCACTCCGTCAGCAGGGGTTGCCGGCGAGGCAGCAGGAGGCTGTGCATCGGTAGCAACAGGCGCCGCAACAGGCGCTGTCGGTTCAGGCGCTACCGGCGGTGGGGTCTTTTTTTTGAAAAAGCTGAACATGGACTCGGGGGTTCCTAGAATCGGTCAATTCGTGCGATGTTGCAAGAACTGCAGGTGACTCATTCTATGAAACGCTTTTCCTTCGGGTTGCCAATCCTGCTGGCGGCCTGTTTTTGGGGGCCGCCGGCCGCGGCCCAGATACACCAAACCACCTTGCCCAATGGCATGACGGTCATCGTCAAGCCCGACCGGCGTGCGCCCACAGCCGTGCACATGGTGTGGCTGCGGGTCGGCTCCATGGACGAGGTTGATGGCACCTCGGGCGTGGCCCATGTGCTGGAGCACATGTTGTTCAAAGGCACGCCCAGCGTCGGCGCGGGTGAGTTCTCACGCCGTGTGGCGGCCTTGGGAGGGCGCGAAAACGCCTTCACCAGCAAGGACTACACCGGCTACTTCCAACAAATTCCAGCCAGCCGACTGGTGGACGTGATGCGCCTCGAGGCCGACCGCTTCGCCAACAACCAATGGCCCGATGAAGAGTTTCGCAAAGAGCTGGAAGTGGTGAAAGAAGAACGCCGCCTGCGCACCGAAGACGCGCCGCGTGCCTTGCTGTACGAGCAACTGAGCGCCGTTCAGTTTGTCGCGTCCCCTTACCGCCGGCCCATCGTGGGCTGGATGAACGACCTCGACGCGCTGCAACCCGACGATGCCCGGGCGTTTTACAAGCGCTGGTACACCCCTCAAAACGCCACCGTGGTGGTGGTGGGCGATGTGGATGTGGCACAGGTACAGCGCTGGGCGGCAGAGATTTATGGCGCTATTCCGGCTCGGGCATTGCCAGAGCGCAAACCGCGCGAAGAGCCAGCGCAAAGCGGCATGCGCCGCCTCACGGTGAAAGCGCCCGCCGAGCAAGCCTATGTGGCGCTGTCGTGGAAGGTGCCCGGCTTCAAATCGATGGAAATCACTCCCAGCAACCAGGACGCCTTGGCGCTCACCGTGCTGTCCGCCGTACTCGATGGCTACAACGGCTCTCGGCTTGACCGCGCCCTGACCCAAGGCGCCGATCGGGTGGCTGACGATGCCGGGGCCTACCATGACTTCAGTGGCCGCGGTCCGCAAATCTTTGTGCTCGAGGGCGTGCCTGCTGCCGGCAAAACACCCGAGGCTCTGGAAGCGGCCTTGCGTGAGCAAGTCAATCGCATTGCGCGCGAGGGCATCAGCGAAGCAGAGCTCCAGCGTGTGAAAGCGCAGTGGGTGGCCCAGGCGGTCTACAAACGCGATTCGCTCTTCAACCAGGCGCGCGAGATCGGCACCTATTGGGTGGAAGGCCTGCCCCTGGACACCAGTGACCGTCTCATTGATTTGCTGCGCGGGGTCACAGCCGATCAGGTGAAGTCGGTGGCACAACGTTATTTCGGCGATGACAGCTTGACGGTGGCCCACCTGTTGCCGCAACCGTCCAGCGCCTCAGCGCCCCGCAAACCGACCATGCCCCTGCGGCATGGGGAGGGCACACGATGAAAACCAACCACAAGCTTATGCGCCGTCTGGTGCTGGTGGCGGGTTTGCTGTGCGCGAGCAACCTGTGGGCCGCCTTGCCCATCCAGCACTGGACCGCGCCCAATGGGGCCCGCATCTACTTGGTGGAAAGCCCCTCTTTGCCGATGGTCGACATTCAGATCGACTTTGACGCCGGTTCGCGTCGCGACCCACCCGGTCAAGCGGGCTTGGCCAGCGCCACGGCGGGCATGCTGTCCAAAGGCATTGCTGCCCAGGGCGGCCAACCGGCTCTGGACGAGAACGCCCTGGGTGAAGCCTGGGCCGATTTGGGCGCCCTGTTTTCTGCCAGCGCGGGCAGTGACCGCTTCAGCTTTTTCTTGCGCACGCTGACTGTGCCCGATTTGTTGGAGGGCGCCATCCGCCTGGCTGCGCGCCAATTGGCGCAGCCCAGCTTTCCAGCCCCGGTTTGGGCAATCGAGCGCGACCGGACCGTGGCAGCGCTGAAAGAAGCCTACACCCGCCCCGGTACGGTGGCGCAGCGCCGTTTTGCTGCGGCGGTGCATGGCGGCCATCCCTATGGCAATGAAGCCGACGAAGCCAGCTTGAACGCCATTCAGGTGGCTGACATGCGCACTTTTCATGGGCAGTATTTGGACAGCTGTCGTGCCCGTGTAAGTGTGGTCGGCGCCTTGAACCGTGCGCAAGCTGAACAACGCGTACTGCAATTGTTGGCAGGACTGCCTGCGAGCAAGCCATGCCCTGCGTTGCCAGGGGTTGCCGAAGTGCCTGCGTTGACGCAAGCCCAAACTGTGCGCGTGCCCTTCGAGTCTGCGCAGGCGCACGTGCTCATGGGGCAGCCTGGCTACAAACGCAACGACCCCGACTTTTTTGCGCTGACCGTGGGTAATTACATTTTGGGCGGCGGTGGCTTTGTCTCGCGCTTGACTGAGCAGGTGCGAGAAAAGCGCGGCCTCAGCTATAGCGTCTACAGCTACTTTGCCCCGGGCCTGCACGCCGGACCGTTTGCCGTGGGCTTGCAGACCCGGCCCGACCAGGCCGATCAGGCCTTGCAAGTGGCGCAGGAGGTGGTTCGCACCTTTGTGGCCGAAGGCCCGACCGAAGCCGAACTGAAGGCTGCGAAAGACAATCTGATTGGCAGTTTCCCTTTGCGTCTGGACAGCAACCGCAAGCTGTTGGATAACCTGGCCAACATGGCCTGGCATGCGCTGCCTCTGGATTACCTGGACACCTGGACCCAGGCGGTAGACCGCGTCACGGTGCAAGACATTCGTGCAGCCTTTCAGCGCAAGTTGCAGCCCGAGCGCATGGTCACTGTGACCGTGGGGGCCAAGCCTTGAAAGCTGGCGAGGTCCGCATCGTTGGCGGGCAATGGAAGCGCACCAAGTTGGCCGTTCTCGACAAGCCCGGCTTGCGGCCCACCCCTGACCGGGTGCGCGAGACCTTGTTCAACTGGCTGGGCCAAGACTTGACCGGCTGGCGCTGCCTGGATGCCTTTGCCGGCACCGGCGCGCTCGGGCTGGAGGCAGCCTCACGCGGCGCCCAGGCGGTTATCTTGGTGGAGCAGGATGCCGCGCTGGTGGCGCAGTTGCACAAGCACGCCCAACGCTTGCAAGCCAGCGCGCTGCAAATCGTGCGTGGCGATGGCCTGAACGCCTTGCGCCAAGCCGAACCCGGAAGCTGTGACCTGATTTTTCTGGATCCGCCCTTCGATGCCAACTTGTTCGAGCCCGCATTGAAGGCGGCAGCGCAGGCCCTCAAAGCCAGTGGCTGGATTTACCTGGAAGCGCCTTCGGCATGGCCGAACGAGGCATTGGCTGCGTTGGGATTGCAGTGTCATCGGCACCTGAAGGCGGGCATGGTGCATGCGCATTTGCTGTGCGTTGCATAATGGCTTGAAAGATTTTTTCACAAGGACATGGCATGGCCTCTTCAGTGATTGCGGTCTACCCCGGCACCTTCGATCCCATCACCCTCGGCCACGAAGACATCGTGCGCCGTTCGGCCCAGTTGTTTGGCACGGTCATCGTGGCCGTGGCCGTGGCACATCACAAGAAAACCTTGTTCACACTGGACGAGCGCCTGACCCTGGCACGCGAGGCTCTGTCCGATTGTCCCAATGTTCAGGTGGCCTCGTTCGATGGCCTGGTGCGTGACTTCGTGCTGCAACAAGGCGCCAAAGTGATGGTGCGCGGCGTGCGCTCCATGACCGACTTTGATTACGAGTTTCAGCTCGCCGGCATGAACCGTCACCTGGCGCCAGATGTGGAAACCATCTTTCTCAACACCTTGGACATTTACCAGTGTGTCTCCAGCACCCTGGTGCGAGAAATCACTTTGCTGGGGGGCGACATCGCCAAGTTCGTCTCGCCTGGCGTGCATCAACGCTTGTTGGCCAAGCGCAAGGAACGCAACGGCGCATGAGGCCCACCGAGCTGCTGCTGATTCGCCATGGTGAAACCGACTGGAACCGGGCCTTGCGCTTTCAGGGGCAAGTCGACATTGCGCTGAACGACATCGGTCATCAGCAAGCGCAGCGCGTGTGCGACCATTTGCAGCGCACCGACTGGGCGCAGGCCCTGCATTTGCACAGCAGCGACTTGTTGCGCGCGCGCCAAACCGCAGAGCCTTTTGCCCGAGCCTTGCCGCGCACCTGCCAGCCCCGCAGTGGCTTGCGCGAGCAAAACTTTGGCATTTTCGATGGCTTGAGCACCCACGAAATTCAAGCACAGCACCCGCAGTTGTGGGCGCAATGGCGTCGCTTCGAAGCAGATTTTGCGCTGCCACAGGGCGAGAGCACGCGTCAGTTTCATGCGCGCGTGATGGCGGAACTGCAAGAGATTGCACACCACCATGCGGGCGAGCGGGTGGTGGTGGTCACCCACGGCGGCGTGCTGGACATGGTGTGGCGCAGCGTGCATCAACTGTCACTCAACGGGCCACGCCAATGCGATATTCCCAATGCAGGGCTGAACCATGTGCAAGTGACGCAAGGCCGCTTCGAGATCCTGGCCTGGGCCGGCACGCCTCACCTTGCAGGCATGCCTCCCCAGCCGATTTACCGCCCACCGCCCGAGGTGCTCACGCCCAACTCAGCGCCGACAGGTCATTGACAAAAATGGGCATGTCTTTCCACAAGCCTTTGAGGTTTTTGTGGGCCACCGTGAGCCATTGGGGCTGGTACAAAAAGGCGTGTGCGGCATCGTTGGCCAACAGTCGCTGTGCATCGCCTAATAGTTTGGCACGATCCGCTACGCGAGGTGCGTTGTGGATGCGCTCAAACAGGGCATTGAACGCCTGCGACTCGTAGCCCCAGTAGTAGCCTGGCTTGGCGAAATTGCCTAGGTCGAATGGCTCCACGTGAGAGATCAGGGTGAGGTCATAGTTTTTCTGCGTGTAAACGCCGCTGAGCCATTGCGCCCACTCGACGTTTTGCAGTTTGGCGACGATACCCACTTTGGCCAGTTGCGCCGCAATCACCTCACCACCCTGCCGTGCATAGGGCGGCGGCGGCAGAATCAAATTCAGCTCCAGCGGCGTTTTGACGCCCGCCTCGGACAACAGGGCCCGCGCCTTGTCGGGGTTGTAGGGGTTCACGCCAGTGGTGTCCACATAGCCTAAAGCCCCGGGCACGTAATGGCTGCCAATGGGCACGCCAAAGCCATCGGCTGCGGCGGCAATCACGGCCTTGCGGTCAATGGCGGCGGCAAGGGCGCGGCGCACACGCACATCGTCCAACGGCTTGCGCTTGTGGTTGATGGCCAGGATGGTTTTGGCGCGCGAGCCATTGGTCAAAATTTGAAAGCGCGGGTCGGCCTTGAATTGCGCCAGGCTGCGGGCGGCCGCCACGCGGGGGAAGGCATCCACATCCCCCGAGAGCAAAGCCGCCACTTGCGCGGCCGGGTCGGAAATGAAGCGAAACGTGGCTTTGCGCAAGGCAATGGCCTTGGCGTCGCGGTGCCCGTCCCAGCGGTTTAGGGTGATAGAGGAACCCCGGTTCCACTGCCCCAATTGAAAGGGCCCCGTGCCCACCGGCTTGGTGGCATTGGTGTCCGCGCTCTTGGGCTCGACGATGACAGCTGTGGCCTGTCCCATCAAGAACAAAAAATCGGGGTCAATTTGCTTGTTCAGGATGACCACGGTGTGCTCGTCGATGGCTGCCACGCTGTCCATGCTGGCAAAAGTGCGCTTGTCTTTGTTGGTGCTTTTTTCAGAGGCCGCACGCTCAAAGGCAAACTTGACTGTTTGTGCGTTGAAGGGTTCGCCATTGTGGAACTTGATGCCTTTGCGCAAGCGAAAGGTGTAGCTCTTGAGGTCAGGTGACACTTCCCAGCGCTCGGCCAGCAAGGGTTGCACACTGCCATCGCTTTGAATTTTGGTCAGGGTCTCAAAGACGTTGTAGTGAACGATCTCGGCGATGGCGGAAGCGGCCCCAGCGGTGGGGTCCAAGCCGGGCGGCTCCAGGGTCATGGCCAGAACGGCTTGGTCTTTTTTCGTTTGCGCCTGGCTGATCAATGGCAAGCCGCTGATGGCTGTGGTGGTGGCCAAGCCCACAAAGTTGCGTCGATGGAGTGTCATGAAATGTCTTTCTCTGTCTTTCAAAATTGTGGCACAGCGGCCACCAAGGCTTGCGTACAAGGGTGTTGCGGGTCCTGGAACAAGCGGTGTGGCGCGCCACGCTCGACCACACGGCCTTGCTGCATCACGCAGGCCTCGTCGCACAGATGCTGCACCACGGCCAGGTCGTGGCTGATCAGCAGGTAGGTGATGCCAAAGCGGTCTTGCAAATCCATCATCAGGTTCAGCACTTGCGCCTGTACGCTGACGTCCAGCGCGGACAAGGGCTCATCGGCCACGATCAACTTTGGGCGGGTGATGAGGGCGCGTGCCAAGGCAATGCGCTGGCGTTGGCCGCCTGAGAATTCATGCGGGTATTTGTCCAGGTCGCTGCTGCGCAAGCCCACTTGGCTGAGGATCTCCGCGGCCTGTTCGCGCAAGTCTTGGCGTGACAAACCGGGCACGGTGTTCAGGGGTTCAACCACCGTGTGCAGAATGCGCATGCGCGGGTCCAGCGAGCCATAGGGGTCCTGGAACACCATCTGAAAATGGCGCCGCGCCTCGCGCAAGGCCCTGGCGCCCAAGACGTTCACATTCTGGCCTTGAAATAGAACCTGGCCTTGTGTGGGTTTTTCAAGCGCCATCACCAGTCGCGCCAGCGTGGATTTGCCCGAACCCGACTCGCCCACCAAGGCCAGATTGCGTCCGGCGTGAAGCTGCAGGTTCACCTCCGACACGGCGATGATGGGCGTTCGCCCCGACCCATAGTGTTTGCTGACATTCTGCAGTTGCAGCAAAGGGGCGTTCATGAAAGCCTCCAGCACCGGGCTTGTCTTGTGGGACTGAGGGGGATGCTGCGGGGCTCAGACGCTCGGCAGGCGTCGTCAACCCAACTGCAGCGGTCGGCGAAAGCGCAGCCCTGGCCCAACTGGTGCAACTCGGGCACCTGCCCCGGCAGCGTGGGCAAACGCATTCTTTGCGATGTATCTTGTGGTGCGCGCAGCCATTGCGGTCGCGAGGCCAGCAGGCCACGGGTGTAAGGGTGGGCGGGTGTTTTCAGTACCTCGTCAGTGGGGCCTTGCTCGACGATTTGGCCGGCGTACATCACCTTCAATTGCTGAACTTGGCGGGCCAAAACGCCCAGGTCGTGCGATATCAGCAGCAGGCCCATGCCGCGCTCTTGCACCAAGGATTGCATCAATTCCAAAAGACGTTGCGCCACCGTGACATCGAGCGCGGTAGTGGGCTCGTCGGCAATCAGCAGGTCGGGGTTGCAACTCAGGGCCATGGCAATCATGATGCGCTGTCGCTGCCCGCCGGAGAATTGGTGAGGGTGGTCTTGCAAGCGTTGTCGTGCCATGGCAATGCCCACGCGGTCCAGCAAATCGGCGGCCTCGCTCAAGGCGGCCTTTCGGGACAGGCCTCGGTGCAAGCGAAGGGGCTCCGCGACCTGTTCACCCACCGAGTGCAAGGGATTGAGTGCCGTCATGGGCTCTTGAAAAATCATGGCCCAGCGGTTGCCGCGCAGCTTGCACCACTGGTCTTCCGACCAGCTCAGGCATTCTTCGCCTTGCCATTGCAAGCTGCCCCGCACTTGCGCGCCCTCGGGCAGCAAGCCCATGAGGGCCAGCGCGGTCAGCGATTTGCCGCAACCGGATTCGCCCATCAAGCCCATGGTGTCGCCGCGCTCTAAACTCAAGCTCACGCCGCGTACCGCATCCACCAGGCCATGGGCCGTACGAACCTGCACATGCAGATCTTTGAGTTGCAGCAGGGGGTGCTTGCTCATCGCTGGCGTGACAGTTTGGGGTCAAGCAAGTCGCGCAGGCCATCGCCCACCAGGTTCAGGCCCAGCACCGCGATCGCAATCGCCACGCCAGGAAAGACGGCCAGGCGAGGGGCTTGGAACAGCAAGGTTTGGGCTTCGCTGAGCATGCGCCCCCATGAGGGCTCGGGCGGTTGTGTGCCCAGACCCAGGTAAGACAGCGCCGCCTCCGCCAAAATAGCCAATGCAAACTGCGCCGACGCTTGCACGATGAGCACAGCCGCGATGTTGGGCAACACATGGTCCCAGGTGATGCGCCAGCGCCCTTTGCCGCAGGCACGCGCCGCCAGCACATAGTCGCGCGCCCAAATGGCGTGCGCGTTGCCGCGCGTGATGCGCGCGAACACCGGGATGTTGAAAAAGCCAATCGCCAAAATGGCATTCACCATGCCGGGGCCCAGGACAGCGGTGATCAGGATGGCCACCAATATCGCTGGAAAAGCAAAGCTGAAATCGGTCAGGCGCATCAAGGCCTCTTCCACCCAGCCCGGGTAGGCTGCGGCCAGCAAGCCCAAGGCGACACCGATGCTCAAGCCAATGCTGACGGCCACCACCCCCACCAGAATCGAGCTGCGTGCGCCCGCAAGCAACAGGGACACCACATCCCGTCCCAGTGCATCGGTGCCCAGCCAATGCGCGCCAGAGGGGGGCATGAGTTTGCGGGCCATGTCGATGTCGGTCAAGGCATAAGGGGTCCAGGCGAGCGACAGCAAGGCGGCGCAAGCCACCAGGCACAGCAACACGCTGCCCAACACAAAGCTGGGGTGACGCATGGCGCGATGTGCCAGGCTGTGCGTGCTCATGCGCTGTCACGTCCTTGTATGCGGGGGTCGATGACGGCGTACAGCAAGTCGACCACAAAGTTGATGACCACCACCATGACAGCCAGCAGCATCACGCTGTTGCGTACCACGATCAGGTCGCGGTTGGCAATCGACTGAAAAATCAGGCGTCCCAGCCCTGGCAGGTAGAACACGTTCTCGATGACCACCGTGCCCGCGACCAGGTTGGCGAATTGCAAGCCCATCACAGTGACCACCGGGATCATGGCGTTGCGCAAAGCATGGGCCCACATGGCGCTGCGCAAGCTGCGCCCTTTGGCGCGGGCCGTGCGGACAAAGTCTTCGCGAAGCACTTCCAGCATGGCCGAGCGGGTGATGCGAGCCAGAATGGCAGCTTGCACCACGGCCAATGACAGGGCGGGCAGCAAAAGAGCCTTCAGGCCAGCGCCCAGGCCTTCTGACCAACCGTCGAAACCGCCTGCTGAAAACCAGCGCAAGTGCACCGAGAACAGCATGATCAGCAAAATCGCAAACCAGAAATTGGGGATGGCGATGCCCAACTGGCTCAGCCCCATGATGCCCACATCGCCCAGGCGGTGTTGACGCGACGCGGCATACACGCCCGCGCCCAGGGCCAGCACGGTGGTGAACAGCATGGCCATCAGCGCCAGCGGCAGGGTCAGGCTCATGCGCTCCAGGATCAGCTCTCCCACGGGCGAGCTGTAGGCATGGCTCAGGCCGAGGTCGAAGCGCAGCAGGCCGCCCAGCCATTGGGCGTAGCGCTGCCAGGCAGGCTGATCCAGCCCCAACTGCTGCGCGAGGGCTTGCACCGCCTCTTCCGAGGCATCCGGGCCCAAGAGCACCTGGGCGATGTTGCCTGGCAAGACATCCAGTGCTGCGAAGATGACGGCCGAAGCGGCCAACACTGTGGCCAGCAAGGTCAAGCTGCGGCGCAGCAAAAAACGCATCATGGTGAGAGGATAATTCATATTTTCAACACCCACGCACGCCATGGCACTCACCATTACCGATCAATGCATCAACTGCGATGTCTGCGAGCCGGAGTGCCCGAATGAGGCCATTTACCTCGGGCCCGAAATCTACGAAATCGACCCGGACAAATGCACCGAATGTGTGGGTCATTTCGATGAGCCGCAATGTGTCCAGGTCTGTCCCGTGGCTTGCATCCCGGTGAACCCGCAGCGGGTGGAAACCCAAGAGGTTTTGTGGGAAAAGTTTCGGCGTTTGCAAGCGGCCGCCAAGGGCGCTGTCCCCCCGCCGGCAGACTGAGGGTCAGACAGCTTCAGGTCGCGGCGGCTTGGCTCGCGGGGGTTTGCTGGTGTGCACTTTATGCGTGGCTTTGACCATGTCTCCGCTTAAAAAATCTGGCACGGCTTGCAGCGTGCGCTCAATGCAGCGCTCGATCAAATCGCGTTGTTCCGGGGCAGGCTTTTTCAGCACCCAGTGAATCACCTCGGACTTCACGCCGGGGTGCCCGATGCCCAAACGCAAGCGCCAGTAGGCATCCGTGCCGAGCTGGGCGTGAATGTCGCGCAGGCCATTGTGGCCGGCATGGCTGCCGCCCAGCTTCAGCTTGGCTTCGCCGGGCACCACATCCAGCTCGTCGTGGACGACCAGAATTTCTTCGGGCTGAATTTTGAAAAAACGGGCCAAGGCTGCCACCGACTTGCCTGAGACATTCATGAAGGTTTGAGGCTCGAGCAGCCACACCAACTGGCCTGCCACCTGGGTGCGCGCCACCAAGCCGTGGTAGCTGCGATCCGACTGCAGTTGCAGCTTCATCTGGCGGGCCAGGGCGTCAATCCACCAGAACCCAGCGTTGTGGCGGGTGGCTTCGTATTCGGCGCCTGGGTTGCCCAGGCCAACAAACAATTTGATCATGGTGCGTGATTATCGGTGGCGCCAAAACAAACGGCCCACCGAAGTGGGCCGTAGGGTTTGCGAAACCAGCCAGGATTATTTCTTGGCTTCGGCGGCAGGTGCTGCGGCTTCGGCTTCGGCGGCAACAGCCACGACCGACACCAGAACCGGGTTGGCCTTGCCATGGGTGACCGCGGTCACGCCCTTGGGCAGGGTGATGTCGTTCAGGTGCAGCGAGCTGCCCTTGCGCAGGTTGCTCAGGTCCACCGCGATGAACTCGGGCAGGTCGGCCGGCAAGCAGGACACTTCCAGTTCGGTGATCACATGGTTGATCAGGCAAGCATCGGCTTTCACGGCTGGCGAAGCATCTTCACCGCTGTAGTGAATCGGCACTTTCTTGTGCATCTTGGTGTTGGCATCCACGCGCTGGAAGTCAATGTGCAGCACCAGTTGCTTGAACGGGTGGTATTGCACGTCACGCAGCAGCACTTGGGCGCTGGTGCCATTGATTTCCATGTCCAGGATGGAGGAATGGAAGGCCTCTTTTTTCAGGGCATGCCACAGCGCGTTGTGATCGAGTTCGATCAGTTGCGGCTGGCCTTTGCCACCATAGACGATACCGGGCGTGCGACCGGTGATGCGCAGACGGCGGCTCGCACCCGTTCCCTGCTTGGCGCGCTCAAAAGCGACGAATTTCATAGTTCACTCCTAAAAGAGTCCACCGCGACCAGTGTGACCCCAGTTTAAAAAAGGGCCACAGAGCAGCCCGCTTGCAAGTTCTTCGATCAACCCGGTTTTTTAAAACAACTGATTTTGGTCGGAGAACAAACTCATGACCGACTCACCTTTGGCAATGCGCTGCATCGTTTCGGCGATGAGCGGTGCCACAGAGAGTTGGCGAATTTTTTGGCATTGCGCTGCAGACTCGCTGAGCGGAATGGTGTTGGTGATGACCACCTCATCCAGGGCCTCGCCTTTGGCGATGCGCTCGATGGCCGGACCTGAAAAAATCGGGTGCGTGCAATACGCATAAACTTTTTTGGCACCGCGCTCTTTCAGAACCTCGGCGGCCTTGACCAGGGTGCCAGCGGTGTCGATCATGTCGTCCATGATGACGCAGTTGCGGCCTTCGATGTCGCCGATGACATGCATGACCTCGGACACATTGGCTTTGGGGCGACGCTTGTCAATGATGGCCAGATCGCAGCCGAGCTGCTTGGCCAGCGCCCGTGCGCGTACCACGCCACCCACATCGGGCGACACCACAATCAGGTCTTCGTATTTTTGCTGGCGCAGGTCGCCCAGCAGCACCGGCGAGGCGTAAATGTTGTCGACCGGAATGTCAAAGAAGCCTTGAATCTGGTCAGCATGCAGGTCCATGGTGAGCACGCGAGCCACGCCCACTGTTTGCAACAGGTTGGCCACCACTTTGGCAGAGATGGGCACGCGGGTGGAGCGCGGGCGGCGATCCTGGCGGGCATAGCCAAAGTAGGGGATGACAGCACTGATGCGCTCGGCAGAGGCGCGCTTGAGCGCGTCGACCATGATGAGCAGTTCCATCAGGTTTTCGTTGGTGGGCGCGCAGGTCGACTGAATCACGAAAACATCGCGGGCACGCACGTTTTGGTTGATTTCAACAGTGACTTCGCCATCCGAGAAACGGCCCACCGATGCAGCGCCGAGTTCTGTGCCAAGGTTGGTGGCAATTTCCTGGGCCAGTGCCGGGTTGGCATTGCCTGTGAAAAGCATGAAATCGGTGGTGGGTGGGGTCGACATGTTGACGAATAGCGTTGTAGATTGACAGAGGGCCTAACCAAGCAACAACCTGCTGGCCCTGCAGCCCGATGACCGCGCACCCATCAAGTGTCGTCACAAACAAACACGGTGGCAGGGGAGGAAGGACTCGAACCCTCGCATGCCGGAATCAAAATCCGGTGCCTTGACCAACTTGGCGACTCCCCTACACAGGAGAAAGGCAAAGCCTCTCACCCTTTAATTGTCGCTGAAAGCCCATCCAGCCAATGGATGGACTTTCAAATTGTTGCACACCCTCAATTGCCAGCCCGCGGGTGTTGGAGGCCACTCCAACGGTCGGTGCAAGCTGGCAAACACTGCGCTGCCAGACCCCGTCATGCGCGGCTGTAATCCTAAAGTTCTTAGCCAGTCGAGGGCTTGAGTCACTTCGGGGCACAGTCGCTCGGCGACTGGCTGCAAGTCGTTTCGACCAAAGTCGAAGGGCCGTGCAGCAAAGTCTGCCATTGTAGCAGTTTTAGTCTGCCTTTCCAAATGAGGGTCGCGAAAAATTCTGGCAGTTTCCAGTCCCGCTTGCGGTTTGAGAATCGCCCAGGTCCCCTCGGGCAGGGACAGTGGCTGAATTTTCTCGCCAATGCCTTCAACCCAGGCGTGTTGGCCGCTCAGGAAGAAAGGGACATCGGCCCCCAGTTGCAAGCCCAGCGCTTGCAGTCGATGCAGGGGCCATTTCAGGTCCCACAGACGGTTCAGGGCCAGCAAGGTGCTGGCTGCATCCGATGAGCCGCCGCCCATGCCGGCCTCGGCGGGCAAACGCTTTTCGATGGCGATGTGCGCACCCAGCGGGCAGCCGGAAGTTTCTTTCAGCAAGCGCGCAGCCCTTAGCACCAAGTCGTCAGCGGGCAGGGGCACCGTCAGGTCTTCGCGCTCAAGGTGGTCGCGGCTGAGGCGCTCAAAGTGCAAGGTGTCGCACCAGTCAATCAGCATGAAGGCCGATTGCAGCAAGTGGTAGCCATCGTCGCGCCGTCCCGTGATGTGCAGGAACAAATTCAGCTTGGCAGGCGCAGGAACATCGAGCAGGGATTGCATGGCTGGCAGGGAATTCAGGGTTGCAGGACCACGCGCAACTCAAGCCGAGGCCAGGGGTCGTAGCGACGCGCCACCAAGGGGCCGCCCTGGCTGGGCTTGGATTCCACTTGCCAGCCTGGCACCTCCACGGTTTCATTGCGCAACCAGGCAAAAACAGCCTCGATCGGAAGGTCGGTGCCAATGCTGCGCTGGATCAGGTCGGCCAGGGATGCAAAACGGTAGTTGCGCTCGCCCTGGCTCAAAATGGCTTGCCCAGGCCGCCAGCGCAACACGATGGCGGCCGTGCCGAAAGGGCCTTCGACCTGCAATTGCCCCTCTTCGGCATTGCCTTCCAGCTCGAAGGCAATGTGGATGTGGGTTTGTTGCGAAAAGTCTTTCTGTATGCTCAGCGAAAGCCGCCCCGACCAGGCCGTGGGTTCGGGCGCAGAGGGTGCTGGTGAGGTGATCGGCACCGTTGTCAAGGCTGGCGAAGGGGGCGCGGGTGCGGGCGTGCTGCAGGCTGTCAGCAATGCGCAGACAGCGCACCCCACCAACAGACCTGCGCGTCCCCACAGCGCCACGCTCATAAGGGGGCTCCCAAGCGGCGCAAGGTTTCGCGCAAACTCGGGTTGTCCGGATTCAAGGACAAGCCCTCGCGCCAAACTTGCAGGGCTTGCTCTTTTTGCTGAAGCACCCAGTGAACCTCGCCCAGATGCGCGGCGATCTCGGGGTCAGGTCGGGCCCGGTAGGCCTTTTGCAAAATTTGCAGCGCTTGCTGCACATTGCCTCGTCGGTATTCCACCCAGCCGAGGCTGTCGGTGATGAAGGGATCGTCGGGTGCGAAGCTCAAGGCTTTTTGGATCAAGGCCAGTGCCTCATCGAGCCGCAGGTGACGCTCGGCCAATGAATATCCCAAAGCGTTGTAAGCATGATGGAAATCAGGCTGTCGGGCCATGATGCCTCTCAGGATTTTTTCCATTTCTTCGAGCCGATCCAGTTTCTCGGCGCTCATGGCCAATTCGTATGCCAGATCGTTGTCCTCAGGCTGGGCTTTGACGGCTTCAGACAAGAGTTGATAGGCTTCTGCGTGCTGGTTGAACTCGCGCAGCAAATGAATTTCACTGAAAAGCCGCGTGCGTTTTTCTTCCTCTGTTTGAGCTGGCAGGCTGGCAATCAGGCGGCGTGCCTCCGCTATTTGGCCTTTGCGGGCCAACACATTGGCGCGTTGCACTTGCACGCGCGACACATTTGCAGCGTCCTTCACTTTGGCCAGCCATGCCTCGGCTTGCGTTTCGTCCTTTTGTTTCAGCGCGAGTTGCGACAAACCCAGGTAGGCTTGGTCCAGGTCGCGAAGGGGCGCAGGGTTCAAGGGCTCAGCCAGCTTGAGAAAGTGCAGCCAGGCAGCACGTGCCTGGGCTGGCTGGCCGGTCTCGGCGTACACGCCTCCCAGCAACAACCATCCTGGGGCAAAGTCCGGGGATTGCGCGGTGGACACTTGCAGCTGGGCAAGGGCTTCAGGGAGCCGCTGGGACTCGATCAGGACCCGAACCCAACCCAGGCGCAAATCTGGTGGGCTTTGCGGCGTGATGGCCTGTTTGACCAAAGCTTCTGCCGCCATGTGTTTCTGCCCCATCAATTCAAGGGCCAGCCAGATGGGCGCTGGGTCCTGGCCATTCAAGGCATGGCCACGGCGCGCTGCCTCAAACGAAGCGTCCAAATCTTTGGCGGCCAAACGCATCTGACCAATCACGGCCCAGGCCAGTGGGCCAGTTCTGTTTTGCGCCTGGTATGAAGACAAGGCCTGTTCGACCACATAAGCTGCCAACTTGCGATCGGTCACGCGGGTGTACAGGCGAGGGATGTTGCCGATGACGCTGAGTCGCTCGGCCTCGGGAGCGAGCTGCAGCTCGGTGCGCAGCGGCCCCAAGCTGTCCGCAACACGGTTCAGGGCCAGCACAATCTGTAGAACGCGCAAATTGGGTTCGCGCGCAGCGGGCATGGCTTGCCGCCAGGCACTCGCCGCCTCCAGGGCTGCATCGCCTGAGCGTGATGCCAATGCAATGTCGACGGCGCGCTTGTACAGGCGCTCATCGCCGGTGCGGCGGGCAGCGTCCAGCAACAATGAATAAGCCACCCCAGGCTCGCCTTGCTGGCTGTTGAGTTCTCCCAGCAGAATCTGAAGCAGCATCTCGCCGGACATGCTGGAGTTGACCACAGGACCGGCAACCGCGGCAGAGGGCGTTTGTGCCAGTGCGTGGGGTGCAGCCAACAGCAGGCCCAGCCAGAACAGCCCGGCATGCCAAAGGCGTGTGTGTGTCTCACTTTGCAAAGTGCGCGACAGGGGGGGCAACAAGGACCGCAGTGGGGGCTTCATTGGGAGATCATAATCCCAGGCTCCAAACCCCTTGACGCCATGCCTGAATTACCCGAAGTTGAAGTCACGCGCCGCAGTTTTGCGCAAGACATTGCAGGCGCCCGTGTGGTGGCAGTGCGCTTGGGCAAGCCTTTGCGCTGGCCTTTGGGATGTCTGCCCGAGCATTTGCAGGGGCATCAGGTCCTGGCGGTGCGTCGGCGCGGCAAGTACCTCCTGATCGACATGGACCACGGCGTCTTGCTGTGCCATTTGGGCATGTCCGGGGCCCTGTCATTCCGCCACCAGGTACCAGCGGCAGGCCCCCATGACCACTTTGACCTGGTGACCAGCCAAGGGGTGTTGCGCTTGCATGACCCCAGGCGCTTTGGTGCCATGGTCTTTGTGGACAGCCTGAGCGCGCCCATGGCAGTGAAGTTGTTGCAGGGCCTGGGCGTCGAGCCTTTGGAAGAAGGTTTCGAGCCCGTGGCTTTTCATGCGGGCTTGAAGCGGCGACAAGCCCCCATCAAACAGGTTTTGTTGTCAGGCGACCTGGTGGTTG
Organism: Limnohabitans sp.; assembly: GCA_018882835.1. GTDB lineage: Bacteria > Pseudomonadota > Gammaproteobacteria > Burkholderiales > Burkholderiaceae_C > Limnohabitans. Next base: position 39,090 of record VERE01000014.1, read on the forward strand.
GCGTTGGCAACATCTACGCCAGCGAAGCCTTGTTTCGGGCCGGCATCCGGCCCACCACACGGGCCAGCAAGGTCAGCCTGCCCAGGGCGCGGCGCTTGCATGCCGCCATTCGCGAGGTTCTGGCCCGCGCCCTGGAGGCGGGTGGCAGCACCCTGCGTGACTTCTCCAACGCGCAAGGGCAAACTGGCTATTTCCAGCTTGAAACGGCAGTCTATGACCGGGCTGGCGAGCCTTGCAAGCAGTGCGAACAGCCCATCCGGCAAATTCGGCAGGGACAGCGCTCCACCTTTTACTGCGTGAAGTGTCAAAAGCCATGATGCCAGATGCATCCTTTGCCCAGCGTTTGGTGCGATGGCAACGGTTGCAAGGGCGCCACGATTTGCCGTGGCAGGCCAACCGGGACCCTTACCGTGTCTGGCTGTCCGAAATCATGCTGCAACAAACCCAGGTGAGCACAGTCATCGCCTACTTCGAGCGTTTTCTCAAGCGCTTTCCCACCGTCCAGGATCTGGCCGCGGCTTCACAAGAGGACGTGCTGGGTTTGTGGAGCGGGCTGGGCTATTACAGTCGCGCCCGCAACCTGCACCGCTGTGCACAGGCGGTGGTTCAGGCGCATGGGGGTGCCTTCCCCCGGCAGTTCGAAATGCTGCAGACATTGCCAGGCATTGGGCCCTCCACCGCAGCAGCCATCGCCTCGCTGTGTTTTGAGGAACGAGTGGCCATTCTGGATGGCAACGTCAAGCGAGTGCTGACGCGCGTGCTGGGCTTTGGCGAAGATTTGTCCGTGGGCGCTCACGAGCGCCAACTTTGGGCACATGCGCAAAGTTTGTTGCCGTATGAACACGCCGACATGCCTACCTACACACAGGGCATCATGGACCTGGGAGCCACTGTTTGCAAGCCCCGCAAGCCGCAATGCGAGGCTTGTCCCATGGCGTCCCTGTGTCAGGCCCATGCTTTGGGCAGCCCTGAGGCCTTTCCGGTCAAAACTCGCAAAATTCGCCGCACCTCGGAATCGCTTTGGCTGTTGCTGGCCGTGTCAGCTCAAGGGGCGGTCTTGCTTCAGCAACGGCCGCAACAAGGCATCTGGGCCGGTCTGCATTGTTTGCCAGTGTTTGAAAGCGAAGAGGCTTTGCGGCGCGCATTGCCGAAAAAGGCGCAATCAAAATGGGTTGCAGCACCCGCGTTCAAGCACGTGCTAACCCACAAAGACCTTTATATGCACCCCTGTGTGGTGCGTCCAGCATCGCCATCGATCCAGTGGCCCGAAGGTGAGTGGCTGGACAAAGAGGTTTGGCCTGCGCTGGGCTTGCCAGCGCCGGTGCGCAGTTTGCTGTTGTCGCACGCTACTTGAGCGGCACGCTGGCGTGTGTGTCGAGCTCGCGGTGACGCTTCAGGGTCACCCACGCCGGACTGAATTGTCGAGCCAGTTGCTCCACCAGGTAGACCGAACGGTGCTGTCCCCCCGTGCAACCGATGGCCACCGTGACATAGCTTCGATGGTCATGCTCCAGCCGGGGAAGCCACTGTTTCAGAAACGCCGCAATCTGTTGGGCCATTTGTGCGACATCGTCATGCTGCGCTAACCAATCGGCCACAGGGGCGTCGCGCCCTGTCAAAGGGCGCAGGCTGTTTTCGTAATGCGGGTTGGGCAACATGCGCACATCGAACACATAGTCGGCATGCACCGGGATGCCACGCTTGAAGGCAAAAGACTCGAACATCAGGGTGAGTTGTGCGGCAGGCGCGGAAATCAGCGATTTGATGTAGCTTTGCAATTGAGTGGATCGCAGCAGGCTGGTGTCGATGACGTGAGCGTCCTCCCGCAAGTCCGCCAGCAACTCGCGCTCCAATTCGATGGCATCGATCAGGTCGCGTTGCTGGTCCAGTTGCGGCGCTTCCTGCCGTGACAAAGGGTGGCGTCGGCGCGTTTCCGAATAGCGATGCACCAGCGTGTCGGTGGTGGCATCCAGGAACATCAGGCGAATGTTCACATCCAAAGCTCGCAGGTGGGCCAACTGTGCGGGCACCAAGGGCAGCGAGCTGGCGCTGCGCACGTCCATCGCGATGGCGACGTTTTGGTCGCGGTGCTGTTGCTCCAGTTGCACAAAGGGCAGCAGCAATTCGGGTGGCAGGTTGTCCACGCAGTAATAGCCTGCGTCTTCCAGGGCATGCAGCGCCACCGATTTGCCTGAGCCTGACATGCCCGTGATGAGGACCAGTTCACGCTTCATGAGCGGGCCGCCTTGGGGGAGGAAACGGGCGTGCCGAGCATTTCGCGGGCATGAGCCAGTGTGGTATCTGACAGGCGTTCGCCACCCAGCATGCGCGCAATCTCGCTGACGCGATGCTCGCCTTGGACGGTTGTCACTTGACTGACCGTTTGCTGATCCGCCTGATGCTTGGACACCACCCAGTGGTGGTCTGCACAAGCGGCCACCTGTGGCAAATGTGTCACGGCCAGCACTTGTCGGTCGCGTCCGAGTTGCTTCATCAGGCGCCCCACCGTCTCGGCCACCGCGCCACCGACGCCAGAGTCCACTTCGTCAAAGATCAACGTGCCCGCGCTACCCAGCTGGCTGGTGGTGACGGCGATGGCCAGGGCGATGCGCGACAACTCGCCACCCGAGGCCACTTTGCCCACGGGGCGCGGCGTGCTGCCAGGGTGTCCTGACACCAGGAACACCACTTCCTCCAGGCCGCTTGCGCTGGGTTGTTCCAGCGCTTGCAAGTCCACCTTGAATTGACCGCCTTGCATGCCCAGGCCTTGCATGGCCTGGGTGATGGTGGCCGACAATTTGGGCGCCGCCTTGGCACGTGCCTGCGAAATTGCCCGCGCTTCCTTGCGGTAGCGGACCTCTGCGGCCTGAGCCTGGGCTTCAAGCCCTTCCAGGTCGGCCGCTGCATCGAGGCGGCTGAGCTCCATTTTCCAGCCTGCCAGCAGGTCGGGCAGTTCTTGCGGCAACCGTTTGTAGCGACGTGACAGTGACAGCCACAGCGCCATGCGCTCATCCAGTTCGGCCAGGCGGTCAGGGTCAAGGTCGGTGCGACGCAGCCAGGTGTGCAGCGTGTGCACCACGTCACTGACCTGCGCCAGGCTGGACGACAACACTTCTGCCAGGTTTTGGAACTCGGGCTCCACGTGGCCTTGCTCGCTGAGCAGGTCGTGTGCTTTGGAGAGTTGCGTCAGGCCGCCTTGCTCATCGTCTTCCAGGGCATTCAGCGTCTGCTGGGCCGCATCCATCAGGGCCTGCGCATGGGACAGCCGCTGGTGCTGGCCATTGAGTTCATCCCACTCTTGGGCGCCTGGGGCGAGTTTGTCGACCTCGCCAATTTGCCAGGCCAGCCGTTCGCGCTCGCGTTGCAGGCTGTCTTGGGCGGCGCGCGCTTCTTGCAAGTTTTTGAGCGCGGCGCGCCAATCGCCCCAGGCCGCTTGCAGGGCTTTGCGGTCAACCTGGGCATAGGCATCCAGCAAGCCCATGACAGCGTCGGCACGGGTCAGGCTTTGCCAGGCATGCTGGCCATGAATGTCGAGCAGGTGGTCTGCCACTTCGCGCAATTGGGCTGCGGTGGCAGGGCTGCCGTTGATCCAGGCGCGGCTTTTGCCCTGAGCGTCCACGGTGCGCTTGAGCAACAGGCTGTCGTCGTTTTCAAAGCCACCTTCTTCCAGCCAAGCCTTTACCGAGGCGGGCGTTTCAAATTCAACGCAGACCTCGGCGCGTGCTGCGCCTTCCCGAACGGCTCCGGCATCTGCCCTTGCGCCCAGGGCGAGTTGCAAGGCATCGACCAGAATGGATTTGCCAGCGCCGGTTTCGCCCGTCAGCACAGTGAAGCCACTGGACAGCTCCAGCTCTATTTCGCGCACGATCACAAAGTCGCGCAAGCTGATGCGTTTGAGGCTCATGCGACCCCTTCGTTCCAGTGCAGTTTTTTGCGCAGGGTGTCGTAGTAACTCCAGCCACGCGGGTGTAAAAAGCGTGCGCGGTGCTGCGACCGCTTCACGGTGATGCGGTCCCCCAGTAGCAGCGAGGCCAGGGACTGCATGTCAAAGTTGGCGCTGGCATCCCGGCCCGAGACCAGGTCGATCACGATTTCGCCCGGATCGGCCAGCACCAGCGGTCGGTTGGACAGGGTGTGGGGCGCAATGGGCACCATGACCCAGCTCGGCAGGGAAGGGTAAAGCAAGGGCCCGCCCGCCGACAGCGAATAGGCCGTGGAGCCCGTGGGCGTGGCAATGATCAGGCCATCCGCACGCTGCGTGGCCACGAACTGGCCGTCTACCTCAACGCGCAACTCCACCATGCCGGAGGTGGCCCCGCGGTTGACCACCACGTCATTCAAGGCCTGGGCGTCAAACACGCAATGGCCATCACGCCAGACCTTGGCATGCATCATGGCGCGGTCATCCACCTCGTATTCACCACGCAACATGGGCTTGAGGGTTTCTTCGATCTTGTTCAGGGGGATGTCGGTGATGAAGCCCAGGCGTCCCTGGTTGATCCCAATCAGGGGCACCCCATAGGGCGCCAGTTGGCGGCCAAAGCCCAGCATGGTGCCATCGCCCCCGACCACCAGGGCCAGGTCACATTCGCGACCCATGCCCTCCACATCCAGCACCTGGTGGCCTGTGATGCCAGAGCCTGCAGCGGTTTCTTTTTCAAGCACCACGTCGCAGCCTTGCGCGTGCAAGAAATGAATGACCCGTTCCAGAACCTGGCGCGACGAGGCCTGCTGCCCCCCCGCAACGGGCTGATGGTATTTACCAATCAGGGCGATATGGCGAAATTGGGATTTCATGGGTAAATTAAATCATTAAAATGCCTCGAAACCATGACTCACTTAGACGATCGCGCGAAGTTGTTGCTCAAAGCGCTCGTAGAGCGCTACATTGCCGATGGCCAGCCGGTGGGCTCGCGCACGCTTTCGCGAGCTTCCGGGCTGGAGTTGTCGCCTGCCACCATCCGCAATGTGATGTCCGACCTGGAAGAGTTGGGGCTGATCGCCAGCCCTCATACCTCGGCAGGTCGCATTCCCACTGCACGGGGATACCGGCTGTTTGTCGACACCATGCTGACTGTTAAGCACGAAGAACTCCACGCACCCAGTCTGGCCCCCGAGCAGCCGCAAAAGGTGATTGCCAACGCAGCCAACCTGTTGTCCAACCTGTCTCATTTTGTGGGGGTGGTGATGGCGCCCCGGCGCAGCACAGTGTTTCGCCATATCGAGTTCCTGCGCCTGTCCGACCGGCGCCTGCTTGTGATCATCGTGTCGCCCGATGGCGATGTGCAAAACCGGGTGATCTTCACTGAATCTGATTACACCCAGACCCAGCTGATTGAAACCTCCAACTATCTGAACAGCCATTTTTCGGGCATGGCCATGGAGCAAGTGCGCGAGAAATTGCAAGGTGAGGTCGAGCGCTTGCGCGGTGAAATTGCCGCGCTCATGCAAGCGGCCGTTCAAGTCAGCTCCGAGGCCCTGACCCAGGCTCAGGACGAAGTGATCATCAGCGGCGAGCGCAACCTTTTGTCGGTCAGTGACTTTTCGGCCGACATGGGGCATTTACGTCGCGCCTTTGAGCTGTTTGAGCAAAAAGCCCAGCTGATGCGACTGCTGGACGTCTCGGTCAAGGCCGAGGGAGTGCGTATTTACATTGGCGGCGAGAGCCAGATCGTGCCCTTTGAGGAGCTGTCAGTGGTGAGCTCGCCCTATGAAGTCGATGGTCAGGTGGTGGGCACGCTGGGCGTGATCGGCCCCACCCGCATGAACTACGACCGCATGATCCAGATTGTGGACATCACCTCCAAGCTGGTCAGCAATGCGCTGAGCCACAAATAACAGGCGTCTGACAACGCCCGTCAAGGGCATGCCTTAACGGCCAAGATACTGCTGTACCGTGTCCCAGGCGACTTGCTGAAGTGGCGTAGGGGACGGCCCTCCCTGTTGTGACCAAAAATGGGTAACGTACAATTAACTTGCGGGCCTATAGCTCAGTTGGTTAGAGCAGAGGACTCATATTTTTCAAATGTGCCTTACGCGTGGAAACTGTGTAAGGGATGGTGTCAAAGTCGGCGAAAGCTAAGTGCATCGATGCATACGCCAACGCCGAGCCAAGCTGGGTGAGCAATCATCTTGAAGGTGTAGAGACTTGACGGCACCCACCTACGGCGCAAGCTATGGTGAAGGCAAAGTCCAGGGAGTAGCGAAAGCTGCACAAACCGGAATCCTTTGGTCCCAGGTTCAAGTCCTGGTGGGCCCACCAAATACCAACGGTACATACTGAAGACATGGTTGACAGTTTGTACCGATCACATCGTCGCCACAGCTGGTATGTTGGCAGCGCATTGCATGAGCAGCATCGATCGCGATGATCGCTTGTAACAATTAAGACTGCAACTGTTGAACGATCCTTACTTCATAGTCGTTGATCAGTTTTTTGAAGTACTTGTAGACATCGTCCATCTTCACTTTCAGATGGATGCTGGAAAACCCCTTATCATTTTTGTCTGCCGGAATCACCCCAGTCACCACGCTCTTGAAATACTCAGGATCTTTGTTTCTGATGGGCTGATAGGCATCAATGGCCGCAAAGATGTCTTCAAGGGTATAGCCGTGGTTTCTCGTGAGGACCATCAAGTCGTAGATGTCGCGTGATTTCACGCGGTCATAGACAACAATGCTTTTCATGACAAGAAGCCCATCGATGCCCAGTACATCAAAGCATCCCTTGGAAACCACCGCCTTTGGCGCTGTCTTCAGGAAATCAATCTGCGCCTTGGGTCGATCACCTTCATTGCGTGAATGAAACGTCACCTTGGCACCATCGATCAGGTAATCCTGAATGTAGTGGTCCAGGTTCTCTGACGAATTGATTTTGAATCCCAGCTTTTGTTCAGATGTGACCAGGCTTTCAATCGTGGCACCACCGGCAGCCAATTCATCCAGAAGCCCATCTCTTGATGCCCGCAGGCCTTTGCTGATGTTGCTCAGCATCCGGGCCACACTCTCACTGGTCATGGGTTCAAAGGTGCGTCGCTTGAAAACACGCTTGACCTTGGGGACGCCGTAAAAAAAGCACAGCCGCGCCACATCCTCGAACTTGTGCTTTTCAAGCACCTTGCCAATCAACACATCGTCCCTGATGTTCGACGGTGTGCCCCACAGCTTTGATGGTGCGCGACAGGCTCGAGGTGGGCACCACCAGCACGTTACCGGGCCCTTCGGCTGGTGCAAGCCCCACACGCTCGCCAGTCTTGTGCGCAAGGGCGCTGGCCACGGTTTGCGCATCCACCTGCTGACCAGCGGCGGCGTAAAGCCCTCTGGCCACCCGTACGCTGGTCCCAGCCTTCATCAACCGAAAAAGCGCCTGGTCAACGGCTGCACGCGTTCCTGCCGACAAAAAGTCGGCACTGGAGAACACAGCCCCGTGGGGCTGGTCTGCGATGGCTTGCCGGATTGTTTCAGAAGTACGCATGTCAGAAATTATGAATGTATTTAAAATATTTTCAATAATTCAAAATGGATGCATGCACTGGTGCCAAGGACTTAGCAGGCTTCAAGAACTTGAGGCCTGTTGGTCATCGTTCAGCCGTCGATTCAGACCTTGGTCGATACAGTCCCCGCTCATTCGCGCTCTGTTGCCACCACGCAAGATTGAGGTGAATAGAAAGTTGGACGGTAGCCCACCGCCGACTGCCAAAATTCAAAGCCGGGCGCTATGCAATCTGGATACGTTTTAAGCAGTCAGCGGCAACGTGGATCGCGTGCCGATCGCACGGCGCACATCATCCTGGGCTTTGCGCAATAGCTTTCGCAGCTGTTTCTCACCGATGGCTGAGATGGCTTCGGTCAGACCCACCAGCGCCAGAGCGGCAGCAGGTTCACCGTCCATATCAAAGAGCGGAACAGCTGCGGCCCCCACGTTGGACTCCACTTCACCAAGAGAGAGATAGAAGCCTTCGGCATGGATGGCATGCATGCGGATCCGGAAATCCGACCAACTGGCGCCCAATCCCAGGCTCTGCACTTCCTGGGCATGCGCCTCATAGATCCGCAGCAGTTGACGCCGCCCCAGATGCGAAATCATGATCTTTGCGGCCGCGCCAAGCAGCAAAGGCATCGGCCTGCCTCGACCATAGCTCAGGCGCAGCGTAGGATCCCCGCTGGCACGGTGGATGTCAACCACCCGGTCGTCAAACAGTGTGGAAAGCACGGCATCGAGGCCTGTCTTCTTGACCAGCTCGTCCATCACTGGGCTTGCAGCCAGCAGCACGGGGTCGCTGCGTCTGAGCTGATAGTCCAGCTCAATGATCCGTGGACCTAGCGAATAGCGGCCTGCTGAGACCTTGCGCAAAAAACCCGCTTCCACCAAATCCTTCACATAACGGTAACCGGTTGCACGGGTGTACCCGAGGGCATGGTTGATTTCGTCGGCGTGCCAAACCGGGTGTACTTCGCAGAAAAGGTCGAGGACAGCGAATCCCTTGGCAAGGCTGGTCATGCAATCGTTGCTTTCGTTGGTGCGCCGACCCTTGTCGCCAAGGGCCCGGTGGATTGGGTTCAAAAGGCTTGCTCAGCCCCCAAAAGGGCTGTTTTCCTTAGTTTGTCTTGGCCCTGGCGGCGAGGCGCAGGATACATGCAGCGCAAACTGAAACGTGCTGCAAATATTTCTAATCTCTAATATAGCAAGACAATAGGCAAGCTCCGTATAACTATCGCTGAAGGAACCAATTGAATGAGATATAGGGAAAACGTGAGCATCAAGGTCGTTTGCAGCAAATTAAAATTTCATCTCATTTATTGAGATAATTGATTTATCGCAAGACGCTGGTATGGCCTACATCCCGGCGCAATTTGCGAATCAGTCTCTCCATCGTGTTTGTGAAGTTATTCGGAACAGCAACCCATAAGTGGTGTGTGTCTGTGCCTTCTGTCCAGTCATGAGAAACCTTTCTGCAATGAGGAACCTTTCTGTTATGCCTTTAACTGCTGGTGCCATTGACCCCCCGGGTGTTGACGACGTCTATTGGCGCGAGGAGTACGCGAAGATCTGCGAAGACGATGCCTTTCTCGCCCAAATCGTGGCAAAAGCGGACCTGCCTTCGCTTCTCATAGCGCTTTCCGCCGTCACCGGAGACATGACGATGCTCCGTCCGCACTTGCGCCCGCCGTTCCCTCTGGTTGATACGGTTGCGCCCGCTAATGGTGGAATGAGCGAAGTCGCACAAATCGAAGCCCGTGCACTGGCTCTGGCCGCACTCAAACAATTGCGGGACGAGGGTCTGAATCGCCCGCGTCCACTTGACGATGCCGAGACACGCGCCGTGATCGATTTCCTCACAAACAGTGCCGGAGACACCGATGCGGAGATTCTCACGCACGAGATGGATCTCGCTGCGAAAAAGCTTGGTGCCCCTGGTTGGAAATTCGCAGATGTGGCGGGTGATCGCGAATTCTCTGTTGCAGTGATTGGTACCGGTATGTCTGGTATTGGTGCCATGTATCGTCTGAAGCAGGCTGGCGTACCTTTTACAGCATTCGAGAAGAACCCGGACGTTGGCGGCGTGTGGTGGGCCAATACCTATCCTGGCGTGCGACTCGATACGCCAACTTTCGGTTATAGCTTTTCATTTGCGCAGCGCACAGATTGGCCCCATGCATTTGCAACCGGTAGTGAAATTCAAGACTATGCGCGCGAAATCGTTGCGCGTAGCGGGCTTCGAGAGAATATTAAATTTGGTGTTGAAGTTGTCTCGCTCAAGTGGGAGGAATCCACTGGCTACTGGGATGTGGTGACTCGCACAGCCAATGATGAGTTGGTGCACCATCGTTTCAACGCGGTAATTTCGGCCGCGGGTCAGTTAGAGCGCCCCAATATCCCTGAGATCGAAGGGCAGAGTGATTTCAAGGGCGTACGCATGCACTCCGCTCGGTGGAACCACGATGTAGCGCTTCGTGGAAAGCGTGTCGCAGTCATCGGTACTGGTGCAAGTGCATACCAGATCGTCCCGGCCATTGTGGATGAGGTTGAACACCTGACGGTATTTCAGCGTTCTGGTCCGTGGATGGTCCCTGCCCCGAACTACTATGACGACACTCCGCAGGTAATGCGCTGGTTGGTGGAACATGTTCCTTGCTACGGTCAATGGTTCCGACTTTCAGCTTTTTACCAAGCCGCTACTGGACGTTTGCACACCGCCATTGTCGACCCGAACTGGAATCGAGAGGATTCAGTCTCGGCCAAAAACTTGGAAGTGCGCGAAACCTTGACTAAGTCCATTCGCGAGCAATGGAAAAACTATCCAGAGCATGTCGACAAGATCGTGCCGACCTACCCACCCGGAGGCAAGCGAATGCTGCGCGACAACGGCGTGTGGGCGGCGGCGTTGCAGCGTCCCAACGCAGCGTTGGTGACCAATCCTATTGTTCGCTTCACCGAAACAGGGGTGGTCACTGAAGATGGGGTTGAACACCCAGTAGATGTCGTCGTTTATGCAACAGGTTTCACCGCTTCTGAGTTTCTTGATCCGATGGAGATTCGCGGTGCTTCAGGCCAGACCATCAAAGAATACTGGAAGGGCAACGCGAAAGCGTGGGGCGGTATTGCCGTGCCCGACTTCCCCAACTTCTTCATAGTACTGGGGCCGAACACGAATTATGTCGTGCACGGTAGTCAGCATTTCATGATGGAGTGTGCAGCGGAGTTCGCCATCGAATCGATCCATCAAGTTCTGCGTCGAGGCATCAAAGGCATTGAAGTCAAACAAGAGGAGCTTGATGCCTTTGTCGAGCGTGTCGATGCTGAAAACCAGCGCCGCGCCTGGGGTCGCCCGCAAGTCAGCAATTGGTACAAGAATCGCTTTGGACGGGTCTCTCAGGTGTGGCCATTCAGCCACCGTGAGTACTGGCAACTCACCCATGACGTTGACTTTGACGGCGGCTTCATCTTGCATTGAATCATCAAGCTTTTGGGGTGCAGAAGAATATGGCTTGGCTGACGCCAATCTCGGCTATGCGCTAACTCCTTTGAATGTGCGGTTCTAACGACAGCCTAGGGTATGCACGGATACTGAAATTCAATTTTTCCCATTTATTGAGATAAACTGATTTGCACAATCAAACTGTCGGTTCGGATACTGATAAGCATATGGCTACTTCCCTCACATTGTTTGCACTTCCTGTGTTGATCGTAGCGATCGGCATTTTGCCATTGCACCTTGAACTTAAGTGCTCGGCATTACGTGACGCCACAGCTTCTCATTTTGACCGCCCTCAGCTAGCCTGATCACAAGAACTGGAACTGTCTTTAGGTCGCTACTCAAAAGGAATCCATATGCAGCTCGCGGTTGCAGCTCTATCCCACGCACCGTCTTTCGGTAACGTCGATCCAGGTGGCACCACGCTCGATGAAATCGAGGCCGGCATCCAAGAAGTTCGCGCCTTCATTGAGCACTTCGATCCTGAGGCGATCGTCGTCTTCGGGCCCGATCACTTCAATGGCCAGCTATATTCAAATATCGCCCCGTGGGTGATTGGCGCGCAGGCCGAGGGCGTCGGCGACTATGGCACGACCGAAGGCCACATCAAGGTAGATAGCGAAACCGCACGCCAGCTGCATGCCGCAGTGCTGGCTGAGGGTATCGACATCGCGCGCTCGGAGCGAATGACGGTCGATCACGGCGTCATGCAACCGGTGGATTTCTTGCTTGGCAAGCATAACGAAAGACCCATCATCCCAGTTTTTGTCAACGCGATTGCCCATCCGCTGACGCCAATGAAGCGTGTGCGCGAGATGGGGGAGGCGTTTGGCAAAGCTGCACTGCAGCTTGGAAAGAGAGTGCTCTTCATCGCTTCGGGGGGGATTTCGCATTCCCCGCCAATTCCTCGTTGGGAGAGTGCACCTGCCGAGGTGAAAGCACGTTTGGTTTTTTATGCTCCCACGCGCGAGGAGCGACGCGCGCGCGAAAAGGCTATTGTTGATGGCATCCAGAAGATCGCGGATGGCAAGGCTCCGAGTTCACCGTTGAACGAAGCGTGGGACACCTTGCTGCTTGATACCTTCCGATCAGGTGATCTATCGCCGGTTGACTCGTGGGATAACGAGCAATTCATTATTGACGGTGGCTCCGCTGCACATGAGATGCGCAGTTGGATAGCTGCTTATGCAGCATTGTCGATGGCCGGTAAATATACGTTGCCAGTGGATCGCTACTGGCCAGTCAAGGCTTGGGGTGCTGGTTTTGCCGTTCAGGCGGGATGTGCAGTATGAATCGACTTGTGACTTTCTGGGAGGCAGTGTCTGATCTTCCGCATCGTCTGCATTACGTTGATGTTGGACAGTGGCGCACGCGTGTGCTCGACCTTGGTGAAAGTGACAGAGTCGTTGTACTTGCCAATGGCACAAGTGGCCACATTGAGGCTTGGACGCAGAATGTGCGTGCGCTGGTTCAGGCGGGCTACCGAGTCATCGGTTACGACTATCCCGGTCATGGGTATACCACCCTGACCGATCACGATTTGGAGATCCCCGAGTACGAGTTGCACTTGATCGGGCTGCTGGATGCACTCAAGCTTAAGCGTGTCCATCTGGCGGGGGAGTCGCTCGGCGGATGGATCGCTGTCAAGTTTGCTGCCCATCACCCTGATCGATTGCTGAGTGTGATTCTGAGTGCGCCCGGCGGACGCGTGGTCGGCGAGCAGAAGGTGGACAAGGCTCAATCGGTGAGCAAGCAAGCGGTTGCCGACCCGACATTTGAGAACGTTAAAAAGCGCCTTCAGGTGGTGATTTACGACTCACAGAAAATTACGGAAGAGTTGGTGCGCGTTCGCCAGGCTGTTTACAGCCGAGATCCTAGCGGGGCCAACATGGCTCACATAGCGGTATTGCGTCAGCCTGAACAGCGTTGGCGCAACCGCGTAACAGACGAGGATTTTGCAGCCATTCCCGTGCCAGCGCTCTTCGTCTGGACCGACCATGAACCTACTGGCGACCCTGCAGAAGGCAGGCGCTTGGCTGCACTAATTCCTCAAGGGGAGTTTTTGCTGGTTGAAGGCTCTGCGCACTGGCCTCAATGGGAAGGGGCGGAGGTTTTCAATGCGGCGGCCATATCCTTTCTCGACAAATTGCACAACCAGAGCTAGCTAGAACATGACCAGAATGACGAACACTTCTGAAACTATCCAAAGCATTGCCCGTGAGCTCTTTGATGCCCGCGTAGGTGTCTACACTGTCCCTTACGTCAGTCCGCGATTACCTGAGCGTGACCTAGACGCAGCCTATGCAATCTCCGAGGAGTTAGCCGCACTGCGTGAGCGACTTCTGGGCGTGCGCAGGGTAGGGCGCAAGGTTGGACTGACCAATCCGAACGTGCAAAAGCGCGTCGGCATCAGTGAACCTGACTATGGAATCATCCACGATGACATGATTTTTCAGTCGGGGGTCGTGTTGCCTAAGTCACGCTACAACCGATTGCGGATCGAAGCCGAAGTGGCATTTGTGCTCAAGAGTGACATTCTCGATGCCACGCTTGAAGCAGTAGCGGCGGCTATTGACTATGTGACGCCGGCCTTTGAGATCGTTGATTTTCGTTATGACGGCAGTGTGGGGCAGATCGTAGACACGATTGCTGACAACGCTGGATGCAGTGGCATTGTGGTCGGAGAGGAAAAGCATTCCTACGGATCGGTAGATCTCAAAGCTGTCGAAATGGTCATTATTGGGGGCGACCAAGAGATTACCCGTGGTGTTGGAAGCAATGTCCTCGGCGACCCGGTCAATGCCGTGCTTTGGCTGGCAGAAACTGCCATCCGCACGGGGCAGCCGTTGCGGGCTGGAGAAGTGCTGCTCTCCGGATCAATCGGCTATATCGAGCCTTGGCCGATGGATGTCGAGTGTGTTGCCACCATTACGGGTCTCGGACGTGTGGTCGCGACTGTCGATTCGAAGGCATGAGTTTCTAGATTAAGAGAGAGTGAGAGAGAGCTAAATCATGAGTAACTATCGCCCCGTTGATGCAGTCACACGCGTCGAGATTGAGCAACTCATTTCCGAAATGCTTTACCGCCTGGATCACAACCAGGCCGATGCCACATGGGAGCTCTACACCGAAGACGGTGTTTCAGTCGGGCCCTTGGGCACGATGAACCGCGAGCAATGCAAGGCTTGGGGTGCGAAGCGGGCGAAACAAACCGATATCGTCAGCCGCCATTTCATTGGCGGAATCCGGTTGGTCTGGGACGGTGATGAAGTGGCTGGCAGCGTGCAGTATCTGACGTTCCGCGACACCCATGAGCCGCAGACACAGCCAGCTTCTGTGGGCGAGTTCCGCGAGCGATATCGCAAAGTTGATGGACAGTGGCGATTTGTGCGCCGCGAGATCGTGCCTATCTTTGGCGGTAACGCTGCGGCTGCGCATGCGGCACGGGTAACAGAACGTGAAAGCAAGTAATGAAAGCAGCCGCTCTGGGGGGAAGTCCCAAGATATTGGTGCATCAGACGCTGCCTTCGTTCTCTATTCCGGAATGGGCGAAGCTTGCCGGTTACGACGGCATCATCCTTGATCTTCAACACGGGGAACTCGGTCTCGAAGCTGCATGTGGCATCCTGCGTTCGATTCCTCGCGACAACACTTATGCTTGGGCGCGCGTCGGCTCGACCGACCCTGCACCGATCCTGCGATTGCTTGACAGTGGTGCCCGTGGCATCGTTGCGCCCACGATCGAGTCGCGTGAGCAGGCGCAAGCCTTGGTGGCTGCGACCAAATATTTACCGATCGGCAACCGCAGCATGGGGCCGTCTCGGCCAGGGCTTTACATCGGCGATTCGTATGCCGAAGCAGGCAACCTCGCCGTGTCGACCATCGCACAGATTGAGACCCGGATCGGCGTTGAGCGCGCTGAAGAAATCATCTCCACTCCAGGTTTGGACTCAATCTATATCGGTCCTGCCGATCTTGCTGTTTCCTATGGATTGCCAGGGCGTGGTGACTGGGACGACGGACCTGTCCGCGACGCGATCCTCTACTTGCGCGAACTCACCCAGGCACATGGCGTGACGCTTGGCATTTATTCCGGCAAATCGACATACACGGCAGCACTATTGACCGATGGCTTGGTCGACTATGTTGCATTTGGTATCGACCTCGTTTTGTTGAATCGCGCCTTCGGCGAAAACATCAATGAACTCAAGATCGCATTAGCTAAATAAATTGAAGGAAATACATCATGATGAAAAAAAATGATGTTTTAATCATTGGCGCAGGGCCTGTTGGCCTCATGCTAGCCAACCTGCTCGGACAGCAGGGCGTGAATGTTCTTGTCGTTGAGAAAAACGATACGCTGATCGATTACCCGCGCGCAGTGGGCATCGACGATGAAGCCCTGCGCGCGATGCAGACGGTCGGTCTTGTGGATGAGGTGCTGCCTCACACCATCCCCGATCAGAAGATTTACATGATCAATGGCGATCGACAAATTCTTTCTGAAGTCAACCCGACGACTCGCGAGTTTGGGTGGCCCCGACGTAACGGATTTGTGCAACCGATGGTGGATAGGGTACTCCTTGACGGCCTCAAGCGTTTTCCGAACACATCAGTGCGTTTCTGTACCGAAGTTGTCGATTTGCACGAACATGAAGATGGTGTGGTGGTCACGACTGAGTGTGGCGAGAAGCTGCGTGCAAGCTACGTAGTCTCAGCAGAAGGCGGTGCTTCGGCCACTCGAACCAGACTGAATATTTCGTTCGATGGCGAGACTCGGCCGTCCTGTGGCCTTGTCATTGATGTCGCCAACGACCCTATCGGAACACCGCATGCGGTGTTCGGTGGTGATCCGAAACGCAGCTATGCCAGCATTGCATTGCCGCACGGCATCCGCCGCTGGGAATTCACGTTGTTCGAAAATGAAGATCCTGCGTTGGTGGAAAGCGATGAATTCATATACGAGCTGCTTGCGCCTCACGTACCTGACCCAACCAAGCTGGAGTTTATTCGCCGTCGTGTCTATCGGCACCACGCGCGTGTGGCTGGACAGTTCAGGCTTGGTTCTGTCTTTCTTGCGGGTGATGCCGCGCACGTGATGCCGGTGGTCGCTGGACAGGGGTGGAACTCCGGTATCCGAGACGCTTTCAATCTGGCTTGGAAACTTGCTGCGGTGATTAAAGGCGTATGCGGCGATGCTCTGCTCGAAACCTACGAGTTGGAGCGATTGGGGCACGTCAAGCAGATGGTCGCCGTTTCACTTAGCATGGCCAAGGAAATGACGGATCACGACCCCGTTAAAGCAGCAGAACGAGACCGCATTGCTGCCAACCGTACACCTGAGGAACGTGAGGCACATAGGCGGCAGGCGTTCAAGCCTCAGCCCAAGTTCGAAACCGGTGTGGTGGTACAGACGCCGCAGCCAAGCTTCAAGACGCTACCCGCACGCGACGTCCCTCGTATGGCGGGTGCCCTCTTCCCGCAGCCGCGTGCAACGAATTCAGAAGGTGTCGAAATGCTGCTCGACGATGCCACAGGTCAAGGGTGGCGCGTGCTGATGTGGAACAACAATCCGATGGCTTTTCTTTCGGCCAAGCATCGCGCAGCGCTGGAGCATCTGCACGCACGAATTGTTCAGGTGGTGCCCAAAGCGCAACTGCCTTGGGCGCGTCGTCATGCACCAGAGGGAGTTACGTTGGTCGGTGACTTGGGCGGAGAGGGCAGCTTGCAAGCCTGGTTCGACGCTAGACCGGTTGGCGCCGTGATCCTGCGTCCCGACCATGTGGTTGCCGCGGAATGCCTGGCGCAGGAGCTAGACGATATGCTTGCACGCGTTTTGGACGTTGCGAGTTTCTGTTTGCCACAGCAGTAATTTTTCTATGGGTCGTACCAGACACGGCAAAGCGATGTCCTTGTTTCACTGTCCGGCCCCACTAATTTGTGAACAGAGCCAAACCTGCATTTCCACTATCGCAGCCGTTTAGCGTCGTGGGGATGCCAACTTTCTTGGCGTGCAGTAGGGTTATTCTGAGTTTTTATTTAAAAAATCTCGTATCATGAGACATTTGGTAAGTTATGTGAGGAGTCGAATGAAACTGATGAGCTTTAAATATCAAAACTTTTCAAATAGTGCGGGCCTTGACACAAGTTGTCATGCTTATTTATGCCTTGGGTTTCGCGCCTCGAATCAATCGCAAGTCGCAGATCTGCAGGCTAGTGTTAGCAGCTAAATCGGGCCACTCGTGCTCAAGTTCAATCGCACGAAGCGATCAGGAGAAAAATAGATGAACCGACGTGATTTCTGCGGCAGAGCCGCCGCACTGAGCGTGTCCTTTTCCCTACCGGGTGTTTCGTACGCTCAAAGGCAGATGGACCAATTGCGTATCTTTGTAGGCTTTCCGGCAGGTGGCGCCACCGATTCAATAGCCCGCCATATCGCTGAGGGGGTGCGACCAGGCTACGCACGTGCCGCGATTGTTGAAAACAAACCCGGTTTGGCAAGCCGCTTTGCGTTGGACGCAATGAAACGCTATCCGTCTGACGGCAGCGCAATGGTGGTAATGCCTGAGACCGTTGTCACGCTGATACCCCACGTAGATCCCGGTCCGAGCACGCCCACGCTGGCAGACGTGGTACCCGTTACTCCCTGCGCGGTGCTACGACAGGGTTTTGCTGTGGGCCCCATGGTGCCCGCTTCGGTTAAAACAATGCGGGAATTTCTGGCGTGGGCCAAGGCCAACCCGACGCTGGCCAACTACGGTACGCCGGGACCCAATTCGCCACAGCGTTTCCTGATGCAGGAGTTGTTACGCGAAGCAGGTATCCCGCTCAATCACATTCCGTACAAGGGTTCCATGCCTGGCATCGTCGATTTACTCGGTGGCCAGATCGCGACATTCGTTTCGCCAATTGGCGACTCCATGCCACATATTAAAGAAGGCCGCTTACGCCTGCTGGGCGTGGCGAGCCGAAACCGGTCAAAACTTTTGCCTGGAGTCCCCACTCTCGCGGAGCAAGGCTTCATGGACAAGATCGGAGACGAATTTTCGGCTGTCGTCATGGCCAAGGGCACACCTGCAGAGATTGTGGAAGCTGCGGCCAAGGCCATCACTCAGGTGTTCACGCAACCTACGGTCGTGCAAGCACTGGCCAGCCTGGGCATGGAACCGCACGCCAGCTCACCGGTCGAATATGCTCAATTCCTGCGTGAAAATCACAAACTATGGGGAGAGCGCGTCAAAGCCTCCGGATTCAAGCCCGAAGCTTAAATCGTCATCCTCGAGTACGTATGGCCACAGAAGTATGGCCAGCGCGGTGTCTTGCTCCAGCACTCGGCAGTGCATACCTGAGACATGGTTGACAGTTTGTACCAATTACATCGTTGAAACCCGCGACGCTTCAATGGGAATGCTGGTTCAAGGTGTGTGAGGGCAGTTCGCCAAACAGGCGCTTGTAGTCCTGTGCGAACTGACTCAGGTGCCAAAAACCCCAGTGCGAGGCGATGTCCTGGATGGACGCCCCGGCAGGTGCCTGCCGCAATGCGCGCCGCACACCGTTGAGGCGCAGCGTTTTCAGGTACTTGACAGGCGTGGTGCCCAGGACGTCTTGAAAGCAGTAGTTGAGCTTGCGGCGACTGGTGCCTACCCTGCTGCATACTTCCAGAATAGACAGTGGCTCATCCGCATGCCCCATCATGAGTTCGCAGGCACGGTCAACCAATTTCTTGCGTCGTTCCAGGCTGGGTAATTCAGAGGTGTCTACCTGGGGCGGCAGGGCCTCTAGCCATTCCATCAAAATTTCGTCGCGCAATTGGCGCACGGCCTGTGGGTCGGATTGCCGTTGATCCAGTACGCTTGCTTGCGCGAACACAGCCAGCTGCAGATCACGCAAATTTTGCGCCTTGACGTCGGTGGTGGGCA
Source organism: Limnohabitans sp. (assembly GCA_018882835.1). GTDB lineage: Bacteria > Pseudomonadota > Gammaproteobacteria > Burkholderiales > Burkholderiaceae_C > Limnohabitans. The sequence goes on from VERE01000014.1 coordinate 57,985, forward strand.
GCACCAATTGTTTTTCGAGCCAATGTGCAAGGGGTTTTTGGTACATGCGCTCCCACAACGGATTGAGCAGGCTGCGCTCAACCACCAAAGCGATCAAGCTGAAGTGTGCAGGGGTTGTCAGATCCACTTCGTCGCCCTTGCCGCACATGATGGCATGTGCGGGCACCCGCTGTCCGTTGAAAAAGAGGGGCTTGGAATCCAGTAGTGCCATGGCAAACCCATACACACCCTCATTCAGCTTGCCTCGCTGGCGCAAGGCGAGGTTCGTGTCTTCGCGCAGCAACGTCACCTCGGGCAGCCGCACTTGTTGAAGACGCCCTGCAAACTTGCCCGCAGAGAGCTGCTCGTAATGCAACGCCCAGCCCTCTTGCGCCATGGCATGCTGGTCGATGTCGTGGGTATCCAATGTTTGAATCACAGTCGATTCTTGGCGGGTCATGTCTGGCCTCGGGCCGGTACACCCTGGGACAGGGCTGCTCGAGCATGAATGAACGATGTCATAGATCAAGGCAGGCCCTGATCAGGGTAAACCACAGGTGATCGCTGCTGACTTTTGATATCGGGTGACAACCCCCCTGCCTAAGATTGTCTTGTAGGCAGGCGTTGATCAAAACCGATGAACGCCTGGCGGTTTGATTGCGAATTGACTGGAATTGGAAATGAATCAAGAGCTCATCAATCAACTTCGTGACCAGCCTGTTCAGCCGCAAAGCTTGCTCATCGATGGTCGCTGGGAACAAGCCGTTTCCGGCAAAAATCTGCCTGTCATTTCCCCCATCGATGGAAAGCAACTGTGCACTCTGGCGCTCGCCGATCGCACGGATGTAGACCGCGCTGTGGGGGCTGCCCGAAAGAGCTATGAATCTGGCGCATGGTCCCGCATGGCGCCAGCCGAACGCAAAAAAGTGCTGCACCGGATAGCCGGCCTGATCGAGGCACACCATGCCGAGCTTGCTGTTCTGGGCGTGCGAGACAACGGCACTGAAATTGCCATGGCCTGGAAGGCTGAGCCAGGCAGTGCTGCAGCCACGTTTCGCTATTACGCCGAGTGCGTGGACAAGGTCAATGGTGAAATTGCGCCCACGCCCGATGGCACCCTGGGCCTGATCCACAAAGAGCCGGTGGGCGTGGTGGCTGTCATCGTGCCTTGGAACTTCCCCCTCATGATTGGAGCCTGGAAAATTGCTCCCGCACTCGCGGCAGGAAACTCTGTCGTGCTCAAACCTTCCGAAGACGCGTCGCTTTCTCTGCTTCGTCTGGCGCAGTTGTGCCTGGATGCGGGCTTGCCGCCTGGCGTGCTCAATGTCGTGACGGGCACAGGCGCCGAGGCGGGGGATGCACTGGCAAGGCACAGGGATGTGGACATTCTGACGTTCACCGGCTCTGGCGCTGTGGGACGGCTATTGCTCAAGGCGTCGGCGGAGTCCAATCTCAAGCGCGTCTTTTTGGAGTTGGGCGGCAAGTCGCCCAACATCGTGTTCCAGGATGCCCCTGACCTGGCCCAGGCTGCCAAAGTCTCAGCCATGGGTATCTTTCGCAACAGCGGCCAGGTGTGCGTTGCGGGCTCGCGCCTGCTGGTGCAACGCGCTGTGCACGACGAGTTCGTCGATTTGGTTCTAAAAGTAGCCAACAGCCTGCGTGTTGGCGACCCCCTGGATGTGACCACAGACATTGGCGCTGTGGGCAGTGCACGCCAATTGGCACGCAACCAAGGTATGTTGACGCGCGCGCTGGAGCAGGGCGCGCGGCTAAGAACAGGAGGTCAGGTCATTGCCCCCGTTGCGGGTGGAAATTACATGAGCCCTGCGGTGCTGGATGCCGTGCAGCCTGAGATGGAAATTGCCCAGCAAGAGGTGTTTGGCCCCATTCTGGCGGTGATGCCCTTCGATACCGAGGCGCAGGCTGTTCAGCTGGCCAACGGAACCGAGTTCGGCTTGGCCGCTGGCGTGTGGACCGGTAATCTCTCACGAGCCCACCGCATGGTGCGCGCAATCAAGGCCGGGGTAGTGCATGTCAATACTTATGGCGGTCCCGATATCACCGTGCCTTTGGGCGGCGTTCGGCAATCAGGCAACGGGCACGACAAGTCCATGCACGCCCTCGACAAATACCTGGACCTGAAAACTGCCTGGATCCAGCTTTGAACTTTGAAAGCCAAACATGAACAACGATCAACTCAAAGCCGACAATGCGCAATACCTGTGGCACCCCATGGCGCATCCCGGGGCGATGAAAAAAACAACCCCCGACATCATTGCCAAAGGCGAAGGCTGCTGGATCTGGGATGTGGATGGGCACAAAATGCTCGACGGTGTGGGTGGCTTGTGGGCGTGCAATTTGGGCCACAGCAATCGGCCTGTGATTGACGCCATCGTGGCGCAGATGAACGAGCTGCCCTTCTTTAACGTCTTTCGTGGCACCACCCATGTGCGGGCGATTGAGCTGTCCAAGCGGCTGGTGCAGATGATGCAGCCCGAGGGCGTGGCCGCCGTCATGTTCTCCAATGGCGGTTCCGATGCGGTGGAAGGTGCTTTGAAAGTGGCGCGTCAATACTGGAAGCTCAAGGGCCAGGCGGACCGTTACAAATTCATCAGCCTTCGCCAGGGCTACCACGGCGTGCACTTTGGTGGCATGAGCGTGAACGGCAACACCAATTTTCGTCGCGCCTACGAACCCTTGCTGCCAGGGTGTTTTCACATCGACACACCCTGGGCATACCACAACCCCTACACCGACGACCCCATTCGCCTGGGAGAAATCTGCGCTGAGTTGCTGGAGCGGGAGATCGTGTTCCAAGGACCGGACACCGTGGCGGCTTTCATTGCCGAGCCGGTGCAGGGTGCAGGCGGAGTGATCGTGCCACCGCCCAACTACTGGCCGCTGGTGCGCCAGATTTGCGATAAGCACGGCGTGCTGCTGATCGCTGACGAGGTGGTGACCGGTTTGGGTCGCAGTGGTGAGCTGTTTGGAACTCGCCTGTGGGGGGTGAACGCCGACATGTGGTGTCTCGCCAAAGGTATTTCCTCTGGCTACATCCCATTGGGCGCAACCGCCATCAACCGGCGCATCGCTGAGGTCTTTGATGCAGACACCACCGGAGCGGCTTCTCTTTCACACGGCTACACCTACAGCGCCCATCCGGTGGCGGCGGCGGCGGCGCTGGCAACGCTGGATCAAATCGAGGCGCTGGACATCCCCGGCCATGCCGCTCGGGTGGGGGCACACATGCAAGCGCGTTTGCGCAAACTGACGGACACTTGCAGCTTTGTGGGCGATGTGCGTGGCGTGGGCCTCATGCTGGGGATCGAGATGGTGAGCGACAAAGCCAGGCGTATTCCCCTGGCCCGCAGCAGCGACATTTCGGCACGTGTCGCCAAGGCAGCGTACCAGGCTGGCCTGATGGTGCGTATTTCAGGTCCTAACCTGATCCTTTCTCCCCCACTGACCATCACCCGCGAAGAGGTGGACTTCATGTGCGATGTGCTCGAAAGCGCATTTGCCGCCGTCGAGGAGGGGCGTGCATGACAACCGCTCGCATCCTGATTGTGGGGACTGTCGACACCAAGAGCGACGAGATTGGCTTTTTGTGCGAACAGGTGCGCGCTGCCGGGGCAGAGCCCCTGATCATGGATGTTGGCGTGTTGGCGCGAGGCCATGTGACGCCTGACATCACCAACGAAGAGGTCGCGCGAGCGGCGGGTGTGACGCTGCAGCAAGTCATCGACAGTGGCGACGAGAACAGTGCCATGGCGTTGATGGCGCAAGGCGCAAGTGCCCTGTCGATTCAATTGCACCGTGCCGGCCGCATGAACGGTTTGCTGGCGTTGGGGGGAACCATGGGCACCGACTTGGCGCTCGACGTGGCCAGCAGCCTTCCCCTGGGGGTGCCGAAGGTCGTGCTGTCTACAGTGGCTTTTTCCCCCTTGCTGCCACCCGAGCGCATGCCGCCAGACCTGATCATGGTCTTGTGGGCGGGTGGCTTGTATGGCCTCAATAGTCTGTGCCAGTCCGCGCTTGCGCAGGCGGCTGGCGCGGTGGTTGGGGCCAGCCGGCTGGCCCGCCGGCCAAGCTTTGACCGACCTGTGGTGGGAATGACATCGCTGGGCTCAAGTTGCTTGAAATACATGGTGCAACTGCAGCCTGAACTGGACCAGCGTGGCTTTGATCTGGCGGTGTTCCATACCACCGGCATGGGGGGGCGAGCCTTCGAGTCCCTGGCCGCCCAGGGGCAATTTGCTTGCGTCATGGACTTCAGTTTGCAAGAAATGGTCAACCAGATGGGAGGCTCGGTCGTCAGTGCAGGTCCTGAGCGTTTGCTGGGGGCGGGCCGCCAGAAGGTGCCCATGATCGTGGCGCCAGGGGCCACTGACCTGGTGGACTATCCGGCCTGGGGCGAGATGCCTGTGCGATTCGCAGGGCGGCCATCACATGAACACAACCGTCTTATTGCCTCCGTCGGGGTCGACCCGGCCATGCGTCGGGAATTCGCCCGTGAACTTGCCAGCCGGCTGCGCCAGTCGCAAGGGCCGGTGCATCTCATCTTGCCGCAGCAAGGCATCGAAGAGTGGGACCGGTCCGGCGCCCCCTTGCACGACCCTGAGGGCTTGGCCGCCTTGCTGGACGAATGCCGTCACTGTGATTGGGGAAACGCACAGCTGTCATGGATAGACGCTCACATCAACGATGCTGCCTTTGTGCAACAGGTGCTGGCAGTCTTTGACGACTGGCTGGCGCAAGGGGTGGTCAAGCAAAAAGCATCATGAGCCTGCCATCCACCAAAGCACTGGTCCTCGATTTTGGGGGCGTCATCAGTCGCACATTGTTTGAAACCCATGACTTGAGCGAAGCCGCGCTGGGTTTGGCGCCAGGCACCCTGACTTGGCGCGGCCCTTTTGCGCCAGAGACAGATCCGCTATGGCAAGCGATGCAGGCAGACCAAATCACGGAGCGCGATTACTGGTTAGCACGCACCCGTACCGTGGGCAAGATGGTGGGGGAAACCTGGAATGACATGCAGACCTTCGTCCAGCGCGCGCGGGGAGCCGATGTGGAAGCGGTCATCCGCCCCGAAGCCATCGCCGCCGTGCACCAGGCCAAGGCCGCAGGCTGCAAGCTGGCCGTGTTGTCCAATGAGTTGGATTTGTTTTACGGCGCCCGTTTTCGCGAGCGCTTACCCCTGCTGCAATGCTTTGACGTGATCATTGATGCGACCTACACCGGCATTCTCAAACCCGACCGCCGAGCCTATGAAATGTGCAGCCAGGCTCTGGGCTTGTGGGGTGACGATTGCGTTTTTGTGGATGACCAATTCCGCAATGTGCAGGGGGCAATCCAGCTTGGCTGGCAAGTGGTGCAGTTCGACGTGACACAGCCCGCCGATTCATTCCAACGTGCATTGCGGTTGCTTGGGGTATGAGTTCGTGCAGGTGAGACAAGTCTCAGGCGAGCGATTTCAAGCCAAAACCTTCCCCCTTCAAATTGTGAAAAAATAACCCTTCGACCGCCCGCGTCCATCTAAATACACCAGGAGACACCATGAGCGCCGCCATCAGAATTCGAGCATCCAAGATCTTTTTCGCCATGGGCCTGGGTTGGGCCGCTGTGACCGCGTTGGCCCAGACGGCATCCGCCTACCCTGAAAAAACTGTGAAGGTCATCATTCCCTTCCCGCCCGGCGGCACACTGGACAAGATTGGCCGCATGCTGGCCCAGAAAATGGGAGAGCAACTGGGGCAAAGTTTCATCGTCGAAAACCGTCCCGGTGGCAACGGCATCATTGGCGCTGATGTCGTGGCGAAAGCACCCGCGGACGGCTACACGCTGCTCTTCAATGCCAGTACCTTCGTCACTGCACCCATGACCATGAAGTCAGTGCCTTACAAGGTGGAGGCCGATTTCTCGCCCATCGGTTTGGTGGCCTCGGCGCCCTTGTCGATCGCCATCAGCAACAAATTGGGCGCTCAAGACCTCAAGTCCTTGATCAGTGTGGGCCGGGCGCAGCCACAAGCCTTGAATTTCGCCGTGGGCTCGATTGGATCGGCAGGCCATCTTTGCACGGTCAAACTGGAGCAGGCCACTGGTTTGTCCATCACGATCGTCCCCTACAAAGGCACCGGCCCAGCCATGACTGATCTGGTCGGTGGCCAGATTCAGGGCTTCATTGACCCGCTGCTGGGATCGGTGCAATTCCACCGCACCGGACAATTGCGGGTGGTAGGGGTCACCTCGGACAAGCGCGTGCCCAATTTGCCCGATGTACCAACGGTCTCCGAGACCCTGCCTGCATTCAGGTGCGCCAGTTGGTACGGACTTTGGGGCCCCGCCAAGCTGGCCCCCGAGTTGGTGCAAAAACTCAATGCAGCCGTCCAGAAAGCTTTGGCCAGCGACATGCGTGAACGCCTCCTAGCCGACGGCATCGTCCCTGGTGGCGGCAGCGCTGCCGAGTTCGCCAAATTTCAGGCTGACGACATCGCCACTTCGGGCAAGATCATTGCCGACAAAAAAATTGTCCTGGAATGAACGCATCCCAGAACGCTGCGTACACAGCGAGATCCCAGGCCATTGTCACGGGCACGAGCTCGGGCATCGGTCGGGCCGTGGCTGAAAAGCTGCTGAAAGAAGGCTGGCAAGTGCATGGCATCGACCGTAGCCCGGCGGTCATTCAGCACGCGCACTTTCAAGCATGGAACGCCGACCTGACCCAGCCCAGCCAGATCGATACGCTGTCCCAAGAAATTCTGACCACGCCGCCTCAGGCCCTGGTGCATGCGGCTGGCGTGTTGCGCGTTGGTACCCTGGACCAGTTCGACCCGCAGGATGGCCAGCTGATGTGGCAGTTGCACGTCGACGCTGCCGTGCGTCTGGGGCAGCGCGTGTTGCCCCTGATGCGTCAGGCACGACAAGGCCGCGTGGTGATGATAGGCAGCCGGGTCTCGGGCGGAATGCCGGGCCGAAGTCTTTACGCTGCCTCCAAGTCGGCCTTGATCGCCTTGGCCAAAAGCTGGGCATCCGAATGCGTGCGTGATGGGGTCACGGTCAATGTGGTGTCACCCGCTGCCACTGAAACCCCCATGCTGCTCGACCCTCAGCGTTCGGGCACGCCGCCCAAGTTGCCCCCTCTGGGACGTCTGATTCAGGCCGAGGAAGTGGCGGCGCTGGTTCACTTTTTGACACTGCCCGAGGCCGCTGCCATTACCGGACAAGATTTGGTGATGTGCGGCGGCGCCTCGTTGAACGGCTGATGGGATGAGGGCATCGATGACCCCAATGTCACACAAGGCTACAGCCAGATGCGTCGGTTTGGTGGGTTTGGGGCTGGTAGGCTGCGCCCTGGACCGAAGGCTGCGCGCGGCAGGTTTTACCGTCCTGGGGCTAGATGTCCGGCCGCAAGCCATGCAAACCTTTGAGGCTCAAGGTGGCCAAACCTGCAGCGACTGGCACACCCTCGTTCAGGCCACCGACACCTTCGTGCTGGCGGTCTTTGACACCGCCGGCGTCGAGGATGTTGCCGCACGCATCATTCGAGCCCGCTCGCAAGATGGCGAGCCGAGGCGACCCATGCGCCTCATCGACTGCTCGACGGGCGATCCTGAACGGTTGGCGGCACTGGCGATGCAATTGGCGCCGCAATCGGTCGGTCTGGTGGAGGCCCCGTTGTCGGGCTCCAGTGTCCAGATAGAGCGTGGCGAAGCCACCCTGCTGTATGCCGGTGATCCCATCGACATCGCTGCAGTGGAGGCTGTGCTGCAGGCCTTGAGTCCGGTGCGACGCCATGTCGGCGCCACTGGCATGGCTGCGCGCGCCAAGCTGGCGACCAACCTGGTGTTGGGTTTGAACCGAGCCGCACTTGCCGAAGGCATGGTCCTGGCCCGGCACTTGGGTATTGAGCCAAGCCTTTTTTTGGATTTGGTGCTTTCATCACCTGCCCGATCGGCAGCGGCCGAAGTCAAGGGGCGCATCATGGTCGAGCGGGATTTCACCCCTCAGTCGCGCATTCGGCAACACCTGAAAGACGTGCAACTGATGTTAAATTTGGCCAGCCAGCAGCACCAGGCCTTGCCCCTGTCTCAGGCCCACGCTGCCTTGTTGTTGAAATCGATGGAGGCTGGTGACGGCGAGCTCGATAACGCCGCCATCATTCAGCAAATTGAACGATCCAAAATCGATCCGGACGAAAAGTTGAGCTGAACCTACAGACACCCCATGCCATCAGCGTCGCTTCATGATCCAGAGGCTCAAGAGGTGGGGTCTTGGAAATGGTTGGCGCGCAAAGTCACCACCAGCGTGTCGCGATGGCCTTGATCGCCCAAGGGCTGAATGGGGGTGCTTTCGTGAATCACGCGCGTATCGTCCAAAAAAACCAATGACCAGGGTTGTGTCAGTGTGAACCTTTCACCCTGGGGGCCACTGGCATCGAACACGCGCGTTTCGCCACCCTTGATTTTTTCCCGATGCACCATGAACACGGCGACGAAATCCACGCCGTCCCGGTGTGCGCCTTCTGGCGTCGGCCGGCCGATGCCGTCGGTGGTGTCAATCCGAAATTGGTGTGCTTCGATGCACCATTTGGTTTCCATGGCACGCAGCTGGTTTGCTGTGGTGGCCAAAGCCGACAGCAGCTTGCGCCATGCCGGTTGGCGAAGCGTCCTGTCCAGGATGGGCTCGAACCACCGCTCCATTCCGCCGTGGAGCGCGTTGTAGTCCAGCGGTTGCCAGTGTGCTCGGTGCGGCATCTGCGTCAACTTGCCGTTTTCATGGATGAAACTGCTGTGCCGCCGCCGTCGATAACGACCCCCATCTTTTAGATGGTTGTCAGGCGGCATGTCATGCCATTCGGATGACAGCGCGCTCAGCTCATCTGCCGTGCAAGAGGCCCACTGAGCAACGCTGGCGGCATCGAGCACAGTGAAACCTTGCTGCGCCATCTGGCTTGGCAGCATGTCAAATGGGGCGTAGTGGGGCGCTAATTCGTTCATGGGTTCAGGGCTTCCATCTCGGGCCGCCTTCGTGCAAATCGATACCTTCGTGTTGCGCAATTTTTTCCAGGGCGTTTTCAAACAATGACCTCGCAGATCCCGAGATGGAACGCAGGTAGGCATGCAGATGGGCGTCCTCTGCGTTTCTGTTCAAGCACTCCTGGCTGTATTCCTCAAAACTGGCAAGTTGGGCGATCAGCTCGGCAACATGCCTTGGGCACTCGCACAGCACATTGGTCGAGATGCCTGCCACCCGCGTCAAGGTTTCATCGGAGTATTTACGGCTGGCGATCACGGTGCCAGATATCCCGAACTCCTGGGCTCGGGCCGAGTCCACGAACAGCACAGATTGAATGAGTTCTGCCAATTCGCTGTCAGAGATCGGCTCACGCCTGACCATCAGCCCCGAAAGCTTCATGGCTTGCACAACCGCATCAGGCGCGAAGTTGTAGATGACGATGGTCTGCGCAAACTTGTGCTTTTGAATCAGCGCCTGGATGGCCGAGTGCACTGTGGCTTGCAGGGTGCTCACCTTGACCAACAAAAGGTGGGAGGGATGGGAGAGTTGCGCTGTTTTTGCAGCCTCCAAGTCCGCCAGCACATCGGTGACTCGAATGCTGACCTGCTTCAGCCCCTGCGCGAACTTTTTGGATTCGATGCGGTTCGCCATGCTCAAACCCACGACCGCCAGGCTCAGCGGTCCCCCATTTTTTCCAAGCTTGTGGTGCAGACCGTTTTGCAAGTTGCTCATTTGGCGCAATTGCGCCAAGTCCAGATGGGCAATCGCACTGATGGCGTGGCCCTCGCCGGAGAGTTGCTTCAGCAAAATTGCTTTGGAAACATCATGCTCTTCATAAAGGCGTTGCTTGCCTTGTGTTTTGACGGGGCGGAAGGCGCCGTAGCGTGTTTCCCAGATCCTCAGCGTTGAAACCGGAATGCCAGTGGTCTTGGAGACGGCGCCAATGCGAAACAGTGGGCGGGTGAGGTGTGCTGTTGCCATCAAATGCATGTATTTGCGTAGTTATTGAGTAGATAATATGACGAAATATTAATTTAATCTAAGAAAAATTACTTTTGAGTAGATAAATATCTCAAAATACTACTCATTAAAGGATTCGGCCATGATTTCAAAGAAAACCATCAATGCCATTGAACTGTGTGTTTTGCTCGCCAGCCAAAGGGGTGGGGATTACCTGACCACGGCAGAGCTGGCCCCGCGCCTTGACTTGTCGATCTCCTACCTGGAAAACATTCTCAAGCCACTCAAAGACAACGACATCGTCTTGTCCATGAAGGGCCCTGGCGGCGGTTACACCCTCCGCGGGGATGCGGCACGCGTCTCTGTTTGGGAGGTGGCCTCAGTGTTCGAGAAAACGCTGGTGGGCACGCAGGATCCGGGCGAAGCACAGTCGCATGATTCATACGTGCTGGAATTAGAGCAAGTCGTGATCAAGACCTTGAAGAGTTTCATGCTTTCCGATTTTGCAGACTTCTCCGCATTCGAAGTCAAGTCTTACGCAGATGCCGTGGGCAGATTCAAGTTCAAGCCACTGCCCATGGCCTTGATGCCCAAAGCGCCCAACTCCGTGTTTCAGTTGGGCATGTCGCTTTGACCTTGCCATGCAGTTTTCCTACATGCTTCACAACAAAGACGGCCGGGGCCGCCGAGTGCCGCGCGGACAGGCGTGGCAATGGGTGCATGACCTGGATACCATCGAGCACTTGGGCCCCATCCTGGACTGGATACAAGCGCGTGTGTCAGTGGACCGCTTAAGCCTCTTGAATGTCTACCTGGACCATACTGAAATCACAGCGCCGCAAAATGCCAACATCGCATTTGGTTGTAAATCCCAGATCATTTACAGCAGGATCACCCGTCCTGACCGGGTGATTGTCATGCAGGGGCGCTTGGCTCAGCGTGGGGCTTCACACGCTTGATCTGTGAACGCTGATGACCAACAACTCGATGCGCCCCAACCCGTTGTTTGACAAGCCTTACCGGGCTCTTGTCCTTGGCGCCCAGGGTGCCATCGGCCATGCTTTTGTGCAGGCTTTCCGAGCCGACGCGCACTGCACCCATGTCGAGCCTGTTTCGCGCGCGAAGAACGGCTTTGACCTGTTGGACGCAGACGCCATTCGCCTGCAAGCCCAAAGGTGCCAAGCTTTCGGCCCCTTCGAGGTGATCATCGATGCGACCGGCGCTTTGGCGGTGCAGGGCGTGGGACCAGAGAAGTCCCTGGCCAGCGTTCGGGAAGATGTTTTGTTGCGTCAATTTCAAATCAACGCCATTGGCCCCCTTCTCGCCCTGCGACACTTCGCCCCGATGCTGGCATCCGGCCCCGCGATCTATGCCAAATTGTCTGCGCGGGTGGGCAGCATTTCTGACAACCAAAAGGGCGGATGGTATGGCTACCGTGCTGCCAAAGCAGCGCTCAACATGTATTTGCAAACGGCCGCGATCGAGTTGCAGCGAAAAAATCCTGCGCTGCGCGTCGTCGCGCTCCAGCCAGGCACGGTGCGATCCGAGTTGTCCAAAATGTTCACCGCTTCGGTGCCCAATT
>VERE01000015.1 GCA_018882835.1 Limnohabitans sp.
GGGTTGGACGCTGCTGGAGTTGCTGATGGCACTGGGCCTCATGGGACTGTGCGCCAGCCTGGCCTTGCCCGCCTACCAAGCCATGCTGCAACGCAGCCAACGCTCACAAGCCCGTGTGTTGCTGATGCAAACAGCACATTGGCTGGAACGCAGCGCCGCCCTTCAGGGCAGTTACCCTTTGGTGTTGCCCAGCAGCGTTTGGCAGCAAGAGGGCCTGAACTACCAACTTGGCCTGGTCAGCGATGGCGTGCACTATGTGTTGACGGCCAGCCCCTGGCGCCAGCAAATGGGCGATGCGTGCGGCAGTTTCACCTTGAGCGACACCGGGGCGCGCGGCGTGCGCGATGCGCGCATCGGCGTCGCCGATTGCTGGACGCCCTGAGGCCGCATAATTCAACCCCATGTCGTTTTCTGCGCTCGATCACACCCTCATGAACCAGGCGCTGGCCCTGGCGCACCAGGCCCTGTTCCTGACCTCGCCCAACCCGCGCGTAGGTTGCGTGTTGGCGTCCCCCAGCGGCGAGGTCTTGGGCGAAGGCCACACGCAACGCGCGGGTGAGGCGCACGCCGAAGTCATGGCCCTGCGAGACGCGACACAACGCGGCGTCAGCGTCCAAGGCGCCACGGCTTACGTGACCCTGGAGCCCTGCGCCCACCAAGGTCGAACCGGCCCCTGCTGCGACGCGCTGGTTGCTGCGGGCATCCGGCGTGTGGTGGCTTCGCTGGAAGACCCCAACCCGCTGGTAGCTGGCCAGGGTTTGGCGCGCCTGCGCGCCGCTGGCCTGCAAGTCGAGGTGGGCTTGGCAGCGAAGGAAGCTCGTGACCTCAACATTGGCTTTTTCAAACGCATGACCACAGGCATGCCTTGGGTGCGGCTCAAAGTGGCGGCGTCGCTCGATGGCCAGACGGCGTTGCTGAACGGCATCAGCCAATGGATCACCTCGCCTGCGGCGCGCGACGATGGCCATGCCTGGCGTGCCCGCGCCTGTGCAGTGCTGACGGGCATTGGCACCGTGCTCGAAGACGACCCGCGCATGGATGTGCGGGCTGTGCCCACGCCGCGCCAGCCTATCCTGGTGGTGGTAGACAGCCGCCTTGAAACCCCCCTGGACGCCAACCTGTTTCAGGCCGAGCGCCCGGTCTGGATTTATGGCGCCTTTGACAGCGGTGGCCGGCAACAAGCCCTGGAGGCCCATAAAGCCCATGTCAAGCTGTGCCCCGATGCGCAACAGAAGGTGGATTTGCGCGGCATGCTGCGCGACCTGGGCCAGCGCGGCTTGAATGAAATTCACCTGGAATCGGGACACAAGCTGAACGGCTCCTTCCTGCGCGAGGGTCTGGTGGACGAAGTGCTGCTCTACATGGCCCCCTTGCTGATCGGACAAGGCCGGGGCATCAGCAATCTGGGGCCGCTGGAGGCCCTCGGCCAGGCGGTTCCCTTGTCCTGGCAAGAAGTGACGCCGATCGGCTCCGACTTGCGCCTGCGCGCCCGAATTCGCCCCTAAACCCTTCTTTTTGACAGAAACATCCGAGGCGACAGCGGTTTGCCCGGGTTCTCTGCGAAAATACAGCCATGTTCACCGGAATCATCACCGGCGTGGGGCGCATCGTCGCCGTCCACGACCTGGGTAGCTCTTTAGACCATGGCAAGCGCCTCACCCTGCAGGCGCCCGCCGGGTACCTCGACGACGTCGGACTGGGGGACAGCATTGCGCTGAATGGCGCTTGCATGACCGTCACCACACTGGACGTTTCCCGCCACCAATTCACGATTGACATCTCTGCCGAGTCTTTGGCCCGCACCAGCGGCCTGGACCAGCAAGGCAGCGTCAACCTGGAAAAAGCCTTGCGCGCCAACGACCGTTTGGGCGGCCACATCGTCTCCGGGCATGTGGACGGGATCGGCCAGGTCAGCCACTTTGCGCAAGTGGGCGAAAGCTGGGAGCTGCGCGTGCTGGCACCGTTGGTCTTGGCCCGCTATTTGGCCTACAAAGGCTCAATCACGGTCAATGGCGTGAGCCTGACGGTGAACCAGGTGGTGGACCAGGATGACGGGGCCGAGATCAGCATCAACCTGATTCCGCACACCGTTGAGAACACCGCGCTTGGCACCCTGAAAGCGGGTCACAGCGTGAACCTCGAAATTGACACCGTCGCCCGTTATGTGGAGCGCATGCTGCGCGTCGACACCTCTTTGAAAGCGCCGCAATGACCGCTGCCCTCACCCCTGTGCCAATTTCCCCCGTGGCAGACATCGTGGCCGAACTCCAGGCCGGCCGCATGGTCATTCTGGTGGACGAAGAAGACCGTGAAAACGAAGGCGATCTGGTGCTGGCCTCTGACCATGTCACGCCCGAAGCCATCAACTTCATGGCCCGCTTTGGCCGGGGCCTGATTTGCCTCACGCTCACGCGCGAACGCTGCGAATACTTGAATCTGCCCCCGATGGCAGCGCGCAATGGCACGGTGTACAGCACCGCCTTCACCGTGTCGATCGAGGCCGCCGAGGGCGTCACCACCGGCATTTCGGCCGCTGACCGGGCCCGCACGGTGCAAGTGGCCGTGTCGCGCAAAACGCAGCCCGCCGACCTGGTGCAGCCGGGCCACATTTTTCCTTTGCAGGCGGTCGACGGTGGCGTGCTCATGCGCGCTGGCCACACCGAGGCCGGTTGCGACCTTGCGGCCATGGCCGGTTGCTCGCCCTCGTCGGTGATTTGCGAAATCATGAAAGACGATGGCACCATGGCTCGCCTGCCGGATCTGCAGCTGTTTGCCGCCGAGCATGGCCTGAAAATTGGCACCATCGCCGACCTGATCGAGTACCGCAGCCGCACCGAATCGCTCGTCAAAAAAATCGGCAGCCGCCCGCTGGCCACCGCCCACGGCGAATTCACCGCCCATGCCTTCCGCGATCTGCCCAGCAATGGCGTGCACCTGGCTTTGGTCATGGGTGAAGTGAAACCCGACCAACCGACCCTGGTGCGGGTGCATGAGCCGCTGTCGGTACTGGACGCCCTGGAGCCGCAACGCGCCATGCACTCCTGGGGGCTCGATGCCGCGCTGGCACGCATCCACCAAGAAGGCCAGGGCGTGGTGGTGCTGCTCAACTGCGGCGAAAGCGCGCAACAACTGTTGGCGCAGTTTGAAGGCACCGCGCGCGCCACCCACGGCCCCGAGCGCGGCCGCATGGACCTGCGCAGCTACGGCGTGGGCGCACAAATTTTGCGTGAATGCGGTGTGCACAAAATGCGTCTCTTGGGCAACCCCCGCCGCATGCCCAGCATGGCGGGCTATGGCCTGGAAATCGAAAGCTATTTGGCCAAGGAATAAACCATGTTTGTCTCCAACCTCGGATCCACCACCGACCTGCAAGGCCAAGGGCTGCGCATCGGTATTGTGCAAGCGCGCTTCAACGACCAGATCACTGGTGCCTTGCTGAGCGCCTGTGTCAGCGAGCTCCAGGCCATGGGCGTGCAAGATGAAGACATCGTGCATGCCACTGTGCCCGGCGCCCTGGAGGTGCCGCTGGCCCTGCAAGCGATGGCGCAGCAGGAAGAAAACCCGTTTCATGCGCTGATCGCGTTGGGCTGCATCATTCGCGGCGAAACCTACCACTTCGAGCTGGTTGCCAACGAGTCGGGCGCTGGCGTGACCCGCGTCGGGCTGGACTACCACATTCCCATCGCCAACGCGATCCTGACCACCGAAAACGAGGCCCAGGCCGTGGCGCGACAAACCGACAAAGGCCGCGATGCAGCCAGGGTCGCCGTGGAGATGGCCCGCTTGCTGGAGAAACTGGCTTGAGCAAGACCCCAGACACTGCGAAGCCTCCCGCTTCGGCGCACAAGAGCAGGGCCAAATCGGCACGCAGCCGCGCGCGCGAATTTGCATTGCAAGCGCTGTACCAAGTGCTGGTGGGCCGCAACGAGCCCGCTGCCGTCGACGCCTTCACGCGCGACCTGGTGGGCTTTCACAAAGCCGACTCGGCCCACTACGATGCCTTGCTGCACGGCTGTGCCGAGCAAGCCGCCGAGCTGGACGCGCTGATCGAGCCCTTGCTGGACCGCAAGCTGGCAGAGATCTCCCCCATCGAGCATGCGGTCATGTGGATGGGTGCCTACGAGCTCAAGCATTGCGCCGATGTGCCGTGGCGCGTTGCCCTTAACGAGTGCATCGAGCTGGCCAAACAATTTGGCGGCACCGATGGCCACAAGTATGTGAACGGCGTGCTCAACGGCCTGGCGCCGGTGCTGCGCGCGGCCGAAGTGGCCGCCGACCGTCAACACGGGAAGTCGCCGGCGTGATGCGCTTGGCCAGTCGCGCTGAGCGCATCGAGCCGTTCTATGTGATGGAAGTGGCCAAAGCGGCCAGCCAGTTGGCGCGCGAAGTGGCCCAGGGCGACAAGCCCATGATTTTCCTCAACATTGGCGAGCCGGATTTCACCGCACCCCCTGCGGTGCAGGAAGCCGCCACGCGGGCCATTCGCGAGGGCCGCACCCAATACACCCACGCCACCGGGCTGGAGCCTTTGCGCGAGCGCTTGAGCGACTGGTACCGCCAGCGCTTTCAGCTGGACATTCCGGCGCGCCGCATTGTGGTCACAGCCGGCGCATCGGCCGCCTTGCAACTGGCCTGCCTGGCCTTGATGGAGGCAGGCGATGACATCTTGATGCCCGACCCCAGCTACCCCTGCAACCGCCACTTTGTGAGCGCGGCCGACTCGCGCGCCGTGCTCTTGCCCACCACGGCAGACGAGCGGTTTCAGCTGAGTGCGGATCAGGTGCAATCGCATTGGCAGGCCAGCACGCGCGGCGTGTTGCTGGCGTCGCCCTCCAACCCGACGGGCACCTCTGTGCACCCCGATGAAATGCGCCGCATCCACAACATCGTGAGCGCGCACGGCGGTATCACCCTGGTGGATGAAATTTACCTGGGCCTGAGCTACGACGACACCTTCGGCCAAAGCGCCTTGGCGCTGGACGATCAGATCATCAGCATCAACAGTTTCTCCAAGTACTTCAACATGACCGGCTGGCGTCTGGGCTGGCTGGTGGTGCCAGAGAGTCTGGTGCCGGTGATCGAGCGTCTGGCGCAAAACCTCTTCATTTGCCCCAGCACCGTGGCACAGCATGCGGCCCTGGCGTGCTTTGACGGCGACAGCCTGGCGTTGTACGAGCAACGCCGCCAAGAATTCAAGGCGCGGCGCGACTTCTTCATTCCGGCCCTGCGGCAATTGGGGCTGTCAGTGCCTGTCATGCCCGATGGCGCTTTTTACGCCTGGGCCGATTGCCAAGAACTCTGCCAACGCCTGGGCCTGCGTGACAGCTGGGATTTTTCTTTCGAAGTGATGCGCCGGGCCCATGTGGCCATCACCCCAGGGCGCGACTTTGGCCAAGCGCACACCGAGCATTTTGTGCGCTTCTCCACCGCCAGTTCGATGACGGCTTTGCAGCAGGCCGTGCAGCGCTTGCAACTGATGCTGGAGACCGCATGAGCTTTGAGTTTCCCATCCGGGTTTACTGGGAAGACACCGATGCTGGCGGCATTGTTTTCTACGCCAATTACCTGAAGTTTTTTGAGCGTGCCCGCACCGAATGGTTGCGCTCCCTGGGCATTGGACAGCACCAGCTGCGTGTGGCCACGGGCGGCATGTTTGTGGTCAGCGAAACCCAGATCAAATACCATCGCCCCGCCGTGCTCGACGACACCTTGCGCGTCACAGCCGGGCTGATGGAATCCGGACGCGCCAGCCTGGTCATCGGCCAACAGGCCTGGCGCGTGGCCTCGGACCACAGCGAGACCCTGTTGTGCGAAGGCAGCATCCGCATCGGCTGGGTCGATGCCGCCAGCCTGAAGCCTGCGAGAATCCCCTCTTCCATACTGGAACGACTTCAATGAGCCAAGACTTTTCAATCATTCATTTGTTACTCAACGCCAGCTGGGTGGTTCAGCTGGTGGTGCTGCTGTTGATGGGCGTGTCGGTGGCCAGCTGGGCAGCCATTTTTCGCAAGCTGGTGGCACTCAAGCGGGTGCACGCCTTGAACGATGAATTCGAGCGAGACTTTTGGTCAGGCAAGAGCCTGAACGAATTGTTCGGCGCCGCCACCCAAAACGCCAAGATGGCCGGCCCGATGGAACGCATTTTTGCCAGCGGCATGCGCGAGTACCAAAAGCTGCGAGAGCGCCGCATCAGCGACAGCGGCTTGCTGATGGACGGCGCCCGCCGAGCCATGCGCGCGAGCTTCCAGCGCGAAATGGATACCATCGAGTCCAACCTGTCGATGCTGGCCTCGGTGGGCTCGGTCTCGCCCTATGTGGGCCTGTTCGGCACGGTGTGGGGCATCATGCATGCCTTCACCGGCCTGGCAGCGTTGCAGCAGGTTACCCTGGCCAAAGTGGCGCCGGGCATTGCCGAAGCCCTGGTGGCCACGGCCATTGGCTTGTTTGCCGCCATCCCCGCAGTGTTGGCTTACAACCGCTTTGCGCGCGACATCGATCGCGTTTCTATCAAACTGGAAACCTTCATCGAAGAGTTCTCCAACATCTTGCAGCGCAATGTGGGCGCGCAATCGATTTCAGGTCACTGAAGGACGCGCAGCATGGCCGCCCTCGCCTCCCGCTCTGGAAGCCGCCGTCGCACCATGAACGAAATCAACATGGTGCCCTTCATCGACGTGATGCTGGTGCTGCTGATCATCTTCATGGTCACCGCCCCGCTGATTTCTCCCAGCGTGATTGACTTGCCCAGCGTGGGCAAGGCAGGCTCCGTGCCCGACCAGGTCATCACGGTTGAAATCAGCAAGGACAGCAAAATCAGCTTGAAGTCCCGTGCCACCACCGCCAAAGGCACGGACACGCAACTTTCGGTCACCCAGGAAACTGTGGCCCAGCAAACCTTGCAATTGCAAGGCGGCAATGCAGCCACACCGGTCATCATCAGCGCCGACCGCAGCATTCAGTATGAAACGGTCGTGAAAGTCATGGACAGCTTGCAGCGTGCCGGTGTGCAGCGCGTGGGCTTGTCGGTTCAATTGGCCCCATGACCGTCGCCGCCACCACCACGCCGCAACACCTGGAGTTTGCGCCGCCGCCAGACCCCGGCGGCAGGCGTTCTCTGCTGCTGGCCTTGCTGGTGCACGCACTGTTGGTGGTCGCCCTCACCTGGGGCATCTCCTGGAACGATCAAGACACTGCCATGGAAGCCGAGGCAGAGCTGTGGTCGGCCATTCCACAGGCGGCGGCCCCGAAAGCGGTCGAACCCCCGCCGCCGCCGCCACCACCGCCCGCACCCACCCCCAAGCCCTTGCCGCCGCCCAAGGCCGCGCCCACACCCCAACGGGACGCCGATCTGGCCATCGAGAAGAAAAAGAAACTCGAAAAAGAAAAATTGGAAAAAGAGAAAAAGCTGGAAGAAGAGCGCAAGCACAAAGAAGCCAAGCGTGAAGAGGCCCGCAAAGAAGCGGCCAAACGCGAGCAAGAAGAGAAAGAGAAACTGAAGCGCGAACAGGCCGACAAGAAAGCCAAGGCCGAGAAAGAAGCCAAAGAGCGTGCCGAGGCAGAAAAGCGCATGGAAGCGCAACGCCAGGAAAACCTCAAGCGCATTGCCGGTATGGCCGGCGCATCGGGCAGCCCCACCGCCACCGGTACGGCATTGAAAGCGTCGGGGCCTTCGACAAGTTATGGTGGCCTGATCCGCGCCAAGGTCAAGCCCAACATTACCTTCACGGAAGATGTGGTGGGCAACCCCACCGCCGAGGTGGAAGTGAAGTGTGCCCCGGACGGGACCATCGTCGAGCGCAAACTGCTCAAGTCCAGCGGCCACAAAGGCTGGGACGATGCCGTGCTGAAGGCGCTGGAGAAAACCGAAAAACTGCCGCGCGACACCGATGGGCGCGTGCCTTCTCCCATGGTCATCACCTTCCGCCCGCGCGACTGAGTCACGCCGGCAGGCGCGCTGGTCAAAGCGCGGGCTTCAAATCGTCCGCGCCGATGTCAAACCGGTTGTGCGTGGGCGAGATCAGTACCTCGTTCAGGCACACATGCGGTGGCAAGGTCACCACATAGCGCACCAGATCGCCCAGGTCTTCCATGCGCAACATGGTTTCGCAGTCTGCCGTGCTGGGCGGCCGCGGGCGTGTTTTGAGGATGGGGGTGTAGACCTCGCCCGGTTGCACCAAGGTACAGCGAACGCCATGCCGGCCTTCGTCATGGTTGACGCTGCGCGCCAGCATGGTGAGGGCGGCCTTGGCGCTGTTGTAGGCCATGCCCGTGAATGGCAGGAATTCGCGGCCTGCCCAGGACGACACCACCACGATGACGCCATTCGCTTGGGCCCGCATACCGGGCAACACACTCATCACGCACTGCGCCACGCCTTTGAGGTTGATGTCGATCACCTTGCCAAAGTCCGCCGGGGTCAGCTTGTTCAGGAAGCGGTTGGGCACATTGGTGCCCGCAGAGCAGACCAGGATGGTGATGGGGCCATGTTCAGCCGCGATCTGTTGCGCGCTGCGTTCGACCTGGGCGGCGTCGGACACATCGGTGGCCAGGCCATGCAGTGTCAGGCCGTCGGCTTTGGCGGCGGCCACCGCCGTCTCGATCTCAGCGCTGCGGCGCCCGGAAATCACCACCACGGCGCCCTCTTTGGCGAGCGCACGGGCAGCGGCCAGGCCGATGCCGGTGGCACCGCCAGTGATCCACGCCACTTGTTGTTGAATGGAATGCATGGCTTGGTCTCCTGTGTTGAGGGGGTCAAACGAAGCGAACGCCCAAAGTCCCCAAGGGGCCGTAATCAGCCTGAATCACATCGCCAGGTGCGATGTTGGTGGGGCGGGTGAACGAGCCGGCCAGCACCATTTGCCCAGCCTTCAAGCCCACGCCATGGCGTGACAGTTTGTTGACCAGCCAGGCGATACCGGCAGCGGGGTGACCCATCACGGCGGCCGAGACACCCGACTCTTCAATGATGCCGTTCTTGCTCAGGGTGGCGCCCACCCAGCGAATGTCCAGATCGAAGGGGCGCACCAGACGGCCGCCAATGATCATGGCGCCTGCGGCGGCGTTGTCGGCAATGGTGTCGACAATGGCACGCGGCACGTGGGTGCGGTAGGCAATCAGTTCCAGAGCAGGCGTGACGAACTCGGTGGCGCGCATCACATCGGCCACGGTGCATCCCGCGCCTTGCAGGTCTTGCCCCATGATGAAGCCCAACTCCACCTCGAGACGCGGCGACAAAAACCTGGCGGCCTCAATCTGCGCGCCGTCATGCAAGAGCATGTCGTCGGTCAGGTAGCCATAGTCGGGCTCGTTGAAATTCGAGGCCATTTGCATGGCACGCGAGGTCAGACCGATCTTGCGGCCAATCAGGCGTGCGCCCTTGGCGAGGCGCTTGTTCAGCCACAGGTCCTGGATGGCATAGGCGTCTT
The DNA here is from genome assembly GCA_018882835.1 of Limnohabitans sp. Classification (GTDB taxonomy): domain Bacteria; phylum Pseudomonadota; class Gammaproteobacteria; order Burkholderiales; family Burkholderiaceae_C; genus Limnohabitans. The sequence goes on from VERE01000015.1 coordinate 9,426, forward strand.
CGAGCTCGATGCCCTCGTAGCTCTTGCTCAGTTGGGGAATCAAGTGACGCTGGGTGTCGGCATCGTACAAAGCGTCAGCCGCTTGTTGGCGAAGTTCTTGGCTCAGCATGTCTCAGAGGTCCTCAGCAAAAAAACTCATTATGCGTGGACCGGGCCGCGCTGCAAGCTGCGCCTGAGCCCTAAAGCACACAGCACCGCCAAGCCCGCAATGGGAATGGAAACCATGTAGACCACCTCCAGTCCCCAACGGGCACTCAAGGCGGCGCCACCGGTGGCGCCCAGAAAACCTGGAAGGCCGTACCCAATCACCGAATACAGCGCCTGGCCACGCCCACGCAAGCGCTCGGGAAAGTGCCGCGACAGCCAGGCAATGCACACCGTATGATGCACCGCAAAGGTGACCGCATGCAGCGACTGCGCCAGCACCAGCCAGCCCAACGAGGCGGCGCCCCAGTGGGTGATGCCCATGCGTACCACCATCACCACGCCGCACAACACAATCCAGCCCGCAAGGGTGAAATGGTGCAGCCATCGGCTTTGTGTGTAAAAACCAAGGATTTCCACCACCACCGACACCGCCCACAAAACACCAATCATCAGTTTGCTGTAGCCCAGGCTGTCGAGGTAGAGCGAGAAGAACACATAGATGCAAATATGCGACAGCACGTGAAAAAACAGGGTGACAAAAAACCAGAGGTTGTGTGACTGTGTCAGCACCGGCCACACCGGCGGCTGGACTCCCCCGGTTTGCACGACTTCGCGCACATTGGGCATGAGCCAGACGCTGAGGTTGACGGCGAGCAGGGTCACCCAGGTCCAGGCCGGGAAATGCTGCATGCCATGGCTTTCGAACCAGGCACCGGCCAGGAAAACCGTGCCCAAAAAGCCAATCGATCCCCACAAGCGAATGCGGCCATAGCGGCGGGTGTCGAATGCGCCGCCTTGGCTGACCAGGTGCGCCATGGCGGCCTCGCTCATGGGCATCATTGAACTGGTGTGGGTGAACATCAGCAGCAGCACCACTGCCAACCAGGCCAGACCGCCCTGCCACCCCAGACCCAGCGAGCACACCAAGGCCACACCGGCGCTCCAACGCAGCAGTTTGACGCGCTCACCCGTGTGGTCGCTCAGCCAACCCCAGGCATAGGGCGCAAAAAGCCGTGTGAACGATTGCAGGGACACCAGCAAGCCAATGACCCAGACCGCCAGCCCCAACTCTTTCAGCCAGAGCGACAGATAAGGGTTGAAGAACCCAATGTGGGCGAAGTAGCTGGCCGAGAGGGCCGCAAAGGGCACCAGTTGGCGACGCGAGGCACGCCGCGCGGTGTCGGTCATGGGGTCAGGCCGAAGCCTGGCCCGCAATCGGGGCCAGTGCGGTCTGAACGTCGCCGCATTGCGCCCGGTGGCGCAAGGCATGGTCCATCACCACCAGCGCCAGCAGCGCCTCGGCAATGGGCGTGGCCCGGATGCCCACGCAGGGGTCATGGCGGCCCTTGGTGACCACCTCGGTTGGCTGACCATTCATGTCGATCGAAGGGCGCGGGCTGAGAATGGAGCTGGTCGGCTTGATGGCGATGCTGACCTCCAGGTCCTGACCGGTGCTGATGCCACCCAGCACCCCCCCGGCGTTGTTGCCTTCAAAGCCTTGCGGCGTGAGGGCGTCGCCGTGCACCGTGCCGCGCTGGGCCACGCTGGCAAAGCCAGCGCCAATTTCCACCCCTTTGACAGCGTTCAGGCCCATCATGGCCCAGGCGATGTCGGCATCGAGCTTGTCATAGAGCGGCTGGCCCAAGCCTACCGGCACGCCACTGGCCACCACGCGAATGCGCGCGCCGCAGGAGTCGCCCGCTTTGCGCAGTTGGTCCATGTAGGTTTCCAGGGCTTGCACGTCGGCGCAAGGGGCAAAGAAGGGGTTGTGGGGCACATGGTCCCAGCTCTCAAAGGCAATGGGCAGCTCGCCCAGCTGGGTCATGCACCCGTGGAAGGTGGTGCCGAATTTTTCGCGCAACCACTTTTTGGCGACAGCGCCTGCGGCCACTGTGGGCGCGGTCAGGCGCGCCGAGGAACGGCCTCCGCCACGCGGGTCACGAATGCCGTACTTTTGAAAATAGGTGTAATCGGCATGCCCGGGCCGGAAGGTTTGCAGGATGTTGCCGTAGTCTTTGCTGCGCTGATCGGTGTTCTGTATGAGCAGGGCAATCGGGGTCCCGGTGGTCTTTCCCTCGTAAACGCCAGACAGAATTTGCACCTGGTCGGGCTCCTGGCGCTGGGTCACGTGACGGCTGGTGCCAGGGCGGCGGCGGTCGAGTTCGGGCTGGATGTCGGCTTCGGACAAGGCCATGCCCGGCGGGCAGCCATCGATCACGCAGCCAATGGCCGGGCCGTGGGATTCACCAAAGTTGGTGACTGCGAATAAGGTTCCGAAGGTATTGCCGCTCATGCGGGGATTATCCCAGAGGGCGAGGCAGCTTACAGGCTGGGTGGCTGTTCCTCTTTGGCGCCCGCTTCGCTGGGCCAATCCCGGATGTAAGCCTTGAGCATTTTGTTCTCGAAGTTCTGGCTGTCCACCACGGTTTTGGCGACATCGTAAAAGCTGATCACGCCCATCAGCATGCCCTTGCTCATGACCGGCATGTAGCGGGCGTGGCGTTCGAGCATCATGCGGCGCACTTCGTCCAACTCGGTGTCGGGGGTGCAAATCAGGGGAGCATCGTCCATGGCCGAGCGAACCACCGTGGTGCCAATGCTGCCTCCATTTTTGACAATGGCCTGAATGACCTCGCGAAAGGTCAGCATGCCCACCACATCGCCATGGTCGATGACCACCAGCGAGCCCAGGTCTTTCTCGGACATGACCTGGGTGGCGTGCATCAGCGACTCCTGGGGATCGGCTGTGAACAGGGTCCCCCCCTTGACGCGCAAGATGTCACTGACTTTCATGGCAAACCTCCGTTGTCCGCAAAACCATTCAGGCGTCAATATAGCCCACAATGTAGCCTTCCGAATGATTTTCATTGCCGAGGATGACATGTCTGGCTATTCCGACCCCCATTTCGACACGCTGGCGCTGCATGCAGGCGCCAGGCCCGACCCAGGCACGGGTGCGCGGGCCGTTCCGATCCACCTGACCACCTCGTTTGTCTTTGAATCCAGTGACCAGGCGGCAGCCCTGTTCAACCTGGAACGCGCAGGCCATGTGTACAGCCGCATCAGCAACCCCACCAACGAAGTGTTCGAGCAGCGGGTGGCCGCGCTGGAAGGCGGCATTGGCGCCATCGCCACGGCCAGTGGCCAGGCAGCGCTGCACTTGTCGGTGGCCACGCTGATGGGCTCAGGGGCCCACATTGTGGCGAGCACCGCCTTGTATGGCGGCTCGCAAAACCTGCTTCACTACACCTTGCGCCGCTTCGGTATTGAAACCACCTTCGTCAAGCCGGGGGACATCGACGGTTGGAAGGCCGCCATTCGCCCCAACACCCGCTTGCTGTTTGGCGAAACCGTGGGCAACCCGGGGCTGGACGTGCTGGACATTCCCACGGTGTCGCAAATCGCCCATGAAGCGGGCGTGCCCTTGCTGGTGGACTCAACCCTGACCTCACCCTACCTGTTGAAGCCGCTGGAACACGGGGCCGATCTGGTCTACCACTCGGCCACCAAGTTCCTCAGCGGCCACGGCACCGTGATCGGGGGCGTGGTGGTGGACGGCGGCTCATTCGATTGGGAGCGCAGTGGCAAGTTCCCTGAACTGACCCAGGCCTACGAAGGCTTTCACAACATGGTCTTCAGTGAGGAAAGCACGGTGGGCGCTTTCTTGCTGCGCGCCCGCCGCGAAGGCCTGCGCGACTTTGGCGCGTGCATGAGCCCGCACACCGCCTGGCTGATCTTGCAAGGCATCGAAACCTTGCCGCTGCGCATGGAACGCCACATGGCCAACACCGAAAAAGTGGTTCAGTTCCTGGCCAGCCATCCTCTGGTGGCGCGCGTAGGCCATCCGTTGCTGGAAAGCCACCCCAGCCATGCGCTGGCCAACAAGCTGCTGCGCTTCGGCGCCAAAGGCGCGGGCTCGGTGTTCAGCTTTGACATTCAGGGCAGCCGCGAGCAAGGCCGTGCCTTCATCGAGGCCCTGAAAATTTTCAGCCACCTGGCCAATGTGGGCGATTGCCGTTCGTTGGTGATCCACCCTGCCAGCACCACCCATTTCCGCATGACCGACGAGGCTCTGGCAGGGGCTGGCATTGGCCCCGGCACCATCCGCCTGTCCATCGGGCTGGAAGACGCGGATGACCTGATCGATGACCTCAAGCGCGCCCTCAAGGCTGCGGAGAAAGCCGGCGCCAGCAAAGCGCCCCAAGGAGGCAAGGCATGAAACTGACCGTTCAAGGCCACGAGACCTATGCGTACACCGGCGGCAAGCCCTTCGACCCCGCCAAACCCACGGTGGTGATGATCCATGGGGTGCTGAACGACCACAGCGTCTGGATTTTGCAAAGCCGCTACCTGGCACACCATGGCTGGAATGTTCTGGCCGTGGATTTGCCGGGACATTGCCGCAGCGCCGGCGAAGCGCCGGCCAGCGTGGAAGCCGCGGCCGGCTTCATCGCCGCCTTGCTGGATGCGGCGGGGGTCGCCCGGGCCGCCTTGGTGGGACACAGCTGGGGCTCGCTGATTGCGCTGGAAACAGCTTCGAACCTGAAAGCGCGCATTTCGCACCTGGTGCTGGTCGGCACTGCCTTCCCCATGAAAGTGACGCCTGCCCTGCTGGAAGCCTCGCTGAATGCGCCACTCGAGGCGATGAAGATGATCAACGTCTTCTCACGCGCCACCCTGGCTGCGCCGCCCTCGGCCCTGGGGCCTGGCACCTGGGTCTACGGGGCCGCCATGGCCCTGAACAAGCGGGTGCTGGCCAGCAACCCGACCGTGAATGTGTTTCACCGCGGCTTTACCGCTTGTGACCAATACGCCAACGGCTTGCAGGCCATGGCGGCGGTGACCTGCCCGGTGCTGTTTTTGCTGGGCGCGCAAGACCAAATGACCACGCCCAAGGCCGCGCAAAGCCTGGTGCAACAAGCGCGGGAGAGCGGCAAAACCTATCAGGTGGTGAATGTGCCCATGGGCCACCATCAGATGAACGAGTCCCCGGAAGAGACTTTGAAAGCCATCAAGGAATTTCTCCAAGTCTGAGGCCATGATCTGTCCCACGCCCGACCTTTCTCCTGAGCAGGCGCAGGCCATTGCAGACTCGCTGGATTGGCGAGCCCTGCCGCGGGCGTTCTACGACAACCCCTATCCGGTCTACGATGCACTGCGCCGCAACACGCCGGTGCGTTGCATGCCCGATGGCAGCTGGTTGCTGACGCGCTACGACGATGTGGTGGCGGTCTACCGCAACGCGCAGGTGTTCAGTGCCGATAAGAAGGTCGAGTTCGGCGCCAAATATGGCGTGGGCTCGCCCCTGTTCACGCACCACACCACCAGCCTGGTGTTCAACGACCCACCGCTGCATACGCGGGTGCGCCAATTGATCATGGGTGCGCTCACCCGACGGGCCATTGCCGACATGACACCCGCGCTGACGCAGTGGGTCGATCATCTCCTGGATCGGTTGGAAGCGCGCGGCCAGGGTGACCTGATCGAAGACTTTGCATCGGCCATTCCGATTGAAATCATTGGCAACCTGCTGGGCGTGCCCGCCGACGAGCGCGGCCCCTTGCGGCAGTGGTCGCTTTCCATTCTGGGCGCCTTGGAGCCTGCGCTCTCAACCGAACAACAAGCCCGCGCGAACCAGGACGTGCTGGACTTTGTGGACTATCTCAAAGGGCTGGTGGCACATCGCCGCCAACACCCCGGCGACCCCGAAAGGGATGTGCTGACCCGGTTGATCCAGGGCGAAGTGCAAGGCGAGCGACTCAGCGACATGGAGCTCTATCAAAACTGCATCTTCCTTTTGAATGCCGGGCATGAGACCACCACCAACCTGATTGGCAATGCATTGGTCTGCTTGCACGAGTGGCCCCAAGAGCACCAGGCTCTGCTGCAAAGCCTTCAAGACACGGCGCAGGATGCGGCCGCCCAAGAACAACTGCTGTCCCTGGCCGTGGACGAATTTCTGCGCTTTGAATCGTCCAATCAACTGGGCAATCGGCGAGCCCTGCAAGACTGCGAGGTCGGCGGCGTGGCCTTGCCCGCTGGCGCGCTGGTCACCTTGTGCATCGGCGCCGCCAACCGTGATCCGGCGCAATTTGCGCAGGCAGACCGGTTGAATTTGCGGCGGGAACCGAACCGCCATCTGGCCTTCGGGCTGGGCATTCACCAGTGCGCGGGGCTGAGTCTGGCGCGACTGGAGGGGCGGATTGCCATTGGCCGCTTTTTGCAACGCTTCCCGAACTACGTCTTGAGCGCCGCGCCGGTGCGGGGCGGGCGCGCGCGCTTCCGAGGTTTTTTAAGCGCCCCGGTGGCTGTGGGCTGATTCGAATTACAAAGCATCCTGCAGGGTCAGGCCTTGCCAGCGCGACCACAGGGCCGGCGTCACCGCGCTGGGCGACCACATCAGCTTGTGCATCAGCGGCGTGAGTGGGGTGGCTTCGGGCCGCGCCAACAAGACATAGCGCGGCGAGCGCACGCCCTCCTCTTTCAGTTGGCCTACCCAGTCAAGCGCCACCAAGGTTCCCATCACGTGCTCCAGCTCGAGCGGGTCCACCCGCAAATCGTGCCCCAGGTCTTCCAGGCTGACACCGCGCTCACGGCTGTCGCGGGCCAAGACCAGGCGTTGCACCGTCTCCAGCGCCAGCTGAAACGGCCAGCCCGGGGTGTCCCCCTGACGCAAGCGCCCACCCAGCAAACTGTGAAGGTTGGCCACAAACACTGCGCCCGCCAACACGATGACCCAGGCGGTGTAAATCCAGATCAGCAAAATCGGCAAGGTCGCAAAAGCGCCATAAATGGTGGCGTAAGCCGGCATGGAGGCCAGGTACAGGGTCAGCAGGCGCCGCGCCAATTCGGTCACCAGGGTCACCAGCGTGCCGCCCAAAAGCGCATGGCGCCAAGGCACATGGACATAGGGCACGTACTTGTACAAGGCGCTGACACCGCCAATCAGCAGCAGAAACTCCAAACCATCGAGCAACACATGCAACTGACTGGGCATGGCGCTGACCACGCCGCGCGAGACCGACACCACATACGACATCATCACCACACTGGCCGCCATCAACAGCGGCCCCAGGGTGATGGCAGCCCAATACAACAGCACCCTTTGGGCCCAGGGGCGTCGCGTGCGAACCCGCCAAATGGCATTCAGGCTGCGGTCTATGGTGAACACCAGGGTGATGGCTGACACCAGCAAGAAAATCACGCCCACCACGCCCAGGCGGCTGGCCTTGCTGGAGAACTGCGTCAGGTAGCCCAGAACCTGGCGCGAAATGCTGTCGGGCACCAGGCTTTCAATCAGCCAGCGCTGCAGCACCGTCTGGAACTGGCCGAACATGGGAAACACCGTGAACACGGCCAGCGCCACAGTGAACAAGGGCACCAGGGCAATGGTGGTGGTGAAGGTCAAGCTGCCGGCCGTCTGCCCCAGCCGGTCCTCGCGGAATCGCTGGTGCAGGGTGCGCAACAGGGTGAGCCAGGGGAATCGGCGGCAGGCTGTGAGAAAACGCTGGAGATGCGGGACAATCATCCCTCCATGATGCCATCCTCTGACCTTCCCCTTGCGCCGCCCCATGTGGCGCTGACCCGACGCCTGGCTGTGGGCAGCCTGGTCGGCCTGATTTTTCTGGGCTTGGCCTGGGAACTGTGGCTGGCCCCCGTGAAGCCCGGCGGCTCCTTGCTGGCCCTCAAGGTGCTGCCCTTGTGCATCCCGTTGGCTGGCTTGCTGAAGAACCGCATGTACACCTACCGCTGGGTCAGCTTGCTGGTCTGGCTGTATTTCACCGAAGGGGTGGTGCGCGCCACCTCCGACCGCGCCCCCAGCAGCTACTTTGCCATGGCCGAGGTGCTGCTGTGCCTGGTGCTATTTGTGGCCACCGCCCTGCATGTGCGGCTGCGCTTCAGGCACGCGGCCCTTTTGGCGGCTGCCGAACCTCCACCTGTTTCTCAAACCACACCATGACCTCACTCATCGACACCTTGCGCCACCTTGTGGGTGCGCCCCATGTTCTTGCCGAAGGTGACCTCAGCGCATACGAAATGGACTGGCGCAAGCGTATCCAGGGCAAGGCCCTGTGCGTGGTGCGCCCGGGCAACACCGAGCAAGTGGCCGCGGTGGTCAAGGCCTGCGCCGCTGCGGGCGCCAGCATCGTGCCGCAAGGCGGCAATACGGGTCTGGTGGTGGGCTCCATTCCCGATGACTCGGGCCGCCAGGTGTTGCTCAGCTTGCAGCGCATGAACGCGGTGCGCGCGGTGGACGGCGAGAACCTCACCATCACTGTGGAATCGGGCTGCGTGCTGCAAAACCTGCAGCAAGCCGCCGAGCAAGCCGGTTACTTGTTCCCCTTGAGCCTGGGGTCCGAAGGCAGTTGCACCATCGGCGGCAACCTGTCGACCAATGCCGGCGGGACCCAGGTGGTGCGCTATGGCAACACGCGCGAGCTCTGCCTGGGCCTGGAAGTGGTCACTGCGCAAGGCGACATCATGCAAGGGCTGACGGGGCTGCGCAAAGACAATACCGGCTATGACCTGCGCGACTTGTTCATTGGCAGCGAGGGCACGCTGGGCATCATCACCGCAGCCACCATGAAGCTTTTTCCGCTGCCAGCCGCGTCTCTCACCGCCTGGGCTGCCGTTCCCAGCATGCGCGATGCCGTGACATTGCTGGGCCTGGCGCACCAACACCTGGGCGCAGGCCTCACTGGCTTTGAGGTGATGGGTCAATTCGCCCTGAGCCTGGTGGACAAACATTACCCCCAGCTGCGGGTGCCCTTGTTCAAGGAAACGCCATGGTGCGTGTTGTTAGAGAATGCCGACAGCGAATCGGAAGAGCATGCCCGTACCCGGTTCGAGGCGCTCATGGAAACCGCGTTTGAGCAGGGCTGCGTGACCGATGCGGTGGTGGCCGAGAGCCTGACCCAGGCGCGCAATTTGTGGCACATCCGGGAAAGCATCACTCTGGCGCAAGCCGAGGAAGGGCTGAACATCAAGCACGACATTTCTTTGCCTGTGTCGGCCATTCCCGCCTTTGTGGAAGCCACCGATGCCGAGTTGATGCGCGAAATTCCTGGCGTTCGGCTGGTGGATTTTGGCCACCTGGGTGATGGCAACTTGCACTACAACGTGCAGGCACCCGAAGGCGGCGATACCAGGGTGTTTCTGGAAACACAGGAAGAGCGGGTCAACCACATCGTTTACCAAAACGTGCGGCGCTTCCATGGCTCCATCTCTGCCGAGCATGGCGTCGGCAGCATGAAAGTGGACAGCTTGCCCAGCTACAAAGATCCGACGGCTCTGGCGTTGATGGCCACACTCAAGCGCGCCCTGGATCCGCACAACACCTTGAACCCCGGGCGCGTGGTGCGCGTCTGAGGCAGACGATAATCGGTATCTGACCCCAATTTTTCAATTTCTGAAGCAACATGAGCCAACGTCCTGTCCGTTCTCAATACGAAGATTTCATGCGCCATGTGAACACACAAGGGGTGACCAAAGGGGACCGCACGGGCACGGGCACCAAGAGTGTGTTTGGCTACCAGATGCGGTTTGACCTGAACGAGGGCTTCCCGCTGGTGACCACCAAGAAGGTGCACTTGCGCTCCATCATTCAGGAGCTGCTGTGGTTTCTCACGGGGTCCAGCAACAACAACTGGCTGCGCGAGCGGGGCGTCACGATTTGGGACGAGTGGGCGCGCGCGGACGGTGACCTTGGTCCAGTCTACGGCGTGCAGTGGCGCAGCTGGCCCACGCCCGACGGTGGGCACATTGACCAAATCTCCGAGGTCATTCAAACATTGAAAAGCAACCCGAACTCGCGCCGCATCATTGTCAGCGCCTGGAACGTGGCTGAACTCTCAAAGATGGCCCTGATGCCCTGCCATGCCTTTTTCCAGTTCTATGTGGCGCCCGGACAAGCGCCCGGCGAGCGCGGCAAACTGAGCTGCCAGCTTTACCAGCGCAGCGCAGACATTTTTTTGGGCGTGCCGTTCAACATCGCCAGCTACGCGCTTTTGACACACATGATGGCGCAGCAGTGCGACCTCGATGTGGGCGACTTCATCTGGACCGGCGGCGACTGCCATATTTACAGCAACCACCAGTCCCAGGTAGACCTGCAACTGTCACGCACCCCCTATCCCTACCCCACGTTGCACATCAAGCGTCGACCGGACAGCCTCTTCGATTACCAGTACGAAGACTTCGAAGTGCGCGACTATGTCTGCCACGAGGCCATCAAGGCACCCGTGGCCGTCTGAGCCATGCCGATCAACCTGATTTTTGCGCGCGCGCGCAATGGCGTGATTGGCAAAGACAACCAATTGCCCTGGCACCTGCCAGAAGACCTGGCCCACTTCAAGCGCACCACGCTGGGCCAGCCGGTGATCATGGGCCGCAAAACCTGGGACTCGCTGCCCCCCAAATTCCGGCCGCTGCCAGGTCGCGCCAACCTGGTCGTGACGCGCCAAACCGACTGGCAAGCTTCGGGGGCGACAGTCGCCCACTCATTGGCACAGGCCCAATCTATGTGTGACCCTGCCCAAGAGGTCTGGGTCATTGGAGGCGCCGAAATTTATGCCCAAGCCCTGCCCTATGCCCGCAAAGCCGTGATCACAGAAATTGACATCACGGTAGATGGCGGAGACGCTTTTGCGCCACAATTCGGCCCGCAGTGGCAGGAAACTGCGCGCGAAGAGCATGTGTCTGCGCAAGGCCTGCCCTATCGCTTCATCACCCTCGAACACAAAGGAGATTGACATGTCCGGACATGGTTTTCACGTACACGGCCCGCACGACCACGAACTCGAACATGCCGCGCAAGGTGGCCATGGCCACAACGAACACTCGGGCATGACCAATCAGATTGCCATGTTCACGGCCATCATTGCCACTGTGGGGGCCATCTTTGGCTACATGGGTGGCGCCACCCAAGCCAATGCCGGCTTGTACAAGAACAATGCGGCCATCAAGAAAACCGAGGCCTCTAACCAGTGGAACTACTACCAGGCGAAAAGCAGCAAGCAAAACCTGAGCGAGCTGGCACTCGAGTTGGCCCCCCCGCCCAAGAAAGAGTTCTACGAAGGCGAGATCAAGCGCTACAAGGGCGAAAAAGGCGACATCAAGAAAGACGCTGAGAAGCTCGAAGCCGAAGCCAAAGCCTGGGATGAAAGGTCAGACCAGGAAATGCACCAGCATCACCGTTGGGCGCAAGCCACCACGGCCTTGCAAGTGTCGATCGCCTTGGCTGCCATCGCCTTGTTGACCCGCAAGGAATGGCTGAAAAAAGCCATGTACGCCGTTGGTGCGGTGGGCGTGGTCATTGGCGGTGCCGCCGTCATGCACATCTGAGGCACTTTTATTTCGGCGTGGCTTTCAGGGTGGAAAGCACGCCGAACAAAATACCGAAGGTCACCAGTGCCAAGCCCACGACCAGGTTCCAGTGCAAGGGCTCACCCAGCAACAGCACAGCACCCAGCGCCGACAAGCCCGGCACAATCGCTGTGATCATGGTGGAGCGCACCGGCCCGAAGTGGCGCACCATCAAGGTGAAGGTGATGCCGGAAATGGCCACACTCCCAACCCCCTGAAAAGCCGCCTGGAACAGCAGCTCCTGCCACGGCGCAAGCGCCAGACCGCTGTTCACCCAACCGGCCCATGCCAGGGCGCCGTAGGCCGGCAAAAAAGCCACGCTGGTAAACGCCGTGATGGCCATGGTGGCGCGCACCGGGTCCAGGCCATGGCGACGCACCAGCACGCCATACACCGACCAACAAAAGGCCGCTGTCATGAAACACAGGTCACCCACCCACACCTGCCCGCCCTCGAAGGCTTTGAGCAGACTGGCGCCGCCCACCAGCAAGTCGCCGCCCACAATGCACAGCAGGCCCAGCGCGCGGGTTTTGCCAATGCGGTCGCGCAACAGCACCCAGGCCAGCAAGGAAGTCCACAGCGGCAAGCTGCCCGGCATCAGGACCGACGCGTGGGCAGCCGGTGCGAAGAAGAAGCCTGAGTAGGCCAGCAGGCCGTACATCATGCTGCCAAAGAAGCCGGCCAGCACCGTGATCCGCCAAGGCAAGGGTGACAGGCCCCACAAGGAGCCGACTTTTTCACCGCGCTGCCGTGCTGGCCGCATCAGCCACCAAGCCCAGGGCAGCAACACAGCGGCGGCGCCGCAGGTGCGCACGAACACAATGTCGAGGGGGCGCAATGTGTACGCAGTCGATGCGCGGGCGATGATGATGAAGGAGGTCCAGATCAACACCGTGACGACGGCAGCGACAAGCCCGGTCGCGCGGGGAGAAAGTTTCATCCAGGGATCATACGAGGTTGCGAGCTGCTACAGTTCCTTCATGAAACTCGCCACCTGGAACGTCAACTCTCTCTCTGTGCGCTTGCCCCAAGTGCTGGACTGGCTGCAACAACAAGCCAACGAGCACCCCATCGACGCCTTGGTGCTGCAAGAGACCAAAACCACCGACGACAAGTTTCCGCGCGAGGCCATCGAGGCCGCAGGCTATCAGGTGGATTTTTTTGGCCAGAAAACCTACAACGGCGTGGCTTTGCTGAGCCGCGCAGGCGCCACCGATGTGGTGCGCAACATTCCCGGTTTCGAGGACGAGATGGCCCGCGTCATCACTGGCACAGTGCAAGGGGTGCGTGTGATCGGCGCCTATTTTCCCAATGGGCAAGCCCCCGACAGCGACAAGTTCGCCTACAAGATGAAATGGCTGGATGCGCTGCGCGCCTGGCTGCACACAGAATTGCAACAGCACCAACAGCTGGTGCTGATGGGCGACTTCAACATCACGGTCGATGACCGCGATGTGTGGGACCCGGTCGGCCTGGCCGGCACCATTCACTGCACTGCCGAAGAGCGGGCGCATTTTCAGGCCCTGCTGGATTTGGGCCTGTGCGATGCTTTCCGGCTGTTCGCGCAGCCCGACAAAAGTTACTCTTGGTGGGATTACCGCGAGATGGCCTTTCGCCGCAACCGTGGCTTGCGCATCGATCATGTGCTGGTCAGCCAGGCCCTGAAAGAGGCTACCCAGGCCTGCGTGATCGACAAGGCGCCGCGCAAAAACGAGCGCCCCAGCGATCACGCGCCAGTGATTGTCACGCTGGCGCTCTGACCCGCCTCACTCCAGGTTGAGTTCCTGGATTTTTCGGGTGATGGTGTTGCGGCCAATGCCCAGCTTTTGCGCGGCCTCGATGCGACGCCCGCGGGTGTTGGCCAGCGCGGTGAGAATCAGCTTGGCTTCAAAGCGGCGGCACAGTACGTCCCAGACATCGGGGCAACCCGAGACCAACAGGGCCATGGCTTCGGCCTCCAGGCCCAGCTCCCAATCAGCGCCGGGCACGTTCAAGGCCACGGGCGGCACGGCGGGGCTGGCGCTGCTGTAAGCCACCGCTTTGGTGTCGGCTTCCGTCGCACTGGGGCTCAGGCTGGCGCTGGTGTTACCGCCGTCTGGCTCCGAGTTGCTGGCGGGCAAGTGGGCCACAGGCGTATGCACTTCCGGCGGAAGGTCTTTGGGCTCAATCACTTGCGCGGGTGCCATCACGGTCAGCCAGTGGCAAATGTTTTCCAATTGGCGCACGTTGCCAGGGAAACCAAAGCCGAGCAACAAATTCTGCGCGGCATCGGAAATGCGCTTGGGGTCCACGCCCAGTTGTTGCGCGCTTTGCTGCAAAAAGTGGCGCGTCAGCATGGGCACGTCTTCGCGGCGCTCTCGCAAGGCAGGCAATCGCAAACGAATGACGTTCAAGCGGTGAAACAAGTCTTCGCGGAACGCACCCTCTTTGACGCGCTGCTCCAGGTCCTGGTGGGTTGCCGCAATGACACGCACATTGGCCTTGATGGCACTGTGACCACCAACCCGGTAGAAATTGCCATCGCTCAACACCCGCAACAAACGGGTTTGCAAGTCAAACGGCATGTCGCCAATTTCGTCCAGAAACAGGGTGCCGCCTTCGGCTTGCTCGAAGCGGCCGCGGCGCATGGTTTGCGCGCCGGTAAAGGCGCCGCGTTCGTGTCCAAACAGTTCGCTCTCCAGCAAATCCTTGGGGATGGCTGCGGTGTTGATCGCCACAAACGGGCCGGCCGCACGCTGCGAATGTTTGTGCAGCGCACGCGCCACCAACTCTTTGCCGGTGCCCGACTCGCCGGTGATCATCACCGTGACGTTGCTTTGGCTGAGACGGCCGATTGCCCGAAACACATCTTGCATGGCCGGCGCCTGGCCCAGCATCTCGGGGGTGATGTCCACTTTGTCGCCGGCAAAGTCCTCGCGCTGGCTTTCGTCAACGGCGCGTCGAATCAATTCAATAGCCTTGGGCAGATCGAACGGTTTGGGCAGGTACTCAAAGGCCCCGCCCTGGAAAGCAGAGACAGCACTGTCCAAATCCGAAAAGGCCGTCATGATGATGACGGGCAGGCCGGGCAGGCGCTCTTTGACACGCGTCAGCAACTCCAGCCCCGAGCCACCGGGCATGCGGATGTCGCTGACCAGAACCTGTGGGCCATCTTCCTCGGTAGCGGCGTCCAGGGCTTGCAACACTTCGCGGGGGCTGGTGAAGCTGCGGGTCGGCAAATCCTCACGCAGCAGTGCCTTTTCAAGCACGAAGCGAATGGACTGGTCATCATCCACGATCCAGATCGGTTTCATGTCAGTCAGTCACCTCAGGTCAAGCGCAGCCACATTACAAACAATTCAGGGCAAAGGAATCAGGATCTTGAAATCCGTCCGCCCCGGCACACTGTCACACTCAATCAGGCCCTGGTGTTGCTGCACAAAAGTTTGCGCCAAATTCAACCCCAAACCTGACCCGCCATCCCGGCCGGAAACCAGCGGGAAAAACAGTCGATCCTTGATGGCCTCGGGAATACCAGGACCGTTGTCCAAGACATGCAATTCCAATGCCAGGCGGTAGCGCTTTTTGCCAAAAGTGACTTGTCGGGCAATGCGTGTTTGTAAAACGATTTCGCCATCGCCTTCGGCAATGCGGTCCACCAGAGCTTGCGCGGCGTTGTGCGCAATGTTCAGCACCGCTTGAATCAGTTGTTCCATGTCGCCGCGAAACTCGGGCAAAGACGCGTCGTAGTCTCGTATCACCTGCAAACCGCGCGGAAACTCGGCCAAGATCAGCGAGCGCACCCGCTCACAGACCTCGTGAATGTTGACTGTGCCGACCACATGGGGGCGGCGGTGCGGGGCCAACAGCCGATCCACCAGGGTTTGCAGCCGATCGGCCTCGCGGATGATCACCTGGGTGTACTCGATCAAGTCGCGCGACTCAATTTCCATTTGCAGCAACTGGGCCGCACCGCGGATGCCGCCCAAGGGATTCTTGATTTCATGGGCCAGATTGCGAATGAGCTCTTTGTTGGCCTGCGCCTGGTCAATGATGCGCGCTTCCCGGTCTTGCCGGGCTTGTTGCTCCAGGGGCAGCAATTCCACCAGCATTTGGCCCGGGCGGTCGGCAGGGGCCACAATGACGTGCACAGGAAAGGCTTCTTGCCCCGCGCGTTGCAGGTGAGCGTCGTAACGCAAGGCAGAAAACTGCTCTTTGCGCGCGCCTTGCAGCGCCCGCGACAAGGCCGCGCCGTCAACAAAATAATGTTGCAAAAAATCGCCTTCGATGGAACGGCGCGGCACCCCCAGCACATCTTCGGTGGCCGAGTTGGCAAACAGCACCAAACCATCCTCTCGGACCCACAAGGTCAGCGTGGCCAACAAATCCAGCACGGCCCAGCGGCTGTCTGCTGCAGCGTCTGGCGAGGGGGAAGTCTTGGGTGATTTGGTCATGGGGCCATCTCTCTTTGAACGGCCGCCACATCGGCCTCCACGCGCTCCAGCGGCAAGCGCAAACGTGTTTTTTCGGCTTCGTCGGCCTGGTTCCATTGCGCGCGCAAGCTACGTTGCTGCATCAACAGGCGGTCGAGTTCAGCCTGCAGGATCTGGCGCGAGCGCGCGTCGCGACGCTGTTGTTCTGCTGTGGGGACTTGAAGATCGGCTGGCTTGCGGACCCCTGCTGCCACAGCCGCACCATTTTGCTGCACGCGCGTTCCCTCAATCACCGTGATGGTGCTGCTCTCCAAAAGCTGACAGTTTTGACCGGGGTCTGGCTGGTTGGTGTAGCCGTTGCCACAACGCCAGATGCCGGTTGACGGAGCCTGCGCGTGCGCTGGCCAGAGGGATGTGCAGGCCATCCCCCAAAAAAGGCATTGGATGAAAGTGGTGCGTGACATCAAAACAAAAGGACAAATAAAAAAGGGACGGCCTGGACCGTCCCTTTCATGTGGCTAAGCCCGGCTGGATCACAGCGAGTAGTACATGTCGTACTCGATGGGATGCACGGCCTGACGGAAGCGGGTCACTTCGCCCATCTTCAATTCGATGTAGGCGTCGATCATGCTGTCGGTGAACACGCCACCCTTGGTCAGGAACGCGCGGTCCTTGTCCAAGTACTCCAGCGCCTGGTCCAGGCTGTGGCACACGGTGGGCACCAATGCGTCCTCTTCCGGGGGCAGGTGGTACAGATCCTTGGTGGCGGCTTCGCCCGGGTGGATCTTGTTCTCGATACCGTCCAGGCCGGCCATCATCAGTGCCGCAAAACACAGGTAGGGGTTGGCCATGGGATCGGGGAAGCGCGCTTCGATGCGGCGGCCCTTGTCGCTGGCGACGTGGGGAATGCGGATCGAGGCAGAGCGGTTGCGGCTGGAGTAAGCCAGCTTCACCGGGGCTTCAAAGCCGGGCACCAGACGCTTGTAGCTGTTGGTGGTGGGGTTGGTGATGGCGTTGAGGGCACGGGCGTGCTTGATGATGCCGCCGATGTAATACAGGGCGGTGTCGCTCAAGCCAGCATAGCCGTTGCCTGCAAACAGGTTCTTGCCGTCTTTCCAGATCGACTGGTGAACGTGCATGCCAGAGCCGTTGTCGCCGACCAGGGGTTTGGGCATGAAGGTGGCGGTCTTGCCATAGGCATTGGCCACGTTCCACACCACGTACTTCAGCTTCTGTGTCCAGTCGGCGCGCTCCACCAGGGTAGAGAACTTGGTGCCGATTTCGTTCTGGCCAGCGCCTGCCACTTCGTGGTGGAACACTTCGACCGGGATGCCGATTTCTTCAAGGATGGACACCATCTCGGCGCGCATGTCTTGCGTGCTGTCGACCGGGGGCACGGGGAAATAGCCGCCCTTGACGGTGGGACGGTGGCCCTTGTTGCCGCCTTCGATGACCTTGCCGGTGTTCCAGGGCGCTTCGTAGTCGTCGATCTTGAAGAAGGCGCCAGACATTTCATTGCCCCAACGCACGTCGTCGAACAGGAAGAACTCGGGTTCCGGACCGAAGTAAGCGGTGTCGCCCAGGCCGGAGGCCTTCAGATAGGCTTCAGCGCGCTTGGCAATGGAGCGGGGATCGCGGTCATAAGCCTTGCCATCACCCGGCTCCAGCACGTCGCAGGACAACACCAGGGTGGTTTCCTGGAAGAACGGATCGATGAAGGCGGTGCCGGCATCGGGCATGAGCAACATGTCCGAGGCTTCAATGCCTTTCCAGCCAGCAATGGAAGAACCATCAAAGGCATGACCTTCGCTGAATTTGTCTTCGCTGAACGCGGAAATCGGCACGCTCACGTGCTGTTCTTTGCCACGGGTGTCGGTGAAGCGGAAATCGACGAATTTGACTTCGTTTTCTTTCACAAGCTTCATCACGTCGGCGACGGTCTTGGCCATCAGTTTCTCCTGCAGAGGGGTTGTTAAAAAAGGAATGTGATCACTGAGCAGGTTTTGTGCCACGCACATCGCCCGCACCAGAAAAACGCAGCCCTCTATTCTGCCCTGAGTTGGACAGCCCCTGGCCCTGGGGAACACTGGTTTTCCAAAAAAAACGGCCAAAAGGCACCGTTGAAGTGCGCTCCAAATATAGCACTATTTTGGTGCAAATTTAAGATCGCACCAATTCGGGGCCAAGTTTTGCACCAAATACATGCAGGCCGGCGAGCATGGCCGGGTAAGCCGCATTGACCTTGTCGGGCTCCCCCTTGACGCCCAGTTCAATGTGACGGCCATGTTCGGGATGGTCCACACTGGGCAGACTGAACACCTTGACGCCGGGATGTTGCGTCTCCAAGGTTTCCATCAAGGGCGTCAAGGCCGCTTCCATGGCGCCATATACGATGACTGACTTTTCCAACCAGGCAGCTTTCTGGAACCAATGGCCGTAGTGCGTGTCCAACACCCACTCGATCATGGGCCAGGCCATCACCGGAAAGCCAGGCACAAAATGCACCGCGCCGGTCTGCAGTGTGCGGCCCGGGGAAACACAGGTGAAGCCAGGAATCTTGTTGTAGGGGTTGGGAATGATCTGGGCGCTTTGCGGAAACACGCCCATGTTCAGGCGATGGATGTTGTCTTCTCGGTGGGGCTCATAGGGCACGCCCTGCTCTTTCGCGACGTCTTGCATGCGCTCGCGAATCAGCAACTCGGCTTGCGGGTGCAGGACCAAAGCCTGGTCCAGGGCCTTGGCCGCACATTGGCGCGTATGGTCATCGGGGGTGGCGCCAATGCCGCCACAGGAGAATACGATGTCGCCGCTGTCAAACGCACGCTTCAGGGTGTGGGTGATGCGCTCAGGCGAGTCGCCCACGTAGTCTGCATAGGCCAGGCTGAGGCCTCGCGCGCCCAGCAGTTCGATGACCTTGGTCAGATGCTTGTCGGCGCGCTTGCCGGAGAGAATTTCGTCGCCGACGATGATCACGCCAAAGTCGGGTCGGGAAGTGTCAGTGGGGGGGGTGCTTAGGTTCATTGGACCATCCTAGCGTGTCGGTCGTGACAGCACCTGTCACGTTGGCAGCGTCCGACTCGCGTCGCAGGTCTTGCAGCGCGGCCAGGCCGAAGTGAATGAACCACAGCGCGGTAAAGGCAAACACCACAGCGTAAATCCAGATGGCCACTGGCACCAACACCACAAAGGCTGCGGCAAACAAGGCGCCCGAGGCCCAGACCAGGCTGGGGGCAGCCCCCATGAAACCGCTGAGCACGCCCATCAGCAACAGCCACAGGCGATGGCGGCGCAAGAGCTCCTGCCGTTCATCGCGACTGGCATGCACGGCCAAGGCATCGAAAGCCATCACGCGGTAGGTCAGCCAGCCCCAGATCAAAGGGGGCAAGACAAAAATGAGGGGAGGGATCCACCACAGGGGCATGGACAACAGCATCAGGACGCCTGCGATCAGGGTGGAGCCCAGGGTCCAGCCCAGGCTGGCCAGCACAGAGCCACCGTGTTGCCGGGTCATGCCACGGAATCGGCGCTGCGCCACCATCTCGACCAAGGCGGGCCCCATCATCAGGGACACTGCCAGCAGGCACAGCAAGATCAGCAAAGGGGTGATGGCAAAAATCACGATCAAGGGGGCCATGGCCGCGCTGATGCGCGCTGCACCCAAGGCGACCGCCCAGCCCCAAATTTTTTGCAGCAAGGGCCAGCCCTCCAGGCCATCACGGACCCAGCTGACAGCAGGCTCCCAATAAAAATAGCCCCAGCCCCAAGCCACGACCATGAGCAGCACCAGGGGCAGCAGCGACAGCAACATCACCCGCAGATGCAGGGAGTAGGCCAAGGCGCGCCAGAAAGAGTCAAAAAACAAACGCATGCCCGAAGCATAGCGAATGCAGGCCCGGTTGAGGGCTTAAATGGCCACCATCTGGCGAATGCCTTTGTCTTGCATCTCGCTGCCGGGGCCGCGCGCAATCACTTCGCCGCGCTCCATCACCAGGTATTGATCGGCCAACTCTTCTGCAAAGTCGTAGTATTGCTCGCACAACACAATGGCCATGGTGCCGCGGTCGGCCAGCATGCGGATCACGCGGCCAATGTCTTTGATGATGCTGGGTTGAATGCCCTCGGTGGGCTCATCCAGTACCAGCAACTTGGGGCCCGCCGCCAAGGCGCGCGCGATGGCCAGCTGCTGTTGCTGACCGCCCGACAAGTCACCGCCACGGCGATGCAGCATTTGTTTCAGCACAGGAAAAAGTTCGAACAGTTCGGCCGGAATGGGCGTGCTGCCAGGCTTCGTGGCCAGACCCATGCGCAAATTTTCTTCGACCGTCAAGCGGGCAAAAATTTCACGTCCCTGGGGCACGTAGCCAATGCCTGCGCGGGCGCGCTCATAGGGCGTGGCGTTGTGCAAGGGCTGGCCTTCCAGCTCAATCTGCCCTTGCCGGATGGGCACCAGGCCCATCAAGGATTTGAGCAAGGTGGTTTTGCCCACGCCGTTGCGCCCCAGCAGCACGGTGACCTGCCCCAGCTCGGCGCTCAGACTGACGTCGCGCAAGATGTGCGAGCCGCCATAGTACTGTTGAATGTTGGAAACTTTCAGCATGCTTGAATCTCTTGTGAGGGCCACTGTGCTTCAGCGGCCCAGGTAAACCTCAATCACCCGCTCGTCGGCTTGTACCTGATCAAGCGTGCCTTGCGCCAGAACGGCGCCATCGCACAAAACGGTGACGATGTCAGAGATGGTTCGCACAAAGCTCATGTCGTGCTCCACCACCATCAGAGAGTGCTTGCCCTTGAGGGTCAGAAACAGCTCGGCCGTGCGCGCGGTTTCCTGGTCGGTCATGCCGGCCACGGGCTCGTCGAGCAACAGCAACTTGGGGTCTTGCATGAGCAACATGCCGATCTCCAGCCATTGCTTCTGGCCGTGGCTGAGATTACCCGCCTGTCGAAACACGCTGTCGCTGAGCTGGATGGTGTCGATGACATCGGCCAAGCGGTCGGACTGGGCCGAGTCCAATTTGAAAAACATGGAAGCGCGCACGCCCTTGTGGGTTTTAAGGGCCAGCTCCAGGTTTTCAAACACATTGAGGTGCTCGAACACCGTGGGCTTTTGGAATTTCCGGCCAATCCCCAGCTGCGCAATTTCAGGCTCGTTGTAACGCAGCAAGTCGATGGTGCTGCCAAAAAACACCTGGCCTTCATCGGGGCGGGTTTTGCCGGTGATGATGTCCATCATGGTGGTCTTGCCCGCGCCATTGGGGCCAATGATGCAGCGCAATTCGCCCGGCGCAATGTCCAGGGACAGCTTGTTGATGGCCTTGAAGCCGTCAAAGCTGACCGACACATCCTCGAGGTACAAAATGCGGCCATGGGTCAGGTCGACTTCACCGGCCTGGTGCAAGCGGCCATAGCTGGCACTGCGACCACCAGAGTCGGTCGCACCAGAAAGCTGGCGTACTTCCAGGGCTTGGGTGCGCTGCGCACCTGCTTCCATCAAATCGGGCGTCATGACGCATCTCCACGGCGCTGGCTCAGCTTGCGCACCAGCCCCACCACGCCTTGCGGCAAATACAGGGTGACGGCAATGAACAGCGCCCCCAGAAAGTAAAGCCAGAATTCGGGTGCGGTGACCGTCAGCCAACTCTTCATGCCATTGACCAGGAAGGCACCCACGATGGGCCCAATCAACGTGGCACGCCCGCCCACTGCGGCCCAGATGGCAATTTCAATCGACTGCGCCGGGCTCATCTCGCTGGGGTTGATGATGCCCACCTGCGGCACATAGAGCGCGCCTGCCACGCCGCACATGACGGCAGAGAGCGTCCAGATGCTGAGCTTGTAAGGCAGGGGCGAATAGCCGGAGAACATCACGCGGCTTTCCGCGTCACGAATGGCTTGCAGCACCCGGCCGTATTTGCTGCGCACCAGCCATTTGGCCAGCAAGAAGAAGCCCAGGAGGGTCAGGCCAGTGATGACAAACAGCGTCATGCGCATTTCAGGCGTGGCCACCGGCAAGCCCAGGATGCGCTTGAAGTCGGTGAAGCCGTTGTTGCCCCCAAAGCCGGTTTCGTTTCTGAAAAACAGCAACATGGCGGCAAAGGTCATGGCCTGGGTGATGATGGAAAAATAAACACCCTTGATGCGTGAGCGGAACGCGAAGTAGCCAAACACCCAGGCGATCAGGCCAGGTACCAGCACGACCAGCACCAAGGTGGCGAGAAAGCTGTCACTGAGGCTCCAGTGCCAGGGCAAGGCTTTCCAGTCAAGGAACACCATGAAGTCGGGCAAGTCCGATTTGTAATTGCCATCACGGCCGATCTGGCGCATCAGGTACATGCCCATGGCATAGCCGCCGAGCGCAAAAAACAAGCCATGCCCCAGCGACAAGATGCCGGTGTACCCCCAGATCAGGTCCATGGCCAGGGCACAGATGGCATAGCACATGATTTTGCCGAGCAAGGCAATGGCGTAATCGCTCAGGTGAAAGACGCTGCCCTGAGGCACCATCAGGTTCAGCACGGGGGCAAGCGCACAAACCGCCAGCAGCGCCACCAGAAAAGCGCTCCAGCCGCTGCGGCTCATCAAGGGCGTCGAAGGAATTTTCAAAGTTGTCATGTCATGCCTCCGCGCTGCGGCCCTTCATCGCGAACAGGCCTTGCGGGCGTTTCTGAATGAAGACGATGATGAACACCAGCACGGCAATCTTGGCCAGCACCGCGCCGGCCCAGCCTTCGAGAATTTTGTTGATGATGCCCAGGCCCAGAGCGGCATAGACGGTACCAGCCAACTGGCCCACGCCGCCCAGCACCACCACCATGAAAGAGTCCACGATGTAACTCTGGCCCAGGTCGGGGCCCACGTTGCCAATCTGGCTCAGGGCACAGCCCGCCAAACCGGCGATGCCGGAGCCCAAGGCAAAGGCATAGGTGTCGATACGGGCCGTGTTCACGCCCATGCACGAGGCCATGGGGCGGTTTTGGGTCACACCCCGCACGAACAGGCCCAGGCGCGTCTTGCCAATCAGCAAGGCCATGCCGATCAGCACGGCCGCTGCAAAGCCAATGATGATCAGGCGGTTCCAGGGCAGCGTGAGATTGGACAGCACCTGCAGGCCGCCACTCATCCACTGTGGGTTTTCAACACCCACGTTTTGAGCGCCAAACAGCGAGCGCACGCCTTGCATCAGCATCAAGCTGATGCCCCAGGTGGCCAGCAAAGTCTCCAGCGGGCGGCCATACAAATGGCGCAACACGGCGCGCTCCAGCGCTGCGCCGACCAACGCGGAAGCCATGAAGGACACCGGGATGGCAAGCAACAGGTAGGCATCGAAATACGCAGGCATGTAATTTCGAAAAAGCCCTTGCACCACATAGGTGGCGTAAGCGCCAATCATCATCAACTCGCCGTGGGCCATGTTGATGACCCCCATCAAGCCGTACGTGATGGCCAAGCCCAATGCCACCAGCAACAGTATGGAGCCCAGGCTGACGCCGGTGAACAGGGCCCCCAAGCGCTCGCCCCAAGCCAGCGCCGATTGCAAGGCCCGCAAGCTGGCCTCGAGTTGCGCACGCACGGCGGCGTCGGTTTCCTGTGACAGCTGCTGGTTCAGCAAGCGCTGGGTGTCCGGTGTTTTGCTGTTGGCCAACAATTTGGCTGCAGCCAGTCGCTGGGCCTTGTCTTCATGCGTCAGGGCCACAGCCGCACGCGCAAATTCAAGCAGTTCGGCGATGCGGGAGTTTTTTTCTGCGCTGATGGCGCGCTCCACCAAGCCCAGTTTGCTGGCGTCAGGCTCTTTGATCATGGCTTGCACAGCAGCCATGCGCACCTTGTCGTCGGCACTGAACAATCGCAGGCCGGCCATGGCCGCGTCGAGCTCGCTGCGCAGGCGGTTGTTGCTGATCACTTCGGCAGCGTCATCGGGCACGCTCACGTCCGCGCCCGACACTGGGTCGGTGCCTTTGTCGTTGCGAACAATGAACACCTTGTCTGCGGTGATTTTCACTGCGTCATCGGCCAAGGCCTGAAGAAAACCGACCGTGCGCTCGTCAGCATCGGTCAAGGCTTTGTTCAGGGCTTCAATGCGGGCATCGGTGTCGCCGGTGACGATGGCACGCGCCTGCTCCGGTGTCAGTGCTTGTGCGGCCAGGCTGATCATTCCAAACAGCAAGGCAGTCAAATATCTTTGAAATCGGTTCATGAACTCAGTCAACAGGATGGTTTCAGCCAAAAGAAAGGGCGCACGAGGCGCCCTCTCTTGCCAGGGACGCAAGTCTCTGTTTACTTCTTGGCCGGCTCGTCAGGCTTCTTGTCGTTGCCTTCGATGAACGGGCTCCAGGGCTTGGCCTTGACCGGGCCATCCGTCTTCCACACCACGTTGAATTGGCCATCGGCCTTCACTTCGCCGATGAACACCGACTTGTGCAGGTGATGGTTCTTTTCATCCATCTTGGAGGTGATGCCGCTCGGGGCCTTGAAGGTCTGGCCGGCCATGGCTGCAATCACTTTGTCGACATCGGTGGTCTTGGCTTTTTCGACGGCCTGCTTCCACATGTTGATGCCGATGTAGGTGGCTTCCATCGGATCGTTGGTCAAAGGCTTGTCCTTGTGGCCGGCGATGTTCTTGGCCTTGGCATAAGCGGCCCACTTCTTGGTGAACTCGTCGTTGGCGGGGTTCTTGATGCTCATGAAGTAGTTCCAAGCGGCCAGGTGACCCACCAAAGGCTTGGTGTCCACGCCACGCAGTTCTTCCTCACCCACCGAGAAGGCCACCACTGGCACGTCCTTGGCCTTCAAGCCGGCGTTGCCCAGCTCTTTATAGAACGGCACATTGGAGTCGCCGTTGATGGTGGAGACCACAGCGGTCTTGCCACCGGCAGAGAATTTCTTGATGTCGGCCACGATGGTCTGGTAATCGCTGTGGCCAAAAGGGGTGTACTTCTCATCAATGTCCGACTCTTTCACGCCTTTGCTCTTGAGGTAAGCGCGCAGAATCTTGTTGGTGGTGCGGGGATACACATAGTCGGTCCCCAACAGAACCCAGCGCTTGGCGCTGCCACCGTCTTTGCTCATCAGGTAATCCACAGCAGGAATGGCCTGCTGGTTGGGAGCTGCCCCGGTGTAGAACACGTTCTTGGACAGCTCTTCACCTTCGTATTGCACCGGGTAGAACAACAAGCCGTTGAGCTCTTCCACCACGGGCAGCACAGACTTGCGGCTGACCGAGGTCCAGCAACCAAAAATCACAGACACTTTGTCTTGGGTCAGCAGCTGTTTGGTCTTTTCAGCAAACAGCGGCCAGTTGGATGCAGGGTCCACCACCACGGGCTCAAGCTTTTTGCCAAGCACACCGCCCTTGGCGTTGATTTCATCAATGGCCATCAATACCGTGTCTTTCAACACAGTTTCAGAGATGGCCATGGTACCCGACAAGCTGTGCAGCACACCGACCTTGATGGTCTCTTGTGCAAAAACTTGCGAGGGCAGCAGACTGCCGACCGAGAGAGCAGCGGCAGCTGCCAGTGCTGTGAGGTGACCGCGACGATTAAGCATGTGAAAACTCCGTGAGATGAAAACAATCAAGGTTCGCGATCAGCAAGCAGGCTTGCCAACCGTGCACACCTCATTAGGCAAGCGCCATGCCAACCCCTGTTTGGCGCCACCCCCTCAAAAAACAGGCTCATGCACCGCGAAAGACCGACTGTTTCGCTCGGCCGCACCAATTTGGGACAGCCGGATCCCTGCAAGCGCACCAAAAAAATGCCTGTCCTTATTTCGCAGCACAGCTCAAAGGCATGCAAGTTGCATCACAATGAAGCATGCTTTCACTTTGAGCACAGACATGGAACTCACGCCTCGCGAAAAAGACAAACTGCTGATCTTCACCGCCGCCTTGCTGGCGGAACGACGACAAGCCCGTGGCTTGAAATTGAACTACCCGGAAGCCGTGGCCCTGATCAGCGCCGCGGTCATGGAAGGTGCGCGCGACGGCAAGACCGTGGCGCAATTGATGAGTGAGGGACGCAGCATCCTCACGCGCGCCGATGTGATGGACGGCGTGGCCGAAATGATTCCCGATATCCAGGTGGAGGCCACTTTCCCGGATGGCACCAAGCTGGTCACCGTGCATCAGCCCATTGTTTGAACCTGTCAGAGGATCTTATGAAATTCATTTTGTGTCTGGCCGCCTTGCTGGCAAGTCCTTTCCTACATGCCCACGAGGGCCACGGCCTGACGGGCAGCGCCCATTGGCATGCCACCGACAGTTGGGGCTTCCTGGTGCTGGGGCTGGTGGCTGTGCTGGCCTGGTGGTTCCATTCGCGCAAATAAAACCGGAGACATCGCATGATTCCTGGCGAACTTTTCACCGATGAAGGTGTGCATGCGCTCAACCCTGGGCGCAGAACTTTGACCTTGGTTGTCCAAAATGCAGGCGACCGCCCGATTCAGGTCGGGTCGCATTACCACTTCGCCGAAACCAACGGCTCGCTCAGCTTTGACCGCGATGCCGCGCGCGGCATGCGTCTGAACATCGCCTCCGGCACCGCTGTGCGATTCGAGCCGGGGCAACAACGCACCGTCGAACTGGTGGACTACGCCGGTGATCGTGCGGTTTACGGCTTTCGCGGCCTGGTGCAAGGAGAGCTTTGATGGCAACGATCGGACGCCGCGCCTATGCGGAGATGTATGGCCCCACCGTGGGCGATCGCTTGCGCCTTGCCGATACCGACCTGGTGCTGGAAGTCGAACAAGACTTCACCCTGCGCGCCGGTGGTTATGGGGAAGAAGTGAAGTTTGGCGGCGGCAAAACCATTCGCGATGGCATGGCGCAATCGCAGCGCACGCGCGACGGCAAGGGCTCCGGCCCGCAAGCGGGCGGTGCGGTTGACACCGTGCTGACCAATGCCCTGATCCTGGACCACTGGGGCATTGTGAAAGCCGACATCGGCTTGAAAAATGGACGCATCGTGGCCATTGGCAAAGCGGGCAACCCAGACACCCAGCCTCAGGTGGACATTGTCATCGGACCAGGCACCGAAGTGATCAGCTGCGAAGGCAACATCGTCACAGCCGGTGGGATTGACACGCACATCCACTTCATTGCCCCTCAACAAATTGAGGAAGCCCTGGCCAGTGGTGTGACCACCATGATTGGCGGCGGCACCGGCCCGGCCACAGGAACCTTCGCCACCACCTGCACGCCGGGGGCTTGGAACATGGAGCGCATGCTGCAAGCAGCTGACGCATTCCCCATGAACCTGGGCTTTCTGGGCAAAGGCAACGCCGCCCTGCCCGATGCCTTGCACGAGCAAATTCAAGCCGGCGCCATTGGCCTGAAGCTGCACGAAGACTGGGGGACCACGCCCGCCGCCATCGACAACTGTTTGTCAGTCGCAGAAGAAACCGACACCCAGGTCGCGATTCACACCGACACCTTGAACGAATCGGGGTTTGTGGAAGACACGGTGGCGGCCTTCAAGGGGCGTACCATCCACACCTTTCACACCGAGGGCGCGGGCGGTGGCCACGCCCCCGACATCTTGAAAGTGGTGGGCGAGGCCAATGTGCTGCCCTCCTCGACCAACCCGACGCGGCCCTACACTATCAACACGCTGGACGAGCATGTGGACATGCTGATGGTGTGCCACCACCTCGACCCGGCAATTGCAGAAGATTTGGCCTTTGCCGAAAGCCGCATCCGACGCGAGACCATCGCGGCAGAGGACATCCTGCACGACCTGGGCGCCATCAGCATGTTCAGCTCCGACAGCCAGGCCATGGGTCGGGTCGGCGAGGTGATTTTGCGTTGCTGGCAAACCGCACACAAGATGAAGCAGCAACGCGGCAAATTGCCGGGCGACAGCGATCGCCATGACAACGCGCGGATCAAGCGCTACATTGCCAAGCTGTGCATCAACCCCGCCATTGCCCACGGCATCAGCCATGAGGTGGGCAGCGTCGAAGTGGGCAAGTGGGCCGACCTGGTCATTTGGAAGCCCGCGTTTTTCGGCGTCAAGCCGGCGGTGATCCTCAAAGGTGGCTTCATTGCCATGGCCGCCATGGGCGACCCGAATGCTTCCATTCCCACGCCGCAGCCAGTTCATTACCGGCCGATGTTTGGCGCTTTTGGCGGTGCGCTGGCACGCGGCTCGCTGACCTTTGTGTCGCAAGCGGGGCTGAGCGCCGACATTGGCAAGCGCTTTGGCTTGAACAAGACCCTCAGTGCCGTGAAAAACATACGCGGCATTGGCAAGCGCCACATGATTCACAACGACTTGGCGCCGCACATGGAAGTGGACGCGCAGACCTATGCCGTGCGTGCCGATGGCCAACTGCTGACCTGCGAGCCTGCGGTAAGCTTGCCCATGACGCAACGCTATTTTTTGTTCTGATGATCACTTTTGCCAAACTGATTGCTGGCGGCCGTGGCCTGGCCCCGGCCCTGCTCAAACGCAGCCCCAGCCTGACGCTGGATTGGGATGTACGCCAAAAAAGCCGCTTCGAGGCCACCGACTCGCAAGGTCGCACCGTTGGTGTGTTCCTGCTGCGTGGCACCGTGGTGCGGGGTGGCGATGTACTGGTGGGTGAAGATGGCTCTTTGCTGCAAGTGCAGGCTGCGCCGCAGCCGGTGCTGCGCATCACCCATTGCACGGCCCATGGCTCTCCCTTTGACCTCCTCAGAGCGGCTTACCACTTGGGCAACCGCCATGTGCCGATCGAACTCAAGCCCGACCACCTCAAGATCGAGCCCGACCATGTGCTGGCCGAAATGCTGCAAGCCATGCATTTGATTGTGCATTCGGTGCAAGAACCCTTTGAACCTGAGAGTGGGGCTTATGGGGAGCATCACAACCACAACCACAATCACGTCCATAGCCACGACCACGGTCACGACCATGGCCATTGAGTCGGCGCTGACGCCTGCGTCCTTGTTGCAGCTCATCTGGCTCGCATCGCCAGCGCTGCCTGTCGGCGGTTTCTCTTACTCCGAAGGGCTGGAAGCGGCCATAGACCAAGGCTGGGTGCAGGATGAAAACAGCGCTGGCGACTGGTTGATCGATCAACTTCACCTGAGCCAGGCGCGGGGCGACCTCGCCGCTTTGGCGCAAGCCCTGCGCGCCTGGCAAACGCATGATGTAGCGCGCTTGCATGCGCTGAACCAGTGGGTACTGCAAACCCGCGAGAGCGCAGAGTTTCGCTTGCAAACCGAACAAATGGGGCGCTCCTTGCTGGAGTGGCTGCGCAACCAAGGCGATGCCCAGGACCGCCGTTTGACCATCTGTGCCGAGCTGTCGCCCACTTGGCCCTTGGCCTTTGGCCTGGCCTTGGCGCAACATCATGCGCCAGAACGCGAAGGGCTGTTGGCCAGCGCCTTTGGCTGGGCTGAAAACATGGTGCAAGCCGCCATCAAGTCGGTGCCGTTGGGCCAGTTGGCGGGCCAGCGCATCCTGTCCCGATTGACCCAAGAAATTCCGGCAGCGGTGGACCACGCGCTGTCGCTGGACGACCTGCAACGCCAGGCCTTCTCACCCATGCTGGCCATATTGTCAGCCCAACACGAACACCAATACTCACGCTTGTTCCGATCATGACCGCTCTTCACCATATTCCGCATCGCACCAAATCCTTGCCCCCCTTGCGTGTTGGCATCGGCGGACCGGTGGGCTCCGGTAAAACCACGCTGCTTGAAATGCTGTGCAAACACATGCGCGAGCGCTATGACCTGGTGGCCATCACCAACGACATCTACACCAAGGAAGACCAACGTCTGTTGACCGAAAGCGGCGCCTTGCCCGCCGAGCGCATCATGGGCGTGGAAACCGGAGGCTGCCCGCACACCGCCATTCGCGAAGACGCCTCCATCAATCTGGAAGCGATTGACCGCATGCTGGGTCAATTTCCGAACGCCGATGTGGTGTTTGTGGAAAGCGGTGGCGACAACCTGGCGGCCACCTTCAGCCCCGAGCTGAGTGACCTCACGATCTATGTGATCGATGTGGCCGCTGGCGAAAAAATTCCACGCAAAGGCGGCCCCGGCATCACCAAAAGCGATTTGTTTGTGATCAATAAAACCGACCTGGCGCCGCACGTGGGCGCCAACCTGTCCATCATGGAAGCCGACACCCAGCGCATGCGCACCACAGCGCGTGGCCTCAAACCCTATGTGATGACCAACCTGCGCACCCTGCAGGGACTGGAAACGGTGGTGAAATTCATCGAGGACAAAGGGATGCTCAACGCATACGCTCCAACATCACGCTGACCCCCTTTTCCATGCCCACCACCTTCCCTGCCGGATTCATGGTGCTGCACAGCAACCAGCTGGAGAGCTTGCGTGAATTGATGGTGGCGCACTTGAAGGCCCATCCCCTGCCGGGCCTCTCTCCCGAACTCATCCTGGTGCAAAGCAATGGCATGAAGCACTGGCTCGAGCTGGGGCTGGCTGCAGACGCCGCTCTGGGCATTTGTGCGGCCACCCAGATCGAGTTGCCGGCCACCGCCTTGTGGCGCCTGTACCGCCAAGTGCTGGGACCCGATCAAGTGCCGTTGCACATGCCGCTGGACAAAGAGCCCCTGACCTGGCGACTGATGCGACTGTTGCCCGAATGCAAGGGGCGTCCCGAATTTGCGCCCTTGCAGCGCTATTTGGCGGGCGACACAGACGGGCGCAAATGCCATCAACTGGCAGCCCAGCTGGCCGACGTGTTCGATGGCTACCAAAACTACCGCGCCGATTGGCTGGCGGACTGGGCGCAAGGCCAGGCGCGATTGCAACGCCCTTGGGCGCCCGCTCAAGCCTTGCCCGAAGCGCAAGGCTGGCAAGCCGCATTGTGGCGAGAAGTGCTGGCCGACCTGGACAAGACCGGACATGAGGGCTTGCCCTCGCGCGCAGCAGTGCACAGTGCCTTCATGGCCAAGAGCGCTGCGTTGTCTTCGGCGTCACTGCCTCGAAGGTTGGTGGTGTTTGGCGTGTCGTCCCTGCCCATGCAAAGCATTGAGGCCCTGGCGGCCCTTGGGCAGGTGTGCCAGGTGCTGATGTTTGTCTTGAACCCGTGCCGATACCATTGGGGTCATGTGGTGGAGGGGCGTCAGCAGTTGGCTTTTCTGGGGCGACGGCGGCAGCCAGAAAAGGCGGGGCTGCTCAGTCCGCAGGCCCATTACAGCGCGCACGACATTGAGCAGTTGCACCTTCAGGCCCACCCTTTGCTGGCATCGTGGGGGCAACAGGTCCGCGATTATCTGCACCTGCTCGATACCCACGACGACGTCGAGCGTTACCGCGCACACCTGCTGGGGCGGGTCGATGCCTTTGTCGACCCCGCCCAGCAAGCCCAAGATGAAGGGCGACCCGTCACGCAATTAATGCAATTGCAGTCGGCCATTCTGAACCTGGAGCCACTGCCCGCCAAACCCCTGCAACGCGACCCGCAGGACGACAGCCTGGTATTCGTACAGGCACATTCGGCGGTGCGGGAGATCGAGGTTCTGCACGATCAGTTGCTGCAATGGCTGGGCGCAGCGTCTTCCGAGTTGACACCCCAGGACATCATGGTGATGGTGCCCGACATGGCCGTCTTCGCGCCCTTGATTCATGCGGTGTTTGGCCGCTTTGCCAAAGACGACCCGCGCCACCTGCCCTACTCCGTGGCCGACAGCACACCCTTGGCACACCCGGTCATGCAAGCCATCGAGCATTTGCTGCAATTGCCCAGCCT
Source organism: Limnohabitans sp. (assembly GCA_018882835.1). Classification (GTDB taxonomy): domain Bacteria; phylum Pseudomonadota; class Gammaproteobacteria; order Burkholderiales; family Burkholderiaceae_C; genus Limnohabitans. The sequence goes on from VERE01000015.1 coordinate 41,056, forward strand.
GCGCCTCACGCTCGGCGATTGGCTGTCGTTGTTGGAAGTCGAGGCGGTCCAATCGGCCTTTGAATTGGCGCCGGCCGATGTCGATGTGCTGCAAGATTGGCTGCACAGCGCAAGCGTGCGCTGGGGCCTGGATGCCCAACACCGCTTGCAGTGGGGCATGCCGGCAGGCATGGCACAGGGCGAGCAAAACACTTGGTCACAAGGCTTGCGCAGGCTGTTGCTGAATTACGCCATGGGCCGACAGACAACGGCCAGCACAACCTGGCAAGGCGTGCATGGCGTGCCCGATGCGCATGTAGGCGGCCTGGAGGCGCGCCTGCTGGGGTCTCTGAGCGAGTGGCTCGCGGCCATGGAGGACAGCTTGCAAATGCTGTCCGTCCCCCATACCCCCGCCGATTGGCTGGGGGTGCTCCAGCGCCTGTTGCAGCGTTTCTTCAAACCCACTCATGACAGCGATGCGCGTTGGCTGCAGCGTGCCCTGGAGCCATTGGAGCAATGGGTTCAACATTGCGAGACAGCGGCCTTGACAGAAGCCTTGCCCTTGATGGTGGTGCGCGAGCAATGGCTGGCGCATTTAGAGGCGCCAGGCTTGCAGCAGCGCTTTCTGGGGGGAGGCGTTCAATTCGCCACCCTCATGCCCATGCGCTCGATTCCCTTCAAGGTGGTGTGCCTGCTGGGCATGAACGATGGTGACTATCCGCGAAGCCAGGCAGTGCGCGACTTCGACCTCATGCGCTTGCCTGAACAGCGCCGGGCGGGCGACCGCTCCCGCCGGGAGGATGACCGCTACCTGTTTTTGGAGGCGCTGCTTTCTGCGCGGGCGCGCCTGTACATCAGTTGGCAGGGGTGGCGTTCGACCGACCATGCCGAGCAGCCGCCGTCGGTGCTGGTGGCCCAGTTGCGGGATCACCTGGCGCGTGGCTGGAACCAGGCCCCGCCTGTTCGAACGCCGCCCCTGCAAGCTTTTTCGGCGCGCTACTTCAGCAGCTCCGACAGCGAATGGGTGACGCACGCCAGCGAATGGGAGCCCGCTAAGTTGCCAGCGCCGAGCCATGCTGCGCCGCAGGTCAGCTCGCCGCTGGCGTTGTCCTTGCAGGACTTGCAACAACTGTTGCGCCAACCCCTGGATGTTTACTACCGTCACCGCTTGCAACTGCGCATGTTGCAGCCCGAGGTTGCGCCGGACGAACACGAGCCCTTCGAGCTCAACCGCTTGCAAAATTTCCACCTCACGCTCTCATTGGTTGCGCAAGGCCGAACCGACGATGTGCGTTTTCTGCAAGGGCAAGGTCTGTTGCCTCTCGCAGGCTTCGCGGCTGCACCCCTCAAGCGTTTGCAAAAACAGGCCGATGAATTGCTGAAGCGCTCTGATGCGCGGTTGCAGGCTGACGCAAGCTGGCAAGCTTTGCCTGCACAAAGTGTCACCCTCGATTTGCCCAATCTGGGAAAGGTTGAAGGCACCTTGGCCGGCAAGGGATGGTATGTGAACGACCAAGGCAACGTGCTGCATCTGGACTTGCGCCCGGGCGCGGTCAGCTTGGAAGGTGGTGCGCCGAAACTGAACACTCTGATTCACTTGTGGGTGACCCATCTGGCGGCGTGTGCGCAGGGCCTGGCGGTGACGTCTGCGATGCTGGGTCTGGACCATGAATGGCAATTTGCGCCCTTGCCTGCTGAATTTGCACAGACCGAGTTGGCGCATCTGGTGCGCTGCTATCACCAAGCCTGGCAGGCCCCGATGAGCTTGCCAGGAAAAACAGCGGCCACCTGGTGGGCTGTGTACCAACATCGCCTAAGTTCGCCCAAGGCCAAGGCTGTTGATGTGCCCGCCGAGGCGCTGGCGGCCGCCCACAAAGCAGCCAGAGCGGTTTTTGAAAGTGCAAGCTTTTCAGAAGTGACAGGTGAGCGCGAAGCGCACGCCATGCTGCGGCGCCACTTTGCAGACTATGAGGCTGCGGCCGCTCAAATGCCGGCCTTGTCAGAGGCTCTTTACGGCCCAATGTACAAGGCTGCCCGCAAGCCGGGAGGGTCGACATGACCGTCGCCCGGGCCCTCACCTCTCTCCAGCCTTTGACACTGCCTCTGCGCGGTCGCCGATTGATTGAGGCCAGCGCCGGCACGGGCAAAACATGGACGCTGGCTGCGCTGTACTTGCGCCTGGTCCTGGGCCATGGGCGCGGCGCTGACGGCCAGCCGGGGCCAGGTTTGTTGCCGCCACAAATTTTGGTCATGACCTTCACCGAGGCTGCCACTGCCGAGTTGCGCGAGCGCATCCGGTTTCGACTGGCGCAAGCTGCCGATTTTTTTGCCGAGCGCTTGCGTCCTGAAGAGTTGGAGCTCAACGACAGCTTCCTGCCTGATTTGCGAGACAGCTTCGAGGCGCAAGCCTGGCCAGCCTGCAGCCTGCAACTGTCCTTGGCAGCGCAGTGGATGGACAATGCCGCCATCTTCACTTTGCATGGCTGGAGTCACCGCATGCTGCGTGAGCATGCGTTTGACAGCCAAAGCCTGTTTGAGCAAACCCATGTGGAAGACAGGGAAAGCCTGTTGCGCCAGGCCGTGCAAGATTACTGGCGAACCTGGCTCTATCCTTTGCCCGCCGATCAACTTCAAGCCCTGAGCAGCCAGACCGGTCAAACGCCCGATGGCTTGCTGCAAGTGTTACGGCCTGGCTTGCGAGCTCTTGAGCGCAGTCCTGAGGTGAGCACTGACAACGCCTCGGCGGGGATCGCAGATATTTTTCAACATTGGCAAGACTGGTCAGTGAAATCGGAGGACTTGCTCGCACAGATACGCGCGGGGTGGTCTGAGGAGGTGGTGGCGGCGATTCTGGCGGCCAAAGAAGCGAATTTGCTGAGAAACACACGGCTCGATTATTTGGAGAATTGGCTCAGCGAAGTCAGCCTATGGGTGCAGGGTTCGGCGGAAAAGCTGCGCTTGGAAACGCTCCATCGGTTCAAGCTGTCCAGCTTGCAAAAACTGGGTTGGCAAGGCGCTTCTGCATGGCCCGTGTTCTCCTTGTTCGATGATTGGGCCGATCACGCGGCGCTGCAACCCGATGTGGTCACATCCTTTCATGCACACGCCTTACATTGGGTGCACCAAGCCTTTGTGCAAGCCAAGCAGCAGCGTGCCCAGTTTGATTTTCACGATTTGCTCGAGCGCCTTTACCGGGCAGTGCAAAGCGATGATGGCCGCATGGCACACGCCATCCGCACCCAGTACCCAGTGGCCATGGTCGATGAATTTCAAGATACGGATCCCTGGCAATACGGCACCCTCAAGCGCATTTACTTGGGTCAGCCCGATGCCGTGCTGATCATGATTGGCGACCCCAAGCAAGCGATTTACGGCTTTCGCGGGGCCGACCTGGCCACCTATCTGAAAGCACGAGAGGACACTCAGGCGGAAGATCCTGAGGCTCTGCACACACTGCTGGACAACTACCGTTCTACGCCTGCCTTGGTGCGTGCCGTGAATGCGGTGTTTTCTCATCGGCCTGCGGCCTGGGGTGATTTGCATTTTCAGCCTGCCAAGGCCAGCAAGGCAGAGAGCGCCCCCATGCAGGTTCAGGGCAAAACGCTGGCGCCCTTGAGCTTCGCAGTTATCCACAACGCCGTGCAAAACGCAAGACCTGACCCCATGGCGGAGCGGATTGTGGCGGTGTTGGGGGTGGCGGCGCCGGGGGATGTGGCGGTGTTGGTGCGGGATTGGGTGCAGGCGCGGGCGGTGCGGGAGGCACTGGCGGCGCGAGGGGTGGCGAGTGTTTATCTGTCTGAACGCGGCAGTGTGTTCAAAACGGAGGAAGCGCAAGATCTCTGGCTGTTGTTGAAGGCTTTGGCGGAGCCGCGGCGGGCGGAGCCGTTGCGTACGGCGGTGGCCACTCGGCTGTGGGGACTGGACGATGCCAGCCTGGGCTGGACCTTGCAGGATGAAGCGGCCTGGGATGCCTTGCAAGACCGCTGCCAGTCGTGGCACCAGATATGGCAGCGCCAGGGCGTGTTGCCCCTGCTTCGCCATTGGCTGCACGACACATTGGCCGGACAGCGCTTGCTGGCATCGGAGGGGGGCGAGCGGCGGCTCAGCAACCTGTTGCATCTGGGTGAATTGCTGCACCAGGCCAGCCAGACCCTGCAAGGCACCTCTGCCTTGGTACGGCATTTGGGCGAACAGATTCAGAGCGAGGTCGACACGCCCGAAGCTGCGCAACTGCGCTTGGAAACCGATGCACAACGTGTGCAAATCGTGAGCTTTCACAAGAGCAAGGGGCTGGAATACCCCTTCGTGTTTGTGCCTTACCTATCCGCCTTCAAGCCGCCCGATGACAAAGAGCAGGTCGACATCTCAGAAGATGTCCGGCTGATTTATGTGGCCCTGACGCGGGCCAAGCAGGGTTTGTGGCTGGGGCTGAACACCTCGGCCAAAGAATTCAACAAGGCGGGCCAAGGCTCGGCCTGGTGCCAGCTGCTGGGCCGACAAGGCCCGGACGATTTGATGGCCTGCCTGCAAAGCTTGCAGCAGGTCTGCACTGACATCGCCATCGAAGTCATAGACGCCCAACAAGTCCCGCTCACCCGCATGCCCGCACCGCCAGCTGATCCGGCACCACGCAAGGCACTGCAAACCCGATTGCCCCATTGGCCTTTCTGGTGGACGGCCAGCTTCAGCGCGCTGACCCGAAACCTGGGCCAGGTCGAAGTCGCCGAAGACGCCTCAGACCTGCCGCAGAGCGACAGCGATGAGCGCCGCGCCGACGATCAGCATGACCATCGCAGCATCGAGGCCTGGGCGCCAGCAGAGGAAAGCAACTCCAGCCCATCGGCCTGGCAAGACTTCCCGGCGGGGGCCACTTATGGCACCGCATTGCATGATTTGCTGGAGTGGCAAGCCGGGCAAGGCTGGCCACGGGCCAAGCCACCGGCGTCATTGCCTGCGGCTTTGCAAAAAGCATGGTCCGGCCTGTTGCAGCGCAAGCAAAAAACGCTGGCATTGAATGCCACACAGGTGCAGCAATTGGATGAATGGGTGGCCCAGACCCTGACCACACCCCTGCCCTTGACTGAAGTGTCGAGCGAGCCAGCGCTCAGCCTGCGCTTGTGTGATTTGCCAACGGCCAGCCTGTTTTGCGAGATGCCATTCACGCTGCCGATCCAAAGCATGCGCTGCGCAGCGCTAGACGCGCTGATTCAAGCCCACCTGTGGCCAGGGCGCGAGCGCCCTGCCCTGAATGCACGCGACCTGCATGGCATGCTCACGGGCTTCATGGACCTGGTGTTTGAGCATGCGGGCCGTTACTGGGTGCTGGATTACAAATCGAACCGCTTGCCAGGCTATTCGCGCGCGCCCTTGGAAGCCGCTTTGCTGCACAAGCGTTATGACGTGCAATCGGTGCTCTACACCCTGGCGCTGCATCGCCTGCTGCGTTACCGCGTGCCCGGTTACCACTATGAACAGCACATGGGAGGCGCGGTATACCTCTTCATGCGCGGGCTGGGTCAGCCCGGCGCGGGGGTTCATGCGCACCGGCCGCCCTGGGCCTTGATCGACGCCCTGGACCAAGGCTTTCGGGAAGGCGACGCATGAGTTTGCGCAACCTGACCCACTCACCCTTGCCGCCACCGCTCACCGCGCTGGACCGCAGCTTTGCGGCCTGGCTGCACGACCAGCAAAACTGCTCGCACACCAGCCAACTCTGGCTGGCGGCATTGGTGAGTCACCAGTGGTCGCGCGGCCATGCCTGCCTTGACCTGCAGTCACTGCAACGCCAGCCTGCCGAGCTGCTGGGCTGGACAGCTGAAGAGGTCCATCGCTTGCCCCCCGACTGTGCTGCTGTGGCTGACACGCTGCCCTGGACACAGGGAGAACATTCGCCACTGGTGCGTGATGGCCAACGCCTTTATTTGCGTCGTGCTTGGGCCGCAGAGCAAACCATTCGCTGCGCCTTGCAGCGCCGCATTGAGAATGCCGTTGCGGCCCCTGCCGAGTTGGAAGAATGGCTTGATCAATTGTTTGACGCGCCCCAGGACACGGCAGGCCAAGACAAGCAGCGCCAGGCATGCCGCCTGGCCGCGACGCAGCAAGTGGCGCTCATCACGGGGGGGCCTGGCACGGGCAAAACCACCACCGTGGCGCGCTTGCTGGCTTTGCTGCAGCGTGCAGCCCCAACCCCTTTGCGAATTGGCTTGGTCGCGCCCACAGGCAAAGCTGCGGCGCGCCTGAGCGAATCGCTGCAGAAGGCCCGACAAGGCTTGCCCGCTGGCTGGGGGCAGGACTTGCCCACCCAAGCCCAAACCCTGCATCGCCTGTTGTACAGCCATGCCGGCGCTGCCTCGGGTGAAGCCACGTTGCCACTGGACCTGCTGGTGGTGGACGAGGCCTCGATGATGGATCTGGAAATGACCGCCAGCCTGCTGCAGGCCCTGCCACCCGCGGCACGCTTGATCTTGTTGGGCGACCGCGATCAATTGGCTTCGGTGGAAGCCGGTGCCGTGCTGGCTCAGTTGTCCGACGGGCCTTTGCTGGCAGCCCAGCGCGTCAACCTGCTGTACAGCCACCGCTTTGACCAAGGCAGCGGCATTGGCCAGTGGGCTCGCGCGGTGCAACACGGGCCGTCGGACCAGCTTCGAGATCTCTGGTCGCAAGCGCCTCAGGGCTTCACACACACCGAGGCAGATGTCACCCGCCTGAGTTGGTCCACCGCACACGGCACGCACGTCACCGAGATGCTGAGGGACGCCTGGGGCCCTTGGTGGTCCCAGTTGCAATCAGGGCTGGCCTCAGGGCAAGGTCTCAGTGATGCGCAAGCGCACGACCTGATCAAAGCCTTCAGTCGCTTCAGCGTGCTGTGTGGCCTGCGCGAGGGTCCTTGGGGCGTGCAGAACCTGAACCGCCTGAGCGCCCAAGCCCTGGGCCTGCCGGATGCCCTGTGGTGTGCCGGCCGGCCTGTGATGGTCACGCGCAACAATGCCGGCCTGGGCCTGATGAACGGCGACGTTGGCTTGTGCCTGCCCCGCGCTGGCCCGACGCCGCAAGACCCGCCCACCTTGCGCGTGGCCTTTCCCCAAGGCACAGACGGCGTGCGATGGGTCGCCCCCTCGCGCCTGGATGCCGTGGAAACCGTGTTCGCCATGACCGTGCACAAGTCGCAGGGTTCAGAGTTTGACCATGTGCTCTTGGTCTTGCCCGACCGCCCCGCCCCCGTGCTCACCCGCGAATTGGTTTACACCGGCTTGACGCGTGCGCGCACCCGACTGACCCTGTGGGTGCCGCAAGTTTCTGTGCTGTGGCAAGCCTGTGCCCAGCAGGTGGTGCGCAGTGGCGGACTGGCTGACTGAGCTTAGAAGCGCTGGGCCGCCAACAAAGCTTCCACTTCATGGCGTGAAGGCGCCCCCAAAATGCCGTGGGGTCGCTGGCATTTCAATGCCGCCGTGGCCGCGCCAAAACGCAGGGCCTCGCGGTCCGGCATGCCGTGTGCCAATGCCAGGCCCAGGCCCGCGTGAAAGGCGTCGCCCGCGCCCAAGGTATCAATCACTTGCGCCACACGGAAAGCTGGCAAGTGCTGCACCGACCGGCCGCGACGCAGCCAATACAAGCCACGTGGCCCCAGGGTGACCACGGCCACCTGCAGTGCTGCCCCCAAATCCAGGGCCGCTTGCAAGCCTTGGTGCACATCGCCTGGATGAAAACCTTGCAAGCCAGGCTCCGAAAAAGCCACCCAATCGGCCAGCGGCACCAACTGTTGCAAATCCTGCAAAGGCGAGACATCCCCGTCCAACAAAGACGTTATGCCTGCTTGCCGTGCCAACCGCAAAGCCTGCGCGGCCCAGAGAGGACAGCGCGGGTCAGTCAGCAGGAAGTCCACGTTGTCCAGCCAGGCCGGAACAAACTCGGAGGGCGCCGACAGGGCGCTGCCTTTGTGGTTGAAAATCATGCGCTCGCCACGTGCATCCAAAATGATGGAGGAGATGGAACTGCTCTGCCCGGGCGTGACTTGCAGCCGTGAGACATCCACCCCTTCACGCTGGAAGTGCGTGCGAAAAACTTGCGCTGCTGCATCCTCGCCCATCGGGCCGACAAAACCCACGTCAGCGCCAAGGCGTGCCAAAGCAACTGCGGCATTCGCCGACATGCCCCCGACGCCTTGGTGGAAAGAATGCGCGGGGGTTTTGGTGGGCTGCTCAGGAAAGCGCTCGATGCCAAACATCAGGTCAAGCGCCACATGGCCCACGCACAGAATGCGGGGGCTTGCACCAGAAAGAGATGAGCCGCTGGAAGTCAAGCGTCTTAACGAGCCAGGTAAATGGCCACACCCACCACCACGGCACCCGCCAGCCAAACCCAGCCTGGCAAGCCGCCTGCTGCCGCAGGCGCGGCTTCGGCAGCGACAGGCGCCTCGGCGCTGGCAGCCTCGGCTTTGGGATACAACTTTTCGGTTTCGGCATCAAAACGTTTGAAGAAATCTTCCGACAAGGACTTGGCGACCCCATCGATCAGGCGCTGGCCCAGCTGCGCAATCTTGCCGCCCACCTGGGCATGCACGGTGTAGCTCAGTTCGCAACCTTCGGGGTGGGGCACCAACGCCACTTGGGCCGTGCCTTTGCCAAAGCCTGCCACGCCGCCCTGGCCTTCAAAGGTCAGGGTGTAGCTGGCGGGCGGGTTCATGTCGCTGAGCACAATCTTGCCGCTGAACTTGGCCGATACAGGGCCGATTTTCAGCGAGGTGCCCATGCTGAACTGGTTGTCGCCGGTGACCTCGATGCGGTCACAGCCGGGAATGCAAGCTTTCAAAATCTCGGGGTTGTTCAGCGCGTCCCACGCCTGTTGTTGCGTGACGCTGAGTTGGCGGGTGCCTTGCATGTCCATAGGTTTCTCCTGGTGTGTTGGGTTGCGAGCTTGGGGGGTCAACGCCGCAGCAATGTGCGCAGCGCCTCGGCCAAAGACTCCAATTTGCTGAGATTATGAATCGCCAGCATGCCATCGGCATGCCGGCTTAAAACTGCGGCCCCCCGGGCCAGCGGCGAATAGCCGTCAAAGCGCAACAATGGGTTGAGCCACAAAAGGCTGCGGGTATGCCGTTTGAGCCAGCGCAGGGCCTCGTCGAGTTGCTCGGGCTCGCCGGTGTCCAAGCCATCCGAGATCACCAGCACCACCGTGCGCCGCCCGATCAGGCGACGGGCATGCTGTTGGCGCAGCTCATTCAAGGATTGCCCGAGCCGGGTTCCGCCAGCGAAGTCGTGAATCTGCGCGCTGGCTTGGTGCAGCATGTCGTCGGTGTCGGCCAAACGAAACGCCGAAGTCACATCGGTCAAGCCAGTGCCAAAGGCGAACACGTCACGCCGCTTGCAGCGGCGCGTGGCGGCATGCAAAAAAGCCAGCAGCAAGCGCGCATAGCGCTCCATCGAGCCGGACACGTCCACCAGGATCAGCAACGGCAAGGGCTGCGGCCGGGGCGTCAGACGCGGCAGCGTCAGCAACTCGCCATCCATTTGCGCAGAACGTCGCAAGGCACGGTGCCAATGAATACGGGCGCCTCGCACACCGGGACGGGTTCGACGGCCTGGCAACTCTGGCAAAGGCAGGGCAATGTCGCGGGCCAGTTTCTCAACAAGCTGGTACTCGCTGGCGCCCAAAGCGTTGAAGTCTGCATGGCGCAAACGCTGTGCATCGCTGGCCGTCATGGCCGCATCGAATTCCACCTCTTTGTCAGGCTGGGCAGGCTTGGCCTGACCATAGCCTTGTTGAGGCGACAAGGCCTCGCGCACGCGTGGCCGCTTCTTGGAAGGCTCGGCTTTGCCCTCGGCACTGGGCAGCATTTGGGACAGGAGTTTATGGGCCACTTCGGGGTCGCGAAAGAAGGCGTCAAACAGCTCGCGAAAAACCAGGCGGTCTTGCTCACGGCTGATCAGCACCGATTCCAAAGCAGCCGAAAAATCGGCTTTGCGCTCGAAGCCCACAAGTTGGGCGGCTTCAATTGCCAGCGCAATCCGCGCACTGTCGGTGCGCACGCCGGCACGACGCAAGGTGCGGCCAAAGCCCACGATGTTGGAGGCCAGCTTGCCATGGCGTGCATCACCGAGCAACATGGAGCGCGCTTGTCAGGGGGTCGGCTCGGGTTGCAACAACTCGGACACCAGGGGCGTCAAAGCCGCCACATCTTCGCGTTGCTTGAACAAGATACCGGCCGTGTCGGCCACCACTTCCGGGTCGAGGGACAAGGTGTCCAGCGCCACCAGGGCTTTGGCCCACTCCACGCTTTCCGCAATGCCGGGGCTTCGCTGAAACGCGTTGGCGAATGGCTGGCTGCGCAAGCGCCCCACAAAAGCGGCCACCTGCTGGGCCAGCGCCGCGCTGGCTTGTGGCACCTGACGTCGCACAATGCTCAATTCGCGCTCGCGATCCGGGTAGTCCATCCAATGGTAAAGGCAGCGGCGTTTGACAGCGTCGTTGAGGTCGCGCGTTCGGTTGCTGGTGAGAATGGTCACCGGCGGCACTTTGGCACGCACCGTGCCCAACTCGGGGATGGACACCTGGTATTCGCCCAGGTATTCCAACAAAAAAGCTTCAAACGGCTCATCGGCCCGATCGACTTCATCGATCAGCAACACCGCGCCGGGTGCGGGCGTCTCCAGGGCCTGCAACAAGGGCCGGCGAATCAGGTATTGGGGCTGGTACACCTCGCGCTCGATGTCGGCCGCTTGGGCGCGGTCTTGGGCAGCGCGCATGTGCAGCATTTGCGCCGCGTAGTTCCATTCGTACAGCGCCTCACGCAGCTCCAGACCGTCGTAGCACTGCAAACGCAACAAGCTGCGCTGCAACACACGCGCCAGGGCCTTGGCCAATTCGGTTTTGCCCACACCGGGTTCGCCTTCGAGCAGCAGAGGGCGTTGCAGTTTCAGAGCCAAAAAAACCGCCGTCGCGAGACGGCGGTCGGGTTCATAGCCTTCGGCCTGCAGGGCCGCAATCAGTGAATCAATCGAGGTCATCCCGCCAATTGTTTCACAGCCCGCTGCACTTGCACGCTGATGAGGTGAGCACGGTAGGCGGCCGAAGCATGCAAATCGCTGCTGAGATCGGCCGGATCGATTTTGACGGCAGCAGCGGCTTCCGGGGTGAAGCTCTTGCCGAGCGCATCTTCCAGGCCCTTGTGGCGGAACACGCCGCCACTGGAAGCGCCAGTGATGGCCACGCGCACACCTTGGGCAGTTTTGGCCACAAAGACACCCACAAGGGCGAAACGCGAAGCCTGTTGGATGAACTTCAGGTAGACGGCCTTTTGCGGCACGGGAAAATGAATTGCCGTGATGATCTCGCCAGCTTGCAAGGCGGTGGTATACATGCCCTGGAAGAAGTCGTCGGCCGCAATCTTGCGCTGGTTGGTGTGCACCGTGGCGCCCAAGGCCAAGACCGCGCTGGGGTAGCAGGCCGCAGGGTCGTTGTTGGCGACCGAACCACCGAGAGTTCCCATGGCGCGCACCTGCTTGTCACCAATTTGGCCGGCCAGTGCGGCCAGGGCCGGAATGTGCTGGCGCACCAAGGCGTTCTCTGCCACATCGGCATGGCGTGTCATGGCGCCGATGGCCAGGGCCTGACCATCCTGACAAATACCCTGCAATTCGGCCACGCGGCCCAGGTCGACCAGTTGCTCGGGGCTGGCCAGGCGCTGCTTCATGGAAGCCAGCAAGGTTTGCCCGCCCGCCAGAGGTTGACCGCCAGCAGCGATCAGTTGGGTGGCAGCAGACAGCGAAGTGGGTTGTTCAAATGTGAATGCGTACATGCAATGTTCCTCCAGTCATCAAGCCTTGGCGGCCTGGATCGCTTGCCACACCCGATGGGGCGTGGCAGGCATGTCGAGATCTTTCACGCCCACAGACGACAAAGCGTCCAGGACGGCGTTCATCACAGCGGGCGGCGAGCCAATGGCGCCGGCCTCGCCGCAGCCTTTGGTTCCCAGCGGGTTGTGGGTGCATGGGGTGCACACATGGCCGATTTCAAAATGGGGGAAATCATCGGCGCGCGGCATGGCGTAGTCCATGAAGGAGCCGGTCAGTAACTGGCCGGTTTCTTTGTCGTACACGCAGTTTTCCAACAGCGCCTGGCCAATACCCTGTACCAGTCCGCCATGCACCTGGCCTTCCACAATCATCGGGTTGATGATGGTGCCGAAGTCGTCCACTGCAGTGAAACGGTCCACGCGGGTTTCGCCCGTTTGCGGATCGATCTCGACTTCGCAAATGTAGGTTCCGGCGGGGAACGTGAAGTTGGTTGGATCGTAAAAGGCTGTTTCGTTCAGGCCCGGCTCCAGCTTGTCCAGCGGGTAGTTGTGGGGCACATAAGCGGTCAGCGCCACCTGGCCAAAGGTGACCATTTTGTCGGTGCCCTTGACCTTGAACTCGCCATTCACAAACTCGATGTCGGCGTCACTGGCCTCCATCAGGTGAGCAGCGATTTTCTTGGCCTTGGTCTCGATCTTGTCGAGCGCACGCATGATGGCCGCACCACCCACCGAGATGGAGCGCGAGCCATAGGTTCCCATGCCAAAGGGCACGCGGCCAGTGTCGCCATGCACCACATCGACAGCGTCCACCGCCACGCCCAGGCGTGAGGCGACCACTTGCGCAAACGTGGTTTCATGGCCTTGGCCATGGCTGTGAGAGCCGGTGAACACGGTCACGCTGCCGGTCGGGTGGACGCGCACTTCGCCACACTCGAAAAGGCCTGCGCGAGCGCCCAAGGCGCCGGCAATGTTGCTGGGGGCAATGCCGCAGGCCTCGATGTAGCTGGAGTAACCAATGCCACGCAGCTTGCCCTTGGCGGCCGACGCTGCCTTGCGGGCTGCAAAGCCTGGGACGTCTGCCAGCTTTTGAGCCTCCGACATGCAGGCGGGGTAGTCACCAATGTCGTACTGCAGCGCCACCGGGGTCTGGTACGGGAAGGTGGTGATGAAGTTGCGCTTGCGAATTTCGTCTTGCCCCAGGCCCAACTCCCAGGCAGCGCGGCTGACGATGCGCTCCAGCAAGTAGGTGGCTTCCGGGCGCCCTGCCCCACGGTAGGCATCGACCGGTGCGGTGTTGGTGAACCAGGCATCCACTTCCACATAAACTTGCGGCGTGGTGTACTGGCCCGCCAACAGCGTGGCGTACAAAATGGTGGGCACAGCAGTGGCAAAGGTCGACAGGTAGGCGCCCAGATTGGCGTCGGTGTGCACGCGCAGGGCCAGAAACTTGCCGTCTTTGTCCAGGGCCAATTCGGCGTGGCTGACATGGTCGCGGCCGTGGGCATCGCTCAAGAAGGCCTCGTTGCGATCGGCATTCCACTTGATGTTACGGTTCAGCTTTTTGGCGGCCCAGGTCAGGCAAACGTCTTCGGCATAGAGGTAAATCTTGGAGCCAAAGCCGCCGCCCACGTCCGGGGCGATGACACGCACTTTGTGCTCGGGCAAACCCATGACGAAGGCCGTCATGAGCAATCGCTCCACGTGCGGGTTTTGGTTGGAAACGTACAGCGTGTACTCGTCGCTGGCACGGTTGTAAGAGCCAATGGCGGCGCGCGGCTCCATGGCGTTGGGCACCAAGCGGTTGTTGACCAGGTCGAGCTTGGTCACATGGGCCGCATGGGCAAAGGCTGAATCCACCTGGGCTTTGTCGCCAATGGCCCATTTGTAGCAATGGTTGTCCGCAGCTTCGGCATGCACGCTGGGAGCGCCCGCTTTTTGTGCGGCACCCACATCGACCACGGCCGGCAGCACGTCGTAATTCACTTCCACGAGCTCGGCGGCATTGCGTGCTTGCTCGAGGGTTTCTGCCACCACCATGGCCACATGGTCGCCCACATAGCGAACCTTGCCCTGCGCCAGAATCGGGTGCGGCGGCTCTTTCATGGGCTGACCATCGGTGCTGGTGATCAGCCAACCGCAGGGCAAGCCATTGATTTTGTCGTTGGCGACATCGGCGCCGACAAACACATCGAGCACGCCAGGAGCGGCTTTGGCGGCGGCCACATCGATAGACACGATATTGGCATGTGCATGGGGTGAGCGAACAAACACTGCATGGGCCTGGTTGGCCAGGACCACATCGTCTGTGTACTGGCCTGCGCCCGTCAAAAAGCGGTAGTCTTCCTTGCGACGGACAGACTCACCGATGTGCGGCAGATTGGCGAAATCGGATGCTCCCATGATGGTGCCCTCCTTAGGCTTTCATGGCGGCAGCACCTTGCTGAACCGCTTTGACAATGTTTTGGTAACCGGTGCAACGGCACAAATTGCCCTCGAGTTGCTCGCGAATTTCAGCTTCGCTGGCATGGGGGTGACGTTGGCACAAATCGACGGCACTCATGACCATGCCGGGGGTGCAAAAGCCGCACTGCAGGCCATGGCACTCCTTGAAGGCCGCTTGCATCGGGTGCAAGGTGCCATCGGGCTGGGCCAAGCCCTCGATGGTGGTGATCTCAGCGCCACCGGCTTGCGCGGCCAGGATGTTGCAGGATTTGACCGAGCGGCCATTCATGACCACGGTACAGGCACCGCACTGCGCTGTGTCACACCCGACGTGGGTGCCGGTGAGTTGCAGGTTGCCGCGCAAGGCCTGCACCAGCAGGGTGTTGGGGGCAACGTCCAACGACACTGCTTTGCCGTTGACCTTCAATTGAACTTGCATGTTGTATCTCCAATGACTTCTGGTAATTCCAATGAGGATGATCTTAACAACTGGACCCCCTGACCCCTAGGTATTACCCTTAGGCAGGGACTTCCAGGAAGAATTTTTTTGTTGGCTCATGGCCTGCCTGCATTGGGAAAGAAAAGCTGCTCATTGTTGATTTTGTAGGCAGCCACGGCGGCCTGACCTGCCGGGGAAATCACCCAATCGATGAATTTTTGAGCGCCATCAAGCTTCACATGAGGGTGCTTGGCGGGGTTGACTGCCATCACGCCGTACTGGTTGAACAAACGGTTGTCGCCCTCGACCAAAACCGTCAGGTCTGCGCGGTTTTTGAAGCTCAGCCAGGTGCCTCGGTCCGTCAAGACATAAGCGCCCGAGGATGCCGCTATGTTCAAGGCCGGGCCCATGCCGCAGCCGCACTCCTTGTAGCCTGTGCCCTTGTTGTCCAAGCCAGCAAGTTTCCAATACCGCAGTTCTGCCGCGTGGGTCCCGCTTTTGTCACCACGGGAGACAAAGACTGCCTGTCGGCTGGCGATATTTTTCAGCGCTGTCACAATATCTTTGCCCCTTGTTGCGGCGGCATCCGATGCCGGGCCGACCAAGACAAAATCGTTGTACATGACGGCAAAGCGCTTGACGCCCCAGCCCTCTGCCACAAATTTTTCCTCGGCCGCCTGATCGTGCACAAAAACAATGTCCGCATCACCACGGCGCCCCATGTCCAAGGCCTGGCCGGTGCCCAGGGCCACAACCTTCACATTCACGCCGCTGGCCGCCTTGAAGGCCGGCAGCAACTGGCCAAACAGGCCAGATTGCTCGGTCGATGTTGTGGAGGCCATGACGATCTGAGCTATTTGCGCCCATGCCCCCGCGGTCATGCCCAGCATGAGCAGGGCCAAGCGAAGAAAGCCAGCGAGAAATTTCACAAAGTTTCTCCTTGTAAAAACAAATGGGCCTGCGGATAGTGCGTCTCCAAAGGGCTGTTGAAAAATTCATGGACGGGCAAGTCCGCCAAAATGCGCCCCTGCTCGAGGTACAACACCCGCGTGGCCAAGCGCTTGACCTGCCCGAGGTTGTGGCTGCTGAAGACCATCGTCACCGGCTTTTCTGCTTGGGCAGGGTTGGCGGCATAGCGGCTGATCAATTGTTCGACCTCGCGTTTGGCCCGCGGATCCAGACTGGCTGTGGGCTCGTCCAGCAGCAGTACCTGGGGCGAGAGCGCGCACGCTCGCGCCAGAGCCAACCGCTGCTGCTGCCCACCCGACAACGTGGGCGCGGCTTGCCTGGCGAGGTCTGCCAAGCCGACCTGCGTCAACGCTTGTCGCGCTTTTTCGATGGCCTCTTTCCAGGGGAGCCCAGACAACCAAAGGCCCAAGGCCACATGCCTTAACGCGCTCATGCGCAACATGTGAGGGCGCTGGAACAACATGGCCTGTCGCACATGCGGGTTGGTTTGAAGTGTTCCCGCAGAGGGCTTCAACAAGCCATGCAACACACGAAGCAGCGTGCTTTTGCCAGACCCGTTGGCGCCCACCAGGGCGACCCGCTCCCCCGCATGAACCGTCAGGTTGATGTCACGCAAAGTCCATTGCGCATCCCAACGCCACCCCACACCGGATGCGCGCCATACCGGCGCGGTCATGCAACGCCCCCTTCCAGCATGGGGGTCTGGGTCGTCCGCTGCTGACGACGCCAGCGCCCCAGCAAAGCCAGGGCGGTGTTCAAGACCAAAACCACCCCCAGCAAGACACACCCCAACGCCAAGGCCAGGGGCAGGTCGCCCTTGCTGGTTTCCAGCGCAATGGCCGTGGTCATCACGCGGGTGAAGCCATCAATGTTGCCGCCCACGATCATGACGGCCCCCACTTCAGAAATGGCACGCCCAAAGGCGGTGATGGCCACGGTCAAGAGGGCAAAGCGCTCGTCCCAAACCAACAAGATTGCGCGCATGCCAGGCCCTGCGCCCAATGAGGCGAGTTGCTCGCCGTGAGAACGCTCGGCGTCGTCAATCCACTGCCGCGTCAAAGCAGTGACCACTGGCAAGACCAGCACGGTTTGCGCCAAGACCATGGCCTTGAAGCTGAACAGCCAACCCAGAAATCCCAAGGGTCCGCTACGGGAAAGCAAAAGGTAAATCACCAAACCCACCACCACGGAGGGCAAGGCCAGAAATGTGTTGAGCAAGGTCAGCACCACCCCACGCCCCGCAAAGCGGGCCACCCCCAGCCAGGCCCCCAGCATCAGGCCGCCGATACAGCCCAGCAGGCAAGCCAGCGCGCTGACGGCCAAAGACCGCCCGACGATGGCGAGCAACACAGGATCGAAAGAGAGCAGCAGGGTCAGCGCCGTGGCGGCACTGTCAAAAAAAGAATTCATGGCAAAAGCTCATGGGGTATCGTAGAGAATGCAATAAATCCCTACGATATGAATCTCCGTGCATAGCGTTCACCTTCACTACACCCTGGATGCCCAGTCGGCTCCCACGCCGGGCTTGGTCAGCCATCCCTTGATGACACTGCTGCAGAGCATTGAAAGGCAAGGATCGATCAGCGCAGCAGCGCGCGAATTGGGCCTGTCCTATCGCCATGTCTGGGGCGCCCTCAAGCGCTGGGAGCAAGAGCTGGGCAATGAGTTGATCGTCTGGGAAAAAGGCCAGGCGGCGCGCCTGACCGAGTTTGGACGCAAGCTCATGTGGGCTGAGCGCCAAACGCAGGCCCGACTGGCCCCCCAAATTCAGGCCCTTCGCGCCGACCTGGAGCGCACCTTTGCCGTGGCCTTTGACCCGGACGTGCATGTGTTGACCTTGTATGCCAGCC
This sequence comes from Limnohabitans sp., assembly GCA_018882835.1. Taxonomy (GTDB): domain Bacteria; phylum Pseudomonadota; class Gammaproteobacteria; order Burkholderiales; family Burkholderiaceae_C; genus Limnohabitans. Next base: position 58,529 of record VERE01000015.1, read on the forward strand.
ATGACGACGCCGTCGCGCGCCTGCAAGAACACACGGCCTCCCAGGGTCTTCACCTGGACGTGCGCTTTTGCGGCAGCGTGGATGCCATTCGAGCCCTGAACGAGGGCCGTTGCAGCGTAGCGGGTTTTCATACCCTGGAGACGCCCTCGGCAAACTCTTTGCCAGCAAGGACTTACAAGCCCTTGCTGCAACTGGGCAAACACAAGCTGATCGGGTTCGCACGTCGCCAGGTGGGACTGATGACGGCGCCTGGCAACCCCTTGAAGCTACAGTCGCTGCAGGATGTGGCCAGCAGAGGTGCGCGTTTTGTGAACCGCGAGCTGGGCACAGGCACGCGCGTCTTGCTGGACCAACTGATGGATGAAAGCCAGCTACGCGCTGACAGCTTGCGTGGCTATGAGGATGTGGAACCCTCGCATGCCGCAGTCGCGGCAAGCATTGCCTCTGGCCGTGCCGATGTGGGCCTGGGCATACAAAGCGCAGCGGTGCGTCAGGGCTTGAGCTTTGTGCCCTTGCTCGTCGAAAATTATTGGCTGGTGTGCCTTAAATCTGCCCTGGAAGCGCCCTCCTTGGTGAGCTTGCGCGCGCAACTGCAAAGCCCCCCCTGGTTGGAGGCGCTGGCGGCCATCCCAGGCTACCTGCCCCATACCCCCGGAGACATCAAGTCGTTGAAAAAGGTATTGCCTTGGTGGTACCCGGTGCTTTTAGGCAATAATTAACGATTAACCGAGCATCCTCAAACCTCACCCTTTTTTGGGGCCCCTGCATGAACCCTTTGCTTAAATTCAGCGCGTTGGTTGACGACATCAACACGCGCTTTGGGACGCTGGCCAACTGGGCCATCATCCTTTCTTGTTTCATCAGCTGTGGCAATGCCCTGATTCGGTTCGGCTTCAGTATCAGTTCCAACGCCTGGCTTGAAATTCAGTGGTATCTGTTTGCCTTGTGCGTGATGCTGGGCGCCTCGGTGGTGCTGCGCCTGAACGAGCATGTGCGTGTGGACATTTTCTACGGGCAATTTTCAACGCGCGCCAAAGTTTATGTGGACATTTTTGGCCTGATGGTCTTCCTGCTTCCGGTCATGGGCTTGATGGCCTACCTGGCCCTGCCCCAGTTTCTCAAAATGTTTGCCAACAACGAGATGTCCAGCAACGCCGGCGGCCTGATCCGCTGGCCAGCCATGCTGCTGTTGCCACTGGGCTTTTTCATGGTTTTCCTGCAAGGCCTGTCTGAGACCATCAAGCGCGTGGCCTGGCTGCGCGGCGAATTCGAAATGAACCTGGTGTACGAGAGGCCTCTGCAATGACCGTCGAACAATTCGCGCCCCTCATGTTCTTGGGGCTGATTCTGGTGATGCTGATCGGCTTTCCGGTTGCATTCTCACTTGGTGCCCTGGGACTGTTCTGTGGCTTCTTTGCGATTCACATGGGCTGGTTCCCTGCCAACTTCCTGGGCAACCTGCCCTTGAACGTGTTTGGCATTTTGTCAAACGAGCTTTTGCTGGCCATCCCGTTCTTCACCCTGATGGGCGCCATCCTTGAAAAATGCGGGCTGGCCGAGGACATGCTGGACTCCATGGGCCAGCTCTTCGGCCCGGTGCGCGGCGGCTTGGGTTACTCGGTCATCATCGTGGGCTTCATCCTGGGCGCCATCACAGGCACCGTTGCAGGACAGGTCATTGCCATGGCCATGATCTCTTTGCCCGTCATGATGCGTTATGGCTATGACATGCGGTACGCCACCGGCGTGCTGGCAGCGTCTGGCACCATCACCCAGCTGGTGCCCCCGTCACTGGTGCTGGTGGTGATGGCCGACCAACTGGGACAGTCGGTGGGCGACATGTACAAAGGGGCCTGGGGCCCGTCCATCCTGCAAATCATTTTGTTCGCGCTGTACACCTTTGTGCTGAGTCGCCTGCGCCCGAACATGATGCCAGGCGTCCCGGCGGAAGCCCGCACCCTTCAAGGCTGGTCGCTCTGGGCCAAATGCCTGCGCGGCATCATTCCCTCGGCCATTCTGATTTTTGCGGTCTTGGGCAGCATGGGCGGCTTGCCTGGCATTGACACTGCCGTGGCCACCCCCACAGAAGCGGGTGCCATGGGCGCCGTGGGCGCCTTCATTCTGGCGGCCATCCACCGTCGCCTCAGCTGGGACCTGGTCAAGGAGGCCATGGGCGGCACCATGCGCATCACGGCCATGGTGGTCTTCATCCTGATTGGCTCGCGCGTGTTCTCGCTGGTCTTCCAAGGGGTAGACGGCGGCAAATGGATCGAGCACATGCTGAGCAACCTGCCAGGGGGCCAGGTGGGTTTCCTGATCGTGGTCAACATCTTCATTTTCTTCCTGGCGTTCTTCCTCGACTTTTTTGAGATCGCCTTCATCATCTTGCCCATGCTGGGGCCGGTCGCCGTCAAAATGGGGATCGACCAAATTTGGTTTGGGGTGCTGCTGTGCGTGAACATGCAAACCAGCTTCATGCACCCGCCCTTTGGCTTTGCCCTTTTTTACTTGCGGGGCATTTCCGACTCTCTCTTCAAGTCTGGCGCCATTCCCCAAAAGGTGGAGTCGCGTGACATTTACCTGGGTGCCATTCCCTGGGTGATCCTTCAGTTGTTGCTGGTGGTCATCGTGATCTTTGTGCCTGAAACCGTCACCTCGTTCCTGGACAAACCGCCCGCGGTGGATTTGAACAGCGTCCAGATTGAGGCACCTACGGATGACCTCAATCTCAACAACGACGCGCCCGACATGAACGAATTGTTTGGCAACAAACCCGAGCCGGCAGCCAAGCCATGAGTGACCCCGTGCAAGGATCGGTCGAGGGCCGATCCTTCACGCGTTGCAGCCAGTTGCTGGCCTGCTTGATGGTGCTTGGGGTGTTTTGGCAAGGCTGGCTGGCCCTGAATCAGCCCGGCAGCGAGCCGCTGGACCGCACGACGTCGGTGCTATTGGGCCTGGGCCTGCTGTCATTGCTGGCTTGTTTGGTTTTCATCCTGACCAGTCGCACCTGCATTGACGACACCCACATCCGTCAAACCGGCATCTGGCCGCGCAAAGTGGCCATCGCAAAAATCTCGCAATTGAAAATGATCCATGTGCCGCGACTGACCTGGCTGATTGCGCCACGCCTGGTGGTGCGCACCGGCCTGACCGGCTGGTATGTCTTTCATGCGGCTGAAGACCCCGTGATTCAGCGCTTTTGGGCTTTGAGCCTGCGGCCCTTCGCAGCGCCCCCCAAAAACTGAAAAAGCCCCTCACGGGGCTTTTCGGGAAGCGTCAAGCTGCTGGCGCTTAAAGTTTCTGCGAGGCCATGAACTGGTCAAAACGCATTTCGGCAAAACGGAACCAAAGCACCTGATCGCGCTGGAAGGCGCGCAAATCTTCGTAGATTTTTTTCCACTCGGGGCTCTTGGCATTGTTCTCGGCGAACACTTCCATGGAAGCCTTGAAAGAAGCTTCCAGCACGGGTTGCGAGAACGGCAAAACCTTCGTTTTGGCAGCCACCAGTTGTTTCAAGGCCGTGGGGTTCAGCGCGTCGTACTTGGCCAGCATGTCCGAGTTGGCGTAGGCCGCTGCAGCTTCAACGATGGCCTGGTTCTCTGGGGACAAGGCGGCAAAGGCCTTTTGGTTGATGAAGAAGTCCACCTCCGGACCACCCTCCCACCAGCCAGGGTAGTAGTAGAAGGGAGCGACTTTGTTGAAGCCCAATTTCTGGTCGTCGTAAGGACCCACCCACTCGGCGGCATCGATGGTGCCTTTTTCCAGGGCTTGGTAAATTTCACCACCAGGGATACTTTGCGGCACAGCGCCCAGCTTCTGCATCACCTCGCCAATCAAGCCGCCACCCAAACGCATTTTCATGCCCTTGAAATCGGTGACCGCCTTGATTTCCTTGCGGAACCAGCCTCCCATCTGGGTGCCCGTGTTGCCGCCAGCAAAGCTCAGCATGCCGTAATTGGCATAGAACTCGTTCATCAGCTTGCGGCCGTTGCCATGCTTCATCCAGGCATTCATCTGGCGGGCGTTCAAGCCGAAGGGCACCGCAGAACCCAGGGCGAAGGCCGGGTTCTTGCCGTAAAAGTAGTAAGGCACAGTATGGGCCAATTCGACGGTGCCGTTTTGCACGCCGTCCACCACGCCAAATGCGGGCATCAGTTCGCCACCCGAGTGAACGGAAATCTCAAACTTGCCGCCCGACATGGCTTTGACCTGCTTGGCAAACACTTCGGCACCGCCGTAAATCGTGTCCAGTGCTTTGGGGAAACTGGAAGCCAGACGCCAACGCACCGCAGCCTGGGCATGCACGGCAGGCGCGACGCCAGCGGCCAAAACGCCAGCAATACCGGCTTGTTTGATAAGAGAACGACGATCCATGTTTTACTCCGATTGATTCAAGACGTGGGACAAGCCAAGGCTTGTCCCGGCAAAAAAGCAGATTGTAGGCAATCGCTTGCCCTAAAACGCGAAGGGTTACGGGTGCTGCTCTGTGTTTGATGCAGATCAGACCACGCGCTTGAGCGTGGCACCTGCGACGGCGACGGATTGTGTGCAGACATCGCCAAAACGTTGACGCACAGAGGCTTCGATGCCTGCCGCGTCCAGCCCCATAGCGGCCAAAAGCTTGGCAGGATCACCGTGCTCTGTGAAGACATCGGGGATGCCCAGCACCTGCACGGGGCACTGAACGCCCGCAGCTTGCAAAGCCTCGAGCACCGCACTGCCAGCTCCCCCCAGAACAGTGCCCTCTTCGAGCGTGACCAAAGCCTTGTGCGTGCGTGCCAGTTCCAGCACAAGCTCGACATCGAGAGGTTTTGCCCAACGCATGTTGGCCACGGTGGCGTTCAGGTTGTCGGCAGCTTTCAGTGCCGGGTAAAGCAGCGTGCCAAACACCAAAAAGGCGACGCCTTGGCCTTGACGCCGGACCTCCCCCTTGCCAAAAGGCAAGGGCTGCAAGCCGGGCTGCACTGGCACACCGGCACCAGCGCCACGGGGGTAGCGCACTGCCACGGCATGGTCTTGCTGATGGGCGGTGGTCAACAATTGGCGGCACTCGTTTTCGTCGGCCGGGCACGCCACGCTGACATTGGGAATGCAGCGCAGGAACGGAATGTCATACACACCAGCGTGGGTGGCACCGTCTGCCCCCACGATCCCGGCACGGTCGAGCGCCAGCACCATGGGCAATTTTTGCAAAGCCACATCATGAATGAGTTGGTCGTAGGCGCGCTGCAAGAAGGTGGAGTAAATCGCCACCACCGGCTTCAGGCCCTCGCAGGCCAGGCCAGCGGCAAAGGTCACGGCATGTTGCTCGGCGATGCCCACGTCGTAGTAACGCTCGGGGAAACGTTTTTCAAACGCCACCAAGCCCGACCCCTCGCGCATGGCCGGCGTGATACCCACCACACGGGGGTCTTGCGCGGCCATGTCACACAGCCATTCTCCGAACACTTGGGTAAAGGTGGTTTTGGCCGGGGTGCTGGAGGGCACGATACCCACAGCGGGGTCAAACTTGCCGGGGCCATGGTAAGTGACTGGATCGGCCTCGGCCAGCTTGTAGCCCTGGCCTTTGCGCGTGACCACGTGCAGAAACTGCGGCCCTTCCAGTTGGCGGATGTTTTCGAGTGTCGGGATCAAAGAGTCCAGGTCGTGCCCATCGATGGGCCCGATGTAATTGAAGCCAAATTTCTCGAACAGCGTGGCTGGCACCACCATGCCTTTGGCATGCTCTTCGAAGCGCTTGGCCAGCTCAAACAGGGGCGGTGCGCCTTTGAGCACTTGCTTGCCCACTTCTTTGGCGGCCGAATAAAAACGACCGCTCATCAACTGCGCCAGGTAACGGTTGAGCGCACCCACGGGCGGGCTGATTGACATGTCGTTGTCATTGAGGATGACCAGCAGGTTGCTGTTGGACACGCCCCCGTTGTTCAAAGCCTCGAAGGCCATGCCGGCCGTCATGGCGCCGTCGCCAATGATGGCCACGGCACGTCGGTTTTCGCCCTTTTGCTGGGCCGCCAGGGCCATGCCCAACGCGGCCGAAATGCTGGTGGACGAGTGCGCCGTGCCGAACGCATCGTATTCACTTTCGACGCGCCGTGGAAAACCACTCAGCCCGCCCAATTGCCGCAAGCTGGCCATGCGCTCGCGCCGGCCGGTCAGAATTTTGTGCGGATAGGTTTGATGACCCACGTCCCAAACCAGCCGGTCGTGCGGCGTGTTGAAGACATAGTGCAAGGCAATGGTCAGCTCTACAGTGCCCAGGTTGGAACTGAGGTGCCCCCCCGTCTTGGACACACTGTCAAGCAAATAAGCACGCAGCTCGTCGGCCAAGGGCTTCAATTGTGCGCGGCCCAGGCGGCGCAGGTCTTGCGGCGATTGAATGGTTTGCAACAAAGAAGTCATGTCAGTTGTTCCGGTTCACCACCATGTGGGCCAAGGCCCGCAAGGCCTCGGTGCGTGGCAAGCCACTCTGGTCCAGGGCTTGCAGCGCTTGAGCCAGCAATTCCTGGGCGTATTGACGAGACCGGTCAAGCCCCATCAGCGATACAAAGGTCGGTTTGTCATGGGCCGCATCCTTGCCTACCGTTTTGCCCAGCGTAGCGGCATCGGACACAACATCCAGGACATCGTCGACCACTTGAAACGCCACCCCCAGCGCTTGCGCATAAGTTTGCAGTGCCGGCCAGGCCGATGCTGGCTGAGGCGCACAGTCGGCCCCCAGCAACACACTCGCTTCCAGCAAGGCGCCGGTTTTGAGACGGTGCATTTCACGCAGTTGGGCCTCGTTCAAAGCCACGCCCACGCTGGCCAAATCAATGGCTTGACCGCCTGCCATGCCCGCATGACCGGCAGCACGCGCCAGGCGTTGGCACAAACGCACCTGCACCTCGACCGGAATGGCCGAGTCCTGCGGTGTCAGAATTTCAAAAGCCAGCGCTTGCAAGGCATCCCCTGCCAGCAAGGCACCCGCTTCGCCGAACTTGACATGAACAGTGGGCTTGCCACGTCGCAAGATGTCGTTGTCCATGCAAGGCATGTCATCGTGCACCAATGAATAGGCATGAATCAGTTCAACGGCACAGGCTGCACGCAAAGCTGCGTCGTCCAGAGCCTCATGGGTTTGCCCCAGAGCCACAGACTCGCGGGCTGCCAGAACCAGCAAGGGGCGCAGCCGTTTGCCGCCATCCAGCACGGCGTAACGCATACCGTCCCCTAAACCTGCAGGGGCTCGCAGGGGCACCCAGGCATCCAGGGCCTGCTCCACAGTCAACAAGCGGGCGTCAGTCCAGGCGGCAAAATCAAAATCCATCTTCATCAGGTGGGCGTCCAGGGTTTCAGTGCACCTTCGTCCAGCACTTTGATTTGTTGCTCTACGGCCGCCAACTTGTCCTTGCAATAAGAAAGTAGTACAGCACCCCGTTGGTAAGCCCCCAGCAACTGGTCCAGCGGCATTTGGCCTGACTCCATTTGGCTGACCAATTGCTCCAACTCACTCAGCGCGGTTTCGTAATTCTGAGGAACATCGGTGGTGACAGGGGAAGCGGAAGCCTTGGCCATGACGGTGAGGGTCTCTCTTTCGGTAAAGTCGCATTATCCTAGAACCCGGATACAATCGACATCCCTCCCGGCCTGTGTGCCGGTTTTTTTTCCAGTTCCTCCCTGTGGGGAGTCTTTAGGTCAGGTCACCCATGTCTGATTTAAGTCTTCAACTGCAGCAGGCTTCGAGCCAACTTCCCGTCTCCAGTTATTTTGACGAAGCGCTTTACCAGCGCGAAATCGAGGTTCTCTTCAAGCAAGGCCCGCGGTATGTCGGGCACAGCCTGGCCGTTTCCGAGTTGGGCGATTACCATGCCCTGCCCCAAGAACGCGAAGGTCGTGCGCTGGTTCACACTGCCCAAGGCGTAGAACTCGTCTCCAATGTGTGTCGCCACCGCCAGGCGGTCATGCTCAAAGGGCGCGGCAACCTGAACACGCCGGGCACGGGGACCGGCGGCAACATCGTGTGCCCATTGCATCGCTGGACTTATGCCCCGTCAGGCCAGTTGTTGGGTGCCCCGCATTTTCAGCATGACCCGTGCCTGGACTTGAACAATTACAAGTTGCAGAACTGGAATGGGCTGCTGTTTGAAGACAACGGGCGCGACATTGCCGCCGATTTGGCCGACATGGGCCCGCGACACAATCTGAATTTCGAAGGCTATGCCTTAGACCGCGTGGAGTTGCATGAATGCAATTACAACTGGAAGACCTTCATCGAGGTCTACCTGGAGGACTACCACGTTGGCCCCTTCCATCCTGGCTTGGGCCATTTTGTGACCTGCGACGATCTGCAGTGGGAATTCAAAAAAGAATATTCCGTACAAACCGTGGGGGTGGCCGCCCAATTTGGCAAAGCAGGCAGCCCGGTTTACGAGCGCTGGAAAAAAGCGCTGCTGGCCTACCGCAATGGCCGCTTGCCCGAACAAGGGGCGATCTGGCTCACCTACTATCCCCACATCATGGTGGAGTGGTATCCCCATGTGTTGACGGTCTCCACATTGCACCCCCTGGGGCCGCGCAAGACCCTGAACATGGTGGAGTTCTATTACCCCGAGGAAATTGTGGCCTTCGAGCGCGAGTTTGTGCAGGCCCAACAGGCGGCCTACATGGAAACCTGCATCGAGGACGATGAAATTGCCGAGCGCATGGATGCTGGACGCCTCGCCTTGATGGAACGCGGCGACAACGAAGTGGGCCCCTATCAGAGCCCCATGGAAGATGGCATGCAGCACTTCCATGAGTGGTACCGCCGTCAACTCTCCCTCTGAGCACTCTATGACCTCTCCCCTGATTTCGGTCGCCACCTTGCAGTCCTGGGTTGCGACCCAGCGTCCAATGGTGCTGTTTGACACCAGCTTTGACTTGATGGACCCCCACAAGGGTCCCAACGGCTACGCCGAAGTTCACATCGCCGGTGCGCGCTATGCCAACCTGAACGAAGTGCTCAGCGCGCACAGTGCCGAAGAAGCCGTCAACGGGGGGCGGCATCCATTGCCCCGGCGCGACATTTTTGCCGCATGGCTGGGGTCGCAAGGGGTTGCCAATGACACCGATGTGGTGGTCTACGATCGCAACGGTGTGAACTATGCCGGGCGCTTGTGGTGGATGCTGCGCTGGTGCGGCCATAGCAACGTCAAGGTGCTTGACGGGGGCTTGCAAGCCTGGATCGCTGCAGGTGGCGCCACGGCCTCTGGCCCCACACCTGCCACACAAGCCACTGCCTACCTTCTGCGCCCCTCGCTGGCCGACCTGCGTTTGACGGCCGATGTCGCGGCCCAACTCGGTCAGGCCGGGCAAACCATCCTGGACGCTCGGGCCACGCCACGCTTCAAGGGTGAGGTGGAGCCCATGGATCCGGTGGCCGGGCACATTCCAGGCGCCTTGAACCGGCCTTTCGCCATGAACATTGGCGCCGATGGCCTGTTCAAACCGGCGAGCCAACTGCGGGAAGAATTTGAAACCCTGCTGGCCGGGCGCGACCCTGCCAGCGTGGTTCACCACTGTGGCAGTGGCGTCAGTGCCGTTCCCAATATTCTGGCCATGGAAGTGGCTGGCCTGGGCAGCACCGCGCTCTATGCCGGCAGCTGGAGCGAGTGGTGCACCACCCCCGGCTTGCCTTGCGCCAAAGGCTGAGAGCCTGTGCCCTGAATCAGTGACGGATCAGCGCGCTGACCCCGCTGACCAAGGCAATGCCTGTCATCAGCCAGGCGATCTGCGCCAGCGTGGCCTGTGCGCTCAAGCGTTTTTGCAACTGCGGAATCAAGTCGGCCAGGGCCACATACACGTAGCTGCTGCTCGCCACGGTCAGCCAATAAGGCAAGATGCCCAAATGCTGTTCAAGCACGGTGTAGCCCACCAGCCCGCCCACCACGGTGACACCGCCCGCCATCAGCAACTTGAGCAAGGCCCCCCTGCCGTGTTGCATGCCCTGGCGTAAAACCACCAAGTCACCCATGTGGTGCGGCACCTCATGCGCCAACACGGCCACCGAGGCAGCGACGCCCAGTGAAACGTCGGCCATGAAAGCCGCCGCCACCAGCACACCGTCGCCAAAGGCGTGCACGCTGTCGCCCAGCAGCACCGACCAGCTGCCCGTGACCTTCTCATCTGGGTTTGCGTGGTGATGGTGCCCTTCGTGCCCATGAGGCCCATG
>VERE01000054.1 GCA_018882835.1 Limnohabitans sp.
GTGCTCAGCTCACCGTCGATGAGCACGGGTGTGGATATAAGCTTTGATTTCGGTGAGGCGAAGGTGGATGCTGTGTTCGGAATCTTCGAAACACGGATCAACATACACACGGAAATTGATCAACAAATTTCACGAGTGAGAAATCCCAAAGAGATTGGAGTATGGGTTTCACCTGCACGATTTAACTTTGAAACCCAATTTGAAGTGGTTCGGTCAGATGCACTCCGATCACGACTAGCGAAGGTACCTGTTCAGCCTGTGCCCATTCATGGATGGAGACCAGTTTGTCGCCGGTGTCCAGTTCAGTAGTGCTGACTTGGCAAAGTTTGCCAAGCAATGTCGAAAGTTGAAGCAGATCGTGGAAGGGCAACTCGACCTTGTGATCCGGTCTGATGTGGACAGAAAACCGGTATCGCAACTAAAGCAATTGCTTCGTCATGTTGGATTGGATGTCGCCAAGGTCCGGGCAGTGGTGTCCCAAGGTGAAAAAACCTACATCTATCAGATTGATCCTGATGCACTGGCAGTTGCCAGTGCGGTGACTTCGCTGGTTGATATTCGTCGGGAGTACGGTGGAGGATAATAAACAAGCTTTTTATATAATAATTAAAATATTATTTTGTTATCCATTTGTTGGTTTCAAATTGGGGTTAAATTTCAGATCAAGTTTCGAGTAATGTCCATTGACTTTAAATCTGGAAATTGGTAGGAACCGGGATGGCAATTATCATTACACCTGTTCCTGGTTTATATTCAACTGGTAGGCTGGTTTTATTTGCCTTTCTAATTTCTTGAATTAATCTTTCCTTGGATAGATAAATTCCATCTTGTTTGGTTAATTTGTTAATCCAATCTTTAATCGTTTTCATTGTCGCTCCTGTAAATTTGTGACTGCATTTTCAAAGCACAACTTGCCTTGGCAGGCAAGTTGGCAGGTCGTGACTACGCATCCCCTCGGCACACTTCAGAAGAGCAACTTCGTAAGAAGTAAGGGCGGTCAGGCGGTCTCCTTTTACACTCCGACTTAACTGGCGGCAACGAACTGGCTACCCTGAAGCAATACGCCAGCCGCTTGATGGTTGTTGTTCTTCCAGAGCCATCATCGTCCCCTTGCGGGGTTTTCAATCATCTAGGTTGTCCTGATCTCGCCATACCTGCCGTTGCCAATGGTGATCGTTGCTTGGGACTCGGTTCACAAGAATATTTATACGCACGAAGTGATCTTGATGATTTTCAGGGATGTGTGGAACTGGTTATGGAATTACCAAAATATCATCAGTCACACTAAGCCATTGATTTCAAACGCTATTTCTTTCGCACAAAACGGTGTAAAAAAAATACTCGTTTTATTAAAATATATTTCGATCTTTTTATAACGAGATGGCTTATGGCACTGGGAAAACAAGCAAAGGTCCTGTCCAAGCAGCAAATTGAATCCCTTTACCTGTCACTGTCCCTGACACGTGACCCGGAACGGAACCGGCTGATCTTCCTTCTGTCCGTGAAGGCTGGTCTTCGGGCAAAAGAGATTGCCGGACTGACTTGGGGGATGGTCTTGGATGCCTCCGGAGAACTGGCAGACCAGATTGCCCTGGAGAACTTGGCATCCAAGGGAACCTCAGGGCGGCTCATCCCGATCAACAAGTTGCTCAAGCAGGAACTCCAGCGTCAGTTGGACACAACCCTTGCTAAGACCACGGTCCAAGAAATTCGGAACCAGCGTGTCGTTCAAACGCAACGGGGCAAGGAAACATCTGCCCAAGTGATCGTGAATATGTTTAAGGGTTGGTATGCCCGTGCTGGTCTTATCGGGTGTTCGTCCCACAGTGGACGGCGTACCTTCATCACCAATGCGGCTAAGAAGATTTCAACCGTTGGTGGATCCCTGCGGGATGTTCAATGGTTGGCAGGTCATAGCAGCCTTCAGACCACTCAGCGATATATTGACGGTGACAGTGATGCCCGTAGGAAAGTAGTCGACCTTGTCTGAAGTTCTGCATATCTATACCCGTGTCTCCACCATCGTCCAAGCGGATGAGGGTATGTCGCTTGACATCCAGCGAGAGCTAGGAATTAAGCGGGCTTCGGAACTTGGCTTCTCTTACAAGCTATGGGATGAGGGTGGCAAATCCTCAAACCACGAAGAACTCGACAAGCGCCCCAAGCTGTCGCAACTTTTCAATGAGATCAAGCGAGGGGCTGTCAAACATCTGTTCGTTTATGACCAGTCCAGGTTGTCACGCAACGACACGGTTTCATCCATCTTTCGCATTGAGTGTGCCAAAAAGGGTGTGACCCTCTACAACAAAGAGGGCAAATACAACCTGAGTGATCACAACGATCACTTTATGAAACAGATCCTTGACGCTGTCGGTCAATTCGACAATGCCCAGCGTGCTGAAAGAACCCGAATGGGAAAGCTCGCCCGTGTTCGGCAAGGTTGTTGGCAAGGCGGTCCACCACCTTATGGGTATGAGATCAAGGATCGGAAACTGGCGATCAATGAGGATGAAGCCAAATGGGTCAGGCTAATTTTCGAGCGGTATGCCAGCAAAGTACCGACCATCGATATCAAGATGGAACTTGATCGAAATGGTGTTGAACCACGCAGGAAAAGAGGCACTTGGACAATGGGCTCACTAAATGCCCTATTGCGAAATACTCACTACATCGGCTTCTACGAATTCAAGGATAAAAAGGCTGAAGACCCAGTCACTGTGCAATGTCCTCGAATTCTTTCCTCTGACTTGTGGAGTAGAGTTAAGGCGACCCGTGACGAACATATGGAGCGTCGCCGCAGTATCAACCCCACCAAGCATTTCTATATGTTGAAGCACATCCTGCGGTGTGCTCATTGTGGAACGTGGCTGTCAGGTGTATTCCATAAGCAGCAATCCAAGAATCATTATTACTGCCCAAAGAAGGAACGAGTTTGGGCAAAACGCCCCCCAGAATTGGAGGATAAGTGGAAGCGTGGTCGTGTTTGCCAAATGACCCGTTCGTTGCCAATCGACACGACAGATGAGTTAGTCTGGAACTCTGTCCTTGATGCAATAAGCAAAAGTACTTTGATGCGTGAAGAGGTCAGAAAAAAAGTCTTGACCAATCGCAAACGAATTCTTGAAGGCAATTTGAAATCTGAAAAAGATCAAGTTGCCAAGGTCAAGGCGTTGAAGAAACACATTGCCAAGCTGGATGACAACATCATTGATCTTGAGTCAGATCGTTTGATGGGTAAGATCACTCTGGCTCAGTATCCCAAAATCAAGGAGCGTATTACCGCTGAAATGATCGAGATGCAGGCAGAGCTTGAACGCTTGGAAGGGCAGGTCCTCCATACGCAGGAACTTAAGGACTGGTCCAACTGGGTCAAGACTTTTCAGAAACAGATCGAGAACTATCGAAAGTTCAGCCCTCATCAACGGAAAGACGTCTTACAGAAATTGTTGACCTTCGTGGATGTTCATCTGATCGACAATCAAACACATTGGCTTGAAATTCAGTTCAAGGTACCGTTGGTTGGGGACCTCCTGGTCTACAAGGACCCCAAGCAAAAAGACCTTGGTTACAGCCTCAACGATGGCGTGACTGCCCTTCTGGCGGAACAGGTCTCCCGCCATTACAGCAACAAAACACCAATCGAGACAAAGGGTTAATGAACGGTAATAACGACTTCAGTTTGCCACTGTTGAATAAGCCAGGTTATGGGGTTTATCCAAGCTAAACGCCTGTTTTTCTTCTTTATGGAGCCTTTTTGAGAGGTTTGCTCAACCTTGGTTGATAACTTTATCATCCGGTGATACAGTTCGTGATGCGCGAAGACCACGGAATTAAGACTCTCCTCGATCTCCATGATCAGATCATTGATCAAGGAGGTGGGTATTGGGTCAAGATTGAGGCTTGGGTCGTTGCTATTTCGGTGGACATTCCGCACGGGATTCGTTATTCGCTGACATTGCATGAACCTTATGGCAAACGAATTCTTGGCTATGACAACGCCCATGCGGTAAAGCCACCCAAGAAATTCAAATATGCGGGAACGCGATTGCCTTATGACCACAAGCATCGGCATGTCAGCGACAAAGGCGTTCCCTATGCCTTCAAAGATGCACACCAGCTTTTGTCAGACTTCTTTGTGGAAGTGGACCACGTGTTAGAGGAGATTAGAAAATCATGAAAACGATTGTTGTTGGCATCATGCCTCAAGAAAAAATTCGCGAGCGCGTATTAGCGATCGCGCGCGGTGATTACAAACCCAAGGCGACTGATCCCAAAATTTGGTTTACCTCTATGCGTTCCTTGGCGGAGGTATTGAGCGATGACAACCGTGCCTTGCTAAAGGTGATTCAGGACGCCAAGCCGCAGTCCATCTCTTCGTTGGCTGACATCACTGGACGCAAGCCTAGCAACCTTTCTCGCACGTTGAAAACCATGTCGAATTACGGCTTTGTTGAGATGAGGCGAGAGAGCAAGCATGTTCGCCCAATCGCCAAAGCGACGGACTTTCGTATAGTTGCATGATCATCGGTGCGTCATGATTGGCGTGGATGATTTCCAAATAGAAAGTGATCAAAAATCGCTCAAACACTCACTCGCAAAACCACTCCGAGACTGTTGAATAAGCCAGGTTTCTGGGTTTGTTTGACAGTATGTAATCGATCGATTACGATAGGATGTGAATTACACGATCAGATATCTTCCCCATTTCTCAGAATGGCTGAAAAGCTTGAAAGAGGGCACGACGCGTCAACGGTTGGTGAAGCGTTTACGAAAAGCCGGCCTCGGCAATTTGGGAGATGTTGCGCCAGTCGGCGATGGCGTGTTTGAAATGCGTGAACATTTTGGTCCTGGTTGGCGTATGTACTTTGTGCTGCGAGGTCAGACGCTTGTCATCATGCTAGGTGGCGGTGACAAATCAACTCAGCCATCAGACATTCACAAGGCGATTGCGATTGCAAAATCTTTGGAGGATTGAAGTATGTCCAAAAAAATAAAAATATCTGAACTTCCCGAATTTGATGCTGCTGAATATCTCAACAGCGAAGAAGACATTGCTGCTTACCTCACATCCGTCATTGAAGAAAATGACTCTTCACTGTTGGCTGCCGCTCTAGGCGACATTGCGCGTGCACGGGGTATGACGCAAGTTGCCAAAGACTCCGGTATTACTCGCGAGGCGCTTTACAAAGCACTGCGACCTGGCAGTGAGCCAAGATTTGAAACGGTGAGCCGAGTTTGTGCTGCGTTAGGTGTTCGCCTGGTTGTTCAGTCAAATCAAGCCAACGTTTCATGATTTGAGTGGATGATTTCTAAATCGAAATTAGGATGCTGATAACGAACCACTCACTCGCAAAACCACTCCGAGACGGTGGAGTAGCATGTAACCATGCACCCCCCTGTCATCGCTAACTCTGAGTGCGCATGAGGCGCCGTTCATCACGCCTTTCCTTGCGCCGCCAAATTCGCGTCGCACGTCGCCAAGGCGAGCGGCGCATGCTGAACTTGCCGCCGGCCATCAAGGGCATGTTGTGGGCGGCGGTGTCGGGCCTGGTGTTGTGCACCTTGAACACCATCGTGCGCAGCATCACCTTGAACCTGGATCCCTATCAATCGCTTTTCCTGCGTTACTTTTGCGGTCTGATGGTGATGCTGCCCTTGCTGCGGCACGGCCTGGCGCCTTACTTGCCCAAAGACATCAAGGGGCAGTTTCTGCGGGGCGCGGTCCACACTGTGGGCTTGATCTTGTGGTTCACGGCACTGCCCAAAATCACCCTGGCCGACATGACAGCGCTGGGTTTCACGGGGCCTATTTTCATCATGCTGGGGGCGGCCTGGTTTTTGGGCGAGCCCATGCGACGCGATCGCTGGATAGCCGCCCTCATTGGCTTTTCCGGCGTGTTGGTGGTGGTGGCACCCAAGCTGACGGGGGATGCAGGCTGGTACACCCTGGTGATGCTGGCCTCCTCGCCCATGTTTGCGGCCTCGTTCCTGATCACCAAGGCCTTGACCCGGTATGAAAAGCCGGGCGTCATTGTGTTTTGGCAATCGTTGACGGTCTCGGCCTTTGCGCTGCCGCTGGCCCTGTTGCACTGGCAAAACCCAAGCCTCACGCAATGGGTCGGATTTGGCCTGGCGGGTATTCTGGGCTCGCTCGGACACTATTGCATGACGCGTGCGTTTCAGATCACAGACATTTCGGCCACGCAGTCCTTGCGCTTTCTCGACCTGGTGTGGTCCTCCTTGTTTGGCTGGCTGGCGTTCGCCGACATTCCCAGTTCATCCACTCTGCTGGGCGCTCTGGTGATTTTGTTTTCGACGATCTGGATAGCGCGCCGCGAAAGTCGGATCAAGCTGAACAAGTCCGACAATACGACCTGATTGTTTCGCCGATTTTTATGCACCGTACCGCACTTGTTCTTTTTTCTGGCGGGCAGGACTCCACCACCTGTCTTGCGCACGCGCTTTCCCGCTATGAGCGCGTTGAAACCCTGGGCTTTGACTATGGCCAGCGCCATCGGGTGGAGATGCAGGCCCGGTTGGAGGTGCTTGGGCAGCTGCGCGCAGGCTTTCCGCGGTGGTCGCAACGCTTGGGCGAAGACCATGTCCTGGACCTGGCGGTTCTGGGACAAGTGAGCGAAACCTCGTTGACGCGCGACATGGGCTTCAAGATGGCCGAGTCGGGTCTGCCCAACACCTTTGTGCCGGGCCGCAATTTGCTGTTCCTCACGTTGGCTGCAGCCTTGGCCTATCGGCGCGATTTGCAGGTGATCGTCACAGGCGTTTGTGAAACCGATTTTTCAGGATACCCCGATTGCCGAGACGACACCATGAAAGCCATGCAGCTCGCGCTCTCCTTGGGCATGGACAAGCGGTTTCTGATTGAGACGCCGCTGATGTGGATTGACAAAGCCCAGACCTGGCAATTGGCGCATGATCTGGGGGCCGCCAGTCAAGGCGGCGCTGCCAACGCCACAGATGGCGAGCGCCTGGTGAGCTTGATCGTGGAGCACACCCACACCTGTTACCTCGGGGATCGACAGCACCGCCACCCTTGGGGCTACGGCTGCGGCACCTGTCCTGCCTGCGAACTGCGCGCCAAAGGCTGGCAACACTGGCGCGGTTGACGGGGTCAGGGCGTGTTGGTAATGCCGCTGGCCACGTGACCCGCGGGCACATGGCGGGCAGCCGACTCGATGTGGCCGGTTTGGTCGTCGAAGAAAAAATCAGGCTCGAATTCGCGCAGAAACTCGCCTTTTTCCAAGCCCCCGAGGAACATGGCCTCGTCGACTTCAACATGCCAGTTCATCAGCGTGCGAATGGCACGCTCATGCGCGGGCGCGCTGCGTGCCGTGACCAGGGCCGTGCGAATGCGCATGCTGGGCGTGCCTTGGGTTTGCAAGCGGTGCAAGGCTTCCAGCAAGGGTTTGAAAGGACCGGCCGACAAAGGCTGACTGGCCTTGTCTTTCTCATGCTGCTGAAAGGCATTCAACCCTTGCGCCTGGTACACCTGCTCGGCCTCGTCAGAGAACAGCACCGCATCGCCGTCAAAGGCAATCCGAACTTCGTGGGGGTGCGCATCCGAGGCATGGGCTGAGTGGGGGTAGACCTGCGCGGCGGGAACACCGGCATCAAGCGCGGCCCGCACATCACTGAGGTGGGTGGACAAAAACAGGTTGGCGTGCAGCGGTTTGAGGTAGCGCCAGGGTGCCTGGCCGCGCGTGAAACTGCCGCGCTGAATCGGCAGGCCATAGTGTTGGGCCGAGCGAAAGACCCGCATGCCACTGACCGGGTCGTTGCGCGAGAGTATCACCACCTCGATGTGTTGCGCGCCCGCCTGGTTGAAGGCCAGAAGTTTTTTCACCAACGAGAAAGCCACGCCGGGCTTGGCCGGCGTTTCCAGCCGATCGAGCTGCAGCTTCATGTAGGCGCGGTCGTCAGTCTGCTCGAACACCTGGTTTTCTTCTTCAAAGTCGAACAGGGCACGCGAGGAAATGGCCACCACCAGTTTGCCGTCCAAGGAAACGCCCATGTTTACCTCACCAGTTGGTTCAATTGAATGATGGGCAGCATGACCGAGAGCACGATCAGCATGACCATGGCGCCCATCGCCACGATCAGCAAGGGCTCGAGGATGGTGGCCAACTGCAAGGCGCGGCGCTGCACATCGTTGCTCAGTTGCGTGGCCGCGCGCTGCAGCATCTCGGGCAATTGGCCAGTTTGCTCGCCCAAACGGGCGAACATGGGCAGCAGGCCTGGCAAGCTTTTCTTTTGCCCCAAGGCCGAGCCCAGCGGCGCGCCTTCGCGTACCAGCACCAGTGCCTCCAGCATGTCGGCACGCAAAGCCTGGTTAGACAGGGTTTCTGCGGCGGCTTGCAAGGCCTTCAAAATCGGCACACCCGCCCCCACCAAGGTGGCCAGTGTGTTGGCAAAACGGGCTGCGTTGTAACCCCGCGCCAAACGGCCCACCAAGGGCAGGCGCAGCCAGCCCGCGTCCCAGCGTGCTCGCAACAAAGGTTGGCGCAAGGCGATTTTCAGTACCCATGTGCCCAAGACCAACAGCGACAGGCCCCAACCCCAACCAGCCTGAACCCCTTGACTCAGGCTCAGCATGAACTGCGTCAGCCAAGGCAAGCTGCGCTGGCTGGCGGTGAACACATTGGCCACCTGTGGCACCACCGACGCCAACAGGAACAGCACAATCAGCAAGGCCACGCCGCTCACGATGGCGGGGTAAAGCATGGCCGCCATCACTTTGCTGCGCAAGGTTTGCTGGGCTTCCAAATCGTCGGCCAGGCGTGTCAGCACGCCGCTGAGCTGCCCGCTCTGCTCGCCCGCACCGACCACGGCACAGTAAATCGCCGAGAACTCTTTCGGGTGCTGTGACAGCGCAGCGGCAAAAGAGTGGCCAGCATTGACCTCGGCCCGCAGACTGGCCATCACGTCGCGCTGGCGCGGCGTGACGGCTTCGTCCAGCAAGGCCGACAAAGCGCGCTCCAGTGGCAAGCCCGCTTGGGTGAGGCTGGCCAACTGCCGCGTCCAAACCGTTAGAGCCGCCGCAGAGAAGGCGCGGGTTTGAAACACCACCGTGTTCAAGCCCAGGCCTTGGGACTCGTTGGGCTTGAGCGCATCGACCTGCAACGGAATCAAGCCCTGGGCCCGCAACATGCTGCGCACGGCGCGCGCCGAGTCACCTTCGAGCACGCCCTGCAGGTTTTTCCCCTGCGGATTCATGGCTTGGTAGGTAAAGGCGGGCATGGTGTCCGTCGGATCAATCGCGCGTGACGCGCAACAACTCTTCGCGCGAGGTGATGCCTTGGGCTACCAAGCGCTCGCCGTCTTCGCGCATCAGGGTCATGCCATGCGACAAGGCGCTGGCGCGCAAGTCGGCTTCCGAGGCTTGTGCGTGAATCAGCACGCGCAGCGCATCATCGGTGGTGAGCAATTCAAAAATGCCTGTTCGGCCCTGGTAGCCCGAGCGATGACAGTGCTCGCAGCCTTCGCCATGGCAGTGGGTGCACAGTTTGCGCACCAGTCGCTGCGCCAACACGCCCAGCAAGGACGAGCTCAGCAAGAAGGGCTCGATGCCCATGTCTGTCAAACGGGTGACGGCACTGGCGGCATCGTTGGTGTGCAAGGTGGCCAGCACCAGGTGGCCGGTCAAGGAGGCTTGAATGGCAATTTGCGCGGTCTCGAAATCGCGAATTTCGCCGATCATGATCACATCGGGGTCTTGCCTCAGGATGGCCCGCAGTGCTTTGGCAAACGTCAGGTCAATGCGCGGGTTCACCTGGGTTTGGCCCACGCCGGCCAGCTCGTACTCCACCGGATCTTCCACCGTGAGGATGTTGCGCGTGCTGGCATCCAGCCGTTGCAGGGCGGCGTACAGCGTGGTCGATTTGCCGGAGCCCGTCGGGCCTGTGACCAACACAATGCCGTGCGGCTGATCGATCAGGCTTTCAAAGCGCCGCAGCGTCTCGCCTTCCATGCCCACCGCCTCCAGTGTGAGCCGGCTTTCGGTTTTGTCGAGCAAGCGCAGCACGGCGCGCTCGCCATGCGCACTGGGCAAGGTGGACACGCGCACGTCAATGGCGCGTTGGCCCAGGCGCAGCGAAATGCGGCCGTCTTGCGGCAAGCGTTTTTCGGCAATGTCCAGGCTGGCCATGATTTTCAGGCGCGAGATCAGGGCGGCATGCAAGGCACGGTGGGGTTGCACCACTTCGCGCAAGCTGCCATCGACCCGAAAGCGCACACTGGAGTGGCGCTCGTAGGGCTCGATGTGGATGTCGCTGGCGCCATCGCGCGCAGCTTGCGTCAGCAATGCGTTCAAGAGGCGAATAATGGGCGCATCGTCGGCGGCTTCGAGCAGGTCTTCCACAGCCGGCAACTCTTGCATCATGCGGCTGAGGTCGGCGTCGCTTTGCACTTCGCTGACCACAGTGGCCGCACTGGACTCGCTTTGGGCATACGCGTTGCTGATGCGCTCGGCCAGCGCGGCATCGTCCAGTTGCTGGTAGCGCATGAAACCTTCGCTGGCATAACGCCGCGTGACCTCGCTCCAGGCGCCTGCGGGCGGCGCCGAGCCAAACCACAAGGTCAAGGCCTGGCCGTCGTCCTCCAGCAAAAGCTGGTGCGTGCGGGCGAAAGCATAAGGCAGGGGGTGGCGCATGTTTATTTGCGTTGCCAGGTGGGCGCGTTGGACGGCGTGGCTTTGGGCAACGGCGTGGCTGGCGCCGTCGGCGTGACCTGGTCCGGTTGGGGCAAAGACACATTGTTCTCTACGGGCAACACGCCTGTCGGTGCCTTTTGCGCTTCTTGTTGCGCGCCCAGCATTTGCTGGTAACGGCCACTGGAGAGCACCTCGGTGGCATTGGCGTCGCGCAGCACCACTGGCCGCAGAAACACCATCAGGTTGGTTTTTTTGCGGGCCCGAGACTCGTTGCGGAACAAGGCGCCAAAAAACGGAATATCGCCCGCGCCGGGCACCTGCGCTTTGTTGCCGGTGTACTCGTCGGACAACAAGCCGCCAAGCACCACGATGGCACCATCTTCCACCAGCACGTTGGATTCAATCGATCGCTTGTTGGTGATCAAGCCAGACGTGGCCCCCACAGAAGAGCTGTCCACGCTGGAGACTTCCTGGTAGATGGTCAGTTTGACCGTGCCCGTTTCGCTGATTTGTGGCTTGACCTTGAGGGTCAGGCCGACATCGCGCCGCTCAATCGTTTGAAACGGGTTGACCGCGCCATTCACCGTGTTGTTGTTGGTGTACTGGCCGGTGACAAAAGGCACGTTCTGGCCCACGACGATCTTGGCCTCTTCATTGTCCAAGGTCAGCAAGGTGGGTGTCGACAAAATATTGTTGTCGCCATTTTGTTGCAGAAAGTTGGCCAGCGAGCCCAGCACATACACGCCATTGATATTGCGCGCCGTTCCAATGTTGAGCCCTTGGCCGGGGGTGACCGAGCCACTGGCGCCTTGGGTGGACAGGTTCAGGAGGTTGTTGCCGCCGGCGCCAAAGTTGGTGCCCATGATGCCAATGGTGCCGCCCTTGCTGCCCATGACGTTTTGCCACTGAATGCCAAACTGCGATGCTTTGCTGGCATCGACTTCGGCGATCAGGCTTTCCACCAGCACTTGAGCGCGTCGACCATCGAGTTGGTCAATCACGGCGCGCAATTGGCGGTATTGGGGCTCCGGCGCAGTGATGATCAAGGAATTGGTGGCGGTGTCGGCCTGAATCTGTCCGCCGGTGGTGCTGCCCAGATTGGTGGTGATGGCCGTGCTTCCTGGTGTGACGCCCGGCGCGCCAGGCACCGGCGCATTGTTGGCCCCCATGCTGCCTGGCAGGGCCAGGCCACCTCGGTTGTCACCGGCCATGGCAGCCCGCAAGGTGGCCGCCAGCTTGGTGGCATCTGCATTCTTGAGGTAGACCACATGGATGTTGCCGCTGGCGGCCTGGCTGCTGGGGCGGTCCAGTTTTTCCACCAGGCTGCGCACCTGGGCCAGTCGCGTGGGGTTGGCAGCGCGCAGGATCAGGCTGTTGCTGCGCGGCTCGGCGACCAGCGTGGTTTTGTACAAGGTGTCGGCCACTGCGCCTTGCTGGGGCGCCTGGGCTGGCCCGGAGGGGGCCGCTTCTAGCAATCGCAGCACCAGCGGTGCCAGGTCCACGGCAATCGCATGTTGCAGCGGAATGACCTCGGCATCGGAAGCGTTGGACACATCGAGTGAGGCAATGATGCGCCCCAGACGCTGCAAATTGTCGGCATAGTCGGTGATCACCAGTGCGTTGCTGCCGGGGTTCACGTTCAGCGTGTTGTTGGGGCTGATCAGGGGACGCAACACCGGCACCAGGTTGTTGGCATTTTCATGCTGCAACCTGAAAATTTGCGTGACCACTTGTCCTCCGCCCGTGGCAGTACCTGCTGCCGCCACCGTGACACTGCCACCCTGCAATTTGGCGTCGGCTTCGGGCACCACTTTGAACAGGCCATTGACCTCGACCACGCTGAACGATTGCAAGCGCAGCGCAGCCAAAAACTGACCCCAGGCCACGCTGGGGCTGACAGGCTTTTCGGTGCTCAGGTTCAGCGTGCCCTTGACGCGCGGGTCTACCACCAGGTTGCGCCCGGTCATTGTGGCCAACGTGCGGGCCACAGCCTCGATGTCGGCATTGACAAAGTTCAGCGTGACTGGCTCGGCCGCTCGCGTGGCTTGTGCCCGCAGCGTCGGGGTTGAGAGTGCCAGGATGACACACAGCATGGCGGTGAGCCAGTGAGCGCGAGAAGAAAGAAGGTATCGCATGGTTATCCCAGTTTCAGTAGGGCTTTGTGGCCTTGGCGCGGGCCAAGCACGCTGAGCAAATGCGCCAACACGGGCTCGTCGGCGGGTGTGCTGGCTTGTGCTTCGCCCTGAAATTGCAGTCGGTTCGCCACCCAGCTGCCCTGGCCTTGCAGTTGCAAGCGCCCTTCCAGGGTGGTCAATTGAAAGCGCGGTTGCGGTTGCGCCTGCAAGCTCACGCGGTAGCTGCCCATCGGGCGCAAGGTTGTCAGTTGAGAGGACAGGTTGTCAAGTTGCAAGGACAGCTCGCCAGAGAGTTGCAAGCCTTGCCCGTTGAAAGCTACTTGAAATTGCTTGCTTTGCAAGGTCAATTGCCCTTGAGGCTGAACCGTGTTCCAGGGCGTGCCCAAACCGGTCAGCAACTGGGCGGGCAGTTTGAAGGGGGTGTCAGAAATCTCAAGCGACAAAGCTGAACCAGACGGGGATAGGCGCCAGACCCAAGGGCTTGCGAGGCAACAGTCTGCCTCGACTTGTAAGCGCAAGTTGCCGCGCCATTCGGGTCGCAATTGCCAACGCAGCCGGGACGGTAAAGCCTTCGCATCGGACGACCCTGGGCCTGCGCTCAACACAAGCTGTGCTGAGCCGTTCCACAGCGAGCCTTGTGCCTCCAACAACAACAGCCGGCCCTGCGTCGCGCGCGACACGGCCGAGCTGAGCCAAGCTGCGGGCAGGTTCAGCGCCAGGCTGAGCAGGCCGCCCAGCAAGACGCCCGCAATAGCCCAGCGCCACGCCGTGCGGGAGCGCGTGAGGTGAAGGCTTGAAGGGAGCACTGCCATGTCAGGGAGATCCGTTCCGGGTGGGTAGTTTCAAGACCATGGCGCCTTCCCACAAGCCTTCTGGGGTGCGTTGCCACTGCGCGTCCAGCACACGCACTTGTGCATTTTCGCGGGCGCTTTGCAGCCAGGAAGCCACGACCGCTGCCGAAGCCGCTTTGAAGCTGACGCTGACGCGTTCGTTCTGGGCCGCCAATTGGGCCGAAGGCATGGCGCTGCGTGTCAGGGCTTGCAGCGATTTCAGGGCTTCCTCGCGCGACAGCGGTGTGCGTTTTTGCAAGGCTTGTGCTTGCGCTTGCAAGCCTGCCATTTGCTGGCGTTGCTTTTCAAGGGTGACCCATTCGTTGGTATGGTGGTGCCAGACCGACCCTGCGGGCAGCAGCAAAAAATGCCATGCCAGGGCCGCCAAAAGGAACCACAGGGCCGCTTGCAGACCGGTTTTTTCACGCGGGCTCAGCGTCTGCCAGCGTTGGCTCAACCACGGCTTCATGGGCGGCCCTCCCAGGACAGCACCCAGTCGTTCCCTTGCGCGCGCAGTTGATAGCCCTGGCGGCTGAGGTCGGCCAATGCTTGCGGGGCGACCTGATCCAGCGCAGCGCCTTGAACCGTCAGGGTTTTGCCGTCATAGCGCAAGGCCTGAGGCGTCAACTCGTTGGGCAGCAAGGGGGCCAGGCGCGCCAGCAACATCTCAAAGTCTTCGGGGGCCGAGGCGCCACTTTGCTGTCGCAGTTGATGCACCGCCTGCTGCATCTGGCGCAAGGGGTCAACCACCACCTGAACGCCCGGGAATGTTTGTTGCAGGATGTTTCGCGAGGCCTCGGCCAGTGCGTTGGTGTGTTGCCGCGCTTGCAGGGCCCAGATTTGCAGGCCCACCAGGTTGGCCACCAGCATCAGGCCCAGAGCCCAGCGCACGGGCTGCCAGGCGGGCGCATGGCGCAGTTGCTGCCAGGCTTGCAGGCCGAAACGCCAGGTCCGCCGGTGTCGGTTTTGAGCCCACTCACCTTGGGCCAGGTCCCAAGGGCTTTGGCACGCCTTGAGCCAGCGCTGGGGTGCAGTTTGCAGTTGCGGTTCTTGACCCGTCAGGTCACGCGCGAAAGTCAAGGCTGCAGGCTCCGCCATCAGGCGGCTGCCTGCTTGCCAATGGCGGTCCCAGGCGGGCCAGGCAGCGTGTGGAAACCCGATCACGGCGTCTGGCAAGCAGGCCACGAGTTGTGGCTCATCCAGGGTCTGCAGCGCATGAAAAGAAACGCTTTCTGACTCTGCGGGGCAAAACTCAGGCACGATGCGCTGTATCACCCAGCCGGCTTCTGCCAGAGGCGCCAGGGCCTGGCGCAACCAGGCTTTGTCACATGCCAAGACGCTGGTTTCGCCTTGTGTGAGCGTGGGCGATGTCACCCAGTGCAGGCTTTCCACGTCTTGTAAAACCTGGTCTTCCAGCAAGCCTTGCAAAACCGCCAGCCGCCGTTGCGCGGAAACAGGCGGCAGCGTCACTTGGTGCCAGGACAGCCGTTGCCACGGCACGACGGCAACCACTTCGCCGCCCACGCGGGGCAGCCGCTCGGGGGCAGCTTGCCCAGAGGACTGCACGCCCTGACCATCGAGGCTCACGACATACGTGAGCTCGCTGGCTGGGGAAAGGGGCAGGGCGATGATCAACATGAGGAATTCATTGTAGAGAGCCTGGGACGCCACGTTCACGCCACAAAAGGCGAACATCCACGCCTTCCCGTTGTACCGTGGTTTTTTCCACCAGCAAGCTGCTGTCCAACCGAATTTGGCCGGTGATCTCGAAGAAACGGCTGGCCACGCTGTGGCGATCCTCCTGCAGACTGCTGCCCTGTCCGCCCAGGGCCTGGCGGACCTCTTCCAGGTTGCGCCAGGGCTGGTTGGCGCGAGCGCGCACCAGACGCTGCGCCAGCGCCAGGTCCAGCCCAGGCAGGCTGGCGTAAATGACTTCGGCACTCGCCGTGTTCAAGTTGATGGTCGTGCGCTCTGGCAACCAAACCACATGGTCTTGCAGCTTGGCCAGGGTGGCAGCGGATACCCCCAGCCAAGCCAGTTGGCTCAGTCTCTGGGGCGGCAAGGGTGCGCTGGTCAGGGCTTGTTTTGCAGTTGCACGGCTTTGACGCAATCCTCCCACCAGGCTGGTCAGTTGTCCCGACGGCAAGCCCAGGACTTCCCACAGTTTGGCGAAGGCGGTGAGGTCGGCTTGAGACAGTTGATCATTGTTCAGCAAATTGGCCACATTCAGGCGCCCTTGAAGGTCCACGATGCGGCCAGACAGAAAAACCTGCAAGGCCAGGGCATCTTCCGCACTGCTGGCAAAACCAGGCTGTGACGACAAAAAACTGGCCAGCCGAGCCTCTTGCAAAGGCAGGGCCCAGGGCTCACCCAGGTGGTCGTAGTTGCTGGACTTGCTGTCCTCTCGCAATACCAGGCGCGCCCAGTCCATGGCGCCATTGAGCAGCCAGGCGGCTTGCTGGCGCTGGCGCTCAGCCGCTTCGACTTCATAGGTTCGCCATTGCTGCCAAAAAGCGCCCGCGGCCAAAAAAGTGACCAACGCTACCGTCAACATGGCGCTCAGCAAGGCCATGCCGCGCTCTTTGGAGGGACGTGAAGCGGGTGTCATGAGCGTGGCGCAGAGAAGGTGGGGCGCACCCAGTCCAACGTGACCTCGCCACGGATCGGTGCCGTTGGCGGCAGCACCAGCACCAGGCGGATGCCGTCGGGAATCGGTTCCGTGTTTGAACCGGAGGGCGCGCCAGTGCTGGACAAAGGGTTGCTCCAGCTGTCGCTTCGAAAATAGAACAGTTGCCAACGGGACAGCGGGAACAGTGGCGTTTCCTGGGCGCGCAGCGCAGTGCCTGCGTTCTGCCCCCATTGAGCCGCGTCTTGCCAGGCCTGCAGCAAGCTGGCCCGGTCGCGCACCGGCTGAGATTGCCAGCGCACCCATTGCGGCGAGATGTCGTTGCGCAGCGTCCAGCCAACCACCCACAGGCCGGCGTCGCTGCCATCCGCTTGCGGTTGGGTGCTGCGCCGCACAATGCGCAACACCCGCCCATCCCAATCGATGCCCTGAGCCTCCAGCCCCCCAGGCAACGGTGTCGCCGCATCCAGGTCGGTGCGCCATTGCGCCAGCGCGGTTTGCAGCACGGCGATCGCGTCCACACGTTGTTGGCTGGCATCGCGGGTGCGCATCATGCTGTCCAGGCCCCGCCAGCTCAGGCCAGCCATCAAAGCCAGGCCGACCAATGCCACCAGCACCTCAACCAGCGTGAAGCCGCGGACTGTGCCTGCTCTCATTGCCGTCCCAGTACCGTGGTCAGGCGCAATAAAGGGGAGCGCTCGCTGAACACTTGCGCATCGATGCGGCGAAACCCTGGGTTGGGCGTGCTCTGCACTTGCACGCGAACCTGAAACGAGACGATTCCTTGCGCGCAGGTTTGCTCAGACTCGCCCATGCCTGGCAGTTGGCGCGACAGGCGCAGCGCATTCAGCGCATTCTCTGCGCAGATTTGGGCCAGCAGCATGTCCGATTGGCGCCTTGCGCTGTCGTTCAGGGCGCTGCTGGCCTTGAGGCCTGTCATCAGGGCCAGGGCCACAATGCCCAGCGCCACCAGTACTTCGATGAGGGTGAAGCCACGAGGCTGGGGCAGATGGGGGCGACTCATGGCTGAGGGGCAAAAGGCCGCAGGCCTTGTGTGCTGATGAGTACGGTGGCCAGAGGGTCTCGCTGGTGTTGCAGGCGAATGCTTTGGGCCGGCAGAATGGGCTCAGGGCCCAGCACCAATTCAGACGGCACAGCCTGAGTTTGCGAATGCAGCCATTGCAGGCGCGGCTGTGCCAATGTGGCGCGTGGCAGCCCCAGCACGGTGACGCCATCCATTTCGAACTTGGCGCGCACCACCAGCCCCTGGCTTCGCGCCTGGGTGCGCGCTGCCTCCAGCCAGGCCACCAAGCGTTGCGATTCCTCTTGAAGTTGCTGCTGCGGCGTGCTGCGCATGGCCAAGGCGACGCCAGCGCTGCCCAAAGCCATCACGGTCAGGACCACCAGCAACTCCAGCAAAGTGAAACCTTGCTGGCGCTTCGCCACGCCCAGCAGGCTCATGCCCTTACTGCCAGCTGCCAATGTCGGCGTTGCGACCCTCGCCGCCGGTTTTGCCATCGGCGCCAAAGGACATGACATCGACCTCGCCTTTGAGGCCGGGGTTCAGATACTGGTAGGGCCGACCCCAAGGGTCGTTGGGCAGCTTGTCCAGATAAGGTTTCCAGTTCAAGGGCGCCGGCGCTGTGGTGGGTTTGGCGATCAGGGCCTGCAAGCCTTGCTCAGCGGCGGGATAGCTTTGGTTGTCCAGGCGGTAGAGCTTGAGCGCTTGCATCAGGTTGTTGACATCGGTACGGGCGGCGGTCACGCGAGCGTCGTCGGCCCGATCCAGCACATTGGGCACGATCAGGGCGGCCAGGACGCCAATGATGACCAGCACCACCATCAACTCAATGAGGGTGAAACCGCGCGCGCGGCGACGCGCCTGGCGCAAACCTGCACGGTAATGGATCAGCTTGTTCATGGCGGGCTTTCAAAGAGCGGATGCTGTGGATGATAATCCTCCCATGATGACAGTTTCTAGCTCTGGCAGGCAAACATCCGCCGACCTTTGGCGGGTGCGGGCCGTGACCTTGGTGCTGGCCGCGCTGGCCGCCGCATCGGTGGTGTTTTGGGGCCTGAAAATAGCCTCCCCTACGCCCGTGCAAGTGAGCGCCGCCGCGCTCACCATTTCAGAGGCTGAGGGGGTGGACTGGACCGCTTCGGCGCGCGCGCTGGGTGCCACCAAAAACAGCGAGGCGCCTGCTGCACGGGCCTTGAACGCACAGCGCTGGGTGCTGACCGGTGTGGTGCGGGCGGGGACTTCCGAGGGCATGGCCTTGATCGCCGCCGAGGGGCAGGCCGCCAAGCCTTACCGCTTGAAATCACGCCTCGAAGAAGGTCTGTTTCTGGTGGCGTTGGAACCCCGGCTGGCACATTTGGGCCCCACCCCCGAGGGTCCTGTCAGCATCAGCCTGACCTTGCCCAAATTGCGCGAGCCCTGAATGCCCTGAGGCCTTAGCGCTGCAAAAACAGCCGGTACACCGGGTTCTGGGTTTCTTCCACGCAGGGGTAGCCCAGCGTTTCAATAAATTGCTTGAACGCGGCATTGTCGGCGCGGGGTACCTGCAAGCCCACCAGAATGCGGCCATAGTCGGCGCCCTGGTTGCGGTAATGGAACAGGCTGATGTTCCAGCCCGGGCGCATGGCAGACAGGAATTTCATCAGGGCGCCGGGCCGCTCTGGAAACACAAACCGCAGCAAGCGCTCATCGTTGGCCAGGGCAGAAGAACCGCCCACCATGTGGCGAATGTGTTCTTTGGCAAGCTCGTCATGCGTCAAGTCCAGGGCTTGGAAGCCATGCTTGCTGAAATGCCCGGCGATTTTGCCGCTTTCACCTTTGCTGGTGGTGGTCAGGCCGACAAACACATGGGCTTTGTCGGCGTCGCTCATGCGGTAGTTGAACTCGGTCACATTGCGGGGCGACTTGCTGCCACCGAAGGCCGGCAAGTCACCAATCAGGGCGCAAAAGCGTTTGAAGCTACCGCGCTCTTCGGGAATGGTCACAGCGAACAAAGCCTCGCGCTCTTCACCCACCTCGGCGCGCTCGGCCACAAAGCGCAGCCGGTCAAAGTTCATGTTGGCGCCGCACAAAATGGCGGCATAAGTCTCGCCCTTGGTTTTGTGCTCGGCCACATACTGCTTGATGGCCGCTACAGCTAGCGCGCCCGCCGGCTCCACGATGCTGCGGGTGTCCACAAACACATCTTTGATGGCGGCGCAAACGGCGTCGGTGTCCACTGTCATGAACTCATCGACCAGTTGGCGCGAGATACGGAAGGTTTCCTCTCCCACCAGTTTCACGGCCGTGCCATCGGAAAACAGGCCCACGTCGTTGAGCGTCACGCGCTTGCCTTTTTGCACTGACTGCATCATGGCGGACGAATCACTCATTTGCACGCCAATCACCTTGATGTCGGGGCGTACGGCTTTGATGTAATTGGCCACACCTGATATCAGGCCGCCGCCGCCAATGGCCACAAACACCGCATGCAGCGGGCCCTGATGCTGGCGCAGCATTTCCATGGCGATGGTGCCCTGGCCAGCGATCACATCGGGGTCGTCAAAGGGGTGAACGAAGGTCAGGCCCTGTTTTTTTTCCAGCTCGACTGCGTGCAGGTAAGCGTCGGAGTAGCTGTCGCCATGCAGCACCACATCGCCCCCCAGGGCTTTGACGGCCTCGATTTTCACGCCCGGCGTGGTCACCGGCATGACGATGATGGCCTTGGTACCCAGTTTGTGGGCGCCCAGCGCCACGCCCTGGGCATGGTTGCCGGCGGAAGCGCAGATCACGCCCTTTTTCAGTTGTTCGGGCGTGAGGTGCGCCATCTTGTTGTAAGCCCCGCGCAGCTTGAAGCTGAAGACGGGCTGTTGGTCTTCCCGTTTGAGCAGCACTTTGTTGTGCAAGCGGCGGCTGAGGTTTTTGGCTGGTTCCAGCGGCGTTTCCTGCGCCACATCGTAGACCCGCGCGGTGAGGATTTTTTTGAGGTAGTCGGCGGGAAGGAGGGGGGCGGGTGTTTCCGGTGGCCGCGTTACGTCCTAGCCGCCCATGGGGATATGAAACCGCGGCGTGCGCTTCTGGAAGAAAGCGTTGATCGCCTGCTCCTGTGCCGGCTGCAGTCCCAGCAGCTTCAGGCCCGCACCCTTGACGAGGCCGCGGATGAAGACGTCGGGTGGCACAATCGGCAGCCGGTTGGTGTCGTCGTCGTCCGCGTTGATGCCGAAGGGCTGGCGGCGCACAAGAATCGCCGGCATCTGCTCCGCCCAATAGGCGGGGTCGAAGATCTGCTC
>VERE01000096.1 GCA_018882835.1 Limnohabitans sp.
GGGTTGCGGAAGGTGTTGACGCCAATGATGGGGTACTCGCCGGTGTGCTTGAGCATCTCGTAGTGCATGCTCTCGTCTTGAATTCGGCCACGCTGGTAGCCGGTTTCCATGGCCCCCAGCACACCGCCACGCTCGGCAATGCGGTCAAACTCGGCCAGCACCGCCTCTTCCACCAACTCGGTCAACTCGTCAATGATGAAGGCGCCTTGGTTCGGGTTTTCGTTCTTTGCCAAGCCCCACTCGCGGTTGATGATCAGCTGAATCGCCATGGCGCGGCGCACGCTGTCTTCGGTGGGCGTGGTGATGGCTTCATCGAACGCATTGGTGTGCAAACTGTTGCAGTTGTCGTAGATGGCAATCAGCGCTTGCAACGTGGTGCGAATGTCGTTGAACTGAATTTCTTGCGCATGCAGGCTGCGGCCCGAAGTCTGAATGTGGTACTTGAGCTTTTGCGAGCGCTCATTGGCGCCATATTTCTCTTTCATCGCCACCGCCCAGATGCGACGCGCCACGCGGCCCAGCACGGTGTACTCGGGGTCCATGCCATTGCTGAAGAAGAAGCTCAGGTTGGGCGCGAAGTCGTCAATGTGCATGCCCCGCGCCAGGTAGGCTTCGACAAAGGTGAAGCCATTTGACAAGGTGAAGGCCAGTTGCGAAATCGGGTTCGCGCCCGCCTCGGCAATGTGGTAGCCACTGATGGACACGCTGTAGAAATTGCGCACGCGGTGATGCACGAAATACTCGGCAATGTCGCCCATCACCTTCAGGCTGAACTCGGTCGAGAACAGGCAGGTGTTCTGGCCCTGGTCTTCTTTCAGAATGTCGGCCTGCACCGTGCCGCGCACATTCTCGAGCACCCAGGCACGAATTTTGGCGATCTCGGTGTCGGTGGGTTGGCGGCCGTTCTCTTTTTCGAACTTCTCGATGTTCTGATCCAGCGCGGTGTTCATGAACATCGCCAGGATGGTCGGTGCCGGGCCATTGATGGTCATGGACACGCTGGTGGCCGGGTCGCACAAGTCAAAGCCGCTGTACAACACCTTCATGTCGTCCAGCGTGGCAATGCTCACGCCCGAGTTGCCCACCTTGCCATAAATGTCGGGGCGCTCATCGGGTTCGTGGCCGTACAGCGTGACCGAGTCAAATGCTGTGGACAAGCGCTTGGCGGGCATGCCCTCGGACAAAAGCTTGAAGCGGCGATTGGTTCGGAAGGCATCGCCTTCTCCGGCGAACATGCGGGTCGGGTCTTCGTTTTCGCGCTTGAAGGCGAAGGTGCCAGCGGTGAAGGGGTAGCTGCCGGGCACGTTTTCCAGCATCAGCCACTTCAGGCGCTCGCCATCGTCTTCGTACTGCGGCAAGGCCACTTTGCGAATCTTGGTGCCGCTCAGGGTGAGGGTGGTCAGGGCCGTTCGAATTTCTTTGTCACGAATTTTCACCACATACTCATCGCCTGCGTAGGCTTTTTGCATGTCGCCCCACTGGGCCAGCAGTTTGCGCTCCACGGCGCCCAAGTATTGCTCGCGTGACACGGCCAGGTCGATGGCTGCTTCGGCCGCGCGCGCGCGCTCGGGCTTGGAGACTTGCAGCATGTGCGCTGCCGCCCGCAGTTGTTGAATCTCTCGGGCCAGCTGGGCTTGTTCACGCACCCGTTTTTTATAGCCGCGCACGGTATCGCTGATTTCCGCCAAATAGCGCGTGCGGCTGGCCGGCACGATGGAAGATTGATGCGTGCTGTGACGCACATTCGCTTCGGGCAGCTGGCCCGGCTTGAGTTTCAGTCCCAGTTCGGCCAGGCGCGGCTTGAGCGATTGGTAGAGGGCGGTCACGCCATCGTCGTTGAAGCGCGAGGCCATGGTGCCAAACACAGGCATTTGTTCGGTGGGCACACTCCAGGCTTCTTTGTTACGCTGTACTTGCTTGGCCACATCGCGCAACGCGTCGCTGGCGCCCTTGCGGTCGAATTTGTTGATGGCCACAAACTCGGCGAAATCCAGCATGTCGATTTTTTCCAGCTGGCTGGCAGCGCCGAATTCGGGCGTCATCACATACATGGGAACGTCCACGTGCGGAACAATGGCTGCATCGCCTTGGCCGATGCCGGAGGTTTCCACGATGACCAGGTCAAAGCCCGCACATTTGGCGGCGGCCACCACATCGGGCAGGGCGGCGCTGATCTCACTGCCAAAGTCCCGCGTGGCCAACGAGCGCATGAACACCCGCGCGCCATTGCGCCAGGGGCCAATGGCATTCATGCGGATGCGGTCGCCCAGCAACGCGCCGCCGCTCTTGCGGCGCGATGGATCGATGGAAATCACCGCCACCCGCAAAGCGTCTTCCTGGTCCAGGCGCAGACGGCGCACCAGCTCGTCGGTCAGCGACGACTTGCCCGCGCCGCCAGTGCCGGTGATGCCGAGCACGGGCACGTGGGTCTGGGCCGCTTGTTCGCGCAGTGTCTTCACCAGGTTGGGATCGGCTTCGCCGTTTTCCAGGGCGGTGATCAGTTCGGCCAGGGCGCGCCAGGCCAGATCTTCATGGCCCTGAATGGCTTTTAAGCTGGTTGGGGCGTGCGCGCTCAGGTTCTGGTCGCAGCGCATGATCATCTCGCCGATCATGCCTTGCAGGCCCATGCGCTGGCCATCTTCGGGGCTGTAAATGCGGGCCACGCCGTAATCGTGCAGTTCCCGAATTTCCGCTGGCACGATCACGCCGCCACCGCCGCCAAACACCTGAATGTGACTGCCGCCACGCGCGCGCAGCAAGTCCACCATGTATTTGAAGTATTCAACGTGGCCGCCCTGGTAGGAGCTGATCGCAATGCCTTGCACGTCCTCTTGCAGGGCCGCGGTCACCACATCGTCCACCGAGCGATTGTGTCCCAGGTGAATCACCTCCGCGCCCATGCTTTGCAGAATGCGGCGCATGATGTTGATGGCCGCATCGTGGCCATCAAACAAACTGGCAGCGGTCACAAAGCGCACCTTGTTCGTCGGGCGGTAGTTGGCCAAGGCTTGGTATTCGGCGGACAAGTCGGTCATCTCAAAATCTCCTGCGGCGTCTGCGGGCGTGCGCCCATCTTCATTAGACAGGCATTGGATTGGTTGACGTTTACGTAAACGTCAATTCTAGAGCAATATCGCTCATCATGCCATTCCTTGCGGTGCGCGGGCATGGCTTTGACATCGGATCAACCTGCCGCCACCCGCCCACAAAAAAGCCCGCAATCGCAGACGATGCGGGCTTTTTGCTTGGGGAAGGGACGCTTTACTTACCGTAAAGGTAGTTCGGCAGCCACAAGGTCAGTTGCGGCCAGATGTACATCAGGACCATGCAGATGATCACAATGAACATGTAAGGCATCATGCCTGCGAAAATCTGGTTGATCGTCACATGCGGGGGCGAAACACCTTTGAGGTAGAAGGCCGACATGGCCACCGGCGGTGACAGGAAGGCGGCCTGCAAGTTCACGAACACCAGCACGCCCCACAGCATGGGGTCGATCTGGAAGTGTGACAGCAAGGGCAGGAAGATGGGCACAAAGATCACAATGATCTCGGTCCACTCCAGCGGCCAGCCCAGCACGAAAATGATGGCTTGCGACAACAGCAGGAATTGCAGCGGCGAGAGGTTCATCGCCATGACCCACTCTTCCACCAGGCGCTGGCCACCCAGAATGGCAAACACCGCCGAGAACAAGGCCGAGCCCACAAACAGCCAGCACACCATGGAAGTGGTCTTGGCGGTCAGGAACACTGCTTCCTTGATGCGCTCAAAGTTCAGCGTGCCCGCTGACCAGGCCATCAGGAAGGCCCCCGCGGCTCCCACCGCCGCAGATTCCGTGGCCGTGGTGATACCGAACAAAATCACACCGAGCACCACCAGGGTCAGCACGCCCAGGGGCATCACCGACTTCACCAGCATGTCGAGAATTTCGAACTGCTCGGCATCAAAATTCCGGTAGTACCAGAGCAACAGCAGCAGCATGGCGCCGCAGGTCACGGCAAAGCCGGTGTAGAAGCTCTCGGGCACAGGCTCGGTTTTGGGGGCGTCGGATGTGTCGCCATCGCCCATGGCCTTCAAGGGCTCGTCTTCGCCCGAGCCAGGGGGCGCCTGAACGCCTTCTGCACCGGGCGGCTCCTGCACACCCTCTGCGCCAGGAGGTTCTTGCACCCCGCCAGCGCCCGGGGGCTCTTTCACGCCATCCGCATTGGGCGGCTCTTGCACGCCACCGGCTACCTTTTCTGTGGCGGTGCGGGTCGCCGCATCTTGTGCCGGCTGCGACACGGTGGCAGGTGCGTTGGCCGCTGCGGCAGCTGCATTGTTGTCGGCCTGCGAGTAAATCACCACGTACCACCACACCGCCCCCAGGCAGATCACCGTCATGAAGACGGGAATCAAGCTGGTGAACAGGCTCTTGACCATCAAGGTCCAGCCCACGCGGACCTCCGTGGTGCTGGCCCGCAGGGCCCGGGCGGGTGACAAAACGGCGGCTGCAAAAGCAGGCAACATGCGCGCGGTGTACTGATCGGACACATGCTGAACCCAGGGCCGTACCTCTGCTTTGAGTTGCTCAGGGGGCAACTTGGGCGCAATCTTGGGATTGATCATGACCCAGCCAATCACGTAGACCAGGTACAGGAAGGCCAGGAAAAAGCCCGGGAACATCGCGGCGGCATAAAGCTTCACCACCGACTGGCCCGCCACGGCAGCGTACACAATGATCATCACCGAAGGCGGGATCAAAATGCCCAGCGTGCCCCCGGCGGTGATCACGCCGGCTGCCAAGCGGGTGTCGTAGCCGGCGTTCAGCATGGGACGCATGGCGATCACGCCCATCAGCA
>VERE01000016.1 GCA_018882835.1 Limnohabitans sp.
CGCAAAAACTCCGCTCGGACGTAGTCTGACAAGCCCATCCAGCCGAACAGGCTCAGCAAGATCAACAACAGGCTGACACTGGGATCAAACACCGCCGAAAAAATAATCAGCAAGTACAGTTCTGGCATGGCGCTCCAGATCTCGATGAAGCGCTGAAAGGCCAGGTCGGTCTTGCCGCCAAAAAATCCCTGTAAAGCCCCGGTGAGCACGCCAAGTAAGGTACCGGTCAACGTCAGGGCCAAGGCAAACAGCACGGAGACCCGAAAGCCATACAACAGTCTGGCCACCACATCACGGCCCCGGTCATCGGTGCCCAGCCAGTTGTCACGTGAAGGTGCCGCCGGGTTGGGTTCTTTGGCAAAGTAGTTCAGTGTGCTGTGGTGGTAAGGATTCACAGGGTAAAGCGCCCAGTTGCCAGGCTGCTGAAATTGCTGCTGGATGAACGGGTCCAGGTAATCGGTTGGTGTTTGGAAATCGCCGCCAAAGGCCGTCTCGGGCGGGTTGCTCACAATCGGCGAAAGCCATTGGCCGTTGTAGCGCACCAGCAGGGGCTTGTCGTTGGACACCAACTCGGCGCCCAAGCTGAGCACGAACAACACCAGAAAAATCAACAAGCTGCCAAAGCCCAGGCGATGCTGACGAAAACGAAGCCAGGCGCGACGCCCAGGCGAGAGTGAGGCAGTGTAGGCACGCATCAGTCGAACTTCACGCGGGGGTCGACCCACACGTAACACAGGTCGCTGACCAACTTGGTCACCAAGCCAATCAGTGTGAACAGGTAAAGGGTGCCAAGCACCACAGGGTAATCGCGGCGCATCACGCTTTCGTAACTGAGCAAGCCCAAGCCATCCAGAGAAAACAAGGTTTCAATCAACAGCGAGCCTGTGAAAAAAGCGCCGATGAATGCCGCCGGAAAACCAGTGACCAGGGGGATCATGGCGTTGCGCATCACGTGCTTCCAAAGCACCCTGCGCTCAGACAGGCCTTTGGCGCGCGCTGTCAACACATACTGTTTGCGTATTTCTTCCAGGAAGGCGTTCTTGGTCAGCATGGTGGTGACCGCAAACGCGCCCAACACGCTGGCGGTAATGGGAAGGGCAATGTGCCAGAGGTAGTCGACCACACGCGCGCCCCAACTCAACTGCTCCCAGTTGCTGGACGTCAGTCCACGCAATGGGAACCACTGCAGTTGGCCACCGAACACCACCAGCAAAGCGACGCCCAGCACAAAGCCCGGAATCGCGTAGCCCGTCAGCACCAGCAAGCTGGTCAGAGTGTCAAACCGCGTGCCCGCGCGCACCGCCTTGGCGATGCCCAGCGGGACAGAAATGAGGTAACTCAGAAAAAAAGTCCACAGCCCCAAGCTGATGGACACGGGCAGCTTCTCTTTGACCAATTGCCAGACATCTTTAGGATAAAAAAAACTGCGCCCAAGATCGAATTGCGCAAACTGCTTCAGCATTTGCCAGAACCGCTCGTGGGGCGGTTTGTCAAAGCCGTACAAGGCTCGAATTTCTGCGATGCGAGCGGCATCCACACCTTGGCGACCTCGGTAGCCGGCACCCGCCGATGCGGCGCCCTCGCCTCCCGTGTCCCGACCCTGCAACTGGGAAACCATTTGCTCGACCGGGCCGCCCGGCACAAACTGAATCACCACGAAGGTCAGCAGCAACACGCCCAACAAGGTCGGCACCATCAGTAACAAACGTTTCAAGACATAGGCGGCCATCTCAGCGGTCCCCTTTCAGGTTGGCCTCGGAGGCCCACCAGGTCGTGGTGATCCAAAACTCCGGCTGGTAGTAGCGCGGTGTCAATGCGGGTTGCTCGAACCGGCCGGAACGCCAGGCCACGCGATGGACACTGCCATACCAGTGCGGGACCACATAATGACCATGGCGCAGCACGCGGTCGAGCGCACGCAAAGCCACTGTCAACTGTGGGCGAGTTTCAGCAGACAAGACTTTGTCCAGCAAGGCATCGACGGCAGCATCTTGTACCCCCATCAGGTTGCCAGAGCCTTCCGTGAGGGCCGACTTGCTGCCAAAACGCTCCAGCAGCTCGGTCCCGGGAGACTCGCTGCCCACCCAACGGTTGCTGATGATTTCGAAATCAAACACATCCAGACGCTTTTGCAGGATGGCGAAGTCAATCACCTTGTAGTTCACCTGAAACCCCAGTTTCTCCAGGTTCTTGGCGTAAGGCGTCACCACCCGGCCCATGGAGCCCGAGTTGTCCAAGAATTCCAACGTGAAGGCCTGGCCTTTGGCATTGCGCAGCGCACCATCTCGGTAATTCCAACCTGCCTGTGCCAGCAAGGCCTTGGCCTGTCGCAAATGATCTCGTAGTGTTTCACCGGAGGCGGGGTCGAGCTGGGTCACCGGCGGCATCGGCACAGGCTGCGACAGCACAGACGCAGACAATTTGTCCTTGAGCGACTGCAGCATTGCCAGCTCTTCACCTTCGGGCAAACCTTTGGCTTCGAAGTCGCTGCCCACAAAGAAACCTCGCACGCGGGTGTAGGCGTTGTAAAACAGCTGGCGGTTCATCCACTCGTAATCCATGGCCAGCCCAATGGCCTGTCTGACTCGCACATCCTTGAATTTATCAAGTCGGGCATTCAGCAAAAAACCTTGAAAATCGCCAGCATTGCCGTGCTTCAATTCCTTTTTGATGAGTCGACCGGAATCGAACGGTTTGCCTGTGTAGGCGCGGGCCCATTCGCGCGCCACAAAAGCTTGGATGTAATCGAACTCACCAGCCTTGAAGGCTTCCAGTTGGGCCGTGTTGTCTTTGTAAAGCTTGTAAACAATGCGGTCAAAATTGAACATGCCTCGGCGTACGTTGAGGTCGCGCCCCCAGTACTCAGGATCGCGTGCGTACTGAATGTCACGGCCAAAATCGACTTTGCCGATCTTGTAGGGGCCCGAACCCAATGGCACATCGGTGATGATCTTGTCCAGTGGCTTGCCCCCGCCCCAGGCACGACTGAAAACGGGCATGCCGCCCACAATCAAGGGCAACTCCGAATTCACTCGCTTGAAGTCAAAGCGCACAACGCGCTCGGATAAAACCACAGCAGCTTGCACTTCGCTAAAGAGGGTTCGAAATTGCGGTGCAGCCTCTTTGCTGGTGAGCTTGTCGAAAGAATGCTTCACATCGGCGGCCAGCACCGGCGAGCCATCATGGAAGCGGGCTTGCGGTCGCAGCCTGAAAGTCACTGAGCGCTTGTCGGCCGCGACTGTGACATCTTCGGCCAGCAAGCCATAGGCCGTCGTAGGTTCGTCCAGGGTTCCGACCAGCAGGGTTTCAAAAACAAGGCTGTTCAAGGCCGGGGGCGCCGTGCCTTTCAGCGTGAAGGGGTTGTATTTGTCGAAACTGGAAGCCCGTGTGGGCGCAACCAGGGCAATGTCGCCCCCCTTGGGGGCTTGCGGATTGACGTATTCGAAATGGCTGAAGTCCACCGGGTACTTGGTGTCACCAAATTGTGCATAGGCATGGCCGGCCCAAATCGGACCATTCAGCAGCATTCCCAGAAAAAAACACAAGAGTCGCATGCGACAATTCTGCAAGATTTTTTGATGGAGCATCACTCATGACCGCAAAGACTGGCTTTTTGGCTGGAAAAAAACTTTTGATCACTGGCGTTTTATCCAACCGTTCCATTGCCTATGGCATTGCCAAGGCCTGTCATGCACAGGGCGCCGAGTTGGCCTTCAGCTACGTGGGCGAGCGCTTCAA
The DNA here is from genome assembly GCA_018882835.1 of Limnohabitans sp. GTDB lineage: Bacteria > Pseudomonadota > Gammaproteobacteria > Burkholderiales > Burkholderiaceae_C > Limnohabitans. Next base: position 3,739 of record VERE01000016.1, read on the forward strand.
AGACCGTATCACGGAATTTGCCGCCGATTTCGACTCCAAGCTGATCTTTGATTGCGACGTCGGCGATGATGCGCAGATCGACAAGTTGTTCAGCGATCTTTCCACCCACTGGCCGCGCTTTGACGGGTTTGTGCACAGCATCGGCTACGCCCCGCGAGAAGCGATTGCGGGAGACTTCCTGGACGGGCTCAGCCGGGAGGGCTACAAAATCGCCCATGACATCAGCGCCTACAGCTTTCCAGCCATGGCCAAAGCGGCACTGCCCTACTTGAACGACAACGCGGCGGTGCTGACCCTGACCTATCTGGGCGCCATTCGGACGGTGCCCAACTACAACACCATGGGCCTGGCCAAAGCCTCGCTTGAAGCCTCGGTCCGCTACCTCGCTGACTCACTCGGGCGCCGTGGCCGTGGCTTGCGCGCCAACGGCATCAGCGCTGGCCCCATCAAGACTCTGGCGGCCAGTGGCATCAAGGGTTTCGGCAAGATTTTGAGTGTGGTCGCTGAAGCCTCTCCCATTCGGCGCAACATCACCATTGACGATGTGGGCAATGTGGCTGCGTTTTTGCTGAGCGACCTGGCCGCCGGGGTGACCGCTGAAATCACCTATGTGGATGGCGGCTTCAGCCAGGTGGTCGGCGGGATCGAGGAGCCAGCGTCTGAATAAGACGGGCGCTGGCTTCGCTGCGCGAGGCAACGTTCAAAGCTTCACGCAATCCGCGAAATAGTGGGTGCGGCCTTCCGCATCCACCTCTTCCACCAAGCCATGGATGTCCGTCTCAAAACCCGGACACTGCGCGTTGAACTCGCGTGAGAACTTCAGGTAATCGACGATTTTGCGGTTGAACACTTCGCCTGGAATCAACAAAGGAATGCCCGGCGGATAAGGTGTCACCAGGCTGGTGGTGATTCGGCCTTCCAAGTCGTCAATGCCCACCCGTTCGGTGTTGCGATGGGCAATTTGCGCATAGGCATCGCTGGGCTTCATGGCCGGCGTCAGTTCGCTCAAATACATTTCGGTGGTCAAGCGGGCTATGTCATAGCGTGCGTACAGTTCATGCACATGCTGGCAGAGGTCGCGCAGGCCCATTTTTTCGTAGCGCGGGTGCTGAGCGCAGAACTCCGGCAGGATACGCCACATCGGCTGGTTCTTGGCGTAGTCGTCCTTGAACTGTTGCAAGGCTGTCAGCAGGGTGTTCCAGCGGCCTTTGGTGATGCCAATGGTGAACATGATGAAGAAGCTGTACAAGCCGGTCTTCTCTACGATCACGCCGTGCTCAGCCAAGAACTTCGTGACGATACTGGCCGGAATGCCGGTTTTGGCAAATTTGCCATTCAGGTCCAGGCCAGGCGTCACGATGGTGGACTTGATGGGGTCCAGCATGTTGAAGCCATCTGCCAGGTCGCCAAAGCCATGCCATTTGGAGCCCCGGCCACCCCCTTTGATGATCCAGTTGTCGGCGCGGCCAATGCCCTCGTCCACCAGCTTGTCCGGCCCCCAGACCTTGAACCACCAGTCCTTGCCGTACTCCTCGTCCACCTTGCGCATGGCACGGCGGAAATCCAGCGCCTCGGCGATGCTTTCCTCGACCAGGGCAGTGCCACCGGGAGGCTCCATCATGGCCGCCGCCACGTCGCAACTGGCAATGATGGCGTACTGCGGGCTGGTGCTGGTGTGCATCAGGTAAGCCTCGTTGAAGAGGTGACGGTCCAGCTTGGTGTTCTGCGAGTCTTGCACCAGCACATGGCTGGCCTGGCTGATGCCTGCCAGCAGTTTGTGAATGGATTGGGTGGCATACACCACCGAATGCTTGGGCCGCTCACGCTTCTTGCCCATGGCATGGTAAGGACCATAGAACGGGTGGAAGGCCGCATGTGGAAGCCAGGCTTCGTCAAAGTGCAGGTTGGCCACGTAACCATCGAGCATGTTCTTGATGGTTTCGGTGTTGTACAAAACGCCGTCGTAAGTTGACTGCGTGAGGGTCATCACGCGCGGCTTCACTTTCTTTGGGTCCACCCCCTTCAACAAGGGGTTGGCCTTGATCTTGGCCTGAATGGTGGCGGGCTCAAACTCGCTTTTGGGAATCGGGCCGATGATGCCAAAGTGGTTGCGCGTGGGCTTTAAAAAGACGGGGATCGCCCCCGTCATGATGATGGCGTGCAGAATGGATTTGTGACAATTTCGGTCCACCACCACCACGTCACCAGGCGCCACCGTGTGGTGCCATACCATCTTGTTGCTGGTGCTGGTGCCGTTGGTCACAAAGAAGCAATGGTCGGCATTGAAAATCCGGGCGGCGTTGCGCTCCGAGGCCGCCACAGGACCCGTGTGATCCAACAGCTGGCCCAGCTCGTCCACGGCATTGCAGACATCGGCACGCAGCATGTTTTCGCCAAAAAACTGGTGGAACATTTGCCCTACCGGGCTTTTCAAAAACGCCACGCCACCTGAGTGTCCGGGGCAATGCCAGGAATAGGAGCCATCTTCGGCATAGTCCAGCAGGGCCTTGAAAAAAGGCGGCTGCAAGCCTTCCAGGTAAGTCTTGGCCTCGCGAATGATGTGACGGGCCACAAACTCCGGCGTGTCCTCGAACATGTGAATGAAGCCGTGCAACTCGCGCAAGATGTCGTTGGGCAGATGGCGGGAGGTCTTGGTCTCGCCATAAATATAAATCGGCACATCGGCGTTTTTGAAGCGCACCTCTTCAATGAAAGTGCGCAAGCTGAGCACTGCGGGGTCAAGGTCCGGGCCTGGGGTGAATTCTTCGTCGTCAATCGACAAAATAAAGGCACTGGCACGCGACTGTTGCTGTGCAAACTGGCTCAGGTCGCCATAGCTGGTGACCCCCATGACTTCATACCCCTCGCCCTCAATGGCTTGCGCCAAGGCCCGAATGCCCAGGCCCGAGGTGTTCTCGGAACGGAAGTCCTCATCGATGATGACAATGGGAAAACGAAATTTCATGCGAGAACTCCGGCTTGGGCTGGAATAAAAAGGAAGGCGAAGTGTACCCCCTTCATGCTTTGTTACAATGACAGGCTCCGGAGAGGTGGATGAGCGGTTTAAGTCGCACGCCTGGAAAGCGTGTGTGGGTTAATAGCCCACCGCGGGTTCGAATCCCGCCCTCTCCGCCACACACCCAACAAAAATGCCCCTCACGGGGCATTTTCATTTCCAGGCTCATCCCCACCAAAGGGGACGACGCTTGTGCATTATCGGACGACAGCAATTTGGTCGCGCTTGCCGTCCTTGAAGGTGAACAGCGTCAAGGCGCCGTTTTTCACATCGCCCTTTTCATCAAAGCTGATGGTGCCTGTCACGCCCTTGTAACCGCTGGTTTTGGCCAGCGCAGGCAAGTACTTGGCAGGGTCTGACGAGTTGCTTTTCACCATGGCGTCCACCATGACATTCAGTGCGTCATAGACATAAGGCGCGTACAGCTTCACGTCGTCGTTGAAACGCTTCTTGAAGCGGGCATTGAACTCGTCCATGCTTTTCTTTTGAGCGCCTTCCACGCCACCGGCTTCCGCGCAGACCACTTGGCCATTGCCCAAGGCATCGCCCGCGAGCTTGGCCAGTTCGGTCGTGCAAATGCCATCGCCGCCGACAAACTTGGCTTGAATGCCCAAGGACTTCATTTGCTTGAGCATGGGGCCTGCCACAGCGTCCATGCCACCAAAGAAGATGACATCCGGCTTCTTGCCTTTGAGGGTGGTCAGGATGGGCATGAAATCAGTGGCTTTGTCGTTGGTGAACTCGCGTCCCACGAGCTTGCCGCCGCCTGCCTTGACGGCTTTTTCAAACTCATCGGCGACGCCTTGGCCATAGGCTGTGCGGTCGTCAATCACGGCAATGGCTTTGCCTTGCAATTCTTTGATGGCATAGCGGCCCAGCGTGCCGCCCAAATGCACGTCGTCGGCAACCACACGGAATGTGGTTTTGTAACCCTGGCGGGTGTACTTCGGGTTGGTGGCCGAGGGAGAAATCTGGGGGATGCCCGCGTCACTGTAAATCTTGGAGGCTGGAATGCTGGTACCGGAGTTCAAATGGCCCACCACACCGCTGACTTTTTGATCCACCAGTTTTTGTGCAGCAGCAGTGCCCTGCTTGGGGTCGGCGGCATCGTCTTCGGCAATCAGTTCAAATTTGACTTTCTTGCCGCCGATCGTGACGCCTTTGGCATTCAGGTCTTCCACGGCCAGGCGTGCCCCGTATTCGTTGTCCTTGCCCAGGTGCGCAATGGCTCCGCTGATGGGGCCCACGTGGCCGATCTTGACGACCATGTCTTGCGCAAAAGCAGCACAGGCTGTCAAAGCAAGGCTGGCAACCAGTGTCTTCTTCATGTTCATGAGATGCTCCTTAGGAAGTGAATAAACAAAGTGTAGTCAATTGTTGCGGGTCTTGGACATGGCATTTTGAATTGATTCTTCCAAAGCCTGCGCGACCAGACCAGGCAATATTTGCTGGATTTGATGCATCACGCGTGCCTCCACTTCTCGTGCCAGGTCGGGGGGCAATGCATCGGGCGCCGTCCAATGCGTTGGCGTGACGCTGTCAGACCAGGGCACCACCTCCGTCAGTGTGGGGACGTGGGGGGGAATACGGTCCGACGATGTCATGCAGACTCCTTGAGCGCCAGGTCATGGCGAACAATGGGGTAACCGCGGTCTGCGTAGTGTTTCCAGCGGCGCCTGGCATGTTGGCGCTCTTCGTCGTCCAGGGTCACCACTTCGACCACGCGCTCGAATTTTTCAAAACCCATGGGCAAGTTGATGTCCAAATTCACCAGAACCTGATGGTGCGGCAAATGGGCAGAATCTTCCAGGGATGAGGTCAACACAATGGGGGACGCCTGCAGCAACTCGGGCTGCGCCTGGGCGTGGCAGTGCGGGATGAATTCCAGCGCCGAAAAAGTCCACAGTTGCGCATCCAACGTCGCCAGATCGGTAGGGTTGGCAAGCACCACCACCTGCGCCTTGGCATTGAAGGCCTTGCGCAACAGGCGACAGGCGTAGCCCAGCTTGTCAGGGGCGTTGAAATGGAACGAGACCTCGGTCATGCCTGGGTGCGACGAGAAACAGATTTCTTGGCGAGCTTCGGTTCAGACTGCTGGCCCAGCAAATAACTCAGCAACAAGCCCACGGGCCGGCCAGTGGCGCCTTTGGCGCCCCCGCTCTTCCAGGCGGTGCCCGCAATGTCCAAATGCGCCCAAGGAAATTGGCCGGAAAATCGTTGCAAGAATTTTGCCGCCGTGACCGCCCCTGCAGAACGATCGCCCACATTGGCCACATCGGCAAAATTGGATTTCAAGCCATCCGCGTATTCATCGTCCAAGGGCATGCGCCAGCACAGATCGAGTGACTGTTCACCGGCTGTCAGCAGGGCTTGCGCCAAGTCATCCTGGGTGGCAAACATGCCACTGCGCACACTGCCCAACGCAATCACACATGCCCCGGTGAGGGTGGCAATGTCAATCACGGCGGCGGGCTTGAAGCGCTCGGCGTAGGTCAGCGCATCGCACAAAATAAGCCGGCCTTCGGCATCGGTGTTCAACACTTCAATGGTTTGCCCGCTCATGCTGGTCACCACATCGCCAGGCTTCAAGGCGCGGCCATCGGGCATGTTCTCACAGGCGGGGATCAGGCCCACAACATTGACCGCAGGCCTTAAATCGGCCAAGGCACGAAAGGTTCCCAGCACGCTGGCGGCGCCACACATGTCGAACTTCATTTCGTCCATGCCCGCGCCCGGCTTCAAGGAAATGCCCCCCGTGTCAAAGGTGATGCCCTTGCCCACCAAGACCGTCGGCGCCACAGTCTTGGCCGCCCCCTGGTAGCGCAGGACAATGAAGCGCAGGGCGTTTTCTGATCCTTGGGCCACAGCCTCAAAAGACCCCATGCCCAGCCGCTTGACCTCTCTGGGCCCCATCACCTGACATTGAATGGGCCCGAGTCGGGTCAAGGACTCTGCCACTTTGGCCAGATGCTCAGGCGTGGCGTGGTTCGCGGGACGATTGCCCCACTCTCGCGCCAGCGTGACGCCCGCCACGCGGGCCTTGGCTTGCGCCAGTGCGTTTTGCGCCATTTTGACGTCTGGCACCCCCAGCGTGACGGTTTTAAGTCTGGCTGCCTCGGCACTGGGCTTGGTCGCGGTGTAAACGTAATGGGCATCGGCCACAGCCAGCGCCAGGGCGCAAACCTGGGCCGTGTCAGCGCTTGGCAAGACAAAGGCCATGTCCTTGGGCTTCGCACTTTTGACAGCCCCCGCAGCTGCGGTCACCGCCAAACGCCAATGCTTGGGTTGCCCCTCGCCCAAAGTCACCAGCACCACGCGCGAGGCCACAAGACCAGGCACACGCCACAGGGTGAGCAACTTGCCCGGCTTGCCGAGGTCCAGCTCTCCTGCGCGCACTGCTTGCGTCACGAGGGTTCCCAAAGCCGAGTTGTCTTTGGGCAAAGTGGCTGGCACCAGGACCACCAGGGCGTCGGTTTTCAGGGTTGTGGCCTGGGCCAGCGTCAGGGGTTTGAGTTGGAAGTTCATAATTCAGGTTTTGGTTCCCAGCAATGTTATTCCATTCTTCCCTTCGACAAGACCTGGTTCGCAGTTTTGGTGCGACCCTGGTGGTGCTCGTCACCATTGTGATGACCATGATGCTGATCCGTACCCTGGGGCAGGCGTCACGCGGGAGTGTCAACCCCTCGGAGGTTAGTCTGGTTTTGGGCTACACCATGCTGGGACATTTGCCCACCATCCTGACCATGAGCGTCTTCATCGCAGCGGTGGGCACCCTTTCCCGAATGTACCGGGACAGCGAAATGGTCATTTGGCTGACCAGTGGCAATGGTTTGCTGAGCTTTTTGCGCCCTCTTCTGCGATTTTCATGGCCTGTCTTGCTGCTGATCTTCCTGCTGGCGCTGCTGGTATGGCCTTGGACTCACCAGCAAACCCAGGAACTCAAAGACCGTTTTGAAAAACGGGGGGACTTGGAGCGTGTGGCACCCGGTCAGTTTCAAGAGTCGGCCAACGGACAACGGGTCTTTTTCATCGAAAAGTCTGATGCTGGGGACAAGCAAGGCAAAAATGTCTTCATTGCCTCGCAAGACAAAGAAGGCCGCACTGTCACCACCGCGCGCGATGGCCAAATCGTTGAGCGCGAAGGCGACCGTTTTCTCATGCTTTCGGCAGGTCAGCGCCTGGACCCAACGCAAGGCAATGAGTTGTTAAAGCTGAGTGAATTCAAAGAATATGGCACGCTGATCAGCACCCAACCCCTGGACGCTTTACAGTTCAGCGCCAAAGCCACCCACTCCTGGGAGTTGGTGCAAAACCCGAGCCGGCAAAACCTGGCCGAACTGGCGTGGCGCCTGGGCCTGGGCCTGGCAGCCTTCAACCTGATCATCATGGCTTTGGCCATGGCCCGCATCAACCCCAGAGGTGCCCGTGGTGGCCACATGTTGCTGGCCTTGTTCACTTTCATTGTTTATTACAACCTGATCAACCTGGGGCAAAACTGGATTTCCAGTGGGCGCGCAAGCTTTGCCGGGCTGATGCTCACGTTGCACGGCGGCGCCTTGCTCATCAGCCTCAGCTTGTTGATTGGCAGGCACCAGGACTGGCGTTTGGCCTGGCCTTTGTCCGGTGCCAAGTTGCGTGGCCAAAAGGATGCTCGCCCATGAAAACACTGCGGCGCCTCATTTACGGCGAGGTTTTTTCAGCGGTCAGCTTCGTTGTGCTTGGCTTTCTGGGTTTGTTTTTTTTCTTTGATCTGATCGATGAGCTTCAGTGGGTTGGCAAAGGCGCACAAGGGGGGTACCAGGTTCGGCACGCCCTGTCCTATGTGACCTTGATGATTCCCAGCCATGTCTATGAATTGCTGCCGATTGCGGTCTTGATTGGCACCATTTTTGTTATGGCTAGGCTCGCTCAAAGCTCAGAATTCACCATTCTGAGAACCAGTGGCCTGGGCCCTTTCATGGCATTGCGGCACCTTTTGTGGCTGGGCCTGGCCTTTGTCATCTTGACCTTTGCCGTTGGTGACTACCTGTCGCCGTTCTGTGACCGACAGGCGCAATTGCTGAAGTCTCGCTATCTGGGGCAAATCACGGTAGGGCAAACTGGCGCCTGGCTCAAAGAAAGGCAGGCGTACACACAACAGGCCGTGAACGTTCAGGCTTTGACCCCGGAGGGCGACATGCAAGGCATTCGAATTTATGAATTCGACCGTGCGGGCTTGCTGCTTTCACTGACACAGGCCAGCTCTGGCACTTTCTCGGAGGACGACGACGCCTGGCTTTTGTCGACCGTGCAACGTGACGAGTTTCAACACCAAGGACAGGAACGCGACACCATCAAACGCCTCCAAATGCCCAGCCTTCGATGGCCCACGGCCATCAGCTCGGAGATGGTGTCGGTGGCCTTGTTAAAGCCAGACCGGATGAAAACACTGGATCTGTTTCAATACATCCGTCACTTGGAGCAAAACGCCCAATCGGCACACCGGTACGAAATCGAGTTTTGGAAGAAAGTCTTTTACCCCATCAGTTGCCTGGTCATGATGGTGCTTGCGCTGCCATTTGCCTACCTGCATTTCCGCAGCGGAAGCATTGCCACCTTTGTCTTCATTGGGGTGCTGATCGGTATCAGTTTCTTTTTGCTGAACAACGTTTTCGGCTATGTCGGCAACTTGCAGCAATGGGCCCCATGGCTGGCGGCGGCAGCGCCTGGCCTGATTTATTCTTTTTTATCACTCGGCGCCTTTGGGTGGCTGGTATTGAGACGCTGATGCAAGCCATTGTTTTGTTCGCCCATGGGTCTCGGGACCCCCTGTGGCATCGTCCCATTCAAGCTGTTGCGCAACGCATCCGCTTGCGCTCTCCTCAAACCCAGGTTGAATGCGCCTATCTCGAATTGACTGCGCCCGACCTGCCGACCTGTGTCGCGAGCTTGCTCCAGCAGGGATGCACCTCGCTGCGTGTGCTGCCCATGTTTCTGGGCATCGGCAAGCACGCACGGGAAGATCTGCCTGTGCTGATTGCCGAGCTTCGCGCAAGCCACCCCGAATTACACATCGATGTGCTCCCATCGGTAGGCGAACATCCTGCACTGATTGCCTTGATGAGCGATTTGGCTTTGGGAGACATCGCCGGGTAGATTCAGTTTTGGCATAATGATGCCATTCTTTATATCTATTTGGTTATGAATCTTCACCAATTCAGATTTGTTCAGGAAGCAGCGCGTCGCAACCTCAACCTGACCGAGGCCGCCAAGGCCCTGCACACGTCGCAGCCCGGCGTGTCCAAGGCCATCATCGAGCTGGAAGAAGAGCTGGGCATCGAAATCTTTGCGCGGCATGGCAAACGGCTCAAGCGCATCACCGAGCCCGGTCAGCATGTGCTGAAAAGCATTGAGGTCATCCTGCGGGAGATCAACAACCTCAAGCGCATTGGCGACCAATTCAGCACCCAAGACAGTGGCACCTTGTCCATTGCCACTACGCACACTCAAGCGCGCTATGTGCTGCCTGTGCCGGTGGCCAGCCTGCGCAAGGCTTACCCCAAAGTCAATGTCAGTTTGCATCAGGGCGCGCCCGACCAGGTGGCACGCATGGTGCTGGACGAAAGCGCTGAAATCGGCATCGCCACCGAATCGCTTTCCAACTATCCCGATCTGATCACCTTGCCGTGCTATGAATGGCAGCACGTATTGGTGCTGCCGATCGGCCATCCGCTGGCACACCAAACCCGCATCACGCTGGAAGACTTGTCACAATGGCCCTTGGTCACTTACCACCCGTCATTCACCGGCCGCACGCGCATCGACACGGCCTTTGCCCAAAAACATTTGACGCCCCGCATAGCGCTTGAAGCCATTGACTCCGACGTGATCAAAACCTATGTGCGCTTGGGCATGGGCGTGGGCATTGTGGCGGAAATGGCCGTGCGCGACGCGGCCGACACCGATCTGGTGGTGCGTCCCGGCGGCAACCTGTTTGGCAAAAACATGGCCCGCGTGGCCTTCAAACGTGGCAGCTACTTGCGCAATTTTGTGCTGGATTTCGCCGCCATGCTCAGCGAGCGCCTGGACCGCGACCTGATTACCAAAGCCCTTGAAGGCCGCGCAGAAGACTATCAGCTTTAAGGCCCAGGCACTTCACTGATTGATCAAAGCCCACGCCTTGTCCAAGCGCTTCACGCTGACAGGCTGAGGCGTGCGCAACTCTTGCGCAAACAGGCTGATGCGAAGCTCTTCCAACAGCCACCTGAATTCGCGCGTGCGATCGTCTTGCACGCCTTTGCGCTCGGCCATCAGGCGCCAATAGCGCTGCTCGATGGGTTTGAGTTCCGCCAGCCGTGCGGCATCGCGGCTGGGATCGGCGCGAAGTTTGTCCAGGCGCATCATCACGCCCTTGAGGTAGCGCGGCAAATGCTGAATCTGGCTGGCCGGGGTATCCGTTACAAAGCGTTTTCCCAGCAGGCGTTGAAGCTGGCTCTGAATGTCTGCCACCACTTCTGGCTGTTGCTTGACGTCTTTGAGCTTGCGGCTCACGGCGGCATACTCGGACAAGACGACCCCCGACAAACGCGCCACTTCTTGTGCAATGAGGTTCAAACGTCCTCGACCCTCCTCCACGCGCTTCCTGAATTCGCTGTCATTGCTGGGCAAGGGTGCCATCAAAAAGGCCCGCTCCAGTGCGGCATCAACGATCTGCCGAATCAAATCATCGCGGGTGCCGCCCAATTGCATGTAGGCCATGCTCATGCTTTGCAATTCCGGTATGTTTTTCACGAGGTACTTCAGGGCATCGCGCAGCTGCAGGGAAAACAAACGGCACAAGCCCTGGCGATGGCGCAAAGCCGCCACCTCGGGCTCGTCAAAGACTTCGATGCGAACCGCATCCCCCGCATCCACCAAGGCCGGGAAACCGATCAGGGTCTGCCCTCCTTTGCGAATTTCCAGCAACTCAGGCAATTCACCAAACGACCATTGCGTGTAATGCGCATCGGCGGTCAAAGCGCTGGACCCGTGAGAGGTTTTAGGCGCATGCGAGGCTGCGGCTTCGGGCTTGGCCGCAGAGGGCGCAGCATCGGCAGGCCCTTGCGCGGCAGGTCGCGCCTTCAGGCCCGCAAGGGCTTGGAAGGCACCGCGAGCCTGGGAACCCCAATCCGCCTTGAGGCCGCCCAGATTTCGGCCTTGCCCCAATTGACGCCCATGCTCGTCCAAGACTCGAAAGTTCATGAACAAATATGCGGGCAGCATGTCGTGCTTGAAGTCAGCCCGTTTCATGTCGAGCTGGGTGTGGGTCTTGACCTGACGAATCAGGGCATCGACCAGGGAGCCGTGGCCGAACACATCAGGCGCTGACAAGTTCTCGGCCATTTTGAGTGCGGTCTCCGGCAAGGGGACCATGCGGGCGCGCGGTTTTTGCGGCAAACTTTTCAGCAACGCCTGCACCTTGTCTTTGAGCATGCCGGGCACCAGCCACTCTGCCCGCTCTTCACTGACCTGGTTCAACACAAACAGGGGAACGGACACCGTCAAGCCATCGCGAGGATCACCAGGCTCGTGCAAGTATTGGACACTGCAATCAATGCCCCCCAAGCGCAGGGTTTTGGGAAACGCCTGGGTGGTGATGCCTGCGGCTTCGTGGCGCATCAACTCGTCGCGGGTCAAGAGCAAAGGCTCCGAAGCATCCCCCAAGGCCAAGCGACGCTTTTTTTCCTCTCGGTACCATCGCTCCAGGCCCGCACCACTGCAAACTTCGGCTGGCAATTGCTGGTCGTAAAAGGCGTAAATCAGGGCATCATCGACCAGCACATCCTGGCGGCGCGATTTGTGCTCCAACTCTTGCACCTGCCGCACCAGCTTGCGATTGGCCGCAAGAAAATTCAGCGGGGTGTCCCAGTCACCTTCCACCAGCGCTTCCCGAATGAAAATTTCACGGGCGCCCGCCAGGTCCGCGCGGGCATAGGGCACACGGCGACCGCTGTAAACCACCAGGCCATACAACGTGGCGCGCTCGAGTGCGGTGACCTCGGCCTTGCGTTTTTCCCAATGTGGGTCCAGCAACTGTTTGCGCAACAGGTGCCCGCCGACTTGCTCCAGCCAAGTCGGATCGATGGCTGCAATGCCACGCCCAAACAGCCGTGTGGTCTCCACCAATTCGGCACAGACAATCCAGCGCCCCGGCTTTTTCTTCAGGTGGGCACCGGGATGGCGGTAAAACTTGATGCCACGCGCGCCCAGATAAACGTCTTCCTCCTCAGCTCGGTAGCCCAGGTTACCGAGCAAGCCTGCCAGCATGGACAGATGCAGTTGCTCATAGCTGGCTGGTTCGCTGTTGAGTTTCCAGCCGTGCTCGGCAACCACGGTGTGCAACTGCGTGTGCACATCGCGCCATTCCCGCAGGCGGCGTGGGTTGATGAAATTCTGGCGCAGCAGTGTTTCGTATTGCCGGTTGGACAAGCGGTGGCTGTCCGAGCCCCCCCGGCTGTCATGAATCCAGCGCCATAGGCTGAGGTAGCCGCTGAACTCGCTCTTCTCATCTTTGAACTTGGCATGCGCCTGGTCGGCCTGGGTTTGCTGTGCCAACGGGCGGTCGCGCACATCTTGCACACTCAAGGCCGAGGCAATGTTGAGCACTTCGTCCAGGGCTTGCCGGTGGCGGGCCTCCAAAATCATCCGTCCTACGCGCGGGTCCAGGGGCAAGCGTGACAGCTCGCGCCCCATCGGTGTCAGTGCCAGGTCATCGTTGACGGCGCCCAGTTCGTTCAGCAGCTGGTAGCCATCGCTGATGGCTTTGGGGCGCGGCGCTTCCAAAAACGGAAACTGGCTCACTTCCCCCAAGTGCAAGGACATCATGCGCAAAATCACACCAGCCAATGAGCTGCGCAAAATTTCAGGGTCGGTAAAGCGTGGGCGACCCGCAAAGTCTTTCTCATCGTACAGGCGGATGCAAATACCATCGGCCACCCGACCGCATCGCCCCGATCGCTGATTGGCCGCGGCCTGGCTGATGGGCTCCACCAGCAACTGTTCGACCTTGCTGCGAAAACTGTACCGCTTCACGCGTGCGGTGCCGCTGTCAATGACGTAGCGAATGCCCGGCACGGTCAGCGACGTTTCCGCCACGTTGGTGGCGAGCACGATGCGCCGCCCCGGATGGGGCTCGAAGACCCGGTCTTGCTCAGCCTGAGACAAGCGCGCAAACAACGGTAGCACCTCGGCCCCCCGGGTGGCGGGCTGATGCCCGAGGTGATGGCGCAGGTGGTCTGCAGCTTCCCGAATTTCGCGCTCTCCTGGAAGGAACACCAGAATGTCGCCCTGTTGGCGCGGATCGCGCCAAAGCTCATCCACCGCCTCGGCGATGGCGTCTTCCAGGCCGTGGTCGCGGCTTTCCTCGAAAGGGCGCCAGCGCACTTCCACGGGATAAGTCCGCCCCGACACGGTGAGCACCGGCGCAGGCCCTTTGGCGGAGGCGAAGTGTTGCGCAAAGCGATCCGCATCAATCGTCGCCGAGGTCACAATGATTTTCAAATCGGGGCGCCTGGGCAAGATCTGACGCAAATAGCCCAGCAAGAAGTCGATGTTCAGGCTACGCTCGTGCGCCTCGTCAATGATCAGCGTGTCGTAGGCTTGCAGCAGGGGATCGCTCTGGGTCTCGGCCAGCAAAATGCCATCGGTCATGAGCTTCACCGAGGCGGTCTTGCTGAGCCGGTCGTTGAAGCGAACCTTGTAGCCAACCACCTCGCCCACGGGCGTGTGCAACTCTTCTGCAATGCGCTTGGCCACCGATGTCGCGGCAATGCGGCGCGGCTGGGTATGGCCGATCAGACGACCTCGCTCGCCCGCTCGCGCATTCAATCGGCCCCGCCCCAGCGCCAGCGCCATTTTGGGCAATTGGGTGGTCTTGCCCGAGCCTGTCTCTCCGCAGACGATCACGACCTGGTGGGCCTGGATGGCCGCCATCAGCTCATCTCGGCGGGCCGAAACAGGCAGGCCTTCGGGAAATTCGATCTTCAGGGGCGTGGCGTCAGTCAAAACAGGGGGCAACATGGTGGACAATCCTGAATTATCCCTGCCGGATTCGTCATTCCATGTCTGCCGTTTTTAATTTCACCTTTGTCCCCTGGTTTCGGTCTGTGGCCCCCTACATCCACATGCACCGCGGCAAGACCTTTGTCGTGGGCATCGCGGGTGAAGCCATCGCAGCCGGCAAACTGCCGAATCTGGCTCAGGATTTGGCCCTGATTCAAAGCATGGGCGTCAAAGTGGTGCTGGTCCACGGTTTCCGACCCCAAGTGAACGAGCAATTGAAGGCCAAAGGGCACACCCCCCAGTATTCCCACGGCATGCGCATCACCGATGAAGTAGCGCTGGACTGCGCGCAAGAAGCTGCAGGCCAGTTGCGCTATGAAATCGAAGCGGCTTTCAGCCAAGGCCTGCCCAACACCCCGATGGCGGGCGCCACGGTGCGTGTCATTTCTGGCAACTTCATCACCGCCCGACCCGTGGGCATCGTCAATGGCGTGGACTTTCAGCATTCCGGCCTGGTCCGCAAAGTCGACATTGCAGGCATCACGCAAACTCTTCAGTCGGGTTCCATGGTGCTGCTCTCCCCCTTTGGCTTTTCACCCACTGGCGAAGCCTTCAACCTGACCATGGAAGAGGTGGCCACCTCCGTGGCCATTGCCTTGCAAGCGGACAAACTGCTGTTTGTCAGCGAGGTGCCGGGCATTCGCCTGCGCCCGGGTGAACCCGAGGGTGACGACAACCCCATTGACACCGAACTGCCGCTGGATGCCGCCGAAAAATTGCTGGCCAGCCTGCCCTCTGCCAACGAGCCTTCCGACATCGCGTTTTACCTTCAGCACTGTGTCAAAGCTTGCAAGTCGGGGGTGGAGCGCAGCCACATCCTGCCCTTTGCGGTGGATGGCGCTCTGTTGCTCGAGGTGTACATGCACGATGGCATTGGCACCATGGTGGTCGACGAGAAGCTGGAGAGCCTGCGCGAGGCCACCCATGAAGATGTGGGGGGCATCCTGCAACTGATCGAGCCCTTCGAAAACGATGGCACCTTGGTCAAACGAGACCGCACCGAAATCGAACGCGACGTGGAGCAATACACGGTGATCGAGCACGACGGTGTCATCTTTGCCTGTGCGGCATTGCATGCCTATCCTGAAAAGAAAACGGGCGAAATGGCTGCTTTGACTGTCTCGCCCCAGTCCCAAGGGCAAGGCGACGGCGAGAAAGTGCTCAAGCGCATCGAGCAACGCGCACGCAGCAAAGGACTGGAAAGCATCTTTGTGCTGACCACCCGAACCATGCACTGGTTCATCAAACGCGGCTTTGTGCCTGCCGATCTGGACTGGCTGCCCGAAGAGCGCAAGCGCGCCTACAACTGGAACCGCGCCAGCAAGGTACTGGTCAAAAAACTGACCTGAGTCGCCCGCCTTGCCATGGGCAAGACCAGCGCCTGACTGTGGGGCGATTGAAAGCTTGTTAAAGTCACACCCATTGAACCTGAAGGAAATTGACATGGCACGCACCGTCCAATGCATCAAACTCGGCCAAGAAGCCGAAGGTCTGGACTTCCCTCCCTACCCTGGGGAACTGGGCAAACGCATTTGGGAAAACGTCAGCAAAGAAGCCTGGGCTGCATGGCTCAAGCAACAAACCATGCTGGTCAACGAAAACCGCCTGAATCTGGCAGATTTGCGCGCTCGCCAGTACCTGGCGCGCCAAATGGAAAAGCACTTCTTTGGCGAAGGCGCCGACGTGGCCCAAGGCTTCGTCCCTCCCGCCCCCTGAATGCCATGAACGGCCCCGTCGTCTGGGACGACGATGGCACCCCACGCAGTTCCCGCTTCAACGATATTTACCGCAGCCGCGGGGCCGATGGCTTGGGAGGCCTGGCGCAATCCCGCCATGTGTTTTTATCAGGGTGTGGCTTGCTCGGTCCCAAGCCTCTTTGGCACGATGCGCCCAGCTGGACGATTCTAGAAACCGGCTTCGGGCTGGGACTGAATTTTCTGGCGACCTGGAAAGCCTGGCGAGACGACCCTCACCGCCCACGGCGGCTTCACTATGTCGCGCTGGAACTGGACCCCGTTCAGGCGGGCGATCTGGTGCGAAGCGCTGCAGCCTGGCCCGAGTTGCATGCGCTGGCCAAAGGCCTCAGCAAGGCCTGGTGGGGGCTTGTGCCCGGCTTGCATACCTTGAGTTTGAACCAAGACCAGGTGCGCCTGACCCTGGCCATTGGCGATGCATCCTCGCTGATCAAGGAACTGCAACTGCAAGCCCAGAGTGTTTTTCTGGATGGCTTCGACCCAGAGCGCAACCCCGACATGTGGTCGCTTGACACCCTCAAGGGCGTTACGCGCTGCTGCGCGCCAGGCAGCCGTCTGGCCTCTTGGTGTGTCGCACGGCCTGTGAAAGATGCGCTGACCCGTCTGGGGTTCCAGGTGAACAAGGTCAAAGGCCTGGCCCCCAAGCGCCATGCCCTCACGGCCACTTACCAGCCCCATTGGCTACCCAGCGTCCCACACATCGGACAGCCCACTTCGCCAGTGCAACGGCAATGTGCCGTGATCGGCTCGGGACTGGCGGGCGCCGCAGCCGCACGAGCCCTGTCAGAGCGTGGCTGGCAGGTGACCGTGCTGGACCGGGACAGTCACCCTGCTGCTGGTGCATCTGGCTTGCCAGCTGGCCTGGTGGCGCCCCACACTTCGCCGGACGACGCCCTGTTGTCACAATTGACCCGCGCAGGCGTTCGGCTGATGCTGTCACGTGCACAAGCCTTGCTGGAAGAAGGGAAAGACTGGGCGCTTTCCGGCGTGGAAGAACACCGCTTGCAAGGCAAAACACGCCAGGGAGGCTTGCCCGCAAGCGCAGCCGAATGGCGCCAAGACTGGACGGTGGCAGGGTCCTCCGTAGGCGACCACAAAATCTTGCTGCACCACAAAGCCGGCTGGCTGAAACCCCGCCAACTGGTCACAGCCCTGCTCGATCACCCTTTGATTGAGTGGCGTGGCCAGCAAACCATCGACAAACTGACACGCCATGAAGATTCCGCCTGGCTGCTCTGGAACACGCAAGGCGATGGCCTCGGCCCGTTTGCGCATGTAGTCCTGGCTTTGGGCCCTGCCACAGATAACCTGCTGAAAGCTTCTTTGGCAGATGTGGCACTGCCCCTGCAAAAGGTTCGTGGGCAAGTGTCCTGGGGCCTGCGTCCTGGTTCTGACACCAGCCACTGGCCTGAGCGCCCAGTGAATGGCCATGGCAGCTTTTTGGGCAGCGTACCCACTGAGCAGGGGGTCGCCTGGTATGCCGGCTCCACCTTTGACCGGCAGAGCGACCTCCCTCAGGTGAGGCCTGAAGACCATGCCGAAAATCAACAGCGACTGGCTGAACTGCTGCCCGAAGTGGCCAGGAGCCTACCGGCTGATTGGGACAGCCACGGCGCATTGCAGGGCTGGTCGGGGGTTCGCTGCACGGTGCCTGACCGTCTGCCGCTGGTGGGCGCACTCGACCCGGCACGCTACCCTGGCCTGCACTTGATGACAGGCATGGGCGCGCGCGGCCTGACCTTGGCTTTGCTGTGTGGCGAGCTGCTGGCCAGCCAACTCAATGGTGACCCCTGTCCGGTCACACGCCGCCAGGCCAAAGCCTTGTCTGCACAGCGGTTTGCCTCCTTTATTCCTTCCAGTAATACATCTAGAACTAAAAAATAGTTTGGTTTTATAAGCAAGCCTTCTAAAGTTCGGCCCCATGCATGACGTGGGAATTATTTTTGCCGGATTTTTCGTCGGCCTGATCGTCGGGCTGACCGGCGTTGGGGGCGGTTCTTTGATGACCCCCATCCTGATTTTCTTTTTTGGGGTCAAGCCCTACCTGGCTGTGGGAACCGACCTGCTGTTCGCGGCGGTCACCAAATTGGGGGGCACGTTCAGCCTGTCCCGGCAAAATCTGGTGCCTTGGCGCGTGGTGTTGACGCTATTGGCGGGCAGTTTGCCTGCGGCACTGCTCACCTTATGGGCGCTGCGCGAGGCAGGCCCCTCCAGCCAAGGCGTCCAGCAGTTGATGACGTCCACCCTGGGGGTTGCTTTGTTGCTGACGGCAGCCGCCATGTTTTACAAAGCGTTGCGCGGCCCACAACAGCCGCGAATGCTTGCCGAGGAAGCTCTTGCACAAGCCACTCGCCCGCGCCACCCGGCCTTGCCCATTCTGTTTGGCGCATTGATTGGGACTTTGGTCACCTTGACCTCGGTCGGGGCCGGGGCCATTGGTGTCACCGTACTCTTGATTCTGTACCCCCTGCTCCCCTTGCCGCGCATCATTGCCAGTGACATCGCCTATGCCGCGCCATTGACCTTGGTCGCAGGCCTCGGGCACGCCAGCCTGGGTTCCGTGGACTGGCCACTTTTAGCTAAACTCCTGGCCGGCTCATTGCCCGGCATCTGGCTGGGCTCTCGGCTGGTGACGCGCACGCCTGAACGTGTGATTCGCTCCATCCTCTCTGTTCTGCTGGCTTGGGCTGGCAGCAAACTGGTTTTGATTTAAGCATGTACCAATACACCGACTTTGACCGTCAGTTCGTGCGCGCGCGCGCCGCACAATACCGCGACCAACTGGAGCGCAACCTGGCGGGAACGCTCAGCGATGACGAGTTCCGCCCCCTGCGCTTGCAAAACGGCTGGTACGTTCAACGCTATGCGCCCATGCTGCGCGTGGCCGTGCCTTATGGCGAGATTTCTGCTGCACAAATCCGGGTTCTGGCCCAAATAGCCCGCGACTATGACCAACCCCAAAAAGCATTGTTCGAGCAAGCGCAAGCCACGCAAGACAAAATCGGAGGCATTGCCGCGCCAGCGCTGACCTGGGGGTATGCCCATTTCACAACCCGGCAAAACGTCCAGTTCAACTGGATTCCCCTGGATAAAAGCGCCGATGTCATGGACTTGCTGGCCAGTGTCAACCTGCACGGCATTCAAACCAGCGGCAACTGCATCCGCAACATCACCAGCGATGAACGCGCTGGCATTGCGGCTGACGAAGTGGCTGACCCACGCCCCTTTGGCGAAATCATGCGCCAGTGGAGCACGCTGCATCCCGAATTCGCCTTTCTGCCGCGAAAGTTCAAGATTGCCATCACGGGGGCCAAAGAAGACCGCGCCGCCACCGCTTGGCACGATGTCGGCTTGCACCTGCTGCGCAACGCCGAGGGCGATTTGGGCTTTCGCGTTTTGGTGGGCGGCGGCATGGGCCGCACGCCCATCACGGCCAGCGTGATCCGTGAATTTCTGCCCTGGCACCAAATCCTCAACTACCTGGAAGCCGTGGTCCGCGTTTACAACCGCTGGGGCCGCCGCGACAACATCTACAAGGCACGCATCAAAATTCTGGTGAAGGCCGAAGGCCAGCGCTACATCGACGAAGTGGAAGCCGAGTACCAACGCATCCTGACGCAAGACGGCGCACCACACACCATCACCGACCAGGAGTTGGCCCGTGTCCAGGCTTCTTTTGTGCCCCCCGCACTGGATTGCAACCGCAGCGATGCCGAGCAAAAAATTGCCCGCATCCTGCGCGCGGCCGCCGACGATGACGTCGAATTCAGCCGGTGGTTGAACCAAAACGTGGCAGCCCACAAGAACCCTGATCTGCGCGCAGTGACTTTGTCTTTCAAGCGCCTCGGACAAGCGCCTGGCGATGCCACGGCCGACCAGTTGGACCAAGCCGCCGCTTTGGCCGACAAATTCTCTGCCGGCGAATTGCGCGTCACCCACGACCAGAACCTGTTGCTGCCCTGGGTGCGTTGCGATCAATTGCCCGAACTCTGGCGTGAAGCCCGCAAGGCGGGCCTGGCACGCCCCAATATCCGCTTGCTGACCGACATGATTGCCTGCCCCGGGGGTGACTATTGCGCCCTGGCCAATGCCCGCTCATTGCCCATCGCAGCGGCCATCACGGAACGTTACCAAGACCTGGACGAGCTCAATGACCTGGGCGAAATCGACTTGCACATCAGTGGTTGCATCAACTCCTGCGGGCACCACCACAGCGGCCACATTGGCATCCTGGGCGTCGACAAGGACGGTCAGGAGTGGTATCAGGTCACCCTGGGCGGCGCCGATGGCTCAGACCTGAGCGGCAACGCCAAAGCGGGGAAAGTGGTCGGCCCTTCGTTCGCAGCGGCAGAAGTGATCGGGGTGGTAGAGGCCGTGCTCGATGCCTATGTCGCGCATCGCACCGCTGGCGAAACGTTCCAGCAAACCTTGCACCGCGTGGGTTTTGACGCCTTCAAGGCCGCCGCCAACAGTGCACGCCAAATCACCCGCCAAGTTGCCTGAGACCTAGGAACGCCAACATGAAACTCTTGTCCGCCAACGCACTCAGCGCTGACTCCGCCAAAGTATTGCAACTTGCCAACGACGCCGATCCCCTGACGGTTTCCCTTCAAGGCGTGGAGCGCATTGAGTTGAGCTTCCCCAAATTCACCGATGGCCGCGCCTACAGCCAAGCCTTCATGCTGCGCCGCCGCTGCGGCTTTCAAGGCGACCTGCGCGCGACCGGCGATGTGCTGATTGACCAGCTGGCGCAAATGCAGCGCTCAGGGTTTTCCAGCGCGGTTCTGCGTGCCGACCAAAACCTGGCGCATGGCGAAAAACTGCTCCACCATTTCCCTGCGTTTTACCAAGGCGATGCCGTCACCGCCGCGCCTTTGTTTGCCCGCACAGTTTGAGAAATTTCATGGCATCTTCCCTGCTCCAACCTACTGCGCTCGCCAGCGAAAGACTGGCGCAACCCAGCCAGGATTACGCACAGCATGTCGCTGAAGCGCAAGCGCTGTTGCAGCAGGCCGCCCTTGACTTCCAGCCCCTGAAGCAAGCCTCCAGCCTGGGCGCCGAAGATGTGGTGATCACCCACCTGATCAATCAGCTGGCGCTGAATATCCCGGTGTTCGTGCTGGAAACTGGCGCCTTGCACAACGAAACCCTGGCGCTATTGGAGCGCACGCAGGCATGTTCCCGCGCCCCCGTCGAGGTCTACCGTCCGCTGCACCAGGAGGTGCTTCACTTTGTGCGACAAGAAGGCCAGGACGCCATTTACCGCAGCATGGCGCTGCGCAAAGCCTGCTGCAACATTCGCAAAATGGAGCCGCTGGCCCGTGCGCTGCAAGGACAGAAAGCCTGGATCACAGGCTTGCGCCGCGAGCAATCCAGTGCTCGCGCTGCGGTTGAATTGATCGATGCCAGCGAGCAAGCCAGCAAAGGGCTCACCAAATTCAATCCCCTGGCCAGCTGGACCTGGGGTGATGTCTGGCATTACATCGCCACGCACAAGGTGGACTACAACCCCTTGCACGACGAATTTTTCCCCAGCATTGGCTGTGCCCCGTGCACCCGCGCCATCAGCCTGGGCGAAGACTTCCGAGCCGGCCGCTGGTGGTGGGAAGACGAGACCGCCAAAGAATGCGGCTTGCATGTCAAATCAGAAACACAGAAAGAGGCCCACGCATGAACGCCCGCGCCGAACCGGGGCTGGTTCACCAGCTCAGCAACACCCATCTGGATGCCCTGGAAGAAGAAACCATTTTCATCCTGCGTGAAGTCGCCGCTGCCTTCGAACGCCCCACGCTGCTGTTCTCGGGCGGCAAAGACTCTTTGGTGATGCTCAAGTGCGCCGAGAAAGCCTTTGGCGCCGGACGCATCCCCTACCCTTTGCTGATGATCGACACCGGGCACAACTTCCCCGAGGTGACCGACTTTCGTGACCTGCGTGCCAAGCAGTTGGGCGCCGAATTGATTGTGCGCAGCGTCGAGGACTCGATGGCGCGCGGCACTGTGCGTCTGGCGCACCCGGGAGAGTCACGCAATGTGCATCAATCGGTCACCCTGCTGGAAGCCATTGAGGAATTTCGCTTTGACGCCTTGATCGGAGGCGCCCGCCGCGACGAGGAAAAGGCACGCGCCAAAGAGCGTATTTTTTCACACCGCGACAGCTTTAGCCAGTGGCAACCCAAGGCCCAGCGCCCGGAGTTGTGGACACTGTTCAACACCCGCATTCACCCTGGCGAGCACTTCCGCGTGTTCCCGATTTCCAACTGGACCGAACTCGATGTGTGGCAATACATCGCCCGCGAGAACATCGCCTTGCCCTCGATTTACTACAGCCACACCCGCGACGTGGTCGATCGCAAGGGCCTGCTGGTGCCGGTGACGCCGCTGACGCCGCCGCGCGATGGCGAGCAGGTGATCAGCCGCCAGGTGCGCTTTCGCACCGTGGGCGACATCACCTGCACCTGCCCTGTGGCCAGCGATGCGGCCACACCAGAGGCCATCGTGATCGAGACCCTGGCCGCCGAGGTCAGCGAACGCGGCGCCACCCGCATGGATGACCAGACCTCTGATGCTTCCATGGAAAAACGCAAGAAAGACGGTTACTTCTGATGAGCAGCGCCCTCAAATTCATCACCTGCGGCTCGGTAGACGACGGCAAGAGCACGCTGATTGGCCGACTGCTGGTCGATACCAAGGCCGTGCTACAAGACCACCTGGCTGGTGTGCAACGCCAAGGCGAAACCGATCTGGCCCTGCTGACGGACGGTCTCAGTGCCGAGCGCGAGCAAGGCATCACCATCGACGTGGCCTACCGTTACTTTTCAACCGAGCAACGCAAATTCATCATTGGTGACGCCCCGGGCCATGAGCAATACACCCGCAACATGGTGACTGCAGCTTCGAGCGCCGATGCCGCCGTGGTGTTGGTGGATGCCACCAAACTGGACTGGCAAAACCCTGCCCTGGAGTTGCTGCCTCAAACCCGCCGCCACAGCCTGTTGACACATTTGTTGCGCGTGCCCTCCATCGTGTTTGCCGTGAACAAGCTTGATGCCGTGGCCAACCCCGCCCTGGCCTATGCCCACATCCGTCAAGCGCTGGCCACATTCGCCCAGAATGCCGGCATCGCCATCACCGCCACCGTGCCCGTGTCCGCGCTCAAGGGCTGGAACGTGGTGGATCGCCGTGCCGATTGGTGCGGTTACAACGGCCCCAGTCTGCTGAGCTTGTTGGAGCAATTGCCCACCACGCCCGCCGAGCCTGACCTGAGTTTCTCCTTTCCGGTGCAATGGGTCGAAAAATTCCATGACTCCTCGGACACCACCCAAGGGCGGCGCGTGTTTTGGGGCCGCGTGGCCACGGGTCTGGTGGGCCCGGGTCAAAAGGTCAAGGTCTTCCCAAGCGGCCAAACGGCAGTGGTGGCCCGAGTTCTGAGCGCCACGCGGGAGGAAACCACCGGCTTGTCAGGCCACAGCGCAGGGGTGGTGCTGGACCGCGAGGTCGACGTGTCACGCGGCGATTGGCTGGTTGCTGAAGAAAGTGCCCTGGCGCCACAACGCGAACTGCACACCACCCTGGCCTGGATGGACGACGAACCCCTGGTGGCGGGCCGGGTCTACTGGGCTTTGCACGGCCATCGCTGGGTCAAGGCCCGCGTGCAGCGGGTGGCTCATCGATTGAACGTGAACACACTCGCCGAGGAAGAAGCCACGCAGTTAGAACCCAATGCCATCGGGCGTGTCACGCTGGCTTTGCAAGAGCCCTTGCTGACCCTGCCCTACACTGTGTCGCGCGTCCTGGGCGCCTTGATCCTGGTGGACACCGCCAGCCACAAGACCAGTGCCGCGGCCCTGCTGACACCCTGAGCACAGCCGTTTTCCAGAACCGGATAAAATGCGGGTTTCGGCCTTACAGTTTGGCCCGTCTTTATTTTTGTACACACCATGACCCACGTTGTCACTGAAGCCTGCATCCGTTGCAAATACACCGACTGTGTCGACGTTTGTCCCGTCGACTGCTTCCGCGAAGGTCCCAACTTCCTGACCATCGACCCTGATGAGTGCATTGACTGCGCAGTTTGCATTCCGGAATGCCCGGTGAATGCCATTTATGCAGAAGAAGACGTACCCGCAGGCCAAGAGCACATGACGGCACTCAACGCCGAGTTGTCACAAATTGGCTGGCCCAGCATCACCAAGCGCAAGGCCCCGCTGCCCGACGCCGATGCCTGGAAAGACAAGACCGGCAAACTTCCCGAACTGGTTCGCTGAAGCCCTGACCGGCTGGCTGCATGACCGTGGCCGACGCATCACTACCCATCGAGACCGATGCCCTGATCATCGGTGCAGGCCCCGTGGGGCTTTTCCAGGTGTTCGAGCTGGGCCTGTTGGGCATCTCTGCCCAGGTTGTCGATGTGCTGCCCCATGTCGGGGGGCAATGCATGGCCTTGTACCCCGACAAACCTATTTATGACATCCCCGGCTTGCCACGCTGTACTGGCCGCGAGCTGACGCAGCGTCTGCAAACCCAAGCCAAGCCTTTTTCACCCACCTTCCATTTGAGCCATCAGGTCACATCGGTGGCTCGCCTGTCCGATCAGCGACTGCAAGTCCAGACCAACCATTCGCAAACATTCATGACCCGCAGCTTGATCATTGCTGCGGGTGTGGGGGCCTTCTTGCCGCGATCGCTGAGCTTGCAGGGTTTGTCAGAATTGGAAGGGCGACAGGTTTTCCATCATGCCGATCAGCGGCCTGCCACGGTTGCGCAACATCGGGTGGTGGTCGGTGGCGACGATGACGCTGTCGGAACAGCCATCCAACTCGCACAGCAAGCCACAGGTCTGGACGCAGGCCGCGTCACCTTGCTGCACCGAAGGCTTGCGCTTGATGCATCACCGGACTTGCAGGCACAACTTCAAAGTCTGCAAGCCGCTGGGAAAATCGATTTCAAGCTGGGCCAGGTCACGGGCTTGGGCATGCATGGGCAGCACCTTCAAAGCCTTGACATCGCCACCCCCGAGGGGCTCAGCCACAGCCTGCCCTGCGATGCCTTGTGGGTCTTGCTGGGCCTGAGCCCGCAATTGGGCCCCATTGCGCAATGGGGCCTGGCCATGTCGCGCAAACAGCTGAACGTGGACACCGAACGTTTCGCAACGTCTGAACCTGGCATTTTTGCGGTGGGCGACATCAACACCTACCCCGGCAAACGCAAACTGATCCTGAGCGGTTTTCACGAAGCCACGCTGGCGGCCTATGCCATCGCAGCCTACCTTCGTCCGGGCGAAAAAATACCCTTTGAATACACCACAGCATCACCCCGGTTGCACCAGCGACTGGGGGTGTGATGCGATAATTTTCAGATCAAGGGAGTGGTGTGTCAGGCTGTCAGCAACATTGTGGCAATCGGTTGATGACCATGGTTCAACGGGCCATGGCCCTGGCCTGTGTGCACCGACGCACCTGCGGCTATTGCCTTCAGGATGTACGCACGGGCCTGGGCCACAGCCGCGCTCAAATCCAGGCCCTGCGCCAAGCCAACCGCTATGGCCGAAGACAAGGTGCAGCCCGTGCCATGCACATTGTGGCTGGCAATCCGCCTGGCGGCAAAATGCTGCGCGGGTTGCCTCGCTTGCAACAGCACATCGACCACTTCCTCACCGGCCAAATGCCCACCCTTGAGCAACACCGCCTGGGCGCCCAGGGCCAACAATGCCTGTGCTGCGCCCTCGAGTTGGTCAATGCTGTGCAAGTTTTGCCCCAGCAACAGGGCCGCCTCGTCCAGGTTGGGCGTGATCACACTGGCGCGAGGAAACACATCGCGCACCAACGTCGCCACCGTTTCCTGCGCAATCAGGCGGTCACCGCTGGTGGCCACCATGACTGGATCCAGCACCACATGACGCGGCTGGTAATGGTCAATCGCCCAGCAAACAACCTCGACAATACCCGGCGCATGCAACATGCCAATTTTGATGGCATCGACGCCAATGTCGTCCATCACCGACTGAATTTGGGCCTTCAAGAACTCGGGCGGTACCGGATGAATGCCTTGCACGCCCTGGGTGTTTTGCGCGGTCAACGCAGTGATGGCCGTCATGCCATAACCGCCCAGCGCAGCAATGGTTTTCAAGTCTGCCTGAATGCCCGCGCCGCCGCCACTGTCAGAGCCAGCAATGGTGAGGACACGCGCATAACGATGGGGCAAAGAGGGTTTCTGCATGCCCCGAATTATGCGCAAAGAAAGGATGGCCCGGCATGAGCTCGGCTCAACCCCTGAGCGTGGTCCTGGGCGCCGGCCTGATGGGTCGACTGCTCAGCCATGCGCTCGCCACGCTCGGGCACCGTGTCGAGGTCCATGAAGCACAGGGCCCCGACGCCCAAGGTGCGGCTGCACGTGTTGCCGCTGCCATGCTGGCCCCTCTGGCCGAGTCAGCCATCACCGAGGCGCCTGTCGTGCGCATGGGGCACCACGCGCTGACGCGCTGGCCGCAGATTCTGAAAAACCTGAAGTCGCCTGTTTTTTTTCAGCAAAACGGCACCCTGATCTTGTGGCACCGCCAAGATGCCGCAGAGGCGCACCGCTTCGAGCAATTGTTGCAGCGCACGCAGCGCGAGCATGCCGCGCTGCCGGGTCTTCAAACGCTGCGAGGCCCCGCACTGCAAGCCATCGAGCCCGCGCTGGAAGCACGTTTCCAGCAAGCCTTGTATTTGCCTGGCGAAGGACAGCTTGACAACCGACAGTTGTTGCAAGCCCTGCTGGCAGACTTGACCGCGAACCCCTCCGTGCAAATGCATTGGAACAGCCCACGCAAACCACAAGATTTTGCAAGCGAAGGCGCAGGCGCTGCGCAATGGATTTTCGATTGTCGTGGCTTGGGCGCCCGCACCGAGCAGCCCGCCTTGCGCGGCGTGCGCGGCGAAGTCATTCGGCTGCACGCCCCAGACGTCACGTTGCTGCGCCCCACGCGCCTGATCCATCCGCGGTACCCGATCTACATCGCGCCGAAGGAAGACCATGTGTTTGTGATTGGGGCAACCGAAATTGAAACCGAAGACCTGTCGCCCGCCAGTGTGCGCTCCACGCTGGAATTGCTGAGTGCGGCTTACACCGTGCATCCCGGGTTTGGCGAGGCGCGCATTCTTGAAGTCGCGACCCAGGCGCGTCCGACCTTGCCCGACAACCTGCCCTTGCTCAGGCTAAACAGCACTCGCCATGTCAGTTTGAACGGTCTGTACCGCCACGGTTTCCTGATTGCTCCCGCACTGCTGGATGCCACCCTGGAATGGGTTCAACACGGCACGCTGAAACTGGCCCAAGAATTTCAACTGAGCGTTCAACATGACTGAAGCTCACCTGCTCCAGGTCTGGATCAACCAGACCCCCTATCAACTGACGGCTCCCGCGACCCTGGCCGATGCGGTGGCGCGCGTAGGCATTCAACCGCCCTTTGCTGCCGCAGTGAACCTGAACTTTGTCCCCAAAACCCGCTACGCGCAGCATGCACTGAGCGACGGGGACCACATCGAATTGATCGCACCCATCACTGGAGGCTGACCTATGAACGACAACCTGGTTTTGTATGGCGAACATTTTGAAAGCCGGCTCTTGCTGGGAACCTCCCGTTACCCTTCACCCAGTGTTCTGACGGCGGCCATTGAGCGCGCGCAACCGGCCATGCTGACAGCTTCATTGCGCCGTCAAACAGCCAGTGGTGGCGAGGCCTCGCAAAGTTTCTGGAACTTGTTGCGCACTGCCAATGTGCCCGTGCTGCCGAACACGGCCGGCTGTCACAGTTTGCAAGAGGCCATCACCACAGCAGAAATGGCCCGCGAAGTTTTTGAAACAGATTGGGTCAAACTGGAACTGATTGGCGACGACTACACACTGCAACCCGATACCTTGAACCTGCCCGAGGCTGCGCGTCAACTGATTCAGTCAGGCTTCAAAGTTCTACCCTACTGCACCGATGACCTGGTGCTCTGTCAAAAGCTGGTCGATGTGGGCTGCCAGGCGGTCATGCCCTGGGCCGCTCCCATTGGCACCGGCAAGGGCCCCATCAACCCCTATGCTTTGCGCACACTGCGCGAGCGACTTGACGTCCCCATGATTGTGGATGCAGGCCTTGGCTTGCCATCCCACGCTTGCCAAGTCATGGAGTGGGGTTACGACGGCGTGCTGCTGAACACCGCTGTTGCGCTGGCGCAAGACCCCGTCGCCATGGCTGGCGCTTTTGCCGATGCCGTGCGTGCAGGACGTTCCGCTTTCCGGGCAGGGGCGATGCAAGCGCAAGACAGTGCGCAACCGAGCACCCCCGTGCTGGGCACGCCCTTCTGGCATCAAGGGTGACACCATGACCACAGCCATCGACATCGCACAACAACTGACACAACGCTACGCTTCGCTGCAAGCGGGTGACAGTTTGCCGCCCCCCGCTTGGGACCCGCGCCAACCAGAATGGATAAACGGCGTGCTTCTGGCATGTGCTTCCCTGGGATTTTTACCCCACGATGCAGCTTGCATTGCCAACGCCTGGCAGGCGCAATCCACTCGACTCGGTGGCTTTGACCCAGAGCACTGGCCCGATTCGCCACAAGACTTTGGCATCGCCCCTGTTCCGCGCAACAACGCCTTCCCGAGTTGCCCCAAGGCACTTGGTTTGTATGCGGTGTTGCCCGATGCGCAATGGGTCAAGCGCATGGCCGACGCCGGCGTTCCCACCTTGCAACTGCGGTTCAAATCAGATGATGAAAATGCGATCAGGCGCGAAGTCGAGGCTGCCGTGCGTGCAGTCGAAGGGAGCCACAGCCTCTTGTTCATCAACGATCACTGGCAGCAAGCCATTGCCTCCGGCGCTTACGGCGTGCACTTGGGCCAGGAAGACATGGCCGAGGCACCCCTGGAAAAAATTCGATCTGCCGGCTTGCGTTTGGGGTTGAGCACCCATGGCTATGCAGAAATGTTGAAGGCCGACGCGGCCAGCCCAAGCTACCTTGCACTGGGCGCTGTTTTCCCCACCACCCTCAAGCGCATGGTCACCGCGCCACAAGGAACGGGTCGACTCAACGCCTATGCGGCATTGATGCGTCACCATGCCTTGGTCGGCATCGGCGGCATTGACGAAGCACGGATTCCGCTGGTTCTTCAAAGTGGCGTCGGCTCGATCGCCGTGGTGCGCGCCATCACCGGCGCAGAGAATGCCGAAGCGGCGGCGGCCCGATTGCAGAAAATCATGACGGACTGCCAAAAACCCTAAAAATTGCGCTACAATTTAGGTCTTGATCCCCGATAGCTCAGTCGGTAGAGCGCCGGACTGTTAATCCGTAGGTCCCTGGTTCGAGCCCAGGTCGGGGAGCCAAATTTAAAAGGACTTAGAGAAATCTAAGTCCTTTTTTCATTGGCAAGAATGGGGTGGCTATTTTTCTTTGAAGGCCATTGAAGTCGTTCTGGAAATGGGCGAAGTGATGTAAGACAACACAGAGCGCTTGCCCGTGATGATGTCGACCTGAGCTGTCATGCCAGGCAGCAACGCCAATTTTTTCCCGATGGAAGACTCGTTACCCAGCGGGTCCACCTTGACCAGATAAAAGAAATCGCCGCGCTCGTTGTTGATGGCATCCGAGCCAACCACTTCGACCCTGCCCGTAAGACTTCCGAAAATTGAAAAGTCGTAGGTGCTGAGTTTGATCATGGCTTTCTGACCCACTTGAACAAAGCCGATGTCACCCGGTCGCACTTTCAGCTCAAACATCAACTTGGAATCCACCGGCACAATTTCCACCGCGGGTTCCCCGGCCTTGATCACACCGCCCTGGGTTGACACCAGCACTCGGTTCACGATGCCATCCATAGGGCTTCGAATGGTGCTTCGCAGCATTTTGTCCTGGGCCACAGGCATGACCTGCTCGATTTGGCTGAGCTCAGCACGGGCTTTGGCCAATTCAGACAAGGTCTCGCTGCGATGGTCCTGCAAGCTAGCGGACCGACGGTCCCGAATCTCGTCCAGAGCACCCGTGATCGACTCGACCCGCGCCACGGCCTCAGCAAAGGCCTTCTCAGAGCGAACGGCTTCCAGCTTGGGTTCGAGTCCCCGTTCCACCAACTGTGTCATGGCTTCAAACTCTTCCTTCACCAACGACAACGAGCGCTTGGCCCCTTGCAATTCCGACTGCCTTTGACGCAATTGGGAATCAAAAGAGGCCAAGGTTGCGTCGATGCGCGCCTTGCGAGCAACCGCCAGTGACATTTCATTGGCGACCAGGCCTGGAGAAAATTTTTCCAGTTCTCTGGGGAAAACAGGCAGTTTGCCCGCATGCTCTGATTCGAGCCGTAGCACCCGGGCACGCGATTGCATGAGCTCGTATTTTTTGGTCTCCAACCCACCCACAGATTCCAGCGGGCTGAGTGTGATCAATTCGTCGCCTTGCTTCACGACCTGTCCCGCAGCCACATGAATGCTTTGAATCAAGCCCCCCTCCAAATGCTGAATGGTCTGCAGCTTTGAATAGGGAATGATGCGGGCTTCCGAAGAAATCACTTGCTCGAATTGGGACACCGATGCCCATCCCAGAAAAACCAGCAAGCTCAAAAAGAGCACCCATAAAAAATAGCGTGAGGTCCGGTTTGCAGAGCCGCCTGGCCCCAAGCAAAGCTCTTTCAACACGGTCAAAGCCACTAAAAAAGATTTCATCATGTCAGGAGGCCGTTCCGCTGGCAGCTTGGGCTTTGGCCTGCGCCTGGGCTTGCGCTTGCGCCTGTGCTTGCAAAAATTGATCGGTGCTGCCAATGGCCGAAACCTGGCCACGCTCCAGAATCATCACCCGTCCTACCAACGGCAACAAAGAAGTGCGATGGGTGATGATCAGCAAGGTGGATTTCAGGTCAGCCTGACGCAGTCTTTGAATGAACTGTTGCTCGGTTCGCGTGTCCATGGCGCTGGTGGGCTCATCCAGCAAGACCATCGCGGGACGGCGCACAAGTGCGCGTGCCAATGAGATAGCCTGACGCTGACCGCCTGAAAAAGACTCGCCGCGCTCACGCATCACCTGCTGATAGCCTTCGGGGTGTTGGTTCACAAAATCGGCGACACCGCTGACCTCACCGGCCCACAGGACATCCTCGGGTGACACGTTGACCGAACCCAGGCTGATGTTTTGCGCCACCGAGGCAGACATCAACCAGACATCTTGCAAGGCAAGCCCCAGGTTTTCTCGCAGCTCGGAAGGGGCAATCTGCCGAATGTCGATGCCATCCACCAAAATAGTCCCTGAGTCTGGCGCATACAAACCAGCCAGCAAACGACTGATGGTGGTTTTTCCCGAACCCACATGGCCCAGGATGGCCAGGCGCTCACCTGCCTGAATGTGAAAGGAAACATTGTTCAGCGCCGGCACCGATTGTCCAGGGTAAGTGAACGTAACCGACCGGAATTCAATTTCACCGCGCAATCGGCCGCGCGGCAAAAACACCGCGCGCTCAGGGTGCTCCACGGGCTGCTTCATCAACTCGCTGAGCGCCTGATAGCTGGCATTGATTTGGTTGAACCTGACCAACATCTGCACAAATTGCGCAAAAGGAGCCAACGCCTTGCCGGACAAGATTGTGCAAGCAATGATGGCACCGTAGGCAAACTGGCCATCCGAAACCAACACGGCGCCAATCGCCACGATGGCCATTTGCACAAATTGCTGAACAAACTGTGCCACATTGGTCGACAAATGCGTTTGGTCCTTGGTTTGTTCCGTGACGTGACTTTGCCGCTCCAGCACTTCACGCAATCGGCGGCGCATGAAACCCCCGGCCCCCAGGACTTTGAGGGTCTCTAACCCCGAAAGGGCTTCGACCATCACAGAGTGCTTGCTTTGGCCATCCTCAAAATGCTGACGCGACAACACTTTCAGCCGGGGCTGGCTGTACAGCGTGACGGCCACCAGAATGACAATCCCGATCAGAACCGGCAACACCATCCAGCCGCCAATGATCAGGATGGCCGACACAAAGATGATGGCAAACGGCAAGTCAATCAGCGTCACCATGGAGGCGGAGGCAAAGAACTCCCGAATGTGCTCAAAATCTTTCAAGGTATTCGCCAAAGCCCCCACCGAGCCCTTCTTGGCCTTGTATTGCAAATCCATGACCTGCGCGAAAAGACGATCGGCCAACACCAGGTCCGAGTCCAGCGCGGCAATGCTCAGGTAGCGATTGCGCAAAGCGCGAACGATGAAATCCACCACCATCACCACCATCATGCCGGTGACCAGCACCCCCAACGATTCCATCGCATTGGAGGGAATGATCCGGTTGTAGACGATCATCGAGAACAACGATGTGGCCAACGCAAAAATATTGGTCATCATGGCCGCCAGGCCCGACTGGGTATAAAGCGACCGGTTGTGCCACAAGGTGGACCAAAACCAATGGCGCTCGATGCCAGGAATCACAGCCAGCGTCGGCACATCGTTGGTGCGGCAACGCCAAAGCGCCAGGCCGCCTTCTGTCGTGTCCGCCAAGGCCCTGAACGCCTCCAAACCCGATACGGTCTTGTCAACCGCATCCAGCACTTTGTAGTCCTGCGCAAAATCATCGAAGCGAATGACCTTGACCCACTGGTTGGACAAGGCCAGACAGACCGGCGCCTGGGGATGCTGGCGGCCGACCGTCAGATCCTCCCAGCGGGCCGGCTCCAGGCCCAGATGGCGAAACGCCAACGACTTGCGCAAATCCTCGATCTGCCAATCGCCTTCCTGGGCCCAACCCATCGCACGGAATTCAGCCGCAGTGGCTGGTGAGCCCACGGCGCCACACACCAGCGACGAAAACTCTGCCAGGGAAATTTGAGAAATCTTGAAACTCATGGCGCCAGACTGCGATTCACAGTCTCGTTAAGTTGGTGGCTGGCGTGAAGCAATTTGAACCGCGCCAACGAGCGATTGATCAAACTGTCAATCAATTTCTGCCCTGCCATGAAGAGGTCCTCTTGGGATTTGAGCACCTCGAACAAACTGCTCCGACCAAAAGCGTAAAGGTCTTTGGCGATGCTGTAGGCATCGACCGAACCACTGAACAGTTGCAATCGGGCTTGAACGGAGGACTGGGTGCCCTCCACCTCAGAAAAAGCCTCGCGCATGGCCTTTTGGGTTTCCTGCTTAATTTTTTCCAATTCGAATTCAGCTGTGGTCACACGGGCCAACGCTTGCTGAATTTTGGCAGTTTGCGCGCCCCCGGTGTACAGATCGCTGCGCAGCATCAGCATGGCTGACTGGTCATTCAACGGTTGCGACTGGCCCGGGTTGTGCGTTTGTGTCCGACTGACTTCCAGAAAAACGCCCCCAACGTAGCGGCCTTTGGCGGAATCCAGGTCATGCTGGGCAGCCTGAAGATTCAATTGCGCCTGACGTACCGATGGGTGCACCTCAGTCAGATCGTCCAAATCGCGTGGTTGCAATGAGCCGATCTCGATTTCTACAGGAAGCCAGTAGGCCTGGGCATCCTCCATGAAATACAGGCGGTAGGCAGCTTGTAACTGCGCCAAATTCTGGCGAGAAGTGGCCAGGGCATCCTGGGCATCGGCTACGCGCGATTCTGCGCGCACCACGTCAGCCGGAGAACTCGCACCCAGGCTCATCCGTTCGCGAATAAACCTCACGAACGATTGTCGGGCGGACAAATTTTCCTGGGCCAGGGCGAGCTGAAGCATCGCACGCTGCACCTCATAAAAACTGCGCAAGGCTTGCCAGAAGACCTCGCTGCGTTGCGCATTCACATTCAGCTCACTGCCCGCCAGCCTTTTCTGCGCCGCCTCAAGGCCTGAGCCGACATTGCCGAAATCGTAAATCAGTTGTTTGGCTGTCAGGGATTTGTTCAGGTAGTTGCCCGAATACGAGGCAAATTGATCGCCGCCCATGGGCACATCGTAATGACGCTGGCCATTGCCCCAACCTCCGGAAATTTGAGGCAACAGGCCAGAGCGGGCCTCGTCACGCGCACCCAATAAAAAATTGACATTGGACAGATTCAATTGAAACTGCGGCGCTCGCTGCACAGCCCCAGCCACTTTTTCCAGAACCGGGCGCAAGGGCAAACGCCGAGCGCTGTCCTTTTCGGCTGCCGTCAGCTGACCCAACAGATCGACCAAGTCACGACCAATGAGTTCGACACTGGGGACCCGCGTGATGGGTTGCGACGTTGTGGGTGACGAAGGCTGCGCAGTGGCCCAAGCACTGAAACCCAGCCAACACATGGACAAGGCGAAGGTCAAGAGCCGATGCCGGGCTCTCCAGAAAGACTCATGCAATTTTGTCAAAATCAGAAATTCTCAAATTGAAGTGATTATCAACCAATCGCACGAAAGACAAATCCACCCACAGCAACAGATGGTCGTTGTCCAAGCTGACTTGCTGCAAGTGTGTAACCACGTCTACCGGTCCAATCTTGGGCTCTTCAGTCCCGAAACCAGCCAAGATCAGTCGATCCCCTTCCATCGGGTTGTAATCGGAAATCGTGACTTCCAGCGTCCCTTCCGATGCGGGGGTCGGCTTCATCAAGACAAAGCTGTCAGCGCCTGCATTGCCGACCAGCACATCCTTGAAAGTGACTCCCTTGGCAATGTGTTTGTTGCCATCCAGCAGCACATCACTCGCGCCGCCGCCAAACAGCAAATCATTCCCACCCGTGCCTGCGTACAAAACGCTGCCAAAGTCGTTGGCCGTCAAAATGTCGTCGAAGGGTGTTCCCGCCAAGCCTCTGTAGTTTGTGCTGGTCGTATCGGTTGAGAACAATGCTCGGCTTTGCGAAAACTGACCCGTGCCGGCATCCGCAAAGAAAACTTGTCCGAAGTTGGCGTCTGCAATGACGCCATGATTGAATGTCGCATTGGCAACCGGAGTGCTGCCATCGGTGGATGTCACAAGTGGGTTCTCAAAATCAAACGCACTGCCGAAATAGGCTTGCCGTCCCGTGGGTGAATCGATGACCGGCGCTGTGCCAACCAGCAATTCCCGAGTGACATCTGATAGCAGGCTCGCGCGGAAGGGATTGATCCACTGTGAGAAGTGGCTGTCATCGGAATACTCGCCGTCCGTTTCGCCGCTCCAGACACGGTAAGCCAAGCTACCGATATCGACGCTCGAATCCACAGTCAACTCGATATCGCTCACGCTTTCCACCGGGATGCGCAGGGACTGAACCGTGGTGCCGTCCATGACCTGGTACGACTTGAAAAAGCTGGCTGGCAGTGTGTCGCCCAGCCAAGTCACATTCAATCCAGCAGGCAAATTAGTCCACTCGATGGCATGAAGAGGGTTCATGGCACGCACATCCAGGATCTCAGTCAATGGCGTCGGCGTGTCCCATGAGAGCGTCCCGAGTCGTTCCAAATTGAATGTGGGAAGGATGGGCCGATCAAGCCCACGCGCCACCGTCAGATCAAAATCGTAGGTGTGGGTAACGTTCAGAACATCGTCCGTCAGTCTCAGTTGCAATTCGTAGACCGTGTTGGGTAGCTCGGTCATCGGAATCCGTACCTCATTGAAGGACAGATGGGTTAAGTTCTCTGAGGTCCAAGTGGTTTCATTCAAACTCAACCACCTGGGAAGTAAGGCATCGGTTCTGCTGATCAATTCGACCGTGAAAGTGCTGTCCAGGTCGGCGTCCACATCCTGGGCAGACAAACTGGGCAAATCTTCAATCAGCGTCAACGTGCCTCTTTGTAACGAGAAACTCTGAATAGGGGTCTTGAGAGACGGTAAATCATCCACCCCCGTCACCACCAGCGTCAACTCGCCCTTGGCGGTCGCACCCAGGTTGTCGGTCACCGTGTACGGTGCCTTCACCGTCAACACCTCGTCCTTGGCCAGATACTGGTAGGCGCCATTGGTCGCATCAAACTGCCACGCGCCGTTGCTGCCCAGGCTCAGCCCGGCCACTTCTTGGTCCAGCTTGAAGCTGGCCGTCGTGTCTTTCACATCCACATCCGTGGAGGTCAACTGTCCCTTCAACAGTGCAGCATCTTCTTTCACATCGGCTTTGACCGAGACGGTGCTGGGCGCGTCGTTCACCCCCGTCACCACCAGCGTCAACTCGCCCTTGGCAGTCGCACCCAGGTTGTCGGTCACCGTGTACGGTGCCTTCACCGTCAACACTTCGTCCTTGGCCAGATACTGGTAGGCGCCATTGGTTGCATCAAACTGCCACGCGCCGTTGCTGCCCAGGCTCAGCCCGGCCACTTCTTGGTCCAGCTTGAAGCTGGCCGTCGTGTCTTTCACATCCACATCAGTAGAAGTCAGTTGTCCCTTCAACAGTGCAGCATCTTCTTTCACATCGGCTTTGACCGAGACGGTGCTGGGTGCGTCGTTGCCCCCGGTGATTTGAACCACCAAGGCCTGATGCAGCCGGGGCGCCAGTCCATCCGACACCGTGATCTCAAACCGGTCGCTGACCTTCTCGCCCTGACTCAAGGCTTCAATGGCGCCACTTTTCTTGATCAGGGTGTAACTGCCATTGGTAGCATCCAGGTTCAACGTGACATAGACACCTTCAGCAACAAGTGTTTTGGAGGTACTGACCTGGTTCAATATGCCAAACGCAATCGAGGCATTGGCATCAGGATCGGACACCGCCAAAGTGCCCGTCAGCGCTGCGTCCTGGGTTTTGTTGCTGAGATCAAGTTCGGTGACGCTGGGGTTCGCCCACGTCCCCAAGGTGGGCGGATCATTCACCCCCTGGACTGTCACTGTCAGCTTGGAAGTGGTGAAGTTTTTGTTGCCATCGGTGACGCTGTAGGTGAACTCGTCTTTCACAGACTGACCTTGCGCCAGCGAGCGGTTGGCATACGGCACGTAGGTGAATTTTCCGGAGGTGTCAGCGGTCAATTCACCATAGAGCCCCTTCACGGCAGACGCGCCCAAGGCAGGCAACTCAGAAAGCTTCAAGGTCCCTGCCCCCAGACCTGTCACAGCGAGGGTCTCCCCTTCCGGGTCAACGTCATTGCTGAGCAAGTTACCTTGGGCCGATACCGCATCTGCCGCGCCAGCGGCTGTGGCAGTGGCCACATCGGGGGCGGGAACGGGTGGCGGATTGCCAGCAGCAATGTCCAGCTTGACACTGGACAGCACTTTGCTGAACGAGGTCACTCCGTTGCCAGCCAAGTCCGAGACACCTTGCGGACCCACCAGACGCAAGCCTTGTGGGGCATCATCGGTGCTGCTGACGGTGTAGGAAAAACGCAAAACCAATGCACCGCCCGCGGCCACAGCGGCCAGTCCTTCGGCATCGCCTTCTGCGGGCACGGGCTGCACTGCTGAAAGTTTCGCCTGCACAGGCGTGGCCAAGCCATCCCAGGTCAAATTCAAAAAGGCGTCTGCGCTGGCTTTGACCGGCTCAGCGAAGGCCAGATCAAAATTCAATACCGACTTGCGGCCGTAGGCGCCATCGCTGGGGTACAGGCTTCGGCTGTCCGTCACCGTAGGCGCCAAGGTATCGATGGTCACGCTGCTGGCACTGGAAAAGTCGCTCACATTGCCATAAAGATCTGTGGCACGCGCGGTGATCAAATGGCGACCCGATGTCAAACTCAAATCGACGGACACATTGCCCTGCGCGTCCGCTAGGGCACTGCCCAATTCTTTGCTGCCTTCAAAAAGACTGACCCGAGATCCCGCCTCAGAGCGCATCGCAAAAGTCAAACCCGAAGTCAATCGTGTGATGCCGTCTGTCGCAGAGACACCCGAGTCGTCTGCCGCCGCCAAAATCGGTACAGAAGGCACAGGGGCGGAGGTGTCGACCTTGATCTGCAGTATTGGCGAGTTGGCAGAAAGCACCGACCCCGACTGCAATTGCGCAGAGAAGTTCGCCAGACCCTCTTTCAGCGACACCGAAGTCGGGTTGTCCAGCCCTTCGCCGACCCGCACCACAGCCAACTGGTCGGTCACTTCGGCACCGGTCAAGACATGGGCGCCGACCAGATTGCCCTCTGACCGCAACTGCAAGGTCATGCCCGCAGCAGCGCCCGAACCCGCGAGGGACACCGAGAAACCTGGGGCCACCACGTTGGTGAAATTGTCGGTGGCAGAGCTGCCACTGTCACTGGCGGGCAACAGATCAGGCGCCCCAGGCGCGCTGGGCTGTACCGTCAATGCCAGATTGCGCGCCACACTGACATCGTTGCGATCATCTGAAACGCTCAGCTTCAAAGCCCCTGTTCCGACGGTTTGGGCAGAGAAAGAAAGCCCCGAGGTTTCGTTTTGAGCCAGGAAGGCATTCAGCTGCGAGGCTGTGCCACGCAAGGTGAGAGAAGATCCACCCCAGCCTGATGCCACCACCCCTTGCAAGGCGGTCCCTGGCGTTTGAACCCAAACGCCCAGGGCGCTGGCGCTGCTGACCGTCATGGCCAGCACGCCACCGTCCACATCTGCCACCGACAGGCCTTGCACGACCAGGGCCTTGCCGACCGTTGTTTGAAGGTCCGACGTCACGGAGCTGGTGAGCACCGGAGCAGTATTGGGAACGGTAAAAAAGATGGACTGAGAGGAAAGCGAATCCAGGTTCACATCGTCATGCACCACCAGGTCCAAGGCATTGACCGTGCCTTTGTCGCTGCGCTGCGTTGCCACATAGGTCAATTGCGACAGCTTCAAATTCACCTGTGAAGTGGTCCCGACCAATTCGTACTGCGTCAGACCACTGTTGCCGTCCAGGCTGAAGGTGCCGCCACGCGCCACCACGCTCACGCTTTGCAAGTCTGTGGCGGCGTCTTGAACCGAAACGCCACTGAGCAAAGTGGCAACCCCTTTGCCGCTGGCAGTCAGGGGCAATTTTTCACTGGAACTGGGGACGGCCAACACCGACGGGGCATTGACCGGAATGGAAAGCAGCAGGCCCTGCGCGTTGTCGGTGGCGACCCAGCCCCGGGTACGAATGCCAGAGGTGATTTCAATGGAAAGCCAAGCGGAAGACAGAGCGTCGGGGGTGCTTTCCACGTACAAATAGGTTCGACCGCTGGTCACGCCCAGCCATGCATCAAGCGTCGCGGCTGAGCGCAATGACTCCTGGCCACGCCATTGCAGGCCTGTAAGTCCTTGCAGTTGCAGTGCATCACCCACCGACAAATCGGTGATCACATCGGGCAGGTTGGCGCGCGCCTCCGATGCACGCCAGACGAACACATCGTTGCCCGCGCCGCCCGTGAGGGTGTCAGCGCCAGCGCCACCCACCAGGGTGTCATCCCCTGCCCCGCCTTGCAACACATCATTGCCCGCACCGCCACGCAAGTCATCGGCCTGAGCGCTGCCAACCAGCGCCACGGCGTCGGTACGGGCAGAGGCATCGACACTGACGCCCCCCGAAAGTTGTGCGCTGGCATCGACTTTGGCAAAGCGCTGCGTCACCACTTGAAAGGCCGAGTTGCCCGCCAGCACCAAATTTTCTGTTCCCTGGATGCCTGCAAAGGCTGCGTTGTTCAACTGTGCCCCGGCCCCGATCAGCCGCAGACTGTCGCCCGCCGTTCCTGCGTTGCCGCCGTCCACTGTCAGGCTGGGCAGGTCCAGCGCCGTGGCCACAAAGGTGTCATCGCCCTCGCCGCCCGACAAGGTATCTGCGCCACCCCCGCCCGAGATCACATCACTGCCATCGGAACCGATGATGCGGTTGGCGGCCTTGTTGCCCACCAGATTGATGCTGGTCAACCCACTGGGGTTCAACAGGCTTGCATCCACCGCCGTGGCTTTGAACAGGTTGGCGACCGTCTGACGGCCACTGGCCGTGGCAACCAGAGAGGACGACAAATCGACCAGCAAGCTTTCCGAATTGGCCAGGCCACTGACCGCGACGGTGTAAATTTTCTTGCTGGAATCTGTGGGATCGTCACTGGTGATCACACGTGACAAAGCCCCGGGTGATAACGACAGCGCAATGCTGGCACTGGTCAGGGCGGTGCCACTGTCGTCTACGCCCGTGACCGTCAGGGTGCGCGAACCCGTGACAGCATCGGTCACGCCCTGTTTCACATGATCAAACTGCACACCCCGCAAGACACTTTCAAACGCGGTCAGACTCGCCAGCTGGGAGGTACCACTGGCGGTGATCTCCAGCGAAGCACCATTTTGAGTCACATTCAAGTTGGCTGCTTTGGCGGCAGACACTGCGGCCAGCGAAAGCTGAAGCGTGTCGCCCGTTTGTGCGCCATTCAACACCACCTTGAGTGAACGCATTTGGCTGCCATCCACATCGCGCAAGCTGGCATTGGGGGCAATGGCCACTGCCCCAACATCACTCGAAAAGCCGGCACTGCTGTTCAGTTGAGTGAAATCACTGCCGGAGAGGTCCAACTCGGCCTGGTCATTGAACGCCGACACACGCCAGGTCACACTGGCGGGAGCGGAGCTTGCCCCAAGGGAATCCGTCAGCACCAAGCTGGCCGTACGCAAACCCACCGTCGGGTTGGCGGAAGCGTTTTGGTAGGTCAAGGCCGACACCCAGCTGGTGTACGAACTCAAACTGGCCTCACCCTTCAAAGTCAAGACGCCGGTGGTGGCATCAAAACTGGACTTGACGGCGCTATCGGTAATGGGGAACGACAGCAGATCTTCACCGGGACGGTAGCCATCGGTGAAGGTCAAGCGGGCCGCAACGATGGCTGCAGGCACCCCGCCATCGGGGTCGACCGCGGTCAGGCCAGTGGCGGGCTGAAGGCTGACAGACAGTTTGCTGCTGCTGGTCGATTCGTTGAAGACGGCAACAGACCCAGACCCCTTCAGGGTCGGCGCGTCGTTGACGGAAGTCACTTCCAGGTTGCGCGATGCGACAGCGCTGGTCAGCGCTGTGCCTTGGGCCGAACTGCTCACATCGGTGACGGTGATGTCCAAGCGTCGTGTTGTGCCACTGAGGTTGTCCAAAGCGTTGCGGTAGGTGACCGATTGCAACGCAGCTTTGTAGTCCTCCAGAGTGGCCTGCCCTGTCAGGGTGAGCGTAGCGGTCGCTGTTGCAGCATCGAATTGATACTCGGAAGCAAGCGCGCCACTGCCTGAGTAAGACAGTACATCGCCGGTCTGAGCCTGTGTCAGCCGGACCGTGGCCCCAGCCAGCATCGTGCTGTCCAC
This sequence comes from Limnohabitans sp., assembly GCA_018882835.1. Taxonomy (GTDB): domain Bacteria; phylum Pseudomonadota; class Gammaproteobacteria; order Burkholderiales; family Burkholderiaceae_C; genus Limnohabitans. Next base: position 44,673 of record VERE01000016.1, read on the forward strand.
ATCGGTGAGCGAGACATTGGCGGCCACCGACAATGCTGCACCGTTTTCAGTAAAACTCAAGGCACTGCCGGGAATTTGCAAACTGGGCGCGTCATTGACAGAGGTCAACGGCAGGGTCACGGTGGCGGCCTCGGAGTTCAGACTGGCCAGCGCAGGATCCACCACGGCGTAGGTCAACGCAGCGGCAGCGGTGCGGTTGGCCTCGGGCGCAAACCGCAAGTCGGCACTGCCATTGGTCAACGTCACCAGGGTGCCCGCCGTGCCCAGTGTCAGCGCATCGCCGTTGGGCAGGGTCAAGGTGCCGCCCTCAACTTTCAGAATCCGAATCTGGGTCGGCACCGCCGTCGAGTCGGTATCGCTCAGCGTCGTGGGTTGGAGATTGATCAACCTGGGGGTGTCTTCCACCGTGCCCGCAAGGGTCAAGTCACCACCGGCTTGGGGCGCCTGGTTGTCCAGCACCGTCACCGACAAGCTCTTGGTGACCGTGGTTTCGCCATCGGTGACCGACAGCGCCAACGAAGGTTGGCCACTGATGGGCGCCGTGTACAAAAAAGATTTGAGCGTGGTCTGCAAACTGGCGGCGCTGCCCTTCAGCGTCAAGGCATCGTCGGTCTGCGCGAGCAAGCTGGCATCGCCCGCCATGTCGCCGGGCAACAAAGTGCCTGCAGAGGCAGACACCGTCAGGGTCAGCAGGGAACTGTCGGCGTCCGACAGGCTGACACTGGGCAAAGCCGATGCCAGCCCGCCTTTGTAATTGACCGACAAAGGCCATTGCAAAATCGGTGGCGCATGTTGCACGGCCATCACGTAACTGGACTGCGCGTCTTCGGTCAATGGGTCGCCATCGGACACCCACACCGACACGTTCACATTGGAGCGACCGGGCGTGGCAATCAGGGACAGCCCGCTCAGCACATCGTTCACATCCAGGGGATTGCCATGGAGAATCAGATTACCGATGTCAGGGTGCTCCACCCACACACTGTCTGAAGCCGCCAACACCCAGTCACCTTCGCCGGTGGTGAGTTGCAGGCTGATCTCATCGCTGTCCTGGTCTGCGACAAGTGGCACACTGACTCTGGACAGGGTACCGGCCACCACAGCAACGGGTGCGGTGGGCACACTGACTTCGGGGCTTACATGGACACTGATGGGAACATCTGCCGCGCCGACCACCGACCGACCCGAGGGCTGTGCGGTGATCCTCAGGCCGCCATCCAGCGCCAACGGGTCGCTGGTGAAGGTCAATCGCGCCAAGGCATTGTTGATGTCGGCCAACTTGCCTTGCAAGGTGTAACTGCCCGCGCTGGTGCTCGGGGTCAGGGATTGCAACACAGCCCCCGCCGAAGTCTGCAGCCCCAGCGTGCCGTGCAAGGCCTGCAGGTTCACCACCAGGGTGGCCTGCGCGTCGTAGTAATCGACGCTCACCCCCTCGGCGACCACCGTGATCCCTTCACCTGCGGCCAATTCTGAGGGGACTGTGATCACCGGCGTGTTGGGGTCATCATCCACCAAGGTGATCAGCACCTTGGACTCGGCCACCAGGGCATTGTTCAGGTCGGTGAATTGCGAGTTGCCGTACAAATCTTTGAGGGTCAGGCTGATCAGCTCATCCGGCTGCCGAATCTGGTTGTCCACCCACTCGATCTTGAGCCACTGCTCGGTCACATCCGGTCCGAAGGTCAGTGTGCCAGAGGGTGTGACGCCCCCGGCAAACCGGGCGGGGTCCAGGCTCGCAGAGCCTGACACCTGGTAACCCAACACCACGGTGCCGTCCAAGCCACCGCCGCGCGTGACACGCACGTTGACGACCGAGCCATGGCCCGCGCCATCACTCTCGGCCACCGACAGCGAAGCGCTTGGCGTGCCGCCTTCCTGGTACGCTGCCACTTTGAAACTGGAAGGCACTATGGGGCCCACAATGGCATTGGCCACGGCAGAAGCCAGGCTGGCCTTCATGGTGGCGGCAGAAAGCGTCGCAGTGGCCGTGGGGTCGCTGCCCATCTGCAATTTCAGATCGCCCAGGTAATCGCCCTGAACCACGCTTTGCACCGACACAATCTGACGCAACAGCGCCACCGCTGACGTCCCCTGAGACAGCGCCGCCGGGTCGACATTGGCAATCAGCTCGTTGGCTTTGGCCATCACGCTGGCCACCCCATCAAGCGCTGCACTTTGGGCGACCGTCAAATTCAAGCCCACGGTCTGAACCGCTGCTTGCATGTAGCCCGACACTGTTTGCGCGTTCTGCAAAGCCGCCTGCAAACCGCCTGACACATTGTCCAAGCCATTGGCCACGGCGCGCATCAATGCCACACTGGTCTCGGTGGCCAAATGACCGCCCACGCCATCGGTGCCTGCCAGCACCTGCCCGCCCACATCCGACAACACGGCCAACATGGCCGCCGTCTTCTGGTACATCACGGCGGCCGTTCTGTCAGCCACAGAAGCCGACGTGTTGGCCGCCTCACGGAAAGGGTCGTAACTGGACAGCACATCCTCGACCAGCGCGGATGAGTTTGTCAGGGCCGATGGCAAACTCCCGGCAAACAAGCCCGCACCCAAAATCTTGCTGGCTACCGCAGCCGTGCTGACCGTGTAATGGGCGTCGTCGGTTGCCGTGGCGGCGACATACCCCTTCAGGCTCTGATACTCCGCCATCAGGGTGGTCACCGGGTTGATCACCAAAAAGCCCTCGGGGGCTTCGTACTGCACGGCAAACGGTTGACCTGTAGAGATATCGGTGCCGCCCCGCATGATCAATTGGCCGGTGCCTCCGGGTATCGAGAAAACACCGGCCCCGATGCTGCCACCGACGGCCTCGCCCGGACTGATCTCGTTGTCGCGGTTGGCATCTGAAAAAATCGTGACATTCACCAGATAACCGTCAGCAGAGGAGCCCACCACGGCGCCATTGATCTTGACCCCGGACAACGCGCCCACATTGTTCAGCGTCAGGTTGAGGGCGTTGCCAGCAATGTCGGTCACCGTGCCGCCGCGCAAATCCAGGCTGGACAAGCCGATGCCATTGGTGTCCAAGTCGCCAGAGGCCACCTTGTAGCTGAACACCAATTGGTTGGTCCCGCTACCCGAGACATAGCTGGCGTAACGCGGGGTAGGACTGTCGAGTTGCAAATTCAAACGCGGGGTGCCTGTCACATACAAGGACTCGTTGCCTTGCACCACAAAAGTCAACGACTGACCGCGGTCGTACACCGCCGCCCCGGGTGTCGTCAGCTTGGTCACGGCTGGCGCCTGGTTGTCGATGGTCACGGCCAGCGATGCGCCCCCCGATGGCAACACGCTGAGGTTGCCCGCGGGATCGCGCAAGCGGGCAGTCAGCGCATGGTTGCCGGCAGCGAGACTGACATTGGCAAAAGCGAACGTGCCATCCGCTAGCACCGTTGCCGTGGGGCCCTCCAACCACTTGCCTTGGTCGTACAACAGGACCGTCGACCCCTGGTCGGCCACCAGGGCCTGGCCTTGAAACTGCAGACCCGTGGTTTTTTGGGTGATGCGGTCGGTGCTCGACACACCGGTGTCGTTACTGGACAGGGCCGTCATGCCCAGGCTGCTGGGCGCTGATGGCGCAGTGGTGTCCACTGTGAAAGGCAGGGTCACAGGGCTTGCCGCGTTGCCGGCACGGTCGGCCACCTGGGCACGCAACACATAGCTGCCATCGGACCACGGGGCCAGGGTTTCCTTGGCCAGGGTCAGCGCGAATTCTCCCTTTGCATTCGCCACCGCCGTCCATTGCCCCACGGACACCCCTGGGGCTGAAGTGGAGGCCAGGGTCAAGGCAACGGTTTGTCCGGCCTCAGCCCCGTCCGCTTTTCCGCTGAAGGTCAGCCCCGAGGCTTTGGTCGACTGGTTCAGAAACCGGGTGTCCGTGCCCGTCAGTGCAGCCGGTGCGCTGAGGCTTAAAACGGGCGGTGTGCGATCCACCACAAAGCGCTGGGTCACCACTGCACTGGCGTTGCCATTGCCATCCAGCGCCTGCAAGGCAATTCGGTACTCACCGTCTTGCAAGCTGCCGAGGTTTCCGGTCAGCTTGCCATTTTGAAGCGAGAGCAATGCATCGAAAGTCGACTGCGTGTCGCCTGTGCGCGTCAACGAAAAATTCAGGCGTGTGTCTGTGCCCGTCACGGTGACCGGCAATTGAAGGGGCGTTTGCAGCTCTGTGGCATTCAGCAAGTTGTCTGACAGCGGCACCACGCTGACCACAGGCGCGGTCACAGCGCCAGACAGCGATTGCTGCAACACGGCAGGGTTGCCCGCTGCGTCGCTCACGTTCACCGTGGCCGCATACTGGCCATCGGAAAAACCTTTCAAGTCAGCAGCGGTCAGCGCCAGACGGTAAGCCCCGTTTTGAACCTGCGTTTGAAAGGTCCAACTTTTGTCGCCCGCTGTGTTGGCCAGCGTCAGCGTCAGCGTTTGACCATTCTCGACGCCAGTGGCAGCGCCCGCCAAGGCAAAACCCTTCTGGATCATGGTCTGATTGATGCGCAAGGCATCCGAACCTTCCACCGCCAGACTCAGCACCGGAGGAGTTTTATCCACCCGCAAAGCCTGACTCACCTGCACCAGGTTACCCGCCTTGTCAGCCACTTCGCCGCTGAGTGTGTATGCGCCATCGGTCAATGCGGTCAACTGCGCAGCGCTCAAGCTGATGGCGTATTCCCCATTGGTCAATGCGCTTTGAACCTCCAGCCTGGATGTGCCCTCTTGTGCCACCAGTGACAGCTTGACGATTTGCCCCGTTTCCGCGCCACTGCTGCTGCCCGTCAGCACCAGGCCGCTCGAGGCGGTCGCCAGGTTGATGACCGATGCGCTTGCCGACGTCGCGCCAGAAATCACCGGCAGCTGCAAGGTGGGGGGCGTTTTGTCCACCACCACCTCGCGCGTCGCCGCCACCGAGGTGTTGCCTGCCACATCGGTGGCAGCCACCGACAGCAGGTAGCGGCCCTCGGCCAAGCCAGAAAAATTGCCGCTCAGGAGTCGCTGGCTCTCGGTCAATGTCAAATCGACCACGCTCCCCTGAGCATTTCTGATCGACCAGGAAAGCTTGGCCAAAGGGTCATCCAACTGAACGGCCAGGCTGACGGCTTTGAGTTCACCGAGGCTCAACAAATTGTCAAAGACCGGAAGGGAGACAACAGGTGCGGTCTGGTCAACGACCAGGGTGACCGTATTGCTCCAGGCGGACACGTTGCCCGCAGGATCCACCTGCTGAAGCCGCACGATGTAACGCCCCTCGCTGGTCATGTTCAGCGTCTGCGAGGCCACCTCGAATCGCTGCCCCGAGGCTTGCACGGTATAGAACTGCTCGGGACCCTCGTTCCAGCGAACTCCGAACTTCACCTGGGCATTCAATTCGGCATTGCCCACTAACGTGAAATTGGGGTTCTGGGTGATGCCGTCCTGCAAGGTCAGTAGCTCACCCGTTCGACCAGTGTCCGTTTTCCAGGCCACCTGCGGCACGCTGACCTGGTTGTCCACCGCCACCACCCAGGGCCGCGACTCTCCACCGAGCACACCTGCAGCGGTGTCAAAACGCGTGGTCACCACATAATTGGCAGTCACCGCATTGGGGCTCAAATTTCCCCACATCGAAGCATCCAGCGCCACCTGCATTTTTTGGGCCGTGACCTGCTCCGCACTGAGGGTCACGGTTTTGAAGGCAACACCGTTCACCAGGACGACCAGCTTGTCGCCCGCCACCACATCCTTGTTCAAGTCTTGCTTCAGCAAGTAGGTGTAACCCGACGACAAACGCTCACCGCCCACCAGCGACAACCCAGACGAGGCGCTGGCGCTGGAATCGTTGGGGTCCACCAAGAGGGGCTTCACGGCCTGACCCCGCCCGCCCTGCGCGGGTGCCGCCAAGGAACCCACCACCGATTGAATGTCTTGCAATTTGGCGTCGAGTTGCGTTCCACTGTAGGCTGCGGCATCCAGAGTGCGCAACGAGCCATCGGCATTGGGCTTGCCCAGAATATCGGCAGTCAGGTTGTATTGCGAGGCGTACTCGGTGGCCACCAGGGCATTCAACGAGGCCTTGGAATTCACATCGGCCTGCGCCACCACGTTCTGCACCGCCTGGTTCACCTGGGCCAGCGCCGTGGTGATGTCGGCCACAGCCGTTAACGGCACGGCGCTGTCGATGCTTTGCATCACCTGCGTGATGAAGGTGGTGCTGCCCAGATCGACAGCCTTTACGACGCCTCCAGGCGCTGACACTGCCGAGAGATAAGTTTCACCCAACGCCCGCACCACTGACAGCGAGGCATCGGCCAGGGAGACACTGGCGTCCACTTTTTGCACAGCAGCAGCACCCACCACCAAAATATTAGCCAGCTGCGCCGACTTGGCATACAGGCCCAGGTACTTCGCCTGATCGGTGCTGCTGGTGCTGCTGTAAGCCTGCGTGACGGGGTCGATGTTCAACAGATCCTCGGCCGTGACGTTGGTCCCCAGGCCCAACATGTTTTTGACAGCCGTCACGGCTTGCTCGGGTGTCAGTTTGTTGGTGCTTGACGATTCGCGAACGGCCTGAACCAGGGTGGTGAGTGACGTCACCACCTTGGCGGTTTCGGGGGCCAACAACACACCCTCAAACTGCAAACCCGTGCCATAGCGGTCGATGCCGCCAAACACATGAAATGCGCCTGTCCCTCCCAGGCTCTTGAAGTTGCCACGCTCGTCGGTGATGGCGTAATAGTCATTCACCGTTTCGCCCACCTGAAACACGCCATCGCCATTGGCATCGACAAAGGTGAACGCGCCATCGCCATCTTTGTCACGCCACACAATGGCCTGATCCAGGTAGCCCTTGATGACCGAGCCCGATGCGCCTGTGGGTGCGAGGCTCATGCTGCTCGAACCCCCGCCTCCACCGCCGCCAATTGGCGCTACCGGGTAAAGCTTGCGACTGCCCGATTCGGCGGGGGCCTCGGCTTCCTCCGTGGGTGTTTCAGGTTCGGTCAGGGGTTCGGCGGGTGGGGTGTCGGCGGTTGGTTGGGAAGTTGTGGCGCTTGCACTTGAAGCTGTTGTGGCGGTGTTGAGCGCCAAAGTCTCTTTGTATAAGTCAGGCTGAGGGTCGCTGAGGGGTTGCAGAGGCTGCGCTTCTGTTTGAATTTGAATGGCAGCTTCGGTGTCTTGCTCTACGGGTTGCTCCGCGTGGGAGGTTGGATCCGTTGTGGGGAGGGCGTCAGAAGAGTTGGCTGGCTCGGCTTGATTGGCGGCATCCTTGGCGATGGCCTCGGTTAAGACGTTCTGACGCGCAGCCTGCGCATGCTCTGCCAAAAGCGCCAAGGTCATGACCCAAAGCACAGGCTCGTGGCTTGTGCTTTGGGTGGGGGTTGACTTCAGCCAATTGCGGAGCTTCTCAGAGACAGGCTGGCTGCCTTTTTTTCTTCTGAGACGGTCAGGAGACTTCATTGGAATCTTGGTGTTCCTTGGGGAGAGGACGGGCTCGGTTGATCACAAAAATTTCAGAAGATGGTTGGTGCTGTCAAATTGTGTGTTGGACAGGGTTGCGGCTCCATCCAGCATGAGAATCAAAGAGTCACTGGTTCCAAAATTAACAATCAAACGGTGAGGATCCGACATGTAACCGGTCATGGTTGACAATGCTGCATCAGACGTGACGCTGGTGGGCACCTTGCCATCAAAATAAATTGTGTCGCTGGCGTCAAATCCGAAGATACGCACTTCCCTTTCAAGAGTCGCACCCACGGTTGTATGAATGACAAATTTCTCAACAATCGAAGAACCGTCTTCCGTTCCTATCAACAGTGAATTGGCTTTCCCTGCAATGGAGTGAAGTTCAACAGACCGCGTCGCGTCATATTTGGCTTCACCCAGGTAATAAGTCTGAATAGCGTTAAAAAAATTGGTGCCATCTTGTGTGGTCGCCGTTGAAAACTGCAATTTTTCAATGTGGTATTGCGGCGATGAAGGATTGTATTCACCAAAAATATTAACTTTGCCGCTCGCAAACACCGACTGATCATCGGGTTCAGCCAAATACTGCTTGTAAGCGATGCTGAGGGACTTAGTGCCTTCATTGATCATCTGGAAGCGTGTAAACGACAGGTCATTGAAGCTTCGGATGCCTTCGATGTAAACGGCATCTTCTTCTGTGCTGGAGGTGTTGCCTGAATCCACAATGGTTTTGATGCCGTTGTCCAGTCCAGCCTGCGCCCCCTGGATGCGCACTGCATAAACATCGCCACCACGCGCACCCGCCGCAATCGCAGCGCCCACATTGACGGCGGTATCCGGCGTGCCGTTGACATTGGTTTGCAGAGCAGCCAGCAAAATTGTGTCATTGGCACCACCGCCCACTGTGGCTGTGCCTGTTGCAGAGTCCATGACTTCGTTCAACGGTTGGTATCGCAAGCCTGTGGTGTAGGTGAAGTTTCCGCTGCCGTCGTTGACGATCTTGGGCTGCAAGTAGGTCAAAGTGTAGTTGGTGTAGCCACTCAGCGGATCATTTGAACCCCAGTCAAAATCGATGGTGCTGACTGTGATCGAATTTGTAGCCGACAAAGCAGCTTTCAGATTCAGACTCCACAAATAACCCGTGGTGTTGGGGTTATCTGGCACAAGCTCGAGATACCAGCTGGATGCCGTCGCCCCTCCTAGTAGGCCCGCAATTTCGTTGGGCTTCACCACAAACTGAACCAAATCTTTACGGGTCGCTTGACCTGTCAATAAGGCTGCATTCGATGCAGCGATGTCAAAATTCATGATTTTGACGTTTGAATTTGCAGTGTATGAGGCCGTTCCAGATTGAGCAGTTGTGATGGAAATAAGCTGATTTCCATTGTTTTGAGTCATATTGACCTGCTGACTTGAACCGCTCCCCAAGTACAAGGCTGAATATCCAGCGCCAATGGTGACCACATCCGTGCCAGCACCCGCAGTAACTTTGAAATTGCCTGCCCCCAGAGTGATGGTGTTGTTCCCTTCACCCGCATTGATTTCATTTCTGGCAGATTCCTGGGTGACAGAAATATTATCAATGGTTCCCACAAATGAGGTGGTTGAATCGTCTACCCCTTGAATTTTGATCTTCAGTAAACCTTGACCATTACCTATGAACGTCAGCGTGTCTGAGCCAAAGGCAGTTTTCAAATTCGAGGTGGCCGTACCGAACGCGCCAGGAACCACTTCTTTGGTACTCAAGACAGCATTGTTTTGATCTAACACACTGATGATCAATTTATCTGTGGCAGAAGATCCCAAAACCGAATCTGCTGCGGTTGAAAAATCAAAATTCAGACTGTATTGTTGTCCCGCAACGTTCGCAGCAGCTCCGGCCGATACATAGGCCACATCGTTGTGGTAAATCATCAGAGCCCGGTCGGTTCCACCTCTTTGAACAGCCATCGAAGAAATGGAGGCAGCAGTGCCCCACGATACGCCTGCATAGGACGAGGGCATCAAATTTTGCAGAGTTCTGTTGCTCAAAGATTGTACAAAGGTCTGACTGCCAGTGGTCGGTAGAGTCAGTACATTGAATTTTTCAGTGAAAACGCTGACGGTAGAGGAACTCAATGTCGGGCTTTGGTTACCACCATCGATGGTGTCATTGCCGCTCAACGCCGTCACAGAGTAGGCGCCCTGGCCAAGGGTGATTCTGTTATGCCCATCACCCGCGTTGATCGTGACTTGGCCAGCGCCCGTCACGATGGTGTCATTTCCTATTCCAGCGGAAATAAACACGTTGCCTGTACCTGCGGTAATTTGGTTGTTGCCATCGCCGGCGATAATGGAATTAGACGGATCGCCAATGGATACAGACTTCTGCTGGTAGCTGCCTGTCCAACCCACTTGAAAATTACCATTGACTCCAGGAACAATGATGGGATTCTGATTCAGACCATCCATAGGGTCTGGTTTAAAGTATGTACCCCCCCCGTACAAAGTACCATCAGGTGTGCTTGGCGTGAGTTGAGTGACTGGCTGAACAACAGTGCCCGATGCCGAGAAACGTTGTAAGTAAATATCGATTTCGCGTTCATAATAATTGTAATCAGCGCCAGAAGCTTGAAAAGCCCTCAGACTTTGCCATGCCACTGCAAAGCCACCATCCGACAAAGCGGCCACTGTGGGCATTAGAGAGTTAACGTCAGAACCATACAGTTTGTAGACTTGTGTATCAACACCGTTCTGGTAATTGATGGTTAACTCTCTTATCGGGTGCCCTCTTTTTGCAGTAAATTCTTCGATCGTTTGACCAGTAGACATCACAGTCGTGACAGGTGGCTTGTTTGTTAGATTTGCATATAAGGCCTCGGTCAGTGTGACGGTTGCACCATTGGTCAATGTTGCGAATCTGCTCGTAGACCCTGTTATAGAAGTGGTCGAAAAAACTGCACCATTGTTGACGGTTGTCCCATTGCCGACATTAATGATGTCGCTCCCTGAACCGGCAGTGATGTCAAAATTACCTTCCATCGTTGTGATTCGATTGGCGCCATTTCCGACCGTAATCACAGCAATACCAGATCCTGTATTGATGATGTTGTCACCATTACCCAGGGATACACTGTCAATGCCACTTCCAGTTGTGATTGCGAAGTTACCATTTCCAGCTTGAATCCGGTTATCGCCTTGGCCTGCATCGATATGATTGATGCCAGAGGGACTGCTATCGAGGTCATTCCCCAAGCTAATGGTATCGTTGCCCCCACCGGTGGTGACTTCTAAGCTGCTTGCATTAAGGGCCGTAATTTGATTGGCACCCCCAGAGTCAACCACTTTCAAATCGCTGCCAGAAGCACTGTTCAGTGTGATCTCATCGTTGCCACTTCCAACCGTAACCCAGAAATCTCCAGCACCCGTGCTGATCTTGTTGGCTCCAGAGCCCGCATCAATGTGGCTTGCATAGGAAGCGTCTAAATTACTTCCAATGGTGATGGTGTCTGCCCCCGAACCTGCCGTGATCTCAAAACCAGAAGTATTGGAAATCGCCGAGATGGTGTTGTCCCCAGCATCCGCAAGAATCACCAACTCGTCTGCAGTCGAACTCCCCAATACAGTGATGGAGTCTGCACTGGCACCCGTGCTGATCACAAAACTTCCTGCGCCCACCTGGATGATGTTCTGGCCATCTCCCGCCGACACATGGTTCACGCCACTCCCACTTGTGTCATTCCCTAACGTGATCGTGTCTGCACCACTTCCTGTGGTGATTTCAAACGACGCCCCATCCAGCGCTGTGATTCGGTTTGTTCCGTTTCCAGCCTGCACAGTCGCAGCACCCGAATTCAAATTTATTACATTGCTACCTGTTCCAACAGTAATTGAATCAGCTCCAATTCCTCCGCTGTACAAAAAATCACCATTCCCAGCCCTGACTAGATTATCACCATCTCCTGCTGTTATCGTCGATATTTTGTTGATCTGCGTAGCATAAGGATTCTGTCCATTCCAAACCTGAACCCCACCAGCTTCAAGGGTGTAACCGCTTGGTGCATTGACAGCCATATCTAGATTTGCCCCCCCTATATCGAACATACTATAAAAAGGGAACGCAAAAATATCCTGAGGTGGAGTCAGTAATATGGTGTTTTCAGAGGTTTCAATTGAATAATTGGCATAAGCTGCATTTGCCTTAAGTGCATCAGCAATTATTATTACCAAAGAAGAAATATTAGTTCCCGAATAGGCAGGAAGATTAATTGTTACACCACCAATACTGACTGTCATTGAAGAAAATGCATCAGCAGTAAAACCTAATGAAACTGATTTTGTGGAGTTCCCAATTAAAATAGTGTCATTCCCACTACCTGTGGTGATTTCAAAGCTTTTTGCATTTTGGGCCGTAATTTGATTGACACCCCCTGAATCAATCACCTTCAGATCACTGCCTGATGCACTGTTCAGTGTGATCATATCGTTGCCACTTCCAACCGATACCCAGAAATCTCCAGCACCCGTGGTGATCTTGTTAGCCCCATTGCCAGCATTAATGTGACTCGGCGTTGTGCTGTCCAGGTTGCTTCCTAAGCTGATCGTGTCCGCACCACTTCCTGTGGTAATTTCAAACGATGCCCCATCCAGCGCTGTAATTCGATTTGTACCGTTTCCAGCAAATACCGTCGCAGCGCCTGAACTCACATTGATGGTGTTGCTTCCCTCACCAACATTGACCCAATCATCCCCAGTGCCCGTGTCGATCACAAACGTACCATTGCCAGCACTGATCGTGTTGCTTCCTGCACCAGCGTTGATGTGATTTACTGCTGAGGCATCAAGACCACTTCCCACGGTGATCGAATCTGTACCTGATCCTGTCGTGATTTCAAAATGATCTGCATTGAATGCTCGGATCGTATTTGCACCACCAGAGTCGATCACCTGCAGATCGCTTCCAGTCTCGCTGTTCAATGTGATTGTGTCGTTTTCAGATCCAACCGATATTCTGAAATCTCCAGCTCCCGTGGTGATCTTGTTGACCCCAGCACCAGCATCAATGCGACTCGCCGTTATGCCGTCCAGATTGCTTCCTAAGCTGATCGTGTCTGCGCCCGAACCAGCCGTGATATCAAAACCAGAAGTGTTGGAAATCGCTGTGATGGTGTTGTTTCCACCACCTGCAAGAATCACCAACTCATCTGAAGTTGCACTGCCCTGCACCGTGATGACGTCTGCACTGGCACCTGTGCTGATCTCATAACTTCCTGAACCTACCTGGATAATGTTTTGACCTTCGCCAGCTGACACGTGGTTCACGCCAGTCAAGTTTGTGTCATTCCCTAACGTGATCGTGTCTGCACCACTTCCGGTGGTTACCTCAAACGACGACCCGCCCTGCGCTGTAATTCGATTTGTACCGTTTCTAGCCAGTACCGTCGCAGCACCTGAACTCAAATTGATGGTGTTGCTTCCCTCACCAACACTGACCCAATCATCCCCAGTACCCGTGTCGATCACAAACGTACCATTGCCAGCACTGATGGTGTTGTTTCCAGCTCCAGCGCTAATGTGATTTACTGCTGAGGCATCAAGACCACTTCCTACGGTAATCGAATCTGTGCCTGATCCTGTCGTGATTTCAAAATGATCCGCGTCCAACACTCGAATCGTGTTTGCGCCGCCAGAATCAATTATCTGCAGATCACTGCCAGAAATGCTATTTATTGTAATGGAATCAGAACCAAGCCCTGAAGTGACAGCATAGTCACCACTTCTCACCACCTGATCTTGATAATTTAGGACAAGTTTATAGCTACCGACTGAATTATTGAGACTCCCACCAAAATCCCATGCAAATAATCTCAATATATTATTTTTCGAAGGATCGAGACGTGTTTGATCAATTTTAAAGGGAGTACGACCTTCACCAATCCAATACTGTCCAGATGTACTTTCAATCCAATTTGAATTTGAATAATAGCCAACACTGTATTTGAATCCATCAGCTATTCCAATTTTACCAACCGCTGAACCATTAAAAGCAGTTGGCATGGAGATTAAAAGGTCACCCAAGTAAGATAAATTTAATGGTATTTCATCAACATATTGATTATTAACAATCAGGTCTCCAGAGCTTAACTGCCCCATAATAATATGGTCGCGACTAACCAAATTAGCACCCAAAGTAATCGAATTATTCCCATCACCAACATCCAAATGGTTCAATGATGCAGCATTCGAAACGCCACCCAATGTAATGTAGTCGTCGCCGCCACCTGTAGTAATTTCAAAACTATTTGCATTACCCGCGATTGATGAAATTCGGTTTAATCCTCCCGCATCAATAATTTTCAAATCACTGCCAGCATCACCATTAAGAATTAGTGTGTCGTCACCAGTACCTGTCAGTATCTGAAAGTCACCTGACCCAGTTACTAACCGATTATTACCATTACCTATGGATATATGATTCAGTACTGACGCATCCAGCACACTCCCGATCGTAATCGTGTCTGACTCGTTGCCAGAAGTAATTTCATACCCTAACGAATTCGAACGCGCCAAAATGTTGTTGGCGCCATCGCCGGCGTATATTGTTAACTGACCAGCGATCTCTCCGCCGAAAACGGTTATTGAATCCGTACCCCCTCCCGTAGAAATTACATAACTTCCAGAGCCCACCTGAATAATATTATTACCATCACCCGCTGATACTTTATTGACATCAAATAGCGGAGATGTATCATTCCCGAGAGTGATGGTATCACTTTCATTGCCAGTTGTAATTTGAAATTTATCAGCATCGAGTGCTCGGATATTGTTGAGCCCACCTCCGTCATTAACGATTAATTCACTACCGTACGTACTATTTAGGGTTATAAAATCCGATCCTGAGCCTGAATTAATAATTGAATCACCAATTCTTTCTCGGGAATCTGGATAATTCAAAATCAGGGTGTAGCTGCCTGTAGAGTTTTGCACATTACCAGCAGAATCCCATGCGTAGAGTCTTAAGATATTTGCTTTTGATGGATCAAATTTCGACTGATCAATTTTGACAGGGGAGCTACTCGATCCTATATACCCTTGACCCGAAGTAACCTCAACCCATGTCGAACCTGAGTAATAGCCGACACTGAAATTGTAACCAGCAACCAGTCCTAATTTATTAACACCATTCACACCATTATTCGCACTAGGAACTGATATGTAAAAATCACCAGCGTATGACAAATTAAGCGGGAACTCATCAAAATATTTGCTATTGTTTAAAATTAAATCACCTGAACTTAATTGCCCTATATACACATGATCAGTGTTGACGATCGTCTCCGCCCCTAATATTATTGTATTATCTCCTCCGCCAGAGTCAATGTGGTTATAATTAGTTAGATTGGCCGACCCTCCAACTTTTATATAATCATTCCCTCCTCCTGTAGTAATATCTACTCCGCCAACATTAAGCGCGCGAACAATATTATCACCACCTTGATCGATTATCAGCAAATCACTTTCGTAATCGCTGCCGAGGGTAATGTAATCATTTCCATTACCAGTAGTAATCCAAAAATCGCCAGAGCCCGTTTGAATCTTGTTAGAACCTGCACCTGCATTGATATTATTTACGCCACCAAAAGTTAGTGAACTGTCATTTCCAACTGTGATTGTATCGTTGCCTGTACCTGTGGTAATCTGAAAAAACGATCCTTCCTCTGCCGTTATTTGATTCACACCATTTCCGGCCTGAATAATTGCAGAACCTGAGCCAACATTGATAACATCATTTCCAGAACCTGAAAATATGGCGTCATTTCCACCAAATGTTGTAATTACGTTATTGCCTTCCCCAGCATTGATAAAGTGATCCAGTGAATTGCCAATCAATTGAATATTGTCATCAACGGGAGTGCCAATGATATTTTCTACGTTAACAAGACGGCCCAAGTTAGCACCAGTTGAAGTTCCAAGCAGAACCTCGTAAACTGAGGTATACAAACCGTTATTTGCACCAGGAACGAGATAAATACCAGTAGTCGCAGTCGAATAGCTTGAAAAATCGACCCAATCCGTTAAATCACCGCCATTAATTTGGAATTTACCAGAAAGCACCTTGGAAATAAAATTATCAACACTTGGTAAATTGTTAATAGTGTAATATGATGTTAAGTCATTAATATCTAACGTAACACTGGGCACTCCAACATATTGGGAGTTCAGAGTGGATGCAACAAAGCCAAGTGCTGTGACTGTTTGCGGGGTATTTAAAAAAGAAAAAGGACTTAAAGTCCCACTTAACTTAATTTGGTATGTGTGGCCACTGAGTAATTGAATAGAGTTAGATGTTGCTGCGACATCCAATACCCCATCAACTACCCACTGATATGCAAATGAATTCGAGGTCGCCGGAACCGCATCCGGAAACAACCCATTGCTGTAAACATCAGCATACAGATACCCGTTTTCTACACGGTAGGCGATTACGTCAGACATAGCGACCTCTCACTGACAAAATTTGTCAATGTCCACTCTATAACCACATATGACCAAGGTCAATCAAATTCGATATTTTTATTAAACTTAACAAATAATTACAATTAAATTGATACCAATGAATTAATTATTGGGTAATGTTGGTCAACCACCCCAGGAGAAGTCAACATCGCCTCGCAGGATGCCAACCAGTTCAACATTTGAACTCTCCGTGAAATCATGGACTCCTAGTGAGCTGGATAATTCCTCAGCCGCCCCGATCTTCTGCCTGTCGATCCAGGCCCACTGAGGCTGGAGGGCATTTTCTTTACCAAGGTAATACTTCAACAACATGAGCACATCGGACAACGTGACCTGACCATCCGCATCAAAGTCTGCCGCCAGCTTGCTCAGCGTTTTGGGCGTGTCGACAGGTGTAGGTTTGCCAAGGTAAATTTTCAAAGCAGAGAGCACATCTGTCAGACTGATGGCTTGCCTGACATCGTTTGGCAAGGGAGCAGAAGCCGTGAAGGAGACCTGCCCGTCCTGTGTTGCATCGTTGTCAACGATGGAGGAACTCTCTAAAGAAGTCAAAGAAACAGTCGTCCCCTGAAATCCCGGAAACGTCACCGTGACATTTCCCAACAACTTGGCATTGGCAGGATCGATCAACTGGCTCGCGTAATACGCTTTGATGCTGGCATGGTAAGCACCCGACACGATCTGTTTTTCAGGTGAGTAAAGCAGTGTCGTGCCGCCCCCCTCATCGGTGGTGGTCACCTGGGCACGCACTATGGCGTCAGTCCAGGCTGCATCCGTGGGCACTTGCCATCGCACGCTGTTGGCCTGAGCCACGTCCACCCACTCGCCCGTGCTTTGCTTGCTTTGCCACTGCGTGGCAAAGCTCACGGTACCGTCAGGGTCTTGCAAATCGGACACACTCAGGGACAAGCTTGTACCTAACAGGCCCGTACCCGTAACGGTCAGGCTGGCACTGGCGGGGTCATCCATGGCGTTGACCAGGAAGGTGACTTCCACCGGGTCTGAGCGGGCTGCGCCATCGCTGACTCTGAAGGTGAAGTGGTCGGCACCCCAAAAATTGAGTTCAGGCGTGTAGGAAAAAGCGCCGGTCTCGGTGTTCAGGGTCAGACTTCCGTGGCTAGGCTCGCTGACCTTGGCAAAGCTCAGTGCACTGCCCTCCACATCCGAGCCCGTCAGCTGCCCCGTCTTCACCGTGTCCTCAAACCCGCTGAGCGTCACCCCGTTGGCCTGTGGCGCATCGTTCACCGCCGCCAGGCTCACACTCAGCGTCCCAACCCCAGAGTCCAGCGCGCCATCGTTGACCTTGAAGGTGAAGCTGTCGCTGCCGTTGTAGTTGGCTGCTGGCGTGTACGTGTACGATCCCGTGGCAGTGTTGAGCACCACCACGCCATGCAAGGGATCGCTCAGCTTGGCATACGTCAGCGCACTGCCCTCCACATCGCTGCCCGGCAGCACCCCCGTCAACACGCCGTCCTCGTAGCCGTTCACGCTCAATGAGGAGGCCACTGGCGCATCGTTCACTGCGCTGATCTGTACCTCCACGCTCGCCACCTCGGAGTCCAGCGCCCCGTCGTTGACCTTGAAGCTGAACCGGTCCACACCGTTGGCATTCGCGACAGGCGTGTAGGTGTAGGCGCCTGTGGCGGCGTTGATCACCACCGTGCCTCGGCTGGGGTCGCTCACCTTGACGAAGCTCAGCGCGCTGCCCTCGGTGTCTGCGCCCGTCAGTTGCCCTTTGCTGGGCGTGTCTTCGTCGGTGGTGATGCGAAGGGCATTGGCCACCGGTGCATCGTTCACCGCCGCCACCGTCACCGTGACCTGGCTCACCGCGGAATCCAGGACGCCGTCATTGACCTTGTAGGTGAAGCTGTCGCTGCCGTTGTAATTGGCGGCAGGCGTGTAGGTGTAGGCCCCTGTGGTGGCGTTGAGCGTGACGGTGCCGTGCTGGGGGTCGGTCACTTTGGCGAAGGTCAACGTGCTGCCTTCAACATCGGTGCCTGACAGCAGGCCCGACTTGGCGGTGTCTTCGTTGGTGCTGGCACCGATGGCCACGGCGGTAGGTGCATCGTTGACCGCAGTGAGGGTGATGAACACCGTTGCCGTCTCTGAATCAAGAGCCCCATCGTTGACCTTGAAGGTGAAACTGTCGGTGCCGTTGTAGTTGGCCGCCGGGGTATAGACGTAAGCGCCCGTGATGGCACTCAGAGTCACCGTGCCATGGCTGGGCTCTGCAACCTGGATCCAGGTGAGTGCACTGCCTTCGGGGTCGGTGCCCGACAAATGACCCGACAGGGCAGTGTCTTCGGCGGTACTGATACGCAGGTCTGTGGCCACAGGCGCATCGTTGACAGACCCCACGGTGATCAGCACGCTGGCAGCCTCCGAATCTGCAACGCCGTCGTTGACCATGAAGGTGAAACTGTCGGTGCCGTTGAAATTGGCGGCCGGGGTGTAGGTGTAGGCCCCCGTGGTGGCGTTCACAGTAACGCTGCCATGGCTGGGATCGGACACTTTGGCAAACGTCAGCGTGCTGCCTTCGATATCGGTGCCCGCCAGGGTGCCTGTCTTGGCGGTGTCTTCATCGGTCGTGATGCTGGTGGCTGTGCCCACGGGCGCATCGTTGACCGCACTGACAGTCAGCGTGATCGTGGCGGTGTCTGAATCCAGGGCACCATCGTTCACCTTGAAAGTGAAACTGTCGGTACCGTTGTAATTGGCAGCTGGCGTGTAGGTGTAGGCCCCCGTGGTGGCGTTCACAGTGACGCTGCCATGGCTGGGGTCGGACACTTTGGCAAATGTCAGGCTGCTGCCCTCGATATCAGTGCCCGTCAGTGTGCCTGTCTTGGCAGTGTCTTCAGAGGTGGTGGCACTGGCAGCAGATGCCGTGGGGGCATCGTTGACCGCACTGATGACCAGCAACACGGTGGCGGCCTCGGAATTCAGAGTGCCATCATTGACCTTGAAGGTGAAACTGTCGGTGCCGTTGTAATTGGCAGCAGGCGTGTAGGTGTAGGCCCCGGTGGTGGCGTTCACGGTGACGCTGCCATGGCTGGGGTCAGACACTTTGGCAAACGTCAGACTGCTGCCCTCGACATCGTTTCCGGTCAGTGTGCCCGTTTGGATGGTGTCTTCAAAGCTTGTAGCGCTGGTGGGAGACGCTGTGGGCGCGTCGTTGACCGCACTGATGACCAGCGACACGGTGGCGGCCTCGGAGTCCAGGCTGCCATCGTTGACCTTGAAGGTGAAACTGTCGGTGCCGTTGTAATTTGCCGCCGGGGTGTAGGTGTAGGCCCCGGTGGATGCGTTCACGGTGACGCTACCGTGGCTGGGGTCGGACACTTTGGCAAACGTCAGGGTGCTGCCTTCAACGTCGGAGCCCATCAGTGTGCCCGTCTTGGCGGTATCTTCAGAAGTGGCAGCACTGACTGCCGACGCGGTGGGCGCATCGTTGACCGCATTGATGGTCAAGGTGATCGTGGCGAGGGCTGAATCCAACGCCCCATCGTTGACCTTGAAGGTGAAGCTGTCGGTGCCGTTGTAATTGGCGGCAGGCGTGTAAGTGTAGGCCCCTGTGGTGGTGTTCACCGTGACGCTGCCATGGGCGGGGTCAGACACTTTGACAAAGGTCAGACTGCTGCCCTCGACATCGGTGCCTGTCAGTGTGCCGGTCTTGGGGCTGTCTTCCTGGGTTGTGCTGCCGGTGCTGTTGGCCACCGGCGCATCGTTGACCGCCCGGACGGTGAGCGACACCGTTGCGGTCTCTGAATCCAGCACGCCGTCGTTCACCTTGAAGCTGAAACTGTCGCTGCCGTTGTAGTTGGCGGAGGGTGTGTAGGTGTAGGCCCCTGTGCTTGCATTGAGGCTCACCGAGCCATGGCTGGGGTTGGAAACCTTCAGAAAAGTCAGCGCACTGCCCTCGACATCGCTCCCTGCCAGTGTGCCCGCTTGAATCACATCTTCATCGGTGGTCAGGCTCGATGCTTGCGCAGTGGGTGCGTCGTTGACGGCACTGACGCTGAGCGACACAGTCGCCACCGCCGAATCCACCAAGCCGTCATTGACCTTGAAAGTGAAGCTGTCAGAGCCGTTGTAGTTGACGGCCGGCGTGTAGGTGTAAGCGCCCGTTGTGGCATTCACGGTCACCGAGCCGTGCGCAGGGTCGGTCACTTTGACAAACGTCAACACGTTTGCATCGTCATCCGAGGCCGAAAGATTACCCTGGGCAACCGAATCCTCCACCAGGGTGAAGTTGCTTGCGGCAGCCACCGGCGTGTCGTTGACATTGGCAACCTTCAGGCCGAGGCTTTGGAATTGGGTGAACCCGCTCAAAGCCAAACTGGTTTGGACGCTGACACGAATTTCCTTACCCACCCAAGATTGGTCCGAGGGGATGGACAGTACTGCAGTGTTGGCCGAGGGCAGATTGGTCCAGACACTGTCGGTCTTGACCTGCCACTGGTAGCTGGCTTTGACAGCCCCACTCAAAATGGAAACAGACGCCAGTTTGGCTTCGAGGGCAGCGCCTTCTTCAGACTTGCCCCAGATTTGCAACGACAAACCGCCGGTCAAATCAATTGGTTGAAGGAAGATGGGCAAATCTGCCCCCAACGCATTACCTGACAGATCCAGAACAGCGTCGCGCGCAACCGTCAGCTGGTAGGCTTGACCTGCCTCTACCGTACCCAGTGGCAGAAGCGACAAATTATTCGAATTAGTAACGAATTGTGAAAATAGACTGATTCGAGAACCGATCGCCGCGAGTTCAGCACTCCAGGCATACAAGCCGAAACTCGCCGCATTGGGTCGGATACTTTCACTGAACAGCAATGTGAACCCGACCTGGTTCTCACTGCTGCTCACAAAGACATAGGTGAGCTGGGGGGCCGTGGTGTCAATCGTTGCCATGGACCCCTATTGTGTCCGATGCATCCGTCCTGAGATGGTCAGGGGGCAAACCTTTCAGCCTTCGGAGATGCATCTTTTCGTACAAAGCCTCTATTTGACGGGTGAATCGCGGGGTATCAAACAACGGAGCCTTGGTTTTATTGGCCTGCAAGCGTTGCTTCAGTTGGTTCAATTTATCCGGATGGTTTCCCAAAGCGATGGCCACCGCCTCGTACTGAAATTGATCGGTTTGCACGCACTCGGGCAACCCAATGGCGCGTAACAAACTTGCACTGACCCGTGAAGCGAAAGTTTTGCCAGGGAATGTCAAAACGGGCAGTCCGGCCCACAATGCATCGCTGCATGTAGTGTGCGCGTTGCAGGGTGATGTGTCGAGGAACAGATTGGCCAAACGGTGTCGAGCAAGGTGTTCCGTCAGAGGCATTCTTTCAGCAAAAACCAGGCGTTGCGGCGCCACGCCAGCCAGCACAGCCTGCTCCTGCAAGTGACGAACGGCCAAGGGATTGTCCTTCAACAACCACAGCACACTGCCAGGTACCTTTGCCAAGATTCGCATCCATCCGGCAAAGATGTCGGGCAGTATTTTGTAGCTGTTATTGAAACAGCAAAAAACGAAGCCTTGGCCGGGCAAATTCATTTCTTTCCGAGTGAATTCTTTGACCGATACCTGCCTAAGCTGATCATTGACTTGGTAACAATCAGGTAACAAAGCAATTTTTTCGCTGTACGCCTCATAAGTTGATTCGGGCACCACTGTTGGATCTGCAATCAAATAGTCCATGGTTTTCATGCCCAGGGTGCCCGGATACCCCAAATAGCTCACTTGAACAGGAGCGGCTCTCAAAGCAAAAATGTCTGCCCTGTTTTCTCTGGTGAAACCCTTGAGATCGACTGCAATGTCGGTTTTCTCCCGGCGTGCCAATTGCACAATCTCGCGTACAGACATTTCTCGAACGTCATGAAATGCATCAAAGGCATGGACCAATCTTTGTCGCATGCGGTCCCCTGATGACCCGCCAAATGAATAAGCGCTGACGTGGAAACGACTCCGATCATGAAGTTCAAACAACTCGGCCATCAAATAGGCCGTGGCATGGTTGTGAAAATCTGCTGAAAAGTAAGCGAGATGAATTTTGTCAGATGGTGCAGTTTTGATCGCAAGTCCTGGGAGCTCTTGGGAAGGCGATTTGTAACATGCATAAGTTTCACTCGATTGCTTGAGCAGCAATGGATCGTCACAGAGACCCAAGAGTGCAAAAGGGGTAATGGCTCGATGCCCTTGGCGGACAGACTCGCACAATGCTTGTGAATCACTCTGAAAATTCTTCCAATCGCACGCATGCATGCGAGCGTGCATCAGGGTCCCCTGAATGAAAACCAAGTCGGGATTCAGCTGGCGAGCAACTTCGTAATCTTCGATAGCGCGATCAAATTGTTTCAAGACGAACCATACATTGGCTCGGTTGAAGTAAGCATCTGCGAAGTCGGGACGCCAATGTATCGCTTGTGAATGGCTTTCGATGCTGTCTTGGTGTTGCCCCAAAGAAAATTGGGCATTGCCCAAATTATTCCAGCACTCTGCGTAGTCAGTTCGGACCGACAAAGCTTCTCGGTAGGCCTTGATGGCTTCATGAGATTTTTTCAGGCCTTGCAAGCTGAAACCTAAATTGTGAAGTACCACAGGGTTGCTGGGCGACAGTTTGTTGGCTAGCTGACAAGCTTGCCAGGCTTTGCCATACTCTCCCATGGCGTTCAAGGTGACAGATTGGTTAGAGAGTGCATCCACACAGTCCGAGCGAATGCTCAGTGCCATCTCGTAGTCCTTCAAAGCCTCCTCGTAACAACCCTTTTCGTGGAACACCACCCCACGGTTGCAAAGAGACTGGTAGTGATCCGGAATCAAATTCAGTACGACGCCATAAGCACGAAGCGCATCCTCAGTCCTGCCTAATTTTTGCAGCCCCACGGCAAGTTGGAAATGTGCCTCGGCGTGCTTGGAATTGAGCAGCGCTGCTTGCTGAAACGCACGCACGCTGCCCTCTACATCACCTTGTCGAGAAAGTTGCACCCCCAAATTAAAGTGTGCAGGTATCAATTGAGGGTGGATCAACAAAGCAGTTTGAAAGTGCTCAATGGCCTTTGAATGATTGCCCCTCTGCGCCCATAAAACGCCAAGCAGATGCCATGCATCAGCATGCCCGGGAAAAACTTGAAGCGTATCGAGATAGACATTTTCGACTTCTTCAAGGTTACCCTCTTGGTGAGCATGCATTGCCTCCAAAAAACGGGACTGAACCGCCTTAGAGTCGCTGATTTTTTGAATCAAGCCTGCTCGCACGGCTTTTAATACGGGCTGCCAATCTCTTGGCGTGGACTGGCGAAACAAGCGCATGGACGGATACCAGGGACTGTCCTCGCGATTCAACAAC
>VERE01000097.1 GCA_018882835.1 Limnohabitans sp.
CCTACAAGTTCACCCAAACACTGCACGGCTACACCCGCGTGCAATTCATGCAGCGGCAGTTTCTCAGCGACATCCCGTTTTTGTACAACAGCATCACGTCCCCTATTTTTGGCGTGAAGTATGGGACGGTGTCGGCTGGCCTCGGCTTAAGCTTCTGATCCCCGTTGCCGGGGGTCAGGCCACCCAGCTGCCATCGACATCGCCACGCAGGACGCCAACGATATCCACGGTACTGACGGCACTCATGTCAACATCCACCACATGCGGATCGGTGGCGCTCTTTGAGATATTGCCGGTGCTCAAAGCCGCAATGTTGCCGCTGCTGTCCACATCGGCCGCATCCACGAAAACCCAGGCAGGGGCCGTTGTCGTGATTTTTCCCAGGTAGTACTTCAGCAAAGACAACACATCGGTGAGGTTCACCGTGCCGTTGGCATCGAAGTCAGCGGCGATGTAGTTGTAACTGCTCTTGTAATCGCTGGGCAGGTCTTTGCTCAGGTACACCTTCAGGCTGGCCAGCACATCGGTGAGGGTGATGCCCGCCTCGGAGGCCTTGGTGGCGGTCACGGCCTTGCTGGGGGTCAGCGTGAACAAAGTGCTGCCCGAGGTTTGTGTCAAACCCGTCATCGAAAAAGTGCCGGTGCTGCTGGACGTCGCAGTTTGTCCGCCCCCAGAGACCGACACATCGGCCAGTTTGGTGGTGCTGCTCTTCCAGAAGCGCACACCGCCGCTC
Source organism: Limnohabitans sp. (assembly GCA_018882835.1). Classification (GTDB taxonomy): domain Bacteria; phylum Pseudomonadota; class Gammaproteobacteria; order Burkholderiales; family Burkholderiaceae_C; genus Limnohabitans. The sequence continues at coordinate 734 of VERE01000097.1, forward strand.
AGGTCGTAGCCGTTGGCGGTGGCAATGGTGGTGGAGGCAGTGGAGGTCACCGATTCGGCATTCTTCAGGCCATCCAGGTAAGACACTTTCACGCGCACCGTGGCGCCCAGGTCGCTGCTGGTCAGCACATAGGCATTGGTGTTGGCGTTGGCAATCGACGACCAGGTGCTGCCACTCGAGCGCTCCCACTGGTAGTTCAATTCACCCAGCGTGTCGGCATCACTCAGGCTGGTGGTGATGGCCGACAAGGCCTGGCCCACCTTGGCCGTGCCTGCCACTGTGACCGTGCCGGTCGGGGCGTGGTTGACGGGGTCGGCGATGGCAAAGCTTTGCGCCGTCACGGCCAGGCCGTCATAAGCGGTGTCGGTGCTGACCACGCGGAAAGTCAAAGATCCCGTGTGACTGCCTTCGGACAAACTGTCTTGCACCGCCGTCACCGTCACCGCCTGGTCAACGTTGTAGTTCTCGGGCGTGAAGGTCAGTAAGCTCTTGGACAAACTCAATTGGCTGGGGCTGGCCTGCTCCAGATAGACCAGCACCGAACTGGTGGGGGCGCTGCTGAGTTTGAACGACAGGCTCTCGTTGTAGCCGCTCTCGGTGCTGCTGGCTCGCTCGGTCAAATTCAGGCTGCCATCGGTGGTCACGCTCACGCCGGTAGATTGACTCACCAACCGCACGGTTTGGTGCACATACGAGCTGGCGCCCGACGCATCCGAGGCGTTGGAGGAGTCAAAAGCCTGGATCACCAAATCCAGATTGCCTTCGGTGGTGCCCGCCACCACATAGGCTTTTTCCATTTGTGCAGCCGTCATTGTGCTGCCGTTGGTGTAAGTCGTGGTGGTGCTGCCGTCGATGATTTTGATCAAGCCAGTGGCTGCCTGGCCCGTGGCGGTGGTCAGGGCCACTTGGTAGCTGGCCATGGTTTGGGTGCCTGCGCTCACATCGGCATCGCTCACACTGAACAAGCTTTTCAAGGCCACTTGGCTGGTGCTGGTGGTTGTAGAAACTTTCAAAGAGCGCACCACGCCGGTGGTGATGTACTCGTTGGGCTTGCCCGACCCCACCGTATCCACGGTGATGATGGGGGTGTCGTTCAGGTCCAGCGTATCGCCGCGTACGCGCAAGGTGTAATTGCCGGGGTCGTAGGTCACGCCTGTTTTGGCCGCGATGGACACCACGAAAGAATTGGCGGTGCTGTATTTGGCGCTCTCGATTTTGTAGGTGCCCGATTTGCCCACGCTGCCACTCAGGGCCACGCCCTGGACCGAGCTCAGGGCCTGGCCGTTCCAGGTGCTCAGGCTGATTTCCCATTCAGGCGCATCGTTGTCGCCGCTGGCTGCGGCAAAGTCAATGTAGAAGTCCGAGGCAGCCGCAGTGCTGAACACCCAGGCATCCACATCGCTTTGGGCCGACAAGGCGCCCGTCATCCAGGCGTTGGCGACCAGGCGGTTACCCACATCGGCGGCCAGGGCTTTGCTGTCATTGCCCAGCGTCGATTCGATGGTGGGCACAAAGGTGCTCTTCACCTGGTACTCGGCATCGCTCCAATTGGAGGCGCTCATTTTCACGAAATAAGTGCCTGCAGCGCTCACCGTGCCCGTCAAGCTGCTGCCGGTGCCCGCAATCCCCATCTGGGTGGGCGAGAACACCAGTGGGGTGGAGGCTGCCAGCGAGCTTGGCAGCGCCGTGTCCAGCGTCAAAGTCGATTGGCCGCCGTTCAAAGTGGTGGCCCCCAGCACGGTGTAAATCGTGGTGTCGGCACTGTCGGTAGAGAAGGTAAATCGGCTGCCCGTGGCAATTGCACTGGTCAAGCCAGACACCAGCAAGGTCTTGCCCGTGTTGCTGCTGCCCGAGACCACGGGCGTACCCACCGAGGTGGTCCCCAGTTGCGTCAGGTAGTCGCCACTGGCATTGAGCAAATCGGCTTTCCAGATTTCTGTGGTGGTCACCAGGGAATTGCTGACCTCCACTTTGATCAAACCGGCGCTGGCCACAATGATCTTGAAATAATCGACGTCGGTGGAACTGGCCAGGGAGGCCTTGTTCCACGCGCCCGAAGACATCACATTGGCCGCATCGGTGGTGTTGTTGGGGGTGCCAGTGCTGAGGGGGCTCTCTGATTCATAAGCCATGGTCTGGGGTCCTTGGAGTTATTTTGGATTGGCTTGGTTTAGAACGAGGGCATCACTTCAAAGTTGGCCGCGGTCAGGTCACCCAGGGTCACACCCACCAGGCGAACCGTGTTGCCGCCACCAAAGTCAAACACCGTGTCCGCACTTTGCTGCGTGCCCTTGGCCAAGGCCTCGGCCACGGTATCCACACCCGTGCCATTCAAACCGTCGGTGTCGTTCAGGCCCAACAGCAAGGTCAACACGTCGCCCGAAGCGCCGGGGGTGAAGTCTTTGATCACGTCCACACCGGCTGCATCCGGAATCACAAAGTGGTCGGCACCGGCCATGCCCACAAACACCTCATTGGCCGAGCTCGACACCAGCAAGTCACTCAGGGCCGTGCCGGTGAACAAGGTGGACACTTCCAGCTTGCCGCTGCTGCCCCAGGCTGCGGTCTGCGAGGTCTTGAACAGCAAGTCCACAGCAGCATCCGCAAACACCACCTGCTCGACGTTGACCAGGCGGTCAGTGCCGGTGTCGCTGCCGGTGACTTCGTACCAACGCTCGTAGCTGGCGGCCGTGGTGGCGGTCGTCGTGTCGAGGTTGGTCTGCGTGACTGTCAAAGTGGTCAAATCGGCAGGCGAGGCCCCCATGGCGTCAGACAACGTCAGTGTTTTGCTGCTGAGGGTGATGGATTCAATTTTGTAGGGCCCGTAGCTGGTGGCCGTGGACCCCGTGCCGCTGCTGACGCTGTACGACACGAACATGCCGGCTTCGAGCCCCGAAACGGTGTCCAGCACCAGGCTCTTGCCGGTCTGGCTGGCGCCACTGACCTTGAAGCTGCCACTGACCGAATGCGAGCCGTTGCTCACGGTAGGAATCACCGCAAACAGCATGTCCTTGCCCAACAGGCTGATTTTGCCCGCCGTTGCCGAGGCGCTGAACACGGTGCTGCTGGTGTCCACCGCCGCTTCGATGGCTGCCGCAAACAGCCTGGCCTGCTCGGCCAGCGATGTGCCCGTTGCCACATGGCTGACTTTTTGGGCGCCCACCGTGACTGACAAAATATCACCCACTTCAATCGTCCCTGACAGGGTGAAGCTGGCTTGCTCCCAGGCACTCAAGGTGTAGGTCGATTGCTTGCCACTGTAGAACACCCGGTCGGCATTGGCGTTGCCCGCAGCATCCAGGCCGGTGTTGGAGCCACCGTCGATGCGGTCATTGCCGGCGCCTGGCACGAAGTCGTCACCCAGGTTGCCACCTGTCAAGGTGTCATTGCCTGTGCCCGCATCGATCACGTTGGCCAGTGTTGTGCTGCCCACGACGGTGTCATCGCTATCGGTCGCCGAGACAATGCGTGTATCGGCTTTCTGGTTGCCATCGGTGTCCACTTCTTTGGTGGTCACGACTTGCGTACCCAGCTTGTAGATGCGGTCCGCAAACACCAGCTCTTCCACCTCGCGCAGGGTATCGGTGCCGTCTGTGCCCTGGTTTTTGTGGGTGACGATGGTCACGCCATCGGTGGTGGCGATCGTGTAGTCACTGTAATTGCCGCTGAAGCGTGCGCGGTCAATGCCTTCACCGCCGGTCATGCTGTCATTGCCGGCACCCCCTTCGAACACATCGGCGCCACTGCCCCCGACCAAGGTGTCATCGCCCAATCCGCTCATGAACACATGGGCGATCGCCGATTGGCCTGCGGCAAAAGTCAGGTTGTCGCCCGTGCTGCTCAAGTCCAGCCCGCGCACTTCCACCAAGTCGGCTTCACCATCTTTGGTGAGGTCGCGCGATTGGCGGTCCACCACCAGGCTCACAAAACGGTCAGAGAACTGAACCCCCTCGATGCCCGTCAGGGTGTCCGTGCCTTCCGCGCTCGCAACTGTGTCGCTAGAGGCCACCGTGTAACTGCCATCGGCGCCGGCGGTGATGGTGTAGG
>VERE01000055.1 GCA_018882835.1 Limnohabitans sp.
GCATTGACCACGGCGGGCGTGGCACCAATGGTGCCGAGTTCGCCCACGCCCTTCACGCCCAGCACATTGTTCTTGCAAGGGGTGTTTTCGTCCATGCTGGTGACGAACATGCAGGGCATGATGTCGGCATGCGGCACGGCGTAGTCCATCAGGCTGCCGGTGACAGGCTGGCCGGTTTCGCGGTCGTACACCACATGCTCGCACAGCGCCTGGCCAATGCCTTGCACCGCGCCGCCATCAAGCTGGCCGCGCACAATCATGGGGTTGACCACGCGGCCCACATCGTTGACCGATGAATAAGCCACCACCTGGGTTTCGCCCGTGTGGGGGTCCACTTCGACCTCGCAAACATGGCAGCCGTTGGGCCAGGTCGGGCCACTGGCGGCGGTGGTCGAGTTCAGCTCGATGCGCTGCTGCGGCTGGCGCTGGGCAATCTCGCCCAAGGAAATTTTCAGGTCGGTGCCGGCCACCTTGAAGGTGCCGATCTCGTAGTGCAAGTCAGCAGCCGAGGCTTCCAGCGCTTCTGCTGCCAGCTCGCGCGCTTTTTCCAGCGTCTTCGCCGAGCCCACGCTGACAGCAGAGCCGCCGGTGAACAGCGAGCGCGAGCCCGCGCTGCCGAAACCATTGCCGCGGTCGGTGTCGCCCAACACCACACGCACTTTGTCCAGTGGCACGTCGAACACGTCCACCACCAGCTGTGCCAGCGTGGTGGCGATGCCTTGGCCCATGGCGTTGACGGCACTGAACACCTCGATGACGCCGTCGGCCATGACGCGCACATTGACGTTTTCTTCCAAAGCGTTGCCACCCGTCCATTCCAGAAAGGTGGCAATGCCCAAGCCGCGCCAGCGGCCGCGCGCGGCAGATTGCGCGGCACGTTGTTCAAAGCCATGCCAATCTGCTTGATTCACGCCTTGGTTCATCACCGACTCAAACGCGCCAGTGTCATAGGTTTGGCCCATGGCGTTTTTGTAAGGCATTTGGGACGGCTGAATGAAGTTGCGACGGCGCAGTTCCAGGCGGTCAATGCCGGTTTGGCGTGCGGCCTCGTCCATCAAGCGCTCAATGTTGTAGATCGCTTCAGGCCGGCCCGCACCGCGGTATGCGCCGGTGGGTGCGGTGTTGGTCATGACCGCTGTGAAGTGGAAGTCGATGAGCTGGATGTCGTACACGCTGGTTTGCACCCAGGGGCCGATCATGACCTGAATGGCCACGCCCGTCATGCCGGGGTAGGCGCCCACGTTGGCCTGGTTGTGAATTCGCAGCGCCAGAATTTTGCCGTTCGCGTCCAGCGCCAACTCGCCCTTGCTGACGATGTCGCGGCCGTGCGCGCTGGTCAGAAAATCTTCGCTGCGCTCGGCGATCCATTTGACCGGGCGCTGCAGTTTGTTGGCGCAGTAGGCCACCACAATGTCTTCCGCATTGGCGCCGGTTTTCATGCCGAAGCCGCCGCCCACATCGCCCACGATGACGCGCACTTTGTCGGCAGGGATGCCCAGCAAGTCGGAGACCTGGGTGCGAATGCCTGAGGGCATCTGGGTGCTCATGCGCACCGTGACGCGGCCTTCATCGATGTAGGCCAGCACGCTGCGCGGCTCCAGGGTCAATGCGACCAGGCGTTGGTTGGTGATGTCCAGCTTGACCACATGCGCGGCTTTGGCAAACGCTGCGGCCGCAGCACTGGCGTCGCCATAACGGGTTTCGGCCACGCGGTTGTCTGGGCTGTCGGAAATCAGCGGGGCGTCAGTGGCCAAGGCATCGTCCAAGGTGACGGCGCACGGCAACTCTTCAAACTCGACCTGCACCGCTTCAGCCGCGTCGCGGGCTTGCTGTTCGGTATCGGCAACCACGGCCACGAGCGCTTCGCCCACGAAGCGCACGCGCTCTGCCGCCAGAATGTGGCGGTCGGGTGAGGCCGGCGGGCTGCCATCGGCACGTTTGAAGTTGACGGGGCGTGCCATGGGCTTGACCCCTTGGGCTTTCAACTCGGCGCCCGTGACCACCAGGTGCACGCCGGGCATGGCCTTGGCAGCCGAGGTGTCGATCGACACAATGCGGGCGTGGGGGTAGGGCGAGCGCACGAAACACAAGCGTGTTTGTCCGGGCAAGCTCACGTCATCCGTATAGACGCCAGCGCCTTTGAGCAATTGTTCATCTTCCAGCCGGCGCACGGCCTGACCACTGCCAAAACGCAAATTCTGTGGATTCACGGTGTCCCCTCAAAACAAATCAGATCTGATGGGCCAGTGTATCGTTCGCTGGCAACCCTGCTTGTCACTCAGGTTTGAGGGAAAACCAGAACGGCTCAGTGCAGGCGGTGATGCAGGGGCTCGCGCAAAAAATCGATCAGCAGCTGATCGAAAGCGTCGGGCGCTTCCAGGTTCATCAGGTGACCGATGCCCGCCATTTCAGCGTAGCGGCTGTCGGGAATCTTCTCGGCCATTTTTTGCATGACCGAAGGCGGTGCATTGGGGTCTTTTTCACCGGCAATCAGCAGAGTGGGCACACCGATCAAGGGCAAGGCCTCGCGGCGGTTGAAGGTCACCAACGCCTCCAGGGCGCGGCGGTAGGTCCCCGGACTGACCAGCGACATGCAATGCTCGGCCAAGCGCAGCCCCTCTGGCAAGGCTTCGGGGCCGGCCATGCCTGGCACCAGGCTGCGCGCCACATCGGCCATGGTTTGGCCCGCGTCCAAAGGCGCTGAGCGCTGTTGGACGAACTGGCGTTGCCATTCGCCATCGGGTTTGCCAAAGGAGCTGGACGTGCCACACAGCACCAAGCGGCCCACCAGGTCAGGTCGTCGCAGGATGACTTCTTGCGCCACCATGCCGCCCATGCTGTGGCCCACCAGGGTCAGCGGCGTGCGGCCCGGTGACCCCAGGCTTTCGATCAGGGCAATACAGCGCTCGGCCAGCCCTTTGAAGGTATAGGGCTCAATCGGAGCGCTGTGGCCATAACCTGGCATGTCCCACGCGACTGCCCGAAAACCGGCCTGAGCCAGGGTTTCCAGTTGCGGGGCAAACGCAAGGTGGCCACCGCCAATGCCGTGCAGCATCAAAACGGTGGGCCCTGAACCCAGGGTAGAGTAATGCGGGGTGGTGCTCATGCGACCAGCCGGCCTTGGTCCACCACCGTCTCGCCGTCCAGCGCAAGGGTGCACCCGCGCAGGGGCAGGTCAAAGTGCCCCAGGGTGTAGCGCTTGGCAAACTCATTGGCACCAGTGCTGTACAAAAAATTGCCGGCAAAGGCGCGCAATTCGGTGCCATTGAAGTCCCGCTTGTCGTAGCCTGCCATGCTGTCCCAGCGGGCGGCTTCGTTCAAGCCGTAGCCCACGTGGCTGACGGCATAAGCCTCGCGATCGCCCCAGGCTGCGATGTAACTGCGCATCAGCTCGGCGTCCACGCCCTCGCCTTCGATGCGAGTGACGTAATCGTTTTCAATGGTCAACACCACCGGTCGCTCCAGATAGCGCTTGAAGGTCAGGTTGACGTCGCCCGGTGCCAACACCAAGGTGCCATGGACGCTGCCGGCTTTGGGAAACGCCAGTGCCAGGCCCCCCGGCCAATGGGTCATGGTGCCAGGGCGCGTGGTGTAGCCCCAGTTGCCACCCACCACGGCGCCTTCCAGGTCGATGCTCAAATCACTGCCAGCGGCAGAGCGCACCTGCATGCGGCGCGTGGCGCGCAGGCGTTTGACATGCGCCTTGACCCGCTCCTCGGTGGCCTCGTCGGGCAGCAGGCGCGCCAGCGCTTCGGGGTGCTCGTTGCTGATATAGATCACCCGGGCGCCGCCCTTCAAGATGGCCGGCAGCTCGGGGGCATGCATCAGGCCTTCAACGGTGCAATCCACCACCAGGGTGCTGCTGGCCAGAGCCTGCACCACCGGGCCGATCTGCTGCAAAGCGGTGGAGGCGCCGGTAGAGCGAATCACCGGTGCTCCGCTGACCGGCACGCTGTTGAGTTGCAGCACAAAAGCTTTGGCCTTCAATCGGGCCGCAGCCAAGCGCGCCAATTCCGGCAGGATCGACCGGCTTTGGGTTTCACACAGAATGGCCACGGTGTCGCCGGGCTGCACGGCACATCGGCCGAGGACGGTCTCGAAAGCGTCAAGCCAGGCGGGTTCAATTCGTTCTTGCAGCATGAAAAGGGTATCCTTTGGACAATCCATTATGACAAGCCTTGCATGAACACCCGACGCACGCACCTGGATTGGCTGGCGATTTCGCTGTTGCTGTTGTGTTGCCTGTTTTGGGGCTGGCAGCAAGTACTGGTCAAGGCCACGCTGCCAGAGGTGCCTGCGGTGTCGCAAGCGGCTTTGCGCTTCATGGGCTCGGCCTTGACGCTGTGGATTTGGTGCCGCATTCGCAAAATTCCCTTGTGGCGGGCCGATGGCTCGTTGCCTGCAGGCCTGTTGGCGGGCGTGCTTTTCTCGGCCGAGTTTGTTTGCATGTACCTTGGGCTGAAGTACACCAGTGCATCTCGGCTGACCATTTTTCTGTACACCGCCCCCTTTTGGGTGGCTTTGCTCTTGCCGTTGTGGCTCAAGACCGAGCGCATGCGGCCCCTGCAGTGGCTCGGTTTGGGTGTGGCATTCGCGGCCTCGGCTTTTGCCTTGCGCGATGGCATGGTGCAAAGCCTGGGGCGCGACATGGCATGGCTGGGGGACCTGCTGGCGGTCGGCGCCGGCGCTTTTTGGGGGCTCACCACGGTGGTGATTCGTTCCAGCCGGCTCGCCAGTCTCTCCCCTGAAAAGGTGCTGTTTTACCAAGTGGCCATCAGCGCGGTGGTCTTGCCCTGGGTCGCTTGGGGTTTGGGCGAGCAGCCCACGCTGGACATCAGCCGCTTTGCCTGGCTGTCCCTGTTCTTGCAAACCTTTGTCGGCGCCTTTGCCAGCTATTTGACCTGGATGTGGATGCTGTCCCACTATCCCGCGACCAAGATCAGCGTCTTTGTGTTTCTGACGCCCATCTTTGCGTTGCTGTTTGGGACCTTGTGGCTGGGTGAAACCCTGACGCCGGGATTGATCGCCGCCTTGACGGGCGTTGCGGTCGGCATTGTGTTGGTGAACCGAAAATAGGCTCAAGCCATCACGGAGGGGTCGGTGTCAATCAGCGCCAGGGGGTAGCGCTGGCCTCGCAGATGGTCCTCCATGCAGCGCACCACCAGCGGGCTGCGGTGCCGCTGGGCACTGTCACGAATCTCCTGGGGTGTGAGCCAGAGGGTGCGAACAATGCCCTGGTCCAGCTGCCGCCCCGCAACCTGATCCCCCAGCTTGCCGCAAAAGGCGAAGCGCAAATAGGTGATGTCTTCCGCTTCATGCCCAGGCCGAGCCGGTCGCTGAAAGCGCGATAGGTAAACCCCTAGCAATTCTGTCGGGGTGAACAGCCGGGTGGTTTCTTCCAGGGCTTCGCGGGCACAGGCCTGCAAGGGTGACTCTCCAGGGTCCAGATGCCCGGCAGGATTGTTCAAACGCAAGCCCTCCGGCGTTTCTTCCTCGACCAACAAGTAGCGGCCCTCATGCTCAATGATGGCGGCCACTGTCACACTGGGTTTCCAACGGATTGTCATGGGCTTGATTTTGGCAGTGTTCAAGGCTTTGCGGTGGCCTTGCCAAAATCGGTCAAAACTCATGTAAGCTACAGGTCAGGAAACTTTACACCCAACAAACTGGGCATGAACCCCATGCCTGTGACAAGGAGATGATCCATGCTCATTGGCGTGCCCGCCGAAACCATGGCAGGTGAGACCCGCGTTGCGGTCACCCCTGAAACGGTCAAAAAACTCAAAGCGCAGGGGCACACCCTGCGAATCCAGTCAGGTGCTGGCCTTGCGGCCAGCGTTACCGACGAAGCCTACCAAGCCGCTGGCGCCGACATCACCGATGCGGCCGGTGCTTTGGGTGCCGACCTGGTGCTCAAAGTGCGAACCCCATCCGAAGCAGAAATGGCCCACATGAAGCCCGGCGCCGCACTGGTCGGCATGCTCAACCCGTTTGACGCAGAAGGCCTGCAGCGCATGGCGCGTGGCCAGTTGACCAGTTTTGCACTGGAGGCCGCTCCGCGCACCACCCGTGCCCAAAGCATGGACGTCCTGTCCTCCCAGGCCAACATTGCAGGCTACAAGGCCGTGATGATGGCGGCTGACAAATACCAGCGCTTTTTCCCCATGCTCATGACCGCAGCCGGCACCGTCAAGGCGGCGCGCGTGGTCATTCTGGGGGTTGGCGTGGCCGGCTTGCAAGCCATTGCCACCGCCAAGCGTCTTGGTGCAGTGATCGAGGCCTCCGATGTACGGCCCAGCGTCAAAGAGCAAGTCGAGTCCTTGGGCGCCAAGTTCATTGACGTGCCTTACGAAACCCAGGAAGAGAAAGAGGCCGCAGAAGGCGTTGGCGGCTATGCCCGTCCCATGCCGGCAAGCTGGCTGGAGCGCCAAAAGGTGGAAGTCGCCAAGCGCGTGGCGCAGGCCGATGTGGTGATCACCACCGCCTTGATCCCCGGCCGCGCCGCACCGGTTTTGGTGACCGAAGAGATGGTCAAGAGCATGAAGGCCGGCTCCGTCATCGTGGACCTGGCTGCGCCGCAAGGCGGCAACTGCCCCCTGACCGAGGCAGGCAAGACCGTGGTCAAGCATGGCGTCACCCTGGTGGGAGAGACCAATTTGCCGGCTCTTGTGGCCGCCGATGCCAGCTCTCTTTACGCGCGCAATGTGCTCGATTTCCTCAAGCTGGTGATCGACAAAGAAGGCGCTTTCAAAGTTGACCTCGAAGATGACATCGTCGCTGCCTGTCTCATGACCCAGGCAGGCGAGGTGAAAAGGAAATAAGCATGGAACTCGTTTCTCCTACCCTGACCAACCTGATCATTTTTGTGCTGGCCATCTACGTGGGCTACCACGTGGTTTGGACCGTCACCCCGGCCCTGCACACTCCTCTGATGGCGGTGACCAATGCGGTGTCGGCCATCGTCATTGTGGGCGCCATGCTGGCGGCCGCACTGACCGAAACCACCTTGGGCAAAACCATGGGCGTGCTGGCGGTCACGCTGGCCGCAGTGAATGTGTTCGGCGGCTTTCTGGTGACGCGACGCATGCTGGAAATGTTTAAAAAGAAAGAGAAAAAAGCGCCTGCGGCCCAAGGAGATGCCAAATGAGCATGAACCTTGTCACGCTGCTGTACCTGGTGGCCAGCGTTTGCTTTATTCAGGCCTTGAAGGGCCTGTCTCACCCCACAACCTCCATCCGCGGCAACGTGTTTGGCATGGTGGGCATGACCTTGGCCGTGCTCACCACCGCGGCGCTGATTGTTCAGCTGGCCGGTTCTGCCTTGGGCTTGGGGTGGGTCTTGGTGGGGTTGCTGGTCGGCGGCGCTGCCGGCGCCATCATGGCCCAGCGGGTGGAAATGACCAAAATGCCCGAGCTGGTGGCTTTCATGCACAGCATGATCGGTTTGGCGGCGGTGTTCATCGCCGTCGCCGCAGTGGTCGAGCCGCAGGCTTTCCAGATCGTGGCCAAAGCGGGCGATCCGATTCCTGCCGGCAACCGGCTGGAGTTGTTCTTGGGCGCAGCCATTGGCGCCATCACCTTCAGCGGTTCGGTCATTGCCTTTGGCAAGCTGTCGGGCAAATACAAGTTCCGATTGTTCCAGGGCGCCCCGGTGGTGTTCCAAGGGCAGCACATGATCAACCTGCTGGTTGGCCTGGCCACAGTGGGCTTGGGCCTGGTGTTCATGTTCACCCAAAACTGGGAAGCTTTCCTGGTAATGCTGGCCCTGTCCTTCGTGTTGGGCGTGCTGATCATCATTCCCATCGGCGGCGCTGACATGCCGGTGGTGGTGTCCATGCTGAACAGCTACTCGGGTTGGGCGGCCGCAGGCATTGGCTTCTCGCTGAACAACAGCATGCTGATCATTGCCGGCTCTTTGGTGGGCAGCTCGGGTGCGATTCTGAGCTACATCATGTGCAAGGCCATGAACCGCTCTTTCTTCAACGTGATTTTGGGTGGCTTTGGCGGCGAAGCCGGCACTGCTGCCGCGGGTGCGCAACAGCAACGCAATGTCAAGAGTGGCAGTGCCGACGATGCCGCCTTTGTCATGGGCAACGCCGAAACCGTGGTCATCGTGCCGGGCTATGGCCTGGCGGTGGCCCGTGCGCAGCATGCCGTCAAGGAATTGGCTGCCAAGCTGACCGAAAAAGGCGTCAGCGTGAAATACGCCATTCACCCTGTGGCAGGCCGCATGCCGGGTCACATGAACGTGCTGCTCGCCGAAGCCGAAGTGCCTTACGACCAGGTGTTTGAAATGGAAGACATCAATGGCGAGTTTGGCCAGGTCGATGTGGCCATCATTCTGGGCGCCAACGATGTGGTCAACCCCGCAGCCCACGTCAAGGGCAGCCCGATTTATGGCATGCCTATTCTCGAGGCCTACAAAGCCAAAACCATCATTGTGAACAAACGCTCCATGGCGGCCGGTTATGCCGGCTTGGACAACGAGCTGTTCTACATGGACAAAACCATGATGGTGTTTGGCGATGCCAAAAAGGTTGTGGAAGACATGGTGAAAGCCATCGAATAAAGCGGCGGGAGGCCTCATGACAGACGACAGACCCTGGTTGAGCGCTTACCCCGAGGGGGTGCCGGCTGATCTGCCGCTTCAGGCCTATTCCTCCCTGGTCGCGCTGATGCGGGAGAGCTTCGATCGTTACGGCGACCGGGTCGCCTACAGTTTCCTTGGCAAAGACCTGACCTATTCGGCTTTGGACCAGCAAAGCCAGGCTTTGGCAGCTTACTTCCAGTCGCTTGGACTGGAACGGGGTGATCGCATTGCCATCATGCTGCCCAATGTGCCGCAGTACCCGGTGGTTGTGGCGGCCATCTTGCGTGCGGGCTTTGTGGTGGTCAACGTCAATCCGCTGTACACCGCGCGCGAGCTGGAGCACCAGCTCAAGGACGCGGGTGCCAAAGCCATTGTCATCATTGAAAATTTTGCGGCCACCTTGCAGCAATGCCTGGCCAGCACACCTGTGCAACACGTGGTGTTGTGCGCCATGGGCGACCGGCTCGGATGGCTCAAAGGCATGCTGGTCAACCATGTGGTGCGCAATGTCAAAAAGCTGGTGCCGTCTTTTGAGCTCCCGCTTGCAGTGCGCTTCAATGCGGCGTTGGCTCTGGGTCAGGGTGCCAAACTGCAAGAGCCAGCCTTGGGGCCAGACGACCTGGCTGTTTTGCAATACACCGGCGGCACCACGGGGGTGTCCAAAGGCGCGGTGCTGCTGCACCGCAACCTGATCGCCAATGTGCTGCAGTCCGAAGCCTGGAATGCGCCGGCCATGGCGCGTGTGCCGGCCGATGAGCAGCCCACCTCGGTCTGCGCCTTGCCGCTGTACCACATCTTTGCGTTCACTGTGAACATGATGCTGTCCATGCGCACGGGGGGCAAGAACATCTTGATTCCCAACCCGCGAGACATTCCCGCGGTTTTGAAAGAGCTGTCCAAACATACTTTTCACAGCTTTCCGGCAGTCAACACGCTATTCAACGCGCTGGCCAATCACCCTGATTTTGGTCAGGTCAACTGGTCCAACCTGAAGGTGTCGGTGGGCGGTGGCATGGCGGTTCAAGCGGCGGTAGCCAAGCTTTGGCTGGAGAAAACGGGCTGTCCCGTTTGCGAAGGGTATGGCCTGTCCGAAACCAGCCCATCGGCCAGCTGCAACCCCACCACCAGCACCGAGTTCAGCGGCACCATCGGTGTGCCTTTGCCCAACACGCGCCTCAAAATCATCGACGACGATGGCCATGAGTTGCCTGTTGGCCAGCCGGGTGAAATCGCCATCCAAGGGCCGCAGGTCATGGCTGGCTACTGGCAACGGCCCGATGAAACCGCCAAGGTGATGCTGCCTGGCGGCTGGTTCAAGTCGGGAGACATTGGCGTCATGGATGCCCGTGGCTATTTCAAGATCGTCGACCGCAAGAAGGACATGATTTTGGTCAGTGGCTTCAATGTCTACCCCAACGAAGTCGAAGATGTGGTGGCCTCCTTGCCAGGCGTGCTCGAATGCGCCGTGATCGGCATCCCCGACGACAAATCGGGCGAGGCGGTGAAGCTGGTGGTGGTCAAAAAGGACCCCGCGCTCACCGAAACGCAAGTTCTAGAGCATTGCAAAAATAACCTCACCGGTTACAAATTGCCCAAGCTGATCGAATTTCGCACAGACTTGCCCAAAACACCGGTGGGCAAAATACTGCGCCGCGAGCTGCGTGACAAAAAATAACCCATCGCGTCAAACAGGCCAGCCATGACCACGGCGATTGTCAGTGCCATGCAGGAAGAACTGTCCGCGGTTCTGGCGCTGCTGCAGGCGCAACCCGAAGAAGTGGCGGGCCGCACCTTTTGGCGAGGCGTCTGTCATGGCGAGCCGGTCGTGGCGGTTTTGTCGCGCATTGGCAAAGTGGCGGCAGCCACCACGGCCACCACCTTGATCGAGCGCTTCGGTGTCTCGCGCATCGTCTTCACAGGGGTGGCTGGCGGCTTGTCGCCCCAGGTGCGCGTGGGCGATGTGGTGGTCGCCAATGGCTTTTTGCAGCATGACCTGGATGCCTCGCCGCTCTTTCCAAGGTACGAGGTGCCGTTGTACGGCCGCGCACAATTTTCAGTCGATGCCGCCTTGACCGCTTCTCTGCGGATGGCCGCCCAGCAAGCACTGCCGCGCTTGCTGGCGCAATTGCCGATGACCTCCAGGTTGGGTTTGCCGTTGAGCCAGGCCCGGGTGCTGTCGGGCTTGGTGGTGAGTGGCGACCGCTTCGTGTCCAGCCATGTGGAAAGCCAAGACTTGCAACAACGGCTGCCCGATGCCCTGGCGGTTGAGATGGAAGGGGCGGCCATGGCACAGGTCTGCCATGACTACCAAGTGCCTTTTGCCGCCGTGCGCATCATCTCCGATCGCGCAGACGATGACGCGACCGTCGACTTTTTGCATTTCATTCGCGAGATTGCCGCCCGTTACAGCGCCGAAGTGATCAGCGCCTTGCTGCCGCAGCTGGCGACTCAGCAGCCCTGAGACCGCCTTACTTGAGCCAGCCGCGCTTGCGGAAATACCACATGGGCACCAGGGCGCTGGCGACCATCAGGGCCAGGGCCATGGGGTAGCCCCAGGTTTGGCTCAGTTCGGGCATGAACTGAAAGTTCATGCCATAGATGCTGGCGATCAAGGTCGGGGGCAACAAAGCCACGCTGGCCACCGAGAAGATCTTGATGATCTTGTTCTGGTTGATGTTGATGAAGCCCACGGTGGCATCCATCAGGAAGTTGATCTTGTCAAACAAAAACGCTGTATGGCTGTCCAGCGACTCAATGTCGCGCAGAATTTGCCGGGCTTCTTCAAACTGCTCGGCGTTGAGCATGCGCGAGCGCATCATGAAGCTGACCGCACGCCGGGTGTCCATCACATTGCGTCGGATGCGGCCATTCAAGTCTTCCTGGCGCGCAATGGCGCCCAGCACTTCGCCGGCCAGGGCATCGGTGACATCGCCAGACAGCACCATCTTGCCAGCTTGTTCCAGTTGGTCGTAGATGTTTTCCAGGGTGTCGGCCGAGTACTCGGCGTCGGCATCGAACAGCTTGAGCAAGACTTCCTTGGCGTCTTCAATCAGGCCGGGCGCACGGCGCGCACGCAGGCGCAACAGGCGAAACACCGGCACGTCTTCGTCGTGGATCGAAAACAGCACGCCGCGGCTCTTCAGGTCCTGGTTGTGCTGGTTCAGGATGAAAGCCACCCGCACCGTCCGGGGTGCATCGTCGTCGGCAATCAAAAAGTCGCTGCGGATGTGCAACTCGCCGTTGTCTTCTTCGTAGAAACGCGCAGATTCCTCGATGTCCTCGTCCATCGCGTCTTCGGGGATTTGCAGGCCATAGTACTGCTTGATCCAGCGCTTTTCTTCCAGGGTGGGGGCTTCCAAGTCGACCCAGATCGGCTGGAATTTCGAGAGTTCTTCCAGGGATTCAATTTCTTCCTGGAACAGGCGGCCGTTGGCCAGCGTGAAAATATTGAGCATGGCAATTGTGGTGGGGTGTCACCATCGTTCGAAAGGGTTCAGGGGCTAAAGCTTTCGAATCCGGGTGGCGCCAATTGCCAGGGGGACCCGAAAGCTACCAACTAGGGTAGGTTTCCAAGGAGTCATCTCCGCTGTTTGTGAAGCCCGCATTATGGCACTGGGCGAGGCCGCAAGCCAAGCAAAAAGTTTGTGCGTCAGAGAGTTGCTTTTCTGGAACAGTCGGGGCATAGTGATCCCGTGGGCGCAAGCCAAAAACAAACAGGATAGGCGCTCGCAGACAACTCAAACCGATAGCCATAAGGAGGCGCGCTATGAATCTGACGATCAGTGGTCACCATTTGGAAGTCACACCTGCCCTGCGCAGCTATGTGACCCAAAAGCTAGACCGGGTCATTCGCCACTTTGACCAAGTGGTGGACGTCAAAGTTCTGCTTACCGTTGAAAAACAGAAGGAGAAGGAGAAGCGCCAGCGTGCGGAGTGCAATATCCATGTCAAAGGCAATGACATGTTTGCCGAAAGCGCCCACGAAGACCTTTATGCCGCCGTGGACGATCTGGTCGACAAATTAGACCGCCAGGTGGTGCGTCACAAAGACCGCATGCAAGACCACCACCACGCCACGGCCAAGCGCGCAATGTGAGTCTGGCCTTGCCAGCAAGCCGCCTTCGGGCGGCTTTTTTGATGCCCAAAGCCCAAAAGAATCCTTTTTTCCCAATTGATCGGTGTTTCAATACGGCCCCAGCGGGTGCATAATCAGCCGCTCATCATGAATCGACTCGCCGCCATCTTGCCTGCCGCCCATGTTCTTGTGGGCGTGGATGTCACCAGCAAAAAACGTGCTTTTGAAGAAGCCGGACTGCTGTTTGAGAGCCTGCACGGCTTGAACCGAGCCCTGGTGGCGGACAGCTTGTTTGCCCGGGAGCGACTGGGTTCCACGGGTTTGGGCCATGGCGTGGCCATTCCCCATGGGCGCATCAAAGGGCTCAAGTCCCCCATGGCGGCGGTGTTTCAGCTGCACCAGCCGATTGGCTTCGATGCGCCTGACGAAGCGGCAGTGGCCTTGCTCATTTTTTTGCTGGTGCCCGAGGCTTCCACTCAGAAACACCTGGAAATTTTGTCCGAAATCGCCGAATTGCTCAGCGATTCCGCATTGCGCGAAAAGCTCAAAGCCTGCACCGACGCCCAGGTTTTGCACACCACCATCGCCACCTGGAATTCCGCCCAAACTGCCTGAAGGCGGTTGACCTAGGAGAAGCCCGAACGTGAAACCGACCGTTGTCAGTGCCGAGGTTCTGTTCGAAGATTTTCGCCAAAAACTCCGCTGGGAATGGGTGGCCGGGCTGGGGGCCTCCGAGCGCCGGTTTGACGAGGTGGCCGTGCGTGCCGCCCGCTCAGGCGCCGATTTGGTGGGTTACCTCAATTACATCCACCCTTATCGGCTGCAGTTGCTGGGCGAGCGCGAGATTCGCTACCTGACCAATGCGACGCCTGAGGACTGTGCGCGTCGCATTGCCCGCATTGTGACCCTCGAGCCGCCTGTGCTGGTGCTCGCCGATGGCCAGCAACCGCCTGACGCCTTGGTCTCGCTGTGCGAGCGCGCCCAAATTCCCTTGTTTTCCACCCACGAGTCTTCCGCCTTCGTGATCGATTTGTTGCGGGCTTATTTGTCCAAGCATTTTGCCGACCGCACCTCGATGCACGGTGTGTTCATGGACATTCTGGGCCTGGGCGTGATGATCACCGGAGAGTCGGGCCTGGGCAAGAGCGAGCTCGGCTTGGAGCTGATTTCCCGAGGCAACGGCCTGGTGGCCGACGATGCCGTCGATTTGTACCGCATCAACCAGACCACCATCGAAGGGCGCTGCCCTGAGCTGCTGCAAAACCTGCTGGAAGTGCGCGGCATTGGCTTGCTGGACATTCGCGCCATCTTTGGCGAAACGGCGGTCCGCCGCAAAATGCGCCTGAAGCTGATCGTGCACCTGGTGCGGCGCGAAACCCTGGAGCGTGACTACGAGCGCTTGCCGCACGAGCCCTTGACGCAAGACGTGCTGGGCATACCCGTGCGCAAAGTGGTGATTCAGGTGGTCGCTGGCCGCAACATCGCGGTGCTGGTCGAAGCCGCAGTGCGCAACTCCATTCTGCAATTGCGGGGCATCAACACCTACGACGATTTTGTGGAGCGGCACCGCCGCGCCATGCAACAGCACTGATGCGTGTCAGCCTGCCGCGCGGTGCGGGCAATTCTTTTGACGGCAGTGGGCATACAAACTGAGGGCGTGGTCCACCAGCTCAAAACCCTTGGCTTTGGCAATGCGCTGCTGGCGTGACTCGATTTCCGGGTCGAAAAACTCTTCAACACGACCGCAATCCATGCAGACCAGGTGGTCATGGTGCTGCCCTTCGTCGAGTTCGTAGATGGCTTTGCCGCCTTCAAAGTTGTTGCGGGTCAGGATGCCGGCTTGCTCAAACTGGGTCAGTACGCGGTAAATGGTGGCCAAGCCAATGTCGATGCGCTCTTCCAGGGCACGACGGTAGACGTCTTCGGCGGTCATGTGGCGTGTCGGACCGCGCTGGAACATCTCCAGAATTTTCAGTCGCGGCAGTGTGGCCTTCAGGCCTGTGCTCTTGAGGTCGTCGATCGAGGGCATGTCACACTTTCTGTCGCAGGAAGGGGCGGCGCACGAGGGGTCTGACCGCTACAATTCGCAGATCATAGCCTTTGCTCCATAGAACCCCATGACTGCACGCCCCCACTCGTTGAAAACAGGCTGCGTGGCCGCTTGCGCCAGCCTGCTGGTGGCTTGCTCGACGGTGGACAAACCCGTTGAAAAAATGGCCAATTTGTTCACGCCCTATCGGGTGGAGCTCATTCAGGGCAATGTCGTGACGCGCGAGCAGCTTTCGATCCTGGGCCCTGGTTTCACACGCCAGCAAGTGAAAGACATTTTGGGAACGCCTTTGATTTCCAGTTTGTTTCACGCCGACCGCTGGGATTACGCGTTCACCATCAAGCGTCAGGGTGCGCAAGCACAGCAGCGCAAACTTTCGGTGTTTTTTGAAAACAACCTGATGGCCCGCGTGGAGGCCGATGAGATGCCCAGTGAGGCCGAATTCGCCGCTGGCATTGATGTGCGAAAAAACCGCCAGACCAAAGTACCCCGCCTGGAGGCGACCCCCCAAGAGCTGCAGGTTTTCAAGCCTACCCAAGTGCCCGAGCCCGCCTTGCCCGCCGCCCCCGCGTCCATGGACTATCCGCCGCTGGAAAGTCCGGCTCGCTGATCCCGGAGATTTCTCATGAGCTCACCTCTTCGTATTGCCATCGCTGGCGCCAGTGGCCGCATGGGCCACATGCTGATCGAGGCCGTTCGCAACGATTCGGCTTGTGTGTTGGCCGGTGCGCTGGATATCCACGGCAGCCCTTCGTTAGGGCAGGACGCCAGCGCCTTTCTCGGACATGTCAGTGGGGTGCCGATACAGTCCGACCTGCGCGTCGGCCTGGCGCAAGCGCAATGCCTGATCGACTTCACCCGCCCCGAGGGCACGATGGCCCATTTGGCCATCTGTCGCGAACTTGGCGTGCGCATGGTGATTGGCACCACGGGCTTCAGCGAAGCCCAGAAAGCCCAAATTGCCGAGGCGGCCCAAGACATCGCCATTGTCATGGCGCCCAACATGAGCGTGGGCGTCAATGTCACGCTCAAGTTGCTGGAAATGGCGGCCAAGGCCCTGGCCACCGGCTACGACATCGAGATCATCGAAGCGCACCACCGCCACAAGGTGGATGCGCCCTCGGGCACCGCGCTCAAAATGGGCGAGGTGATTGCCGACGCCATCGGCCGTGACCTGAAGACCTGCGCGGTCTACGCCCGCGAGGGGCACACTGGCGAGCGCGAGCCCTCCACCATCGGTTTTTCCACCATTCGCGGCGGTGACATTGTGGGGGACCACACGGTGCTGTTTGCAGGCACCGGTGAGCGCATCGAAGTGACCCACAAATCTTCCAGTCGCAGCACTTATGCCCAAGGTAGCTTGCGCGCCGCGCATTTCCTGGCCCAGCAACCCCACGGCCTGTTCGACATGTTCGACGTGCTGGGCCTTCGCTGAACCCTTATTTTCAGAATTTCCCCGGCGCAACTTGCCGCGCCCAGGAGGTTCTGGCGAGACACCTTATGCAAGAAAAATTCAATCCCAATGAAATCGAGCGTGCTGTGCAGACCGCGTGGTCGGCACGCGATGCCTACCGTGTCACCGAAGACGCCAGCAAGAAAAAGTTTTATGCCTGCTCCATGCTGCCTTACCCCAGCGGCAAGTTGCATATGGGGCATGTGCGCAACTACACCATCAACGACATGCTCACGCGCCACCTGCGCATGAAGGGCTACAACGTCCTCATGCCCATGGGCTGGGACGCATTTGGCTTGCCCGCCGAAAACGCAGCGCTCAAGAACGGCGTGCCTCCTGCCAAGTGGACCTATGAAAACATTGCCTACATGAAAAAGCAGATGCAGGCGATGGGCTTGGCCATCGACTGGTCGCGTGAAGTGGCCACCTGCGATGCCAGCTACTACAAATGGAACCAGTGGCTGTTCCTGAAAATGCTCGAAAAGGGCGTGGCCTACCGCAAGACCCAAATCGTCAACTGGGACCCGGTGGACCAAACGGTGCTGGCCAATGAGCAGGTCATCGATGGCAAGGGCTGGCGCACCGGCGCAGTAGTCGAAAAACGCGAAATTCCGGGCTATTACCTCAAGATCACCGACTACGCAGAAGAGCTGCTGTCCTTTGTGACGGGCGACAAAATGCCGGGTTGGCCCGAGCGCGTCAAGCTGATGCAGGAAAACTGGATTGGCAAAAGCGAGGGCGTGCGCTTCGCCTTCACCCATGACATCCGCGATGCCCAGGGCGACTTGATTGGCGATGGCCGCATGTACGTCTTCACCACACGCCCTGACACCATCATGGGCGTCACCTTTTGCGCTGTGGCGCCCGAGCACCCCTTGGCCACCCAAGCGGCCTTGTCGCAACCCAGGCTGGCAGCCTTCATTGAAGAATGCCAGAAAGGCGGCACCACCGAGGCCGAGTTGGCGCTCAAAGAAAAAGAAGGCATGCCCACGGGCCTGCAGGTGACCCACCCCCTGACCGGCCAGAAGGTCGACGTGTGGGTGGGCAACTACGTGCTCATGACCTACGGCGATGGCGCCGTCATGGGCGTGCCGGCGCATGACGAGCGCGACTTTGCTTTTGCACTCAAATACCAGTTGCCCATTCAACAAGTGGTGTCGCTGTCGGATGCCAACGGGCCGCGCCCCTTCGACGCCACCCAGTGGCAAGACTGGTATGCGGAAAAAGGCGCTGGCGTGGCGGTCCATTCCGGACCCTACAACGGCAAGGCCTTCAAAGACTGCGTCAACGCTGTAGCCGCAGACTTGGCCGCCAAAGGCCTGGGCGAAAAGAAAACCACATGGCGCCTGCGCGATTGGGGCATTTCCCGCCAGCGGTACTGGGGCACCCCCATTCCTATCATCCATTGCGATGAACATGGCGCCGTGCCGGTACCCGAAAAAGACCTGCCCGTCGTCTTGCCACAAGACTGCATTCCCGATGGCTCGGGCAACCCGCTGAACAAGCACGAGGGCTTCCACCATGGCGTGACCTGTCCGGTGTGCGGCAAGCCCGCCCGCCGTGAAACCGACACCATGGACACCTTTGTCGATTCGTCCTGGTACTTCATGCGTTATTGCGACCCCACCAACGATGCCAAGATGGTGGCCGAGGGGGCCCAGTACTGGATGCCGATGGACCAGTACATCGGGGGCATTGAGCACGCCATTCTGCACCTGCTGTATGCGCGCTTCTGGACCAAGGTGATGCGCGACCTCGGCCTGGTGCAGGTCGACGAACCCTTCACGCGCTTGCTCACGCAAGGCATGGTGCTGAACCACATTTACTCGCGCAAAGGCGAGAAGGGGGGCATCGAATATTTCTGGCCTCATGAAGTTGAAGACCTGCACGATGACAGCGGCAAAGTCACGGGCGCGCGCCTGAAGGAAGCCAAGGGCGATTTGCCCGCGGGCACCTTGGTGACCTACGAGGGCGTGGGTACCATGAGCAAGAGCAAAAACAACGGCGTCGATCCGCAGGACCTGATTGAAAAATACGGCGCCGATACGGCCCGCTTGTACACCATGTTCACCGCCCCTCCCGAGGCCACGCTGGAGTGGAACGACTCGGCGGTCGAGGGCAGCTCGCGTTTCTTGCGACGGGTATGGAACTTTGCCGCACGCCACCAAGAAGCCATCCGCCAAGCGACGGGCGGCAACCTCTCCTCGGCAACGTTGGGCGCGCAGGCGGTGACATTGCGCCGAGAAGTGCATCTGGTGCTCAAGCAAGTCAGCTATGACTATGAGCGCATGCAATACAACACGGTGGTGTCGGGGTGCATGAAGTTGCTCAACGTGCTGGAAGACTTCAAGCCCGATGGCAGTGCCGGCGACAATGCTGTGCTGTGCGAGGGCGTGTCCCTGCTCACACGCATGCTCTACCCTGTGTGCCCGCACATCACCGATGCGATCTGGGTGGACCTGGGCTTCGAGCGGGCGGTCGGCCACTTGCTGGATGCGCCTTGGCCGCAAGTCGACGAAAAAGCGCTGCAACGCGATGAAATCGAGCTCATGCTGCAAGTCAACGGCAAGCTGCGTGGCGCGATTCTGGTGCCCGCCAACGCCAGCAAGGACGACATAGAAAAGCTGGCCATCGCCAGCGAGCCGTTCCAAAAACAAGCCCAAGGCGCAGCCCCCAAAAAGGTGATTGTGGTGCCGGGCCGTCTGGTGAACTTGGTGCTCTGAGCATGCCTGCACTCCTGCGCCGCCGAGCCTTGCTGAGGACAGCTCCCCTGGCCCTGCTGCTGGCGGGTTGCGGCTTCGAGTTGCGCAAGCCGCCCAGCTTTGCCTTTCAGTCCATTTATTTGGCCGTGCCGCCGATGTCGCAGCTGGGCCTGGAGTTGCAGCGTGCGCTGGCGGCCTCGGGCAGTGTGAGCTTGGTCACCGATCAGAGACAAGTAGAGCGTGCCGACCTGGTCTTCGAGTTGTTGCAAGAACTGCGCGAGAAAGTGGTGCTGGGCCGAACCTCCACTGGCGCGGTGCGCGAATACCAGTTGCGGGTGCGCCTGCGCTTCAAAGTGCGCAATCGCCAGGGTATTGAAAGAATTCCCGACACCGAGATGGTGCAGCAACGCGACATCAGCTACAGCGAAAGCTCTGCGCTGGCCAAGGAGGCTGAGGAAGACTTGTTGTACCGTAACATGCAATCCGATCTGGTCCGTCAAATTCTGCGCAGGCTCGCGGCCTTGCGCGAAATTTGAGGCGCTGCACCATGCAAGTTGCTGTCGCTCAGCTTGAAGCGCACCTGGCCAAGGGCCTGCGCAGCCTCTACACCCTGCACGGCGATGAAACCTTGTTGGTGCAAGAGGCGGCCGACCTGATTCGCGCCACGGCGCGCTCGCAGGGCTACACCGAGCGCAGCGTGTTCACTGTGGCCGGCGCCCATTTCGATTGGGGTGAAGTCTTGGCAGCGGGCGGCTCGATGAGCCTTTTTGCGGATCGCCAAATCATTGAGGTGCGCATTCCTTCTGGCAAGCCCGGCAAGGACGGCAGCGCCGCGCTGCAACAACTGGCGGATGCGGCCCGTGGCAACGACAGCGTGCTGACCTTGGTGCTGTTGCCTCGTCTGGACAAGATGACGCGCGGCAGTGCTTGGTTTTCAGCGCTAGAAGGCCAAGGCGTGGGCTTGCAAATCGACAGCGTGGAGCGCCAGGCGCTGCCGCAATGGATTGCGCAGCGAATGGCGCAACAACAGCAGCGCGTGCTGTCCGGCGAAGAAGGCCAGCGTACCCTGCAATTTTTTGCCGATCGGGTTGAAGGCAACTTGTTGGCCGCCCACCAGGAGATCCAAAAACTCGGCTTGTTGTACCCCGCAGGGGAGCTGAGTTTTGAGCAGGTGGAGTCTGCGGTGCTCAATGTGGCCCGCTACGACGTGTTCAAGCTTTCGGA
>VERE01000056.1 GCA_018882835.1 Limnohabitans sp.
GCGGTGCGGTGTCGCTGGGTCGCAATACATCTTGCAAAATTCGGCGGGCGACATCAGAGTATCAGAAGGCGTCATGTGATTCCATCAAAGGCAGGTCATGCCACCTGAACCAGCGCAAGCGTCTTGGCAGACTCTCGTATGGCTTCTGTGACGAGCAAATTTCTAAAACCATCTTGTGCAGAAACCAAGGGGGTTTCTTTGCCTTGGATGAGCTTGCCAAAGTGGCGCATTTGACATTCAAGCGGGTCTTGCCTTTCAACCGGGATCACTTCCTCGGCGAAAGGGCTCCACCATGAGGGAGCCGTGGACTCTGGGTAGTATTTCAGCCGCATGGTTGGAATATCCAGCGAGCCCTGGGTGCCCGTAATGGTGTAGCAAGCATCGTCCGGCTGATGGGGATAGCTGGGATTTTCCTGTGAAGTCAGCTCCCAACTTTTGGCCGAGGCGGCCGTATCGGAAAGCAAGAACGTGCCCAAGGCGCCGCTTTCAAACACCATGTTGATGGCCACAGTGTCTTCCACCGGGAACTGCCGGATACGGGATGAAGAGATGGCTTGGACAGCTAAAATTTCACCCATGAGCGACCGCAAGTTGCCGATCTCATGAATCAGGTTGATCAAGATCGGCCCGCCGCCCATTTGCGCCCGCCAAGGACCGTCTGCGAAATAGTGATCCGGCTTATAAAACTGTGCGCTCCCCATCACAGACACCAAGCGCCCTACGCGCCCTTGTTGAATCAGCTCCCGAGCTTTGGCCAGCAAAGGGCTGTGGGCCCGGTGGTGCCCGATCAAGACCTTGGCATGCTTGCGCTCCACCAAACTGACCAGTTGGCGCCCCTGCGCCAGAGTCGGGGTGATCGGCTTCTCAAGCAAAACGGGGATGCCCCATTCAATGCACTGACTGGCTTGCTCAAAATGAAATTCGTTGGGCGAAGCGATGACCACGCCATCGACACGCGAAGCGTCCACGCACGCCGACAAGTCATGCCACAAGGGCACGCCGCAACTTTTGGCGACGCTGTGGTTGCCCTCGTGATCAGGCGCGACCAAGCCCGTCAATTGCATCTCCGGATTTTCCTGAATCCGCCGGATGTGCACTTTCCCAATCAGACCGGGGCCTACCACCACCATGCGCAGCTTTTTCATCTTTCCCTCCGGAAAATCAAAGCGATTGGATGCTCACCTGTGAAGCCAACAAAGGTGCCGCCTCAAGCATCGCTTCTTGGCTGGAGAAACGGGCCAACAAAATCGCCAATTTATCAAACGGTGCAGCGGCTAATTTTTCGCCACTGCTTTTCAGCTGAATGATCTCCAATTCTTCGGCGGAGATCCGTGGCACGAAAGAAAAATTCACCAGCGGTTGTGCCGTAGAAATCGTATGGCGCGCCATGAAGCGGTCTGCATCCCTCGGCCGTGGGGTCATGTAGGGCTCGTTGACGAAAGGTTGAACAAACATCGACGTGTAATCGACGCCGGTCGAGCGCTCTACCAAACTCCCATACAGATCGCCGGGACAGCGGCGCATGCATTCGATGATCCAGAAATTGTCGCCCTCTGCGATGAATTGCGTGTGCAACAAGCCATCAACCATCCCCAACTCTGCGGCCAACCGGCTCATGGCCGCTCGGACCCCTGCGCGAACCTTGTCACTCAAGCGGCTCGGATGGTTTGAGCAGTTCACTTGGTAAGGGTAGGTGGTACAAAATTCATCGACAAAAAAATCTTCATGTATTTTTTGATTCGACACAAAGGCCGAGTGACTGTGCAGTGCCCCCTGGACAAACTCCTCCACCACAAACTCGCCTGAACGCGAAGCGCGTTTGGCTTCCTCGATGGCTGGCGCCAATCCCTCCCAGGACGTGACCTTGTGAATGCCACGGCCGCTGAAACTATCCACCGGCTTGACCAGGCAAGGCAAAGTCAGAAACCCCTGTTGGAAACTGGCGTCCGTCAGCCTGCGCGGCGCAGGAAAATCAAATTGCGCCGTGCGATCTCTGAAAAGTTTTTTGGTGTGCAAAATCTCAGTGGTGGCAAAACTGTCAAAGCCTGGGAAGCCAAACTGTTCTGCCACCCATGCAGACGACAGGTACGCATAGTCATTGCAAGTGGGGACCAGGTAATCAAAGCTTTCCTTTTGCACCACGGCCAACAATTTTTCTCGGTCTGAATAATCGATAAACACAGACGCATCCGCATACGCATGGCAGGGGTCTTGTGGCAAAGCGCCGCAGACCGTGACATGAAAGCCGCGCTTTTTCAGGCTGAAAAAAATCGGCGCTGCGCTGAAGCTGCTGCCAACCAACAATACTTTTTTCATGGTGCTCTTTTCTGGTCGGCCGCGACCTTAGGGCAAAGGCTTAAATTCACAGGGGGCGACAACCATCCAGTCAGCAAGCGCTCCAACACCTCCACCACCACTACTTGGGGCTGGTGCAATTGAAGCTCTTGCCCATCCACATGGGCGCGTCGAATCACGGTCACGTGGCCCATCTGGGCCTCCAAAAAGGGCTGCATGGCCTCAGAAAAGGAATCACCATACAACAACAGTCGTGGCGCTCCGGCGAGCTTTTGTGCCGAGGCCTCGGGCCGCGGGGTCATGACCCACTCGGTGTCCGCAAAGTAATGGGGCAACGACAGCATGGATACCGCAATGTCTCCGCCCGCAAAAGGGTGCGGCGTGGCCGCCCACTCTTGCCGCTTCAAGCCGGTCACCGTCCAGCCCTGGGCACTCAGGGTTTGCAGCAACGCACTCACCGCGTGAAACGCCCCCAAAGCATTCCAGTGCGTATCGGTCTGGAAATACACATCGTGTGCTTCAATGGCCCGCGCCTGCTTCAACACCGGTCGCAAGTCCAGCACGCGCAAGTCGGGCACTTGCCGCAATGTCGCCATGAGCTGATCCAGCTTTGTCGGCCCCGCCGTGTTCGGGGCAAAAGGCATCTTGTCGGAGTAGACCGTCTGCTTGTCGGGAGCCACCACGGCATAAAACGCCACCCCACAACGGGCCAATGCCTGCTGGGTTTGAGTCAAGTTGTTCCTGATCTGGTCCAGCTGCGCCTCGGAGAAACGCTCCAGGCCACGGTAGTCTGCGAAATATGCTTTGCCGGGCTTGTAATGCTGGTCATAAAAAAGCCATCGGTCTTGCCCCAGCAACACCTGCCGATTGGCTGGAAAGCCCAGGGTGGTCATCTGCAGCCTGGCACCCAGATACGTCAGGTCAGACCGCCCCCCAAAATGGTCTTGGTACCAGCGTTCCATTTTTTGCAAAAAAAACAGCGAAGGCTTGGGAAATTCAGCCAGTTGCCTGTTTTCTTTGAGCGTCCGATCGTCATCGAATGACCGATTGAAGAACACCGTAGGGAGCGCAATGAGTGTGAAAAATCCCAGAATCAACGCCCAGCGATCGGCGCCGTGGCGCAAGCCGCTCAGCCTGGTTCTCAGAGAATGGCCGGGGGGTGTCGGTGGTTGGCGAGAACGCACAATCAGAACCTGAAATAGATGAACGGATTGTACTGACCCAAGGCCAGCATCGTCATGCTCAGCGCCAGCAAGGGAAGCGCTATGGCGGCGCGAACCATGCCGGCACCGCGCAGACTCTGAAGGCGCCGGTGCAGACGGGGATAGCACCCCATCGCCAAACACAATGCAAGGGAAAACAGAACACCAATGCTCCATGCCTGCGACACGCTGTAGGTCAAAGGCACGGCCTGCTCAGAAACCTGGCCTGCCAGCACTTTCACAAAGTGCCAAGCCTCGGGCGTTGTGCCGGCGCGAAAGAAGACCCAGGCCAGCAACACCACGCCCAGGGTGTAAGCCTGCATCAAGAGCTTGGGCAACTTGAGCCACGACTCCGCCAATGGAGCACAGATCTTTTCACACATCAGAAAAAAACCGTGCAACGCGCCCCAGATCACGAAGTTCCAACTGGCCCCGTGCCACAGGCCTGTGAGCAAAAATACCAGCCATAAGTTAAGCCAGGTTCGCACAGCGCCCTGGCGGTTTCCGCCTAAGGGGATGTACACATAGTCTCTGAACCAGGTTGACAAAGAGATGTGCCAACGCCGCCAAAAATCCTGCACAGATTGTGCACGGTAGGGATAGTTGAAGTTTTCAGGAAAGACAAAGCCAAACAGCCTCGCCAATCCAATGGCCATGTCCGAGTAGCCCGAAAAATCAAAATAGATCTGCAAGGCATAAGCCCCCAGGCTCAGCCACGCGGCGCCTGTGGTCAAGTCGCTGGCCGGCGAATCAAAGCCTGCGTCGGCAATCAAGCCCAGCGGGTTGGCAATCAACACTTTTTTCGACAAGCCCAGGACAAACCGGTAAAGCCCCTCTTCCACATCGGTCAGGGTGACCCGCCTTGACCGCAGCTGTGCGTGGATGTCCTTGTAGCGAATGATGGGGCCTGCCACCAATTGCGGGAAAAGCATGATGTACAGGCTGTACTCGATCAAGCTGTCATTCGGCGTGGCATTTTTGCGATACACATCCATCAGGTAAGAAATCGCGTGAAATGTGTAAAACGAGATACCAATTGGCAAGGCAATGGTGGGCACCGGCAAAGAAGCAGCAGCGCCTTGCCATTGCAGCAGGGCGTTGACGTTTTCGAGAATGAACTCGGTGTACTTGAACACCACCAGCAAAAGCAAATTGATGCTCACACTCAAGAGCAGCCAGAATTTGCGAGGCGCGGGCTCTTTCAGGCGGTGAATGATGCGGGCACATTTGAAATTCAGCGCCACGGAAAGCAGCATCAGGATAACGAAGCGAGGCTCTCCCCATGCATAAAAAACGATGCTCGCCAGCGCCAGATACGTGTTCTGCCATCGGCTGGCAATGAGGTGATAGCCCAGAAAAGCCATCGGAAAAAAAAGGCACAAAAATCCGATGCTGCTGAAAACCATGGCGCGCTGCTTATTTGTTTTTAAGCCGATTGACAGCGGCTGGCAAGCCAGGGCACTTCAACTGAACCAGGCTTCGAATCCGAAAACCGGCATCCACTTGGGGGTGGTGCCAGGTCATGGCCAGCAGGGTGCCGAGGTCAGCCGCCTCCAGGTCAAGGATGTAGCGTGCACGCCGAATCAACTTTTGCATGCGCTGCACATGCCGGTCCGACAAAACGTCGCCCGCCTCTTTTAATACCTGTGACAAATAAAGCCAATCGTTGCGGGCATCGAACAACACCTTGCGACGCAAGGCCTCACCCGTGTGCAAGCTCAGCTTGCGGCTGATGCCGCCGCGGCGGTACTTCACCAGGGGCTCGGCCAGGGTAATACCGCCCCGCCCCATGATGCCGCGCAACACCCCAAGCTGGTCTTCGTGGTTCAGGCCTTCAGGAAAATCATTGACGTGCTGCTTGATGATCCGTCCCGAGTAGGCCAATCCTGCGCCAATGATGAAGGGTGGGTTATCAGCCCAATCGTCTGCCGAGCGGTAGGTCGACAAATCAGACACTGCCAGAACGCCATGACACTGGCCCGTCGCATCCATGTCAATCACCGGCGCAGCCACCAGATCGGGCTGGCAGTCGTGAGCTTGCCAAGCACAGACCAGCGTGCTGACCCACTGCGGCAGCGCCACATCGTCGCCCCCGATCCCGCACACAAACTCACCCTGGCTTAAAGCAAAGAGCAAGGCGGCATGACGCGCAATCCCCAGATTGCGCTCGTTGCGACGAACCACCAACCGATGGGGGCCAGCATAGTCGCGTTCAATGCTTTGCAAAATGGGCCATGTTTGGTCACTCGAGCCATCGTCTGACACAAAAATTTCCAGCGCCGGATAAGTTTGCGCCAAAGCGCTGCGCACCGCTTCCTCCACCGTGGCCTCTTGGTTATAGGTCGGTATCAGGCAACTGACCAGGGGCTGCGAGGGCTTGCTGGGTTCTGACATCATGCTGCGTCGGGGTGGGGGGTCATGTCATATCCGGCCCAACAGGCGGCGCAGGCGACGGCCCAAGCGGGAACCCAAGGAGCCCCCTTCAGAGGGCCAATCCATTTCTCGCTCCCAGGCCGATTGGTAAACCACCCCGCCATAAAGCTGGGTCAACTGCTGCTTTTGAATCCCCGCCTTTTGATCAAATCGCAACTGCCAGGCGTAATGGTACATTTTGAAAAAAGGCTGTGACGGCAACAGATCAATGGCGCGGTATTTCAACAATGCCTCGCCATACCAACGCTGCTCGTTCGGGGAGATGGCGATCAAATCCATGAACGACAACTGGCGAGGCTGGCAGAACTGCTGGTCCAAACTTTCCCACACACGGCGATCCCATACGGGGCAGTTGGGGCCAAAGTTGTAGTGCTTGCCCTCACGCCCCATGGCCTGTTGCACCTGGGCTGACTCGCGCCGCATGTTGTCGATGACTTTGTGCTTGCCTTTGGCCAAGGCCGGATAAAACAAGTCCCGCCCCTCGTCGATCACGGTGTAGGGCGTGCCTTGCGAATCGATGAATTCAGACTGCCGGAACGGGCGAATGAAGATGCAATCTGAATCCAGACACAGGTAGGTTCTGGCCACCTGGGTCCGCCAAAACTCAGACTTCACAATTTGTTGGGACAGGCTGCCCGGCAACTGCGCCAGGCGCACGGGGTCCAGTGCCGGGTTTTCTGCAATGATGGACTCATCACTGATCAAGGTCACAGCGTGTCCCTGCAAGTACTGTGCAAACAGTTCGAGGTCAGACTGCGGCGCAGACACATAAAACGGGATCTGATCCTGGTTGAAGCGCGCGATGGATTGCGCCAGCCGCACCACGCGCTTCACATCCGTGCGGTAACTTTTGCAATAAAGCACCAACGGCATCATGAGCGCTTGTCCTCATAGCGCGTCAACACCTTCAACAGGAATTGAAGGGGATGGGTCGCCCGGGCCACCATGATGCGCTTGAGCTTGAAGACATCGTCGCCCACCTGAACGCGGCCGCGTTGGGTGGTGGTGGCACTGGCGTAACCGGCCTCGCGCGCCATCTGTGCGTGCGTGTCTTCATAGCGTCCGTAGGGATAACAAAAGTGCCGCACCTCGCAGCCCAACAGCTGCTGCAAGGCCTGGCGCGACGCCGCGATTTCCTCGCGGGCGCTGGCAGCGTCCAGGTCGGTCAATCGCGCGTGGGTGCAGGTATGCGATCCGACGTCCATTCCGGCTTGCAACCAGGCTTGCCACTCGGCTTGCGTCATCAACGGTTTGGGCTGGACCTTGTCGCTGTCCCACACGTTGCTGCCGCCCACCATGCCACTCACGCCATAACAGGTGGCAGTGAACCGGTGGCGTTGCAACACCGGCAAGGCATGCATCAGGTTGTTTTGGTAGCCATCGTCAAAAGTCAGACCCACCACTTTGCCTTGCTTTTGCCCCGCAAGGTAGGGTTCCAAATCGCGCATCGAGAGTCCCTGGTAACCCAAGCTGCGCAGCAGGCGCATCTGCCAGGCGAAAGAGGCAGGCGCAACCACCAGGCCGCGCAGCGGGGTGCCCCGCGGCGGCGGTTGGTCAATCTGGTGGTACATCAAAATCGGAATCGCCATCGTTGCATTCCCTCAGGTTTGCATGTGGTTCAGGGCCGCGTAGTGCCCGCCCACCTTGGCCAGCAAGGCCTGGTGGGTTCCGCGCTCCACAATCTGACCTTGCTGCAGGACCAGAATTTGATCGGCATGCTCAATGGTGCTCAAGCGGTGGGCAATCACCAGCGTGGTTCGGTTCTTCATCAGCATCGACAACGCCGCTTGAACCTGACGCTCTGACTCGGTGTCCAGTGCCGATGTGGCCTCGTCCAAAATCAGGATGGGTGCATTTTTAAGAATGGCGCGTGCAATCGCAATGCGTTGACGCTGACCGCCAGACAACTTGGCGCCATCTTCACCAATTGGCGTGTCCAAGCCTTGCGGCAACTGCTCGATGAAATCCCAGGCATGGGCGGCTTTGGCCGCCTGAATGATTTCCGCGCGCGAGCAAGTCACCCCTGCCCCAAAAGCAATGTTGTTGGCCAAAGTGTCATTGAACAGCACAATGTCCTGGCTGACCAAGGCAATGTGCTCTCGCAAACTGGCCAAGCTCACGTCCTGAATGTTGTGGCCATCGACGCGAATGCATCCCGCATCCGGGCTGTAAAACCGGGGGATCAATGCGCCGATGGTGGTTTTGCCACCCCCCGAAGCTCCCACCAGCGCCACCGTCTGGCCCGCAGGCACTTTGAACGACACCCGGTCCAGCGCTTGGCGCGTTGCTGCGGGGTAGGCAAAGCAAACTTCGTCAAACTCAAGCTCACCGCGCACCTGTGTCAGCACATGCTTGCCCTGATCTGGCTCGGGATGCAGGTCCAGAAAATAAAACACACTTTCGCACGCCGACAAGCCATGTTGCATGATGGGGTTGATGGTGGTCAACTGCTTGATGGGCGAAATGAGCAACAGCATGGCCGTGATGAACGACACAAAGCCTCCCGCCGAAGCCCCCGCCTGACCGGTGGCCTGTCCCAGAGCCAGGAAGGTGATGATGGCAATCGCCACCGAGGCCACCATGTGCGTCACCGGCGTGAGCGCCGAGGCGGGCACGGCCTCGCGCATCAAGGCACGCCGCAATTCCTCGGAGTCTTGCCAAAAACGCCGCTGTTGCTGCGCTTGCCCGCCAAAAATCCGAACCACCTTGTGCGCATCCGTGGTTTCCTCAATGGTGTGCGACATTGCCCGACGCGCCTCCATGTTGGCGCGGCTGGCAGCGCGAATACGTCGGCTCATCACCTTGATCAGCAAGGCAATCACCGGACCGATGGCCAGCGTCATCAGCGTCAGTTGCCAATCCAAATAGAGCAGATAACCCAGCAAAGCCAGCGCGGTCAGCGACTCGCGAATGGCAATCACCAGCACATTGGTGGCGGCTTGCTTGAGGTTTTCCGTGTCGTACATCAAGCGCGAGATCAGTTTTCCGGCCGATTGGTCATGAAAAACCTGAATTGGCAACACCAGAATTTTGTCGAACATCTGGCGTCGCAAATCGGTCACCAGGCGCACCGACAGCCAAGTCATCAGGTAGTTGGTGACAAATGAAAAAATCGCGCGCAAGATGAACAGCAGCACAATGCCCAGCGGTATCAGCCAAACCAGCCGGGGGTCGTCGGTTTTGAACCCCGTGTCCAGCAGAAACTTCATGATGGCCGGAAACACCGGCTCGGTGGCAGCCAGGCAAATCATCCCCACCACGGCCAACGCAAACACCTTCCAATACGGAACCAGGTAGCTCAGTAAACGAAGGTAAAGCTCGTGACTGCGAGCGCGATCGGGCGTTGACGAAGACATTGCGCGCGCAGGTTTAAGCCATCACCAGCGCCAACGCCGCCTCCACTTGCTCCGTCGGGCTTTTCTTGAACCCCGACCTCGCAAACCGCTGCAACCTTCCCAGCGCAAACGCTGTGAGCACCGATGCCCTAACCTGCGCCTCGACCGTCGGCGTCTGCGACAAACGCACCACTTGCGCGTCTTTCAACACCTGGCGCAAGCTGGATTCCAGACGGTCAAAAAACTGGTTCATGCGCTGTTGCAAGCGCTCGTTCTCGTGCACCAGCGCGTCACCCACCATCACACGGGTCATGCCCTGGTTGCGCTCGCCAAACTGCAGCAGCATGGCGATGATGCGGGCTGCCTTTTGGGCACCATCGCCCTCGCGCTCGATGATCTGGTTCACCAGGCCAAACACCGTCTGGTCGATGAAGTCCAGCAGGCCCTCGAACATCTGGGCCTTGCTGGCGAAGTGGCGGTACAGCGCCGCTTCGCTCACTTGCAACTTGGCGGCCAGGGCCGCGGTGGTCACACGCTCGCCGCCGGGTTGCTCCAGCATCTGGGCCAGGGTTTGCAAAATTTGCACACGGCGCTCGCCGGGCTTGGGGCGTTTGCGGGCAGGCGCTTCTTCAGCCTGAGGGGAAGGGAGGGTGTCTTCTTCAGCCATGGATGTCTCTCTTCTGTGGGTTCTGAATGTGCAGCGCTCAGTGCGAGCGAATCATGGTGCCGTAGGCTTGGTCGGTCAAAATTTCCAACAGCATGGCGTGTGGCACGCGGCCATCGATGATGTGCACCGAGTTCACGCCGCTCTTGGCGGCTTCGAGCGCGCCACTGATCTTGGGCAGCATGCCGCCGCTGATGGTGCCGTCCTCAAACAGCTCGTCAATTTGACGGGCCGACAAATTGGTCAGAAGCTTGCCATCTTTGTCGAGCACGCCCGGGGTGTTGGTCAGCAACACCAGTTTTTCGGCGTTCAGCACCATGGCCAATTTGGCGGCCACCACATCGGCGTTGATGTTGTAGCTTTCATTGTTTTCGCCAAAACCAATCGGGCTGATCACAGGAATGAAGGCGTCGTCCTGCAAGGCCTTGACCACGCTGGGGTCGATGCCCACAATGTCACCCACCTGGCCCACATCGTATTCCTTGCTGGCGTCTTTGTTGTCCACCATTTTCAGCTTGCGCGCATGAATCATGCCGCCGTCGCGCCCGGTCAGGCCCACAGCCTTGCCCCCCGCCTGGTTGATCAAGCCCACAATGTCTTGCTGCACTTCGCCGGCCAGCACCCACTCCACCACTTCCATGGTTTCCTCGTCGGTCACGCGCATGCCTTGAATGAACTCGCCCTTTTTGCCCAGGCGGTTCAGCGCGGTTTCAATCTGCGGGCCGCCGCCGTGCACCACCACGGGGTTCATGCCTACCAATTTGAGCAGCACCACGTCTTCGGCAAAATCGGCCTGCAAGGCCGGGTCGGTCATGGCATTGCCGCCGTATTTGATGACCAGGGTCTTGCCATGAAACTTGCGAATGTAGGGCAGCGCCTGGGCCAGAATTTCGGCTTTGTCGCGCGGGGCAATGTGGTGGGTGTCGGTCATGGGGGTGAACAATCCAAAAATCCAGTGATTCCTGAATTGTGCCGCAAGTTACCCCCCACTTCGCCTTGTCATTGCGAGTCCCAAAGCCTTATTCCCCGAGTTCGGAGAGCACTGCAGAAACGACAGATGGACCGATGAAATAGCCCACCTCCACCAGTTTCTCCAATAAAGGCCGGGCCGCTGGGACCCAGCCCTCTGTCTTGGCCAGGCCGATCACCGCCGCTGTGCCGATCAACGCAAGTCCACATCGCTTAGCCTCCAGGCGACCCGCTCTGTCATCCATCACCAGGAGCACAGCGTCCCCTGTCCTGCTCCAGTGTTTAGCCACTTGTATGGCGCTTGCTTCACCTGCATCGACACCTGGGTTGAGTAGGCGTTCATTTGACGGCGGAACCTCAACGACATCCACCCAGCCGTCGGCCAAGGTACGAGCCAGCAAGTCACCGTCTGCGAAAGCACCCTTGGCAGGCAAGATTTCATCCCGCACCGTCGCAGTGATGCACACACGGCCAAACAATTGGCGCAATAGATACAGCGCCTCTATGCGAGCCAGCGCAATCAGCGGGCCAGCATCGGCGATCACAACACGTCGAGTCACGAAGCAGGCTTGGCCAGCCAGTCGCGCGCGATGCGCATTTCTGTACGGGCCTCATCCGAGGCGACTTTGTCAGTTCCCGTGAGGGGTAGGCCTTGGCTGGACAGCAGGGTCAGCATTTCGGCCAATGGCTTTCCTGCCGTGCGCGCCGCAAAGCCAGCAGACACTGCCGCGCTGCGAAACAGCGCCAGCGCCAGCGCCACGCGTACAGCGGGAAGGTCGGGCACACCCAGTTGCGCCAGATCGACCAACAGTGCCTGAGGGCGGTCACGGTTCATGACAACCACCATGTCATCGGCGCGCGCAGCCGCCAGCGCCGTGCTGGGATTGTTCTTGAGTTGACGGATATTGACCGTTTGCATTCGAATCCCCCAATATGTGACACATGATGTAGGAACATTGATAGTTTAACATTGTGAGGGGGACGCGACGGGAGACGGGATTACCACTCTTGGCGCAGTTGGTCCCAGGATTTGGCAGCGGCGTCTTTGGCTGCGAGGCTGGGTTGCAGGGGCGCCAACTCGGCCAACGGCCAGTCGACACCCGCGGTCGGGTCGTTCCACGCCAGGGAGCGCTCAAACTCGGGCATCCAGTAGTCGGTGGTTTTGTACAAAAATTCGGCCGACTCGCTCACCACCAGAAAGCCATGCGCCAGCCCCGGCGGAATCCACAACTGGCGTTTGTTGTCAGCCGACAAGCGCACACCCACCGAGCGTCCGAAAGTGGGTGACGCAGGACGGATGTCCACCACCGCGTCAAATACCTCGCCCTGGGTCACGCGCACCAGCTTGCCTTGCGGGTGCTTCACCTGGTAGTGCAGGCCGCGCAGTACGCCGCGCGCCGAACGGCTGTGGTTGTCTTGCACGAACTGAAGCGACAAGCCCGTGGCGCGCTCAAAATCTTTCTGATTGAAGCTCTCAAAAAAATAACCGCGGGTGTCACCAAACACCTGCGGGTCCAGCATCAGCACATCGGGGATGGCGGTGGGGGTGACGGTGTAGGCCATGGCTTATTTCAACAGGTTCAACAAATACTGGCCATAACCATTTTTGGCTAAAGGCTGGGCCAGGGCCTGCAGCTTGTAGGCAGAAATCCAGCCCAACGAGTAAGCAATTTCTTCCGGGCAAGCCACCATCAAGCCCTGGCGCTTTTGCAGAGTGGCAATAAAGCTGGCCGCTTCTTGCAGGCTGTCATGGGTGCCGGTGTCGAGCCAGGCGTAGCCTCGACCCATGATTTCCACGTTCAGTTGCTGCTGCTCCAGGTAGCGCCGGTTGACGTCGGTGATTTCCAACTCGCCACGCGCCGAGGGCCGAATGTCGGCGGCAATGTCACACACCTGCTGGTCGTAAAAATACAAGCCTGTCACTGCGTAGTTCGACTTGGGCTGCTTGGGCTTTTCTTCAATCGTCAAGGCGCGTTGCTGCGCATCAAACTCGACCACGCCATAACGCTCGGGGTCGTGCACGTGGTAGGCAAACACGGTGGCGCCGCTGGAGCGCTGATGGGCGCTGTGCAGTTGCTTCACCAGGTCGTGGCCGTAAAAAATGTTGTCGCCCAACACCAGAGCGCTGGGCTGGTTGCCGACAAACTCGCGCCCAATGATGAAGGCCTGTGCCAGGCCATCGGGGCTGGGCTGCACGGCGTACTGAATGTTCATGCCCCAGCGCTCGCCATCACCCAGCAGCTCGGCAAAGCGCGGCGTGTCTTGCGGCGTCGAGATGATCAGCACCTCGCGAATCCCACTGAGCATCAGGGTGGTCAGCGGGTAGTAAATCATGGGCTTGTCATACACCGGCAGCAGTTGCTTGGACACCGCTTGTGTCACCGGGTACAGCCGGGTGCCGGAGCCCCCGGCGAGGATGATGCCTTTGCGTGTGCTCATAAATTCATACCATGACAGGAGGGAGGGAGGGTTGCCAGGGGGGAAGGGTCACGCCAAACGTGCGCTCAAATTTCTCGGTGCTCAAACGCGAATTTTGGGGGCGGGGTGCGGGCAGCGGGTAGTCCTCGGTGCGAATGGGGTGCACTGCCTCGGGCCTGGCCTTCAACATGAGGCCCTGCGCGTGGGCCAGGCCAATCACATGCTGTGCATAGGCGTGCCAGGTGGTCTCGCCCGCGGGCACCAGGTGGTACAGCCCCCAGGGCGCCGCTTGCTGCTCGGCCTCGCTTTGCAAACAGTGGCTCACAGCCATCAGGCTGTACTGCACCAAGAGCTTGGCCGAGGTCGGCACGCCGTATTGGTCGGCCACCACCCGCAAACTGTCGCGCTCGGCCGCCAGGCGCAGCATGGTCTTCATGAAATTGCCGCCGTGCTCGCCCACCACCCAGCTGGTGCGAAAAATCAAATGCCGGTCGCAAGCTTGCTGCACTGCCAGTTCGCCCGCCAGCTTGGTTTGGCCATACACCGAGAGCGGTCCTGTGGGGTCGGTTTCTTTGTAGGGCCGCGTGCCCTGGCCTGCAAACACATAGTCTGTCGAGAAGTGCACCAGGCACGCGCCCAGGGCCTGCGCTTCTTCGGCCATCACACCGGGTGCTGTCGCGTTGATCTGCCGTGCCAGCTCGGGCTCGCTCTGCGCTTTGTCCACTGCGGTGTAGGCAGCCGCATTGAGAATGATGTCGGGGCGATGGGTGTGGATGGCCGCGCGAATCGCCTCGGGATGAGCGAGGTCGGCGGTTTGACGGTCTATGACGATCAACTGTTCGGCGGGGAGGTGTTGACGGAAGGTCCAGCCGAGTTGGCCATTGGCACCGAACAAAAGCAGTTTCTTGCCCGCCATCGCGGGGGGAACCCTTGCCATGACGGTGCTAGGCGCCATATTGCTTGACAAGCCAATGGCGGTAGTTGCCGCTGGTGACGCCTTCTACCCAGTCCGCATGGTCGAGGTACCACTGCACGGTTTTGCGAATGCCGGTCTCAAAGGTTTCCTGCGGTTTCCAGCCGAGTTCGCGCTCGATCTTGCGGGCGTCGATGGCATAGCGGCGGTCGTGCCCAGGGCGGTCTTTCACGTAGGTGATTTGACTGGCGTAGGGCTTACCATCAGCGCGCGGCTTCAATTCGTCCAGGATGGCGCAAAGCGTGCGCACCACGTCCAGGTTGGCTTTTTCATTCCAGCCGCCAATGTTGTAGGTCTCGCCCAACTGGCCGGCCTCGAGCACCCGCAGAATGGCGCGGCAGTGGTCTTCCACATAGAGCCAGTCGCGCACTTGCTGGCCGTCGCCATAAATGGGCAAGGGCTTGCCCGCCAAGGCGTTGTGAATCACCAAGGGAATCAGCTTTTCGGGGAAATGGTAGGGGCCGTAGTTGTTGCTGCAGTTGGTGGTCAGCACCGGCATGCCATAGGTGTGGTGCCAGGCGCGCACCAGGTGGTCGCTGGCCGCCTTGCTGGCCGAGTACGGGCTGTTGGGCTCGTAGGGGTGGGTCTCGGCGAAGGGCGGGTCGGCAGGGGACAGGGTGCCATAGACCTCGTCGGTGCTGACGTGAAGGAAGCGGAAGCTGGCCCGGGATGGCCGCACATCACTCGCCATGTCGGGCAAGGCCCCCCAATAGGCGCGGACGGCCTCCAGCAGGTTGAAGGTGCCGACGACGTTGGTCTGAATGAAGTCACCGGGACCATGAATAGAGCGGTCGACATGGGATTCGGCTGCGAAGTTGACGACGGCGTCGGGCGAGTGTTCTTGCAGCAGGCGCTCCACCAGGGCGCGGTCGCCGATGTCGCCTTGCACAAACACATGGCGGGGGTCGTCTTGCAAAGACGCCAGGTTGGCCAGGTTCCCCGCATAGGTCAGCTTGTCAAGGTTGACCACCTTGACGTCGCGACCGCCCGCCAAGAGGGTGTGCACGAAATTGCTGCCAATGAAGCCGGCACAACCGGTGACCAACAAAGTTTTCATGAGGCACTCCACTCCCAACCATCAGGCCTGGCCCGAACGGCCATACACATCTTCCAGCCGCACGATATCGTCTTCGCCGAGGTAAGAGCCCGACTGCACCTCGATCATTTCCAACTCCACCATGCCAGGGTTTTCCAAACGGTGCACTTCGCCAATTGGAATGTAGGTCGACTGGTTCTCGGTCAGCAGGAACACCTCGCTGCCGCGAGTGATCCGCCCCGTGCCCTTCACCACAATCCAGTGCTCGGCGCGGTGGTGGTGCTTTTGCAAACTGAGGGCGGCACCGGGCTTCACACCAATGCGCTTCACCTGGAACCGCTCGCCCTTGTCGATGCTGTCGTACCAGCCCCAGGGCCGCGCCACGCGGCGGTGCTGGGTGGCTTGCGGCAGGCCTTTTGCCTCGAGTGCAGCGACCACATCTTTCACCTGCTCGGCCTTGTCGGCGGTCGCCACCAGCAAGGCGTCGGGCGTATCGATGATCAACAGGTCTTGTGTGCCCAAGGCCACCACCGGGCGCTGGTCGGCGTGAATGTAGGTGTTGCGCGCCTGCAGCGTCAGGCCCGGGCCTTGCACGCGGTTGCCGGCGTCGTCGGCGGGCGTCAGGGTGGCCACGGCGTTCCAGCTGCCCACATCGCTCCAGGCGCCGTGAAAGGGCACCACCACCACGTGGTCGTGGGGCTCCATCACCGCATAGTCAATGCTTTGCGAGCGGCAAGCGGCAAAGGCCTGGGCGTCGGGGCGCACAAAGCGGCCATCCACTTTCGGTGCCGCCAAGGCAGTTTGGCAGCTTTGCAAAATGTCGGGGGCGTGCTGGGCCAGGGCTTTCAGCAGCGTGTCGGCGCGGCACAAAAAGATGCCGGCGTTCCACAACACATCGCCCTGCAGCAACAAGGCTGCGGCTTTGTCGGCGTCGGGCTTCTCGATGAAGCGCGCCACCCGGCGTGCCACCCCCACATCGGCGGCGCCCTGCGCAATGTAGCCATAGGCCGTGCTGGGAAACGAGGGCGTCACGCCAAAGGTGACGATGGCGCCCGCCTCGGCGGCAGGCTGGCCCTCGCGCACCATGGCAGCAAAGGCCTGGGTATCGGGAATGTGGTGGTCGGCGGGGCAGAACAACAACAGCCCTGTGGGGTCGGCACGCAATGCGGCCAGGGCCATGGCGGCGGCGGTGTTGCGCGCCACCGGCTCCAGCACCATGGCGCCCGCCACGCCGGCGCGGTCCATCGCCTCTTGCACAAAAAACCGATGGTCTTCCGAGGCCACGCACACCGCCTGCGGTTGCGCGGGGTTCAAGGCTGCGGCACGCTCCAGCGTCAACTGCAGCAAGCTTTTGTCGCCCACCAAAGGGACGAACTGTTTGGGCAAGGCTTTGCGGCTCAAGGGCCACAGGCGGGTACCCGAACCACCGCACAGTATCACGGGGGTGATCATTCTGCGGCCTCCTCGCCCAAAACGGTGGCCCTGATCATTTCACGCAACAGCTTTTTCTCGGGGAAGCTCAGGGTGCGCTCCAGCACCTTGCGCACGCGCAGCAA
The DNA here is from genome assembly GCA_018882835.1 of Limnohabitans sp. Taxonomy (GTDB): domain Bacteria; phylum Pseudomonadota; class Gammaproteobacteria; order Burkholderiales; family Burkholderiaceae_C; genus Limnohabitans. Next base: position 16,882 of record VERE01000056.1, read on the forward strand.
CAGGTGGCGGTCCACCTCTTGCGGAATGCCGCGGCTGTTTTGCAACTCCTCACGCAGGTCTTCGCGCAGGTCTTCTGGCTCTTCATTCCACCAGGCCGTGACCACCTCTTGCAAAATGGGACGAATGGCTTCGATGTCTTCAGCAGGCTGTGGGGGCGAGGGTAACAAGCCCACCGGCCCCGAATGCGCCATGCGCCCTTGCGTCAGGTCACGCATGGCCTGGCTGTGCAGCACAATGCGCCGGTCGGCTTGCGCCAGCAGGCGGGTCCAGCCTGGGTCTTCCTTGCTCAGTTGCGCCAGGTCGCGGGCCGACTCGTCGGCCAGAATATGCACCGACAGGCCATGCAACTGTGCCTCGTCCATCAAGGTCAGCAGACGCTCGTCGTCGCTGGCCAGCAACACATGGTCACAGGCCTGGCGCTCGGCCAGCCGCTTCAAATCGGCGCTGAAGGCACGCAGCAGCGAGGCCCCGCCATCTGCCTTGTGCGGCGCCACCACGCGGGCCACCTGGTCTTGCGGGTACTGGCCATCTTGCGCATCGGTATACCAGTACACGCGTTGCAAGTCGGCCTGCACGCCCCATTGCGCCAGCAAAGCCGACAGCACGGGCGCCAGGGCGTGGCGGTTCAAAGGCTCGCCCGTGGCCTCGGGGTTCTGGCCCAACAGCCAGGCCATGTAACGGCCATCCACCAAAGCGATGCATCGGCCACCGCGCAAACCGGTATCCATGCGGGAAGAAGCATTCATAGGGGCATCTCGTTTCATATTAAGGTCTCGAATTCATAGAAAAATAAAGCTATCGCCGGGGGTAAAAATCCAGCTGCGGACATTCTACCCCTCCGCCGCCCTGACGCCTCAGAGGGTGGCCTTGTGAGTCAGGGTGGGAGAAGTGGCGAAATCGGCGGGGGCGATGTAGCCAAAGGCATTGGGCGTCAGTCCCAAGCCTGACTGGGCCAGACACTCGGACACAAACTCCGAGCAAATGAATTCCTTTTGCGGCTCGGGCGCTTTGCTTGCCGCGTCGTCGCCCCTCAGCCTGGCGGCGGCAATGCGTGCGGCCAAGCGCAGCACCTCTTGTTTGTTGTAAGCCAGGCCCAGCAGGTCGATGGCATGGCGCACGATGGGGGCCTCTTGCGCCAGTGACAGCCCTTTGGGGTAACCTGCATGGCCCAGCAAGGCCATCTGCCCTGGGTAGGGCTGGCCGTCGTTGTCGTAGTTGCGCAAGTATTTTTCAAGCGGCACCATGCGCACCCCTACCGACTCGACGCTTTCAAACACCACCACCCGATCGACGTCAGGCCAATGCCACAACAACGCGACATGGCTCCAAATGCTGCCCGTGGCCTGCTGAATCAAGCTGGAAAAAACACCGGTGCCGGCACACAGCAACAGGTCACCGCTGTGGATGCGCTGCCACACGCTGGCGAACGGCTCGCGCGGGCGCTCGGTGGGAAAGGTGTCGTTTGAAAGTGTCATGCCCCGCATGCTGGCACGGCGCATGACAAGCGTCGATGTAACTGTTCACCTCACAGCATCGACGAGCTACGTCAAGATCAGCGGGCGAACCACATGTCTGATTGATGCCAGCCACAGACGTAAGCTGGATGTCCCTTTGATGCTGTTGTTAACTTTCTGATGTTGTCAAATGAGTTCTATAGTTCTCAAATACAATCTGGAAGGTCGTTTGCAACATCGATGACAGCGTTTTGTAACTGAATTATGGTTACAATAATGCGTTGCCTTGAGCGAGTAAGCATGGCAAGAGCTGAAAAAATTATTGAAAAAATAAAAACAAAGCCAACACTTAGCAACATCAAATGGGATGAATTGGTTTGGCTTTTGAGACACCTCGGCTATGAGGTGCTCAACGGCAATGGGTCTCGTAGGAAGTTTCACAATGCTGAAAAGGATCACTTGATCAACTTGCATGAGCCGCATCCAGGCAATGAGCTAAAAACTTATGCCATCGATCAGGTTCGCGAAAAATTAGAAGAAATCGGACTTATTTAGTCTTGGAGGTGATCATGACTACACTTGAATACAAGGGGTATCAGGGCTCTGCAGAGCTAGACTTGAAAACCGGCGTACTCTTCGGGAAAGTTTTGTTTGTTACAGATCTTGTGACCTACGAAGCTAATACAGTTCCTGCTCTGCAAAATGAGTTTCAACTGGCTGTAGATGACTATCTAGAGACTTGCCAACAGATGGGTCGCAATCCTCAGCAACCATGCAGCGGGATTTTCAACGTACGTGTCGGTCCGGATTTGCATAGGGCAGCCGTAATTAGAGCGCAGAAAGAAGGCGTCAAACTGAATGCCGTGATGGTGAACGCTCTTGAACAATATCTGTCGGATGCAACCATCAAACACACTCACACTCATGATCACACCGTTACTGTCAAAGTTGTGTCGTTGTCAGAGGTGAAAAGGCCTGAAGCCCGCATGTACAGTGTCAATCAGCCACAACAATTTGAAATGCACACCTATGTCGCCCATTGAGCAGCCTGTTTCATTTGACCTCAAGTCATTGACGGAATTTTTGATTCGTCATCTCGAGATTCATGAAGGCGTTTACCAATTGAATCTTGGACTCAAAATCGCCGTTGGAGGATTTGCGATGGATGCGGGTGCCGACGCTGTTCCGTTACCGGGTGCTGTGGTGGGCGTTGAGGGAGTCACACTATCCAGGATTCCTGAGGGGGTCATAGTTCCCAACGCTGTTGATGCAGCGGAAGTGAATCCAGTACCCAAGCCAAAGGCCAGACCGCGAGCAAAAAAAACAGGTTGACTGTCTCTGAAAACTATCCATGACAACTCGTCTCGGATCTCGCGCGCGGTAATGTCGGCCGACGATGGCCGCGCAGGGTTAGCAAGGACAGGGAACTTATTCAGCGCTGACCGTGATGTCGT
>VERE01000057.1 GCA_018882835.1 Limnohabitans sp.
GCATGGTCTTGGGGTCGGCGAGGGTCTGAAACGACACATACTTGGCACTCCCCAGCGGCTCCACCTTGCGGATCAACTCAGCCAGCGAATAGCCCACCCAAGGCACCACCATGGACCAGCCCTCGACACAGCGCATGCGGTAGATGCGCTCTTCCATCGGGCTAAGCTTGAGCAGATCGGCCAGGTCCCAGCGTCCCGGCTTCTTCACCAGGCCCTCGATGTCGATGGCCCAGGGATCGACCTTCAAGGTGTGGGCATTGCGTGCCGGGTCTGCCTTGTCGGTGCCAAATTCATAGAAATTGTTGTAGGTGCTGGCGTCCTGGTAGGGCGTGATTTTTTCCATCACTGCCGCACCGCTCACCGTTGAAACTTTGCCAGGCAAGGGCGCCAGCTTGCCAGGGCGTGCACCGGCAACTTGTGCCAGGGCCTCGCGCGAAGCCCAGGCCGCCAAACTCGCCCCTGCAGCACCGGTCGCCAGATGCTGCAGGAAAGCGCGCCGTTGCTGATAGACACGCTGGGGCGTGATTTCGCTGGCGTGGGGATGAACGAAGCCGTTGTCTGAAGAACGAAAAAACATGCCCGACCTTTCACGCCGCAAGGTGCGGCGCCAGTCGGGCATTATGAGACGAAGCGAAAAGCGCTGCGCGTGCGAGGGCTTAGCGCAGACCAGCGATGTAGTCGGCCACGGCCTTGATTTCGCGATCGTTCAGCTTGGAAGCGACTTGCGTCATCTGCAGGCTGTTGAGGCGAACACCGTCACGGAAAGCCGTCAATTGCGCAGCCGTGTAGTCGGCGTGCTGGCCGCTCAGGCGCGGGTACTGGGCCGGAATGCCAGCGCCGTTGGGGCTGTGGCAGCCTGCGCAGGCAGCGATTTGGCGGTCGGCAATGCCCCCGCGGTAAATGCGCTCGCCCAGGGCCACCAGGTTTTTGTCGCTGGAATTGCCAGGCGCAGCTTTCTGGGTCGACAGCCAGACGGCCATGTTTTTCATGTCCTCGTCGCTGAGTGCGGCAACCATGCCCATCATGATGGGGTTGGCACGCTTGCCAGACTTGAATTCTTGCAATTGCTTCTGGATGTATTCAGGGTGCTGTTGGGCCAATTTCGGGTTGGCAGGCACCATCGAATTGCCATCGGCTCCGTGGCAGGCCGCGCAAACAGGCGCGTAACTGGCCGCGCCCTTGGCAGGGTCGGCCTTGGCGGCTGCTTTGGGCGCGTCGGCGTGAGCGGAAAAAACGGGGGCGGCCAAAGCGGCAGCAAGCAACAAAGAGGCAAACAGCTTCATATCAGTGATTGGTTGATTGGCGCAGAACTACGGGATTCTACAATGCTGGACCAGGGCCGTCCCTGACAACCCCCTCACAAGAGCCCAAGCATGACCAGCCCCAACCCTTCTCTCCCCTCAGAAACCGACCCGGCAGAGCAGGCGCGCCATGCCTTGGGCTGGCTACACACGGCCCGCTTTCTCACCACGGCGGCGCAGCTGCATCACCTGCCCGCCTACGCCTTGCCCGAAATTGCCTTCGTCGGCCGCTCCAACGCTGGCAAGTCCACCGCCATCAACACCCTCACCCAGCAAAAGCGCTTGGCGTTTGCCTCCAAAACGCCCGGGCGCACGCAGCACATCAACCTGTTTGCGCTCGGCCGGCAAGGCCAGACCGACGCCGTGCTGGCCGACTTGCCGGGCTATGGCTACGCCGCTGTGCCCAAGCAGGACAAAATTCGCTGGCAGCAGGTCATGGCCAATTACCTGGTGTCGCGGGAAAATCTGTGCGGCATTGTGCTCATGTGCGACCCCCGCCGTGGCATGACCGAGCTTGACGAAATCCTGCTCGACATGATCCGCCCACGGGTCGAAGAAGGCCTGAATTTTCTGGTGTTGCTGACCAAGGCTGACAAGCTCAACAAGACCGAGGCCGCCAAAGCCTTGTCGATCACCCGCTTGCAGGCGGGCGGCGGCACCGTGCAACTGTTTTCTGCCCTGAAAAAACAGGGTCTGGAAGAGGCCGCCTTGCAACTTTGGAACTGGACCCATCCCGAAAGCACGCCATGACAGAGACCCTCGCTCACACCCTGCCCCACGGCATCACCTTGAATTGCCGGGTCAGCGGCGAGCAAGGCCGTCCCGTGCTGATGTTTCTGCACGGCTTTCCTGAAGCCGCCTTCGTGTGGGACCCGCTGCTGGCCTATTTTTCTCGCCCAGAAAACGGTGGCTACCTTTGTGTGGCCCCCAATTTACGCGGCTACGAGCGGTCCAGCGCGCCCAGCGATGTCAGCGACTACCGCGCCAAGCACCTGGTGCAAGACATCCTGGCCCTCAGCCAGGTGGTGTCGCCCGACCAGCCCCTGGCCGCGCTTGTGGCCCATGACTGGGGCGGCGCCGTAGCCTGGGGCTTTGCCAACCAGCACCCAGAGCGCCTGCGGCAGTTGGCCATCATCAATTCCCCCCATCCTGGCACCTTTTTGCGCGAGCTGAAAAACAGCCCGGAGCAACAGGCCGCCAGTGCCTACATGAATTTTTTGATCCGACCGGATGCCGAAGCCCTGTTGGCCGAGGATGACTATCGGCGGCTTTGGACATTTTTCACCAACATGGGTGCGACCGACGGACCCTATGCCTGGCTTACCGAGGACGTGAAAGCCCAGTACCGTGCGGTGTGGTCACAGGGCCTGAGCGGCGGGCTGAACTATTACCGTGCGTCGCCGTTGCGGCCACCACGCCCTGAAGACCCGGCGGCGGCCCACATCAGCTTGCCTGAGGCGATGTTGCGGGTCGACGTGCCCACCCTGGTCATCTGGGCCTTGAAAGACATTGCCCTGCCACCGGGGCTGATCGACGGCCTGGCGGCCTATGTGCCGCGCATGCAACTGCAAACCGTGCCAGAGGGCACGCACTGGCTGGTGCACGAACAACCCCAGCGCGTGATCGGCTGGCTGCAAGCCTTTTTGAACGCGCCTCAGTCTTCGTAAACCGCCGGTTCGCCGCACGGGCGGCTCTTGAAGCGCTGGTGCACCCAAAAATACTGGGCTGGCATGGCGTCAATCCAGCCCTGCAAGCGACGGTTCATTTCTGCGGTATCGGCCTCGATGCTGCCGCCCGGGAAATCGGTCCAGGCCGGCATCACCTCGACTTCGTAACCCTCCGGGGTCATGCGCGTGACCACAGGCACCACCCGAGCCCGCCCCAGGCGAGCAAAGCGTGACAACGAGGGGACTGTGGCAGCCGGCACGCCGTAGAACGGTACAAAAAGCGACTCTTCGGTACCAAAGTTCATGTCCGGCAGCAAATACAGAATTTCCCCCTGCCGCAAGGCACTCACAATGGCCTTCACGCCGTCTTGGCGCCGGAACAGCCGCCCTTGGCCGAAGCGTTGACGGCCCTGGGCGACCCAGGCGTCCACGGCCGGGTTGGACTGTTGGGTGTAAATGGTGGTGAAGCGCTGCGGCAAGGCCTGGGTCAAAGCGGTCCAACCCACATCCAGCCCGACAAAATGCGGCGCGAAGACCACGGTGGGCAGGCCGGATTGCAGCGCGGCGACATCGCCCACCAGGCGCACGCGCTGCCGAAGTTGAGCCTCTGTGCCTTGCCACAGCCAACTGCGGTCCAGCCAGGCTTGGGCGAAATGCACGAACACTTGCCGTGCCACCTGGTTGCGCTGCGCCTGCGGCCAGTGGGGGAAACACAAACGCAAGTTGGTCAGGGTTACACGTCGGCGCGCAGCCACGACCAGGAACAGCAAGCGCCCCAGCAGCGCGCCCAAAGCACGCAGCCAAGGCAAGGGCAAAAACCGCAGCGCCCCCAGAAAAGCCAGGCCTGGATGCCGCACCTTCAGCGCTCCTCGCGCGGTTGTTTGGCCCGCGCGTAGCCCCACAAGTATTGACCGGGACAGTGCAATACCATGCGCTCCACGGCGCGGTTCATCCCGGCAGCCATTTGTGCCAGCGTGGCGGCGGGGTCTTGGAAGCTCGGCTCATCGAGCGGGGCCATGTGCAGGCAAAAACGGCCCCCCGGCAAACGTTCGCACCATGTCAGCAAAATCAGGGCACCGGTCTGCTGCGCCAACTTGGGCAGCAAGGTCATGGTGTAAACATCGCGCCCGAAAAAAGGCGCCCAGACGCCTTGCCCTTGCGGTGGCACCTGGTCGGGCAAGATGGCGGTGTAACCGCCGCCCCGCAAGGCGCGTATCAACGTGCGCACCCCCGCCATCGAGGTGGGCGCCGCTTCCAGGAAAGGGCGCTGGCGCGACATCAACACCACCGGCTTGAGCCAGTCTTTGCGCGGCGGACGGTACAAAGCCACCATGGGTCCAAACTCGGGCCCGAAACGCTCGGCCAAGGCCTGGGCGCCAATTTCCCAGCAGCCAATGTGGGGCGACAAAATAATCACCCCTTTGCCGGCTTTCAGACCCGCTTGCATGTGCTCGGCGCCGTCCCACGCCATCCGGCCCAAAATTTGGGTGCTGTGCGGACGCATCCAGACCCAGGGCAACTCGGCCACCATACAGCCCGCAGCCGTGACCGCTGGGCGAACCTCGGCCCATGACAGGCCCGCTGCCTGGGCATTGGCCAAAAACTGTCGCCGGTAACTCGGCGACACGGCCCAGACCAGCCAACCCACGGCGCCGCCCAGTGCCTGCATCCAGGTCAGCGGGATTCGGGACAAGAGACGAAAGAGGGTCAGCATCGTTCAAGTTTGGTTACAATTCTGATTGTCGCCGAGTTAATGAAGCAACTTGCAGGGCGACAAACGCGAGATGTCTCGCGGCGGCTGGTGAGCACAAGCTCCCGGCCCACTGCTAAAGCGTTCGCCGGACTCCATCCTGGGTTGGCAACGCGTCAACCTTAACCATCATTGGAGTTTTCTCATGGCGAACGACTATCTCTTCACTTCTGAATCGGTCTCCGAGGGCCATCCTGACAAGGTCGCTGACCAAATCTCGGATGCCATCCTGGATGCCATCTTCGCGCAAGACCCGCGCAGCCGCGTGGCCGCAGAAACCCTGTGCAACACCGGCCTGGTGGTGCTCGCGGGCGAAATCACCACCAATGCCCACGTTGACTACATCCAGGTCGCGCGCGACACCATCAAGCGCATCGGCTACGACAACACCGAATACGGCATCGACTACAAAGGCTGCGCCGTCATGGTCTGCTACGACAAGCAGTCCAACGACATTGCCCAGGGCGTGGACCACGCCTCCGACGATCACCTCAACACCGGCGCCGGCGACCAGGGCCTGATGTTCGGTTACGCCTGCAGCGAAACCCCCGAGCTGATGCCTGCGCCCATTTACTACGCCCACCGCCTGGTTGAGCGCCAGGCGCAATTGCGCAAAGACGGCCGACTGCCCTTCCTGCGCCCCGACGCCAAGAGCCAGGTCACGATGCGCTATGTGGACGGCAAACCGCACAGCATCGACACCGTGGTGCTCTCCAGCCAGCATGCCCCCGAAATGAGCCTGGGCGACAAGATGAAGCCCGAGTTCTACGAGGCCGTGATTGAAGAAATCATCAAGCCCGTGCTCCCCAAAGAATGGCTGCAGGACACGAAATACCTGATCAACCCCACCGGCCGTTTCGTCGTGGGCGGCCCCCAGGGTGACTGTGGCCTGACTGGCCGCAAAATCATTGTGGACACCTACGGTGGCGCTTGCCCCCACGGCGGCGGTGCCTTTTCTGGCAAAGACCCCTCCAAGGTGGACCGCTCGGCCGCTTACGCTGCACGCTATGTGGCCAAGAACATCGTGGCTGCCGGCTTGGCCAAGCAGTGCCAGATCCAGGTGGCGTATGCCATCGGCGTGGCACGCCCGATGAATATCACCGTCAACACCCAGGGCACGGGCGTCATCGCCGACGACAAAATCGCGGCCCTGGTGCATGAGCACTTCGACCTGCGTCCGAAAGGCATCATCCAGATGCTGGACCTGCTGCGCCCAATCTACCAAAAGACCGCCGCTTATGGCCACTTCGGCCGTGAAGAGCCGGAATTCGCCTGGGAAATGACGGACAAGGCGGCGGCGCTGAAGGCAGCGGCCGGTTTGTAATACTTTCAAACCATTGACGGTCTGACTTTTCACGCTGGGTTTCAGGGTTTTCACCAATCCCCTTGAAACCTGGCCCAAATGCCTTATCATTAGCACTCGTTGGAGTTGAGTGCTAACAATTCTGTTGACCTCGACGCCACAAGTTAACTGACGCTAACTTCTCAAGTTGGCGTTTTGTTTTCCACCCTTAGAACCTTACTTCATTTGGAGAAGCCATGAAACTTCGTCCCCTGCACGATCGCGTGATCGTCAAGCGCACCGACAGCGAAACCAAAACCGCCTCTGGCATCGTCATTCCTGACGCCGCCGCCGAGAAGCCCGATCAGGGCGAAATCCTGGCTGTGGGCCCGGGCAAGAAGAACGACAAGGGCGACCTCAGCCCCATGGGCGTCAAGGTCGGTGACCGCGTCCTGTTCGGCAAGTACAGCGGCCAGACCGTCAAGGTCGACGGCGAGGAACTCCTCGTCATGAAAGAAGAAGACCTGTTCGCGGTCGTCGAGTCCAAGTAATTCAAGATATTAGGAGCTATTCAAATGGCAGCAAAAGACGTGATTTTTGGCGGCGAAGCCCGCGCCCGCATGGTCGAGGGTGTCAACATCCTGGCCAACGCAGTGAAAGTGACCCTGGGCCCCAAAGGCCGCAACGTGGTGCTCGAGCGCTCGTTCGGCGCCCCCACCGTGACCAAGGACGGCGTGTCCGTGGCCAAGGAAATCGAACTGAAGGACAAGCTCCAGAACATGGGCGCCCAGATGGTCAAGGAAGTCGCTTCCAAGACCTCTGACAATGCTGGCGACGGCACCACCACCGCCACCGTGCTGGCCCAGTCCATCGTGCGCGAAGGCATGAAATACGTGGCCGCCGGCATGAACCCGATGGACCTCAAGCGCGGCATCGACAAGGCTGTGGCCGCTCTGATCGAGCAGCTGAAGAAGGCCTCCAAGCCCACCACCACCTCCAAAGAAATCGCCCAAGTCGGCTCGATCTCTGCCAACAGCGACACCAGCATCGGTGACATCATCGCCAAGGCCATGGACAAAGTGGGCAAAGAAGGCGTCATCACCGTGGAAGACGGCAAGTCGCTGGACAACGAGCTCGACATCGTCGAAGGCATGCAGTTCGACCGTGGCTACCTGTCACCCTACTTCATCAACAACCCCGAGAAGCAAGCCGCACTGCTGGACAACCCCTTCGTGCTGCTGTTCGACAAAAAAATCAGCAACATCCGCGACCTGCTGCCCACGCTGGAGCAAGTGGCCAAGGCTGGCCGTCCGCTGCTGATCATTGCCGAAGAAGTCGAGGGCGAAGCCCTGGCGACGCTGGTGGTGAACACCATCCGTGGCATCCTGAAAGTGGTGGCTGTCAAGGCGCCTGGCTTCGGCGATCGCCGCAAGGCCATGCTGGAAGACATCGCCATCCTGACCGGCGGCAAAGTCATCGCTGAAGAAGTCGGCCTGACCCTCGAGAAAGTCACCCTGGCCGACCTCGGCCAAGCCAAGCGCGTCGAAGTGGGCAAAGAAAACACCACCATCATCGACGGCGCCGGCGCTGCAGGCGACATCGAAGCCCGCGTCAAGCAAATTCGCGTGCAGATCGAAGAAGCCACCAGCGACTACGACCGCGAGAAGCTGCAAGAGCGCGTGGCCAAGCTGGCCGGCGGCGTGGCCGTGATCAAGGTCGGTGCAGCCACCGAAGTGGAAATGAAAGAGAAGAAAGCCCGCGTGGAAGACGCCCTGCACGCCACCCGCGCTGCCGTGGAAGAAGGCATCGTCGCTGGCGGCGGCGTGGCCCTGCTGCGTGCCCGCCAAGGCGCTGGCACCATCCAAGGCGACAACGCTGACCAAGACGCCGGCATCCGCCTGGTGCTCAAGGCCATCGAAGCGCCCCTGCGCGAGATCGTGTACAACGCCGGTGGCGAGCCCAGCGTGGTCGTCAACGCCGTCCTGGCTGGCAAAGGCAACTACGGCTTCAATGCCGCCAACGACACCTACGGCGACATGATCGAAATGGGTATTCTGGACCCCACCAAAGTGACCCGCACCGCGCTGCAAAACGCAGCCTCCGTGGCCAGCCTGATGCTGACCACCGAGTGCATGGTCGCCGAAGCCCCCAAAGACGAGGCACCCGCTCCCGCGATGCCCGACATGGGCGGCATGGGTGGCATGGGCATGTAATTCCCCCCTGGGGTCAGGTCTTGAGTTTTGCCTGTCCCCTGTGGATAACTTGCTCCACTCTCTTGCAAACCCGCTCGCGAGCGGGTTTTTTTACGCCCGCTGTGCCGGCCGGTAAATAGATCACCAAGCGCTCTCTTTCCTTTTCAGGTCACACCGCCGATGCTGGCGGCATGACACGACCCCTTCGCATTGAATTTCCGGGCGCCATCTACCACGTCACCAGCCGTGGCGATCGGCGCGAGTCCATTTTTGAAAACACCCAGGACGAGCGTTTGCTTCTCTCTGTTTTGGAAAACGCCCTGGAGCGTTTTTCCGCGCATGTGATGGCGTGGTGTTTCATGCGCAATCACTATCACCTGGTGCTGCAAACCCGGGAAGCCAATTTGTCGCGGCTGATGCGCCACATCAATGGCACCTATACCCAACGCAGCAACCATCGGCACGGCAAAGTTGGCCATGTATTTCAGGGGCGCTTTCACGCTGTGCTGATTGAACGCGATGCTTACCTCCTGGAGGTTTGCCGCTACGTGGACCTCAATCCGGTGCGGGCCGGCCTGGTCGAAGACCCGGCCGATTGGCATGCGTCCAGTTACCGAGCACATGTTGGCTTGAGTGCTGCCCCCCCGTGGCTGAACAGCCATGCGCTATTGACGCAACTGACGGGGCAGCGGACGTTTGCCAGCCCGTTGCATCTGGCGAAGGCCTGCCAGGCCTACCGCGAGTGGGTGGCCGCTGGCCGTGGCGTCACGCTTTGGAAAGATGCGTTGCAGCAGCAGGTGTTCCTGGGGGACAACCGCTTCATTCAATCGACGCAGAAAAAAGCGACGCAGTTGCGAATGAGCGCGCACGAAGTACCGCTCGAGCAACGCGCCACGCCCTTGTCACTCGATGAATGGCTGCTGGGGTGTGCCACGCAAGATGAAGCCATCGCGTGTGCCTATCTTCATTCGCATTGGACCATGACAGCGATTGCCAAGGAGGTGGGATTGTCGGTGTCGCGCGTGAGTCGGATCATTCGGCAATATGAAGAAAGCCAAACATCCGCCCACCCAAAGTTATCCACAAAAAAAAGGCAAAACTCAAGACCTGACCCTCTGCAAGAGGGCAGCGGTGGAGGGGTCTAGGGTTTGGAGGTGGCCGGTGGTGAGGCGCTGGCGAATGTCTTTGGCGAGGACTTTGCCGAGTTCGACGCCCCATTGGTCGAAGCTGTTGATGCCCCAGATGGCGCCGCTGACGAAGACACGGTGTTCGTGCAGGGCGATGAGCGCGCCCAGGCTGGCGGGGTCGAGCCGGTCCAGCAGCAAGAAGGTGCTGGGGCGGTTGCCTGGGAAGTCGCGGTGACCGCCTGCATCGGCTTTGCCTTGCAAGAGCGCCTGGGCCTGCGCCAGAGCATTGGCCAGCAACTGCTCGTGGTGCTCGGCCAGGCCATGCTGCGGTTCGCGCACGGCAATGAATTCCACCGGAACGGTGTCCGTGCCCTGGTGCAACATCTGAAAGAAAGCGTGTTGCCCGTTGGTGCCTGGCTCGCCCCACAGCACAGGAGAGGTGGCATAGGGCAAGGCCCGGCCCGCATGGTCCACCCGCTTGCCGTTGCTTTCCATTTCCAGCTGTTGCAAATAGGCGGGAAAGCGCCGCAAACCACTGTGGTAAGGCGCAATACAACGGCTGGCATACCCCAGGCCATTGCGGTACCACACATCCAACAAGCCCAAGCGCACGGGCAAATTGGCGGCAGGCTCCGCCTGCAAGAAGTGCTGGTCCATGGCATGCCCGCCCGCCAAAAAGGAACGGAAACCTTCGGCACCGATGGCGATGGCCAGCGGCAAGCCAATGGCCGACCACAAGGAATAACGCCCACCCACCCAGTCCCAAAAGCCAAAGCAGGTTTCAATGCCAAAAGCGCCCGCTTCGGTCACATTCGTGGTCAATGCCACAAAGTGACGCGCGACCTCGCCGCCTTGCTGCGCCAAAAACCACGACCGTGCAGAACGCGCATTGGTCATGGTCTCGATCGTGGTGAAGGTTTTGGAAGCAATCAGAAACAGCGTTCGCGAAGCCGACAAGCCTTGCAACACGTCGTCCAACTCATGGCCATCGACATTGGACACGAAATGAAACCGCTTGCCTTTCACGGCATAGGGTCGCAAGGCCTGCACCGCCATCTGCGGCCCCAGGTCAGAGCCGCCAATACCAATGTGAACCACATCGGTGATGGCGGCATCCTCGCGCACCTGCTCGGCAAACTTCAGCATGGCGTCCAGGGTGGACTGAACCTCTCTCCACGCGGCATGCAGCGTCACCGGCAGGCCTTGTACGGACGGTTGCCGCAACAGCCAATGCATCACCTGGCGTTGCTCTGTGTCGTTGACAATCGCACCGGCGAACATGGCGTCGCGCTGGGCGAGCACGCCCGTTTCCACGGCCAGCTGCTGCAACTGCGCCTCCAGCGCAGGCGTCCAGTGGTGCTTGGACAAGTCTGCATAGACATGCGGCGCGGCCTGACTGAAGGCCGCCACCCGGTTGGGGTCTTGCGCCAGCGCAGAACGCACATCCAACGCGCGCATGGCCTCAGCTTGCGTACACAGCGCAGCCCAGGAGAGTGCTTGGTCCAGGCGGAGAAAGGCTGGCATGTTCAGGCCCTCAGGCTTTCATCAAGGCTTCGAGTTTGACGGCATCCACGCAGAACGCACGAATCCCCTCGGCCAGTTTTTCAGTGGCCATGGCGTCCTCATTCAGCGCGTAGCGGAAGGCCGCTTCATCGTAGCTGACCGCTGCCAGATCAAGCGAACGCGCTGCTGCTGGATCCAATACGCGGCTCAGCGGTGCCTCTGTGGCGGCCAGTTGCGCAAGCAACTCCGGGCTGATGGTCAACAGGTCGCAGCCGGCCAAGGCAGTGATCTGGCCCACATTGCGAAAGCTCGCGCCCATCACCTCGGTGGCAATGCCGTGCTTCTTGTAGTACTGGTAAATCTGCCGTACCGACTTCACGCCCGGGTCATTGGCACCCGCCTGCGCCGCTTCGTCCCAGGATGCGCCAGCTGATTTTTTGTACCAGTCGTAAATGCGCCCCACAAACGGCGATATCAGTTGCACCTTGGCCTGGCCGCAGGCCACGGCCTGGCAGAACGCAAACAGCAGGGTCAGATTGGTGCGAATGCCCTCACGCTCCAGTTCGGCTGCGGCCTGAATGCCTTCCCAGGTGGAGGCAATTTTGATCAGCACCCGCTCGCGCGCCACCCCCTCGGCCTGGTACAGCGCCATGATGCGATGCGCACGCGCCACCGTGGCCGCCGTGTCAAAGCTTAGGCGCGCATCCACTTCGGTGGACACCCGGCCTGGAATCAGCGACAAAATTTCACAGCCAAAACGCACCAGCAACCGGTCGATCACTTCGTCCATCGGCAAATGGCCAAAACGCGCCACAGCGTCTTTCAAAAGCGGCTGGTACTCGGGCTTTTGCACCGCCTTGAGAATCAGCGAAGGGTTGGTCGTGGCGTCTTGCGGCTGAAACTGCGCGAGTTGCTTGAAGTCGCCGGTGTCGGCCACCACGGTGGTGAATTGTTTGAGGGCGTCGAGTTGGTTCATGCGCCAATTATCTCGCGCTCAAGGCCCTTAAGGTTCACGAAATCACCGACACCCCATGCTCGCCCAGATGCAAACCCACACTTGTGTCGATCTCCCAGGGCGAGCCCATTTCGTACGACACCACCCAGACTTTGCCCAGAGCGGTGTCCAACACATACTCCCAGCTGTTGCCCAGGTAGGCACGCTTGCGCAACTGCGCTGGCAAACCTCCCTCGGCCTGGATGCGCCAGGCCTCGGGCCGCACCGCCACTTTCACGGGCCCCACTGCCACGGGATGGCGCGGCGTCAACGTCAAAGGGCCGAGTTGGACCGTGGTGGTGTTCAGCGCCATCCCGTCGTAAAGCAAGGCGTCGCCCATGAAGCCCGCCACAAACGCACTGTTGGGCTTCTCATACAACGCACGCGGCGTACCTTCCTGGGCAATCACCCCGTCGCGCATCACAATGATGTGGTCGCTGACGGCCAAGGCCTCGCCCTGGTCATGGGTGACGTAAGCCACCGTCAAGCCCAGGCGCTGTTGCAGGGAGCGAATTTCCTCGCGCATGTCACGCCGCAATCGGGCATCGAGGTTAGACAAAGGCTCATCGAACAGCAAGACCGCGGGCTCCAGCACCAGCGCCCGCGCCAATGCGACGCGCTGTTGTTGGCCACCGGACAACTCGCTGGGCAAACGTTCATCAAAGCCCACCAGCCCCACCTGGCGCAAGGCCTCTTGGGCGCGCGCCTGAGCGAGGGTTTTGGGCGTGCCCGACATCTTCAGGCCATACATCACATTGCCCAGCACATTGAGGTGCGGGAACAACGCATAGCTTTGAAACATCATGCTCAGGTTGCGCTCCGAGGGCCCCAGGTCGGTGACATCGCGTCCTCCCACCCGGATACGCCCAGCAGAGGGCGTTTCCAAGCCCGCGATCATGCGCAAGGTGGTGGTTTTGCCGCAGCCCGAAGGGCCCAGAATCGTGGTCAGGCTGCCCTGTGGAATGCCAAAGCTGATGTTGTTCACCACCCACGGCGCTGCGGCATCTTCGCCATAGCGTTTGCTGACTCCCACAAACTCGATGCCATACCCGGTGGTTGAATTCGACGCGCTCATGTTGGTTTCACTCCCGTTGGCGCAGCCGCGCGCCGTCCCCAGCGCGAATCGCCCACGCTGCGCTGAATCACAGCGACCACCACCGACATCAGCACGATCAGCACCGTGCAATACGCCAGGGCCACACCATAGTCGCCATTGCCAACACGGCCAATGATGTAGGTGGTAGCCAATTCGTTTTCTGCGGTCACCAAAAAAATCACGGCCGACACCGTGGTCATCGCCCGCACAAAGCTGTACACCAGCGCAGCCACCAAGGCAGGCCGCAACAAGGGCAAGACCACATGGCGCAAGGTTTGTGCGGTGGATGCGCGCAGCATCAGCGAAGCCTCGTCCAGCGACCGGTCAATCTGCTGAAAAGCCGCGGTCCCGGCCCGAACACCCACTGGCAAGTTGCGAAACAAAAAACACAACACAATGATCACGCCCGTGCCCGTCAACTCCAGGGGCGGCACATTGAAGGCCAGGATGTAGCTGACCCCCAGCACGGTCCCGGGAATGGCAAATGCCAGCAAGGCGACAAACTCGAACAGGGCCTGCCCCTTGAAGCGGTTGCGCGCCAGCAACCACGCCATCAGCAAGCCGAGCGTGGCCGTCAGGGGCGAAGACAGGCCCGCCAGTTTCAACGTGGTCCACAATGAGTTCCAGGCCGTGCCTTCCCAGACCCAGCCAAACTCACCCCAGGAGACCGCAAAAGCGGTCGCGAAATGTTGCAAGCTCAGGCTGTAGTCGCGTCCCCAGGTTTTCACAAAGCCACCGAGCAGCGCAAACAGGTAAATCACCAAAGTGAAGGCCAACCAGGGCCACGCCAGCGCCTGCATGCCGCGGCGCAAACCCGTTGGCAAGGCCATGGGCATGCCCGCATCGCCCTTGCCACTGACGGTGGTGTAACGCTGCCGGCCCAAAATCGCACGCTGTGCGGCAAAGGCCAGCAATGCAAACACCGTCAGCAAGCCTGCCAGCGCGGCAGCGCGGCCTTGGTCGAACTGCGCCCCCACAATGGCAAAGAAAATCTCGGTCGACAACACAGCGTATGGGCCGCCCACCACAATCGGGTTGCCGAAATCGGCCATGCTTTCAATGAAGCCCACCAAAAAGGCATTGGCCAGGCCAGGCTTCAACAAGGGCAGCGTCACGCTGCGAAACACCTGCCAGCGACTGGCTCTCAGCGTTTGCGCCACCTCCTCCAAACTTAGCGCCACCGCTTGCACCACGCCACGCATGATCAGGTAGGCAATGGGCGTGAAGGCCAGCATTTGCGCCAGCCAAATGCCAAAGGCACCGTAGAACCAGCGCGTCGGCGTCACGCCCAGCCCCCATTCCATCAACTGATTGACGATGCCGGCACGGCCAAACAACAAAATCAGGCCCAGCCCCACCACGAACGGCGGCGTGATGATGGGCAACAGCGACAGCAGCTTGAACCAGGCTTGCACCCGCCGCTGGCCGGTGCCCGAGGCGCGCTCTGCCATCAGGGCCAGCACCGTGCCCATCAGCGTGGTTCCCAGGGCGGTGGCCAAACCCAGCCACAAGGTGTTCCAGGCCACGCCACAGCGCACGCCCCCCGCCAGGCACCCCAGGCCCCAGACCCGCTCATGGCCCACCCGATCCCACAAGGCCTGCCAAGAAACGCGCTGGTCTTCGTCCAGAAAAGCCCCCGCCAAGGCACGCGTCAGCGGGTAGGCAATGAACAGCGCCAACAGCACGGCGCAACCCACCACGCTGGCCGATACCGTCAGGTCGCCGCGAAAGGCCCCACGTCGCGCCGCTCCAAAGGATGCCAGCATCACCAACGAGGTCAACGCCAGCATGCCGCCTGCGCCCATGCCAAATTGACCCTGCGGCAACTCGCCCCATAATGCGCTCAGCACGGCAAACGACCAGCCTTGCGCGCCAATCGCAAAGCCACTGACCAACAGACCCACGCTGCCCAGCAGCCCGCCCGCCAGCAACCAGCGACCTTGATCCCGGCCAGGCGGTTGGCTCAAGCCCGCCATGGCCAGCAGCAAGCCGGCCAAGCCCAGCAACAACCATTTGCGGCCATGCAGCAAGGCTTGCACCAGGCCGTTGGCGGTGTCGGCACCGCCCGTCACTTGGGGCAACACCAGGTACCAGGCGCTGTCTTGCTGCGCATACCAAGGCAAGGCCACATAGGCCAGCAAGCCCAGCATCAGCCAGGCACGAATGGCCGTTTGGGAAGACTTCATGCGCGAGTTTGTGCCAACATCATCGGGGCAGCGCGTTCACTTCTTTTTCCCAACGTGCAATCAGGCGACGACGCTCCGCGCTGCTGCCGTATTTTGCGTAGTCATAGGAAATGAACTTGATTTTCTTGAAGTCCGGCACCCGCGGATCGACGCGGGCGGCTGTGTGGCTGGGCAATTGAAACTGCTTGGCAGCAGCGGCCATTTCCTGGGCCGACGGCGTCAGCGCCCAATCGTAAAAGCGCTTGGCGGCCTCGAGGTTGCGCGCGCCTTTGATCAAACTCATGGAGCCAATCTCAGCCCCCGTGCCATCGCTGGGCGTCAAGGTCTCCACCGCAAAGCCTTGCATCTTTTCACCAGGGCCATCGTGCACAAAACTGATGGACACGGCCGTCTCGCCACGCGCCACAGCCTTGATTGGACCGGTCCCGCTGCGGGTGTATTGGCTCACATTGCGGTGCAGTGCCTTGAGGTATTCAAAGGCCTTGTCTTCGCCCATCAATTGCACCAGGGTGGCAATCATGGTGTAGGCCGTGCCGCTCGAGGCCGGGTTGGCCACTTGAATTTCGCCCTTGTAATCAGGCTTCAACAAGTCAGCCCAGGTCTTGGGAACCGGCAATTTCTTTTTGGCCAACAGCTCTGGGTTGTAGCCAAAGCCCAGCGGGCCCGAGTAAATGCCCACCGTCTTGTAGCCCGATTGTTGCGCTTGCTGCTGCGCCCAGGCATGCAATTGCGGCAAGGCGGGTGACTGGTAGGCCAGCGTCAGGCCGAGTTCAGCCGCTTGCAAATGCGGGTCGCCGGTGCCGCCAAACCACACATCGGTTTTGGGGTTGTCACGCTCGGCGATCAATTGCGCCAGAGCCTCCCCCGACCCCTTCATGACCATGTTCACCTTCACCCCCGTGGTGCGCGCATAGACCGTCGACAGCATGCCGCACCATTCGGCTTGCACCGAGCAAATGAGGTTGACCTGTTGGGCTTGCGCCCAAAAAGAAACAGCCCAGCCCAGCGTCCCTGCCCAGGCCCAGCGGATCCATCTTCTGTTCATTGCGGTCTCCGTGATACAGAGGCAGTTTACTGCTGCGATTGGCGGGGTCTTGCATTCGACAATGAAACTAAGTTACATTACGTTCGAATATTCAATGTAACCAAAATACATCATGAGTTTTGACCTTGTCCTCTTCGGCGGCACAGGCGACCTGGCCTGGCGCAAACTGGTGCCAGCCTTGTTTCAAGCCTTTCGCCACGGCACCTTGCCCGCAGGCGGGCGCATCATTGGCGTGGGCCGCGACACGCTGGACGATGACCGCTACCGGGCACTGATCCAGGAGCGCTTTCACCAGGTGGAGGGCGACAAGCGGCCGCAAGCAGCACAAGAATTCGAACGCTTTGCGCAAATGCTGCATTACGTGCGCGCCGACCTGTCCAAGGCCGAAGACTACGCCCCCATTCGCGAATGTCTGCATACCCGCCAGGCCGACACCGTGGTGCTTTACGTCGCCACCGCGCCCGCCTTGTTCATCCCGGTGGTCGAGCAATTGGCCGCTGCCGGCCTGAACGATGAGCGCACCCGCATCGTGCTGGAAAAGCCGCTGGGCCATGACCTTCCCAGCCACCGCGCCATCAACGCCGCGGTGCGCCGCTGCTTCAGCGAGCGCCAGGTGTTTCGCATCGACCACTACCTGGGCAAGCCCTCGGTGCAAAACCTGTTTGCCCTGCGCTTTGGCAACGCCTTGTTCGAGCCCTTGTGGCGGCGCGAGACCATTGCCAACATCCAGATTCTGATTGCCGAAGAACTGGGTGTGGAAAAGCGAGGCGCCTTCTACGACCAGACCGGTGCCTTGCGCGACATGGTGCAAAACCACGCCTTGCAACTGCTCTGCGCCCTGGCCATGGAGCCGCCCATCAATGCGCACGCCGATGCCATTCGCGATGAAAAGCTCAAGGTGCTGCGCTCACTCAAATCCTGGACCCCGCAAACCTTGGAAAACCATGTCGTGCGTGGCCAGTACACGGCTGGCCGCATCGGCGGCATCGACGTGCCGGGCTACCGCGATGAAAGCGGCGTGCAGCCGCACAGCGGCACCGAAACATTTGTCGCGCTGCGCGCAGAAATCGCCAACTGGCGCTGGGCCGGCGTGCCTTTTTACATCCGCACAGGCAAGCGCCTGGCGCAACGCGATGCCCGCATCGTGGTGAATTTTCGACCGGCACCGCACAGCATTTTTCAATCGCCTGTGGGCTGCGTGAACCAACTGGTCATCAAGCTGCAGCCGCAAGACGGCCTGGAACTGCACTTGTTGTCACAAGCCGAGGCGCGTGGCCAAAGCAGCACCATCAGCCTGGCACCGGTCCAGCTCGACCTGGACTTTGACAAACGCTTTGGCGCGGGCCGCGTCGGGGCTTACGAGCGCTTGTTGCTGGACGCGATCGATGGCCGCCTGAACCTGTTTGTCCGCAGCGACGAACAGGAAGAGGCCTGGCAATGGGTCGAACCCTTGCTGGATCACTGGCGCAACGATGCACAAGGGCCACGCCCCTATGCGGCGGGCACCTGGGGGCCAAGCGCCAGCAGCGCCATGATTGCCCGCGACGGCCACTGCTGGAACGAAGAGGCCTGAGTTTTTATCGGAGCACTGCCATGCTGGAACGCATCAAAGCCTGCCTGCCCTCTTTGCCGCCCGCGGAGCAGCGTGTCGGCAAACTGGTGCTGAGCGACCCGCGCAACTTTGCCAAGCTGCCGGTCAGCGAGTTGGCCGATCGTGCCCATGTGAGCAAACCCACGGTGGTGCGCTTTTGCCGCAGCATTGGCTATGACGGCCTGTCCGACTTCAAACTCAAGCTGGTGGGCAGTGTCAGCGAGGGCGTGCCCTTTGTGCACCGCAGTGTCGATGCCGACGACAAGATCAACGATGTGGTGGTCAAGGTCATCGACAACGCCGTCGCCGCCTTTCTCAAATACCGCAACGACGCCAGCACACCGGCCATTGACCGCGCCGCCGAGGCACTGGTTCAAGCGCATCGCCAAGGCAAGCGTGTCGAGTTTTACGGGGTTGGCAACTCTGGCATCGTGGCACAAGATGCGCAACACAAATTCTTTCGCCTTGGCCTGAACAGCATTGCCTACAGCGATGGCCACATGCAAGTCATGAGCGCCACCCTGCTCGGTCCCGGCGACTGCGCCGTGGTTGTCTCCAACTCGGGGCGCACCCGCGACCTGATGGATGCCTGCGACATTGCGCGCCGCAAGGGCGCCTCCACCTTGGTCATCACCGCCAGCGGCTCGCCTCTGGCCTCGGCGGGCCATGTGCATCTGGCGGCCGATCACCCCGAGGGCTTCGACCGCTACAGCCCCATGGTTTCGCGCCTGCTGCACCTCTTGATCATCGACATCCTGGCCACCCGCGTGGCCTTGCGCATTGGCGCGCAGCTGCAGCCGCAGCTCAAGGAAATCAAAAATAACCTGCGCAGCAAGCGGTATACCTGAACGCGCTAAAGTTGCTTCATGAAAAAAATTCTGGTTCTGGGTGGGTCCGGCTTCGTCGGCCGCCACCTGTGCGAGGCGCTCAATCGCCGCGGCATTCAGGTCACCGTGCCCACCCGCCGATTGCCGGCGCGGTCGGTGCAAATGCTGCCCTTCGTCACGGTGGTGCGCGCCAATGTGCACGATGCTGCCAGCTTGCGCGCTCTGATCGCGGGTCATGATGCGGTGGTCAACCTGGTGGCGGTGCTGCATGGTGATGAAGCGCGCTTCGAGCAATTGCATGTCACGCTGCCCGCCACGGTGGCACAAGCTTGCCTGGCAACCGGTGTGCGGCGGTTGGTGCATGTCAGTGCGCTGGGCGCTGATTTGCAAGGGCCCTCGATGTACCAGCGAAGCAAGGCTCAGGGCGAGCGTGCGCTGCAATCCCTGGCCAGTGCGCAAGGCTTGGCGTTGACGCTGATTCGCCCAAGTGTCATTTTTGGCAAAGATGATGCCTTCATCAATTTATTCGCCAAACTGCAAAAAGTATTTCCCTTGATGCCTTTGGCAGGTGCCCACACCCGTTTTCAGCCGGTGTCGGTGCTGGATGTGGCACGTGCCCTGGTGGCCACGCTGGACAACCCCGCAACGGCAGGCCAGGTCTATGAACTCGGCGGCCCGGAGGTGCTTAGTCTGGCACAGCTGGTGCAGCACGCCGGCCGCTGGGCCGGGTGCGAGCGCCCCATCCTTCCCTTGCCCCATGCCGTGGCTTACCTGCAAGCCCTGGCCATGGAATGGGCGCCTGGCGAGCCCTTGATGAGCCGCGACAACCTGGCCTCCATGCAAACCGACAACGTGCTGAGCGGGCGCATGCCCGGGCTGGCGGAACTGGGGCTGGGGCAGGGCGAGAGCTTGCGCACCGCTTTTCCTCTGTCCTGACGCCCTCACGGGGAGGGTCTACACTTCCTCTCATGGAAATTTACCTGGTCGGTGGTGCGGTGCGCGATGCGATGCTCGGCTTCGAAGGGGCCGATCGCGACTGGGTGGTCGTGGGTGCCACACCCGAGGCCATGGCGGCGCAGGGCTACCAAGCGGT
>VERE01000058.1 GCA_018882835.1 Limnohabitans sp.
GTCGCCGGGGTCCGCCCCAACTTGATCGGCGAACCAATCCCCCGGTAATCCCCAATTTCCACCAGCATGCCGCGGTGTGCGGTGTGGGGGTGCTGCAAGGTTTGGTCGACCGACAAAATCGGGGCGCAAGGCACACCGATCTGCATCAGGTCTTCGGCCAGCTTGGCACCATCGTGCGTGGCCAAGGCCGCTTCCATCAAAGCCCGCAGATCGGCACGGTTCGTGGAGCGCCCACCGGCTGAGGTAAAGCGATCATCTTCATGCCAAGTTGTGCCCAGGTGTTTGGACATCAGAGCGAACTGCCGGTCGTTGCCCACAGCCATGAAGATGGGCACGGTAGCGCTTGGGAAAGCATCGTAGGGATAGATGTTGGGGTGCGCATTGCCCGTCAGCACGGGTCGCTTGCTGTTCAAGAACCAGTTGGCCGCATGCGGGTGCAGCAAAGACACGGCGCTGTCGTACAAGGTGGATTCCACAAACTGGCCGTGGCCGCTGGACTCGCGCTCGTGCAAGGCCATCATGATGCCCAAGGCGGCATTCAGGCCCGTCACCATGTCGACCACGGGCAGGCCCACGCGCAAGGGCGTGCCGCCGGCCTCTCCGTTCACGCTCATGATGCCGCCCAGCGCTTGCGCAGCAGCGTCGTACCCCGCCAAACCGCCCAAGGGCCCATCGGCACCAAAGCCACTGACACGGCAATACACCAGGCGCGGAAACCGTTGAGACAGCGCCTCGTAACTCATGCCCCACTTTTCCATGGTGCCGGTCTTGAAGTTTTCAATCAGCACATCGGCGCCTTCTAACAAGCCCATCAGCACGTCGCGACCGGCCTGGGTGGAAAAGTCCAGCCGCATGCCGGTTTTGTTGCGGTTCAAGCCCAGGTAATAGCCTGCCACGCCCTCTTTGAAAGGGGGCCCCCATTCTCGGGTGTCGTCACCCTGGGGCGGTTCGACCTTGATGACATCGGCCCCATGGTCGCCCAGAATCTGGCCGCAGTAAGGGCCGCCCAGGATGCGTGAAATATCGACCACGCGCAAGCCCGCCAGGGCGCCGGTTTTCGCAGGGGTGTCGGAGGCAGTGTTCATGGGTTGCAATCAGTAGGCCAGGTCGTCTTCGCTCACAAGCTCGACATCGGCAGACAAAGGGTCGCGCGGCAACACGCGGTGCTGCAGCACTTGGCGCGCCAGGCGCAGGCGCCGGGGCAGCGCAGCCTGCGCGGCTTCCCAGGCCATGGCCGTTGCGGTGGTGACATGGTACAGCGCCGAGGCAGCTTGCCGGGCCAGCACTTCGGTGCCTTGCGCCGAGGCATGCTCTGCGAGGTGGGCCGCGCGTGCAGCGGCCCCTGAGAAAAGCTGATCATCTTGTGCTGACAGGTTCGCACCTTGTCGCAGACTTGCCCAGTGCGCTTGCAGTGCGCTGAGTGAGTTCTCGCGGCGAATGGCGCGCAGGACATCCAGGGCCACGATGTTGCTGGTGCCTTCCCAGATAGAGCCCAGGTGCGCATCGCGCACCAGTCGCGGATCGGACCACTCCTCGATGTAGCCACAGCCCCCGCGCACCTCCATGGCGTCGCCGGTGACTTTGCGGGCATCGCGGCAGGCGCGAAACTTGATGAGCGGCGTGAGGATGCGCAACAGGCTGTAAGCGCCCTCCTCGCCCGCGTCCGAGCGGCGCAGGGCCTCGGCGGTTTGAAACACCATGGTGCGGGCCTGTTCAGAAAACTGAATGAGCTTGGCCAATTGGCGGCGCATCAAGGGCATGTCGATCAAGCGCTGTCCAAAAGCCTGGCGGTGTTGTGCAATGTGCAAGGCTTCGGCCACAGCGCGGCGCATCAAGCCGGCAGCGCGCACGCCGTTGGACAGGCGCGAATTGTTCACCATGTCGGCCATGTGCACAAAGCCACGACCTGCCTCCCCCACCAGATAGGCCTGCGCGCCCTCCAGGCGAATTTCACCACTGGCCATGGAGCGTGTGCCCAATTTGTCTTTCAGCCGAATGATGCGGTATGAGTTGGCTTGGCCATCGGGCAAGACACGCGGCAACAAAAACAAAGAGACACCCTTCATGCCCTCTGGCGCGCCTTCGATGCGCGCCAGCAACATGGCCAAGCCAGCATCGGGGTTGGAACAAAACCATTTGTCGCCATGCAGGCGGTAAACACCAAGCTGAGACGGATCGGGCACGGCCCGGGTTTCAGTGGCCGAAATGTCCGAGCCTGCGCCCTGTTCGGTCATGAACATGGCACCCTGGGTCAGGGTATCCAGATCCAGGCTGCACAAGTCATTCAGGTAACGCTCGACCAAGGCAGGCTCGCCAAATTTTTTCAGCGTGCGGGTGAGCGAGTCGGTCATGGAGACCGGGCAGCACAAACCAAACTCGGCTTGGACAAACAAGTAGGTCAAGGCGTATTTGGCAATGGGAGGCAAACGGCCGTTCCAACCCAACACGCCGTCTTGATGAGAAATCGCCGCCAGGGCAAACTCTTCAAAGGCCAGTCGCTCCATTTGCACATAGGCGGGGTGCTTCTCGATGCGCTGTTCGTCAACCCCACGGCGAGTGCGATGCGTCAGTGTCGGCGGATGTCGGTCTGCGATGCCAGCCAGCGAATCCAACTCGCCGCCGGCCAACGCCCCCAGCCGTTGCAAATAGGGTTGCAAATGCGTGGCCACCGCCGCAGGCATGTAGACGCGCAACAGTGCCGTCAGGTGGGGGTCGGTCTCGAACAGGTTGCCCCCGTGGCGGTCGGGCACCGCCAAGGCTGGGAAATTCAAAGCCGCCGCCATCAGAAGTTGACGTTGTGGCCACCCTTGAGGTGAAGGATCTCGCGGGCCTCGGCCGGCGTGGCCACTTCAAGAGACAGGCCTTCAATGATCTTGCGAATGCGGGTCACCTGATCGGCGTTGGACTTGGCCAGGTTGCCCGGACCATCCCACAACGAGTCTTCCAGGCCGACACGCACATGACCGCCCATGGCGGCAGACTGGGCGGCAATGGGCATCTGCTGACGCCCTGCGCCCAGTACCGACCATTGGTAGCTGTTGCCGAACAGTCGGTCGGCGGTGCGCTTCATGTGCAGCACATCTTCCGGGTGCGGTCCAATGCCGCCCAGGATGCCAAACACAGATTGAATCAGGAACGGCGCCTTGATGATGCCGCGGTCGATGAAGTGCGCAGCAGTGTAGAGATGGCCGATGTCATAGCACTCGATTTCAAAGCGGGTCTGGTTGTCGCTGCACGACTCCAAAATGTAGGCAATGTCTTTGAAGGTGTTCTTGAACACCCGGTCGTCGCTGCCGGCAAGGTAGCGCGGCTCCCACTCATGCTTGAAATTTTTAAAGCGCTTGAGCATGTCGTACAAGCCAAAGTTCATCGAGCCCATGTTCAGCGACGCCACTTCCGGCTTGAAGTAGTGCGCCGGTCGCAGGCGGTCTTCGATGGTCATGGTGGGCGCGCCACCGGTGGTCAGGTTGATGACCACATCACTCTTCTCCTTGATTTGGGGAAGAAAGGCTTTGAACAGCTCGGGGTCTTGCGAGGGACTGCCGTCTTTGGGGTCGCGTGCATGCAAGTGCACGATGGCCGCGCCCCCTGTGCCGCGCCGAGCGCCGCATCGGCAATTTCTTGCGCCGTCACAGGCAAATACGGCGACATGCTGGGCGTGTGAATGGCGCCAGTGACAGCGCAGGTGATGATGACTTTACGGGCCATGGTGTGGGTCTCCTGAATTTTTCAAGTGGGCTGGTCTTGTTGGTGCCGGCGCAAGGCCATCAGGCGATTGTCGCGCCAGCGCGCGCGGGTCGACAGTGCGTCATGGCGCAACTTCTGGCGTCGCTCGGCCTCGATGCGGGAAATGACCGCTGCGTCCCAGCGGTTGTCGGCCTGCGTTTTGCTGACTTCAGCGTACGTGTGGCCATAGCGTGCGGCGTAATCGGTGATGCCGTCGGGCGCATTAAGGTCAATGGTTTCAAACGGGCCCATGAAAGACCAGCGCAAACCCAGGCCGAATTTCATGACCTTGTCGAGGTCTTCCGCGCTGGCAAAGCCCTGCTCGTACAGGTTGAGCATTTCATTGAGCACCGCGCCCTGCACGCGGTTCAACAAAAACCCGTGAATTTCTTTGCGCACCAGGACCGGCTCTTGGTGAACCTGCGCATACAAGGCCATGGCCTTTTGAACTGTGGCATCGGAGGTCCAGGGTGCAGGGCTCACTTCCACCAGGGGAATCAGGTAAGGCGGGTTGGTGGGATGGCCCACCAAGCAGCGGTGACGGCCTGGTAATTTTTCAGTGAACAGCGAGGTGGGCAGCCAGGAGGTGGAGCTCGCCAGCACGGCATCGGGAGGCGCGTGGCGATCCATCTGGGCATAGACCTCGATCTTGGCTTCGACGGTTTCTTTGACGTTCTCTTGAACCATCACCACATCGCGGCACGCTTCCTCCAGCGTGGCGACAGGGGTGATGCGCGCCAGGATGTCGGCCACTGGCTCGTGCACCAGGGCATTGGCATGCATGTCGGCCACCAGGTCGGCAATCAGGCCCATGCAGGCCGCCAAGGCAGGTTGGCTAGCATCGTAAATTTTGACCTGGATGCCTGCACGCGCAAACACCATGGCCCAGGCGCGACCAATCAGACCGGCGCCGACAACGCCCACAATTTGGCTGGATGAGTTCATTGGCCGGGAGTCTCCACAATGTTGTTTGCCAACAAATGTAGAAACCCCCGGGGGCTTCGTCAATGCCCGGGTGTCCGCAAGGTGGCAGCTTAGGCCGCCCCCAGGCCTATGGGTGCGGGTGCATGCAAGGTGATTTTGCTGAACAGTCCTGCGTAGTCAGGATGGGTGGGGTATTTGCCCGTCAGCGGGTCTGCATTGGTGCTGAAAGCGTCATCGAGCGCTTTCCAGTCTTCAGGCGTCAGCACCTGGAGGGCGGCTGGCAACACCTCGGTTTCTTCCAGTCGCATGTGCTCCAGGTAAAAGCTGATGTAGCGGTTGACTGCCGACTCGAAAGCAGCGCGGCGGGTCTCCCCCAGCAATTCCCAAGCGAGCAGCAGGTGGGCCAACTCGCGAACCGCATGCTCACCGCGGGCGTGGTCATACTCGAGTTGGTCAATGATGGCGCTGATGTGCGGCGCGCGCTTTGCCACCGGCGGGAACAACAATTCGGATTCCTTGGTGTGGTGCAAGCGCTCGGGAAACTCGTCGACGTAAAACAGCATGGCCCGCATCACTTCGAAATAGTTTTGCCGCTCGCTGTCTTTGACCGGGCCGCGCTGCACCATCATGGAAAGGGAGCGCAGCATGGCAGAAAGCGCAGCGTGTTCGTCGCGAATGATGCGAAGGCTCAGGTGGCTCATGGTGATCTTTCGACATTGAAGAGGATGCGTCGAAGGTTCTCACAAGTCACACCTGTGGCATTTGATGCGGATCAAGAAAGCAGTTTCTGCGCGGCCTGGGCGATGTGCCTGGCATCGACCCGGAAGAAATCACGCAAGGCAGCGCGGGTGTCGCTGCGGCCAAAGCCATCGGTGCCCAGGGTCAGGTAGCGTCGGCCTTCGGGCAAGTAGGCGCGAACGCTTTCGGGCACGGCACGCACATAGTCACTGGCGGCAATGATCGGCCCCTGGGTGGCGGCCAGCAACTCGGCCAAGAAGGCTTGCGGTTTTTGAGAAGCACCGGCAAGCCAGGCTTCATCGCAGGCCACGCCATCGCGCGCCAGCTCGCTCCAGCTGGTCACACTGATCACATCGACCGACACCCCATTGGCCACCAGGTCTTGGGCGGCCTTCAGCACCTCGGTCAAGATGGCCCCGGAGCCCATCAGGGTGACCTGGCCGCGCGCCTTGGGTGCCTTCAGGCTGGCAAAGCGGTAGGCGCCGCGCAGCAAATCTTTTTCGGCACCGGCGGGCAAGTCGGGCTGCGCATAGTTCTCGTTCATCAGGGTGATGTAATAGAACACGTCTTTTTGCTCAACCATCATGTCTTGCATGCCCTGCTGGACAATCACCGCCATTTCGCCAGCGAAGGCCGGGTCCCAGGCCTTGCAGTTGGGAATGGTGGCCGCCACCAGATGGCTGCTGCCATCCTGGTGCTGCAAGCCTTCACCGCCCAGGGTGGTGCGGCCCGAAGTGGCACCCAGCAAAAACCCCCGGGGCCGTTGGTCTGCCGCCGCCCAGATTTGGTCGCCTACGCGCTGGAAGCCAAACATCGAGTAGTAAATGTAGAAAGGCAACATGGCCAGGCCATGCACGCTGTAGCTGGTGGCAGCGGCCGTCCAGCTGGCAATCGCGCCGGCTTCGGAAATGCCCTCTTCCAGAATCTGGCCGTCCAGCGCTTCGCGGTAGCTGAGCACCGAGCCGATGTCTTCGGGCGCATAGCGCTGGCCCACGCTGGAATAAATGCCCACCTGCTTGAACAGGTTGGCCATGCCGAAGGTGCGCGCCTCGTCAGCCACGATGGGCACGATGCGCGGGCCCAGCACCGAGTCTTTCAACAAGTTGCCCAACAGGCGCACAAAAGCCATGGTGGTGCTCATCTCTTTGCCCGCAGGCTGCAAGGCAAACTGCGCCGTGCTTTGCAAGGCAGGCACGGCCACTGTGTCACATACGGTTTCGCGTCGCGGCAAATAGCCGCCCAAAGCCGCGCGACGGGCTTGCAGGTATTGCATTTCCGGGCTGTCAGGCGCTGGCTTGTAAAAGCTCAGGCTTTGCGCTTGAGCATCGGTCAGGGGCAAGTTGAAGCGGTTGCGGTAAGCAATCAAATCCTCGTCGTCCAGCTTCTTTTGGCTGTGCGTGGTCATCTTGCCTTGGCCCGCGCTGCCCATGCCGTAGCCTTTCTTGGTGTGCGCCAATATCACCGTGGGCTGCCCCACATGGCGCGCAGCCGCAGCGTAGGCCGCATGAATTTTCACAAGGTCGTGGCCGCCGCGCTTCAAGCGGTCAATTTGTTCGTCGGTCATGCCTTGTGCCAAACGCGCAAGCTCTTCATTCTGGCCAAAGAAATTGTCGCGGTTGAAGCGGCCGTCTTTGGCTGCAAAGGTTTGCATCTGGCCATCCACCGTGCCTGCAAAGGCGCGCGTGAGAGCGCCCGTCAGGTCGCGGGCAAACAAGCCGTCCCAATCGCTGCCCCACACCAGCTTGATGACGTTCCAGCCAGCGCCCGCAAACAATTTTTCCAGCTCATCAATGATGCGACCATTGCCACGCACTGGCCCGTCCAGCCGTTGCAGGTTGCAGTTCACGACCCACACCAGGTTGTCCAGGCCCTCACGCGCGGCCAGGGTCAGTGCGCTCATGGACTCGGGCTCGTCCATCTCGCCATCGCCGAACACGCCCCAGACTTTGCGGTCCTGGCAGTCCAGCAGGGAGCGGTGGGTCAGGTAGCGCATGAAACGCGCGTGGTAAATCGAACTGATCGGCCCTATGCCCATGGAGCCGGTGGGGAACTGCCAGAAGTCGGGCATCAGGTAAGGGTGCGGGTAGCTGGAAAGCCCCCGTGCACCGGCGCCATCGCGCGCTGCCGGGGCGCTGATTTCCTGGCGGTAATGCAGCAGGTCGTCTTCACTCAGGCGGCCCTCAAGATAGGCCCGCGCATAAACGCCGGGCGCACTGTGCGGCTGAAAAAAGACCAGGTCACCTCGGTGCTGCGCATGGCGCGCGCGAAAGAAATGGTTGAAGCCGGTTTCAAACAAGTCTGCGGCACTGGCGTAGCTGGCGATGTGCCCCCCCAGCTCGCCATAGGCCTGGTTGGCACGCACCACCATGGCCAAGGCGTTCCAGCGCATCAGGGACGCCAGGCGCTCTTCAATGGCCAGATCGCCGGGAAACGGAGGCTGCTGGTCCACCGCAATGGTGTTGATGTAGGGCGTTGAGCCGTCGGGCTTCCAGGGCACTTGACGGCTGCGGGCCCAGCGGGCCATTTCATCGAGCATGAAGCGGGCACGCTCCACGCCCTGCGTGGCCACCAGTGCGTCAAAGGCTTCGCGCCATTCGGCAGTTTCTTCGGGGTCAACGTCGCGCAGGGACGGCGCCTGCAGAGGGGACATCATCATGGAAATAGGCAAAGGTGCATTCATGTCTGAACGATACCGAACCTGGCGCCGAATGAGATGCCAATTTAGCCATGAAATTTCATCATGGCAGCATATTATGCTCAAATTATCATAAAATTCAGCCAATGAAACTGGATAGCATCGATTTACGCATTTTGGCAGAGCTCCAGAACGATGGCGCCCTGTCCAATGTGGCCTTGGCCAAAAAAGTACACCTCTCGCCCTCGCCCTGCCTGGCCCGTGTGAAAGCGCTGGAAGCCGCTGGCGTCATCAGTCGCTATGTTGCGTTGGCCAATGCCGGCGCTTTGGGCCTGGGGCTGAATGTGTTCATCAACATCAGCCTGAAAACACAGAACAAAGAGGCGTTGGCAGAGTTTGAGCAACGCATTGCCGAGCACGACGAGGTCATGGAGTGCTACCTGATGACCGGCGACTCCGATTACCTGATTCGGGTCGCGGTGGCCGACATTGGCGCGCTGGAAAAATTCATTCTGGAGCAATTGACGCCGATCGCTGGCATCGAAAAAATTCGATCCAGTTTCGCCCTCAAGCAGGTGCGCTACAAAACCGCCCTGCCCTTGCCCGCCCTCTGAAAGCTCGCATGAACCTGTCGCATCTGATTCGCTTTGACCTGGTCACCATTCGCTTGGCTTTGGCGTGTGCGCAAAGTGGCAGCTTGTCGCAAGCCGCGCGTGAGGTGCACTTGGCAGTGGCCGCCGCCAGCCGTCGCCTGCGCGAATTCGAGGAGGCACTCGGCAGCCCGCTGTTTGAGCGCCATGCCCGGGGGCTGACCTTGACCCCGGCGGGACGGGTCTTTGTTCGGCACGGCCTGGCCTTGATGCAATCAATGTCGCAACTGGGCGATGAAATCAGCGATTTGCAGCAAGGCGTGGCACGCCACATTCGCCTGTGTGTCAACACCGCCGCATTGAATCAGTTTTTGCCGCCCCTGTTGGCAGCCTACGCGGAGCAAGTCCCACAAGTGCGGCTGGACCTGGAAGAGCAAGTGTCCGAAGGCGTGGTGGCCGCTTTGCGCGAGGGCCGATGCGATGTAGGCATTTTTGTCGAAGGCCCTGACATTGGCGGCCTGCGCTGCCAGGCTTTTCGGCAAGACGAGTTGGTGTTGGTGCTGCCGCGCAAGCACCCCTTGGCACGCTCGCGCAAGCCCTTGCCGATTGCTGAGGCCCTCGATCAAGACTGGATTGGCCTGAACGCTGGCGCAGCTTCCATGCAGCAATTGCAGCAGAGCGCACTGACGGCGGGCCAACCCCTGAAGCTGCGCATGCAAGTGCGCAGCTTTGACGCGGTGTGCCATCTGGTGGCCTCGGGCCTGGGCATTGCCTTGCTGCCCAAGGCCGCCACCGAGCCGCTGCTGCAAGCCATGCAGTTGGTGTCACGGCCGTTGGCCGAGCCCTGGGCCCGGCGCCGGCTGATGGTGGCCACCGGGATTGGCGTGCGCGCCGATGACCCGGCCATCCAGGGCTTGCTGGCCTTTTTGTGCGAGCCTTCGCAAAAGACGAAAGCCAAAGTGTAAAGAGAGCAATGGACGCCAAGGCCCGCCAAGGGCACACTCGTCCTCCATGAAAAACACCTCTTTTTCCACGGATTCGCCCACCGGCCCGCTCAGCGGTCTCAAAGTGTTGGAGCTCGGCCAGCTGATTGCTGGCCCGTTTGCCGCCAAGACCCTGGCAGATTTTGGCGCCGATGTGATCAAGATCGAGCCGCCCGGCATGGGCGACCCGCTGCGCAAATGGCGTTTGCTGAAAGACGGCACCTCGGTGTGGTGGCAGGTGCAATCGCGCAACAAGCGCTCGCTGGCCCTGGACCTGAAAGCACCGCGCGCGCAAGACATCGTGCGCCAGCTGGCAGGCGACGTCGATGTGCTCATTGAAAACTTTCGGCCCGGCGCCATGGAGGGCTGGGGGCTCGGGCCCGATGAACTGCTGAAGATCAACCCGCGCCTGATCATGTTGCGCATCAGCGGCTACGGCCAGACCGGGCCCTACCGTGACAAGCCTGGGTTTGGCGTGGTGGCAGAAGCCATGAGCGGCTTGCGCCATCTGACCGCCGAGCCCGGGCGTGTGCCGGTGCGTGTGGGCGTGTCGATTGGCGACACGCTGGCGTCCTTGCATGGTGTGATCGGCATCCTGTTGGCGTTGCAAGAGCGCCAGCGCTCTGACAAGGGCCAGGTGATCGATGTGGCGTTGTACGAGGCCGTGTTCAATTGCATGGAGAGCCTGTTGCCCGAGTACAGCGCGTTTGGCGCCGTGCGCGGAGCGGCCGGCAGCGCCCTGCCCGGCATTGCGCCCAGCAACGCGTACCGTTGCAAAGATGGCGGCTATGCGCTGATCGCTGGCAACGGCGACAGCATCTTCAAACGCCTGATGCAGACCATGAACCGCACAGACCTGGGGCAAGACCCCAGCCTGGCAGACAACTCTGGACGGGTCAAGCGCGTGGCCGAGCTGGATGCAGCCATTGAAGCCTGGACATTGCAGCACACGGTTGACGAAGTGCTGGCGGCTTTGGACAAGGCCTCGGTGCCCGCAGGCCGCATCTACACCGTGGCCGACATTGCCGCCGACCCGCATTACCGCGCCCGCGAGATGATTCAGCAAGTGCAAATGGACGATGGCAGCACGCTTGACGTGCCCGGCATTGTGCCCAAGCTCTCGCGCACGCCCGGCAGCCACCGCCGCAACGCCCCCCGCATAGGCCAGGACACCGATGACGTGTTGCGCGAAATGGGGCTGAGCCCAGAACAAATTCAACAACTCAAGGCGCAAGGCATTGTGGTCGGCGCTGACAACGGAGGTGCCGCATGACGCGTCTTTATTTCAACGAGGTGGTGACCCGCGATGGCTTTCAAATTGAGCCGCGCTTCATTCCGACCGACGACAAGATTGCGCTCATTGATGCGCTGAGTCAGTGCGGTTACGCCAAGATAGAAGCAACCTCGTTCACCTCGCCCAAGGCCATCCCCATGCTGCGCGATGCCGAAGAGGTGATGGGCCGCATTCAACGCGTGCCGGGCGTGGAAATCACGGTGTTGGTGCCCAATTTGCGCGGCGCAGAGCGGGCGCTCGAGTCGCATGCCGATGAGCTGAACCTGGTGATGTCCACCTCGGAAACCCACAACCAGACCAACCTGCGTCAATCGCGTGCACAAAGCCAGGCCGGGCTGACCGATGTCATCCGGCATGTGGCCGGCCGAACCCCCATCAACGTGTCCCTGTCTACCTGCTTTGGCTGCCCGATGGAAGGCGATGTGCCGCTGAGCGAAGTGATGCGTTTTGCCCAGCACTTCGCCGACCACGGCGTGCGCGGCTTGACCGTTTGCGACACCACAGGCATGGCGCACCCCAGCCAGGTGCAACACATGGCAGAAGCCATGCTGAAGGCCTTCCCCCGCTTGCAGCTCACCTTCCACTTTCACAACACGCGTGGCATGGGGCTGGCAAATATCCTGGCTGCGGTGAAGTCGGGCATCACACGGTTTGACGGCTCACTGGGCGGGCTCGGCGGCTGCCCTTACGCCCCCGGTGCCAGTGGCAACATTTGCAGCGAGGACGCCATCCACATGTTGCAGGCCATGGGCTACGACACCGGCATCGACCTGGACCGCTTGCTGCCCCTGGCGCGGGCGCTGCCTGAGATCGTGGGCCACGACGTTCCGGGCCAAGTTGCCAAGGCTGGCAAGATCACCGACTTGCACCCCGTTCCCGCTTAAGTCTCGCAAGCCTCAGGCTCGTGGCCGGGAACCGAGGCTTGCTAAGATGCAGGCATGCGGCGCCATGGCAGCGCCGTTTTTTATGGAGACTTCTGAATGACTGCATCCTCATCCGTCGACCGCGTGGCGGTTGTCACCGGCGGCGCGCGTGGCATTGGTTTGGCCACAGCCGAATGGTTTTTGCGCAATGGCTACCGCGTGGCCCTGATTGACAACGACAGCGCCACGTTGGCCCAAACCGATGCAGCGCTGAAGAACCCTGGCCACGTTCTGGCGGTGCCATGTGATGTGTCGCAACCGGCGCAAGTGCAAGAGGCCGTTCAAACCATCCTGACCCGCTTTGGGCGTGTGGATGCACTGGTCAACAATGCCGGCGTGGCGGTGTTCAAGCCAATTGGGCAAACCACGTTTGAAGAGTGGCGCTATGTCATGGCCACCAACCTGGACGGCGCCTTTTTGTGCACCCAAGCCTTTGTACCTGAGATGCTCAAGACCGGTGGCGGCAGCGTGGTGAACATTGCCTCCATCTCCGGCTTGCGCGCCAGCACTTTGCGGGTGGCGTATGGCACCAGCAAGGCCGCCATCATCCACTTGACCAAACAGCAGGCGGTGGAGTACGGCAATGCAGGTGTCCGCGTGAACGCCATTGCGCCCGGCCCGGTCGAGACCGAGATGGCCAAGCAAGTGCACGACTCGGCCATACGCTCGGACTACTTTGACGCCATTCCGCTCAAGCGCTATGGCAGCACAGAGGAAATCGCTTCGGCCATTGGCTTCCTGTGCAGCGAGGCCGGTGGCTACATCAACGGCCAGGTGTTGGCCGTGGATGGCGGCTTTGATGCCGCAGGTGTAGGCTTGCCCACCCTGCGGCGCAACTCACAAAGCCACGGTTGAGAGCCAGGGCACGGCGGCAATCACCACCAGGCCCACCAGCAAGGCCAGCAGGTAGGGCCAGATGGCGCCCATGACGTCGTCGGGCGAGGCATCGCCAATGCGGCAGGCGAGGTAAAAGCCCACGCCTATGGGCGGCATCATCAAGCCGATGTTCATGGCGGAGACGATCACCATCGAATAGTGCACATCGTTGATGCCCAACTTCTTGGCGATCGGGAACATGATGGGGGCCAGCAACAAAATGGCGGGCAAGCCTTCCAGCAAACAGCCCAGCAGCAGAAACACGACAATCGACACCGCCATGAAGGCCACCCAGCCACCGGGCAAAGTGGTCAGGAACTGCGACAACTGCTGCACCACGCCACTTTGCGTGATGGACCAGGCCATGGCCGAGGCGGTGCCCAGAATCAACAAAATCGCGCCGCTCAAGGCGGCCGTTTCCACCAGCATGTTGTAAAACTGGCGGCCACTGATGCCGCCATACAGCACCTTGCCAATCAGCAGCGCATACACCACCGCGATGGTCGACACTTCGGTGGCAGTGGCCACACCGCCACCGACCACGCTGCGAATCAGGAAGGGCAGCACCAAGGCAGGTGCCGCGATCAGCAACAGGCGACCGACCACCGACCATTTGGCACGGCGCACATCGCCCATGTCTTCATTGCGCGCCTTCCAGCGGGCCAGCACCAGCAGGGCCAGCAACAACACCATGGCGATGACAAAGCCGCTTTGAAAAAGGCCGGCAATCGACACCCCGGCAACCGATCCCAAAACAATCAACACGATGCTGGGCGGCACCGTGTCGGCCATGGCGGCCCCCGTGGCCAGCAAGGCGATCATTTCGCGCGGCTTGTGGCCACGGCGCTTCATTTCCGGAAACAGCGCCGGCGCCACAGTCGCCATGTCGGATACTTTGGAGCCGGATATGCCCGACACAATGAACAAGGACCCCAACAACACATACGACATGCCGGCCTTCACATGGCCCAGCATGGAGGCCAGGAAATCCACAATGACCTTGCCCATGCCCGTGGTGTCCAGCACACAGCCTAGCAATACAAAAATAGGCACCGAGACCAGGATCAGGCTGGACATGCCTTCGTCCATGCGCCCCACCACCACCATCAGCGGCACCTGTGTCGAAAACGCCAGATAGCTCAAGGCGCCCAGGCCGAAGCAAAAGCCAATGGGCACACCGGCCACCAGGCCGATCACCACAAAGCCCACCAGAAAAATCAAAATATTCAGCGTGCCCAGTTGCAGCAATTGCGGGGACAACAGCCAAAACGCAGCGCCCGCAGCGGCAACCACCCCCGCCGCCAGCAACAGCGGCAGTTTGCCCACGGTTTTCACAGCATAGCCCAGCACCACAGCCAGCATCGCGATGACGCCAAAGGCAATGGCAGCCACCCGGTAACTGTTGGGCATGTTCAGCGCGGGCGTGGAGACGAAGGCCTCCTCTTGTGCATACTCGATGGCGGGATGCAGCAACGCCAAAAGAAAGGCGGCGACCGCCATCAAGGCAAAGGCTTGCACATAGGGCTTCACCCGCAACGGCATCATTTCCACAAAGAGCGTCAAGCGCAAATGCTCGTTGCGGTGCATGGCCAAGGCAGAGCCAATCATGGCCAGCCAAATGAAGGAGATGGACACCACTTCGTCCACCCAAATGATCGGCATGGCAAACACATAGCGGGAGATCACGCCGGCCAACAGCAAGCCAAAAATCACCAGCATCAAACCAGCACTGACCCACTCCATGGGCTTGATCAAAGGGTTCAATGCACGTCGGGCTTCGGCATCCTGGGCAGCAGGCGCCAAGGCTTCCTCTAGGGCGGAACTCATAAAAGGGGATCTCCGAGAAACATAGCGGCCCGCATCAGCGGGCCGCCTGAGGCTGTCACACCAGCCAATTCAAAAAGTATCAGACCAGCTTGCCGCTGTAGTTCTCCAGCAGGGCCCAGGCTTCGTCGCCGTACTTGCCCTTCCATTCGCTGTAGAAACCGGCCTTGCGCAGGCGGTCACGGAAGGATTCGGCATTGGCTTGGTTGAACACCATGCCTTTGTCGGTCAATTCCTTTTGCAGCGTGGCATTCAAGGCGGCCACGTCAGCGCGCTCTTTGGTGCCGGCAGCGTTGATGTGCTTGGCCATGATGGTGCGAATGTTTTCCGGCAAACGCTCCCATGCACGGCGGTTGGCCAGGAACCAGAAACCGTCCCACATGTGGTTGGTCAGCGAGCAGTACTTCTGCACTTCGTTGAGCTTAGCGGTGGCGATGATGGCCAGCGGGTTTTCTTGACCGTCAACGATCTTGGTCTGCAGGGCGCTGTACACCTCGCTGAAGTTGATCGAGGCGGGCGCTGAGTCGAAGGCCTTGAACATGGAGGTCCACAGGGGCGACACGGGCACGCGGATTTTGAAGCCCTTCAGGTCATCGGCGCTTTGAATCGGTTTGGTGGAAGAGGTGATGTGGCGGAAGCCGTTGTCCCAAATCTTGTCCATGGCCACCAGGTTGGCCTTGGCAATTTCCTTGCGAATGAAGCTGCCCAAGTCGCCGTCCATGGCTTTCCAAACGGTGTCGTAGTCCTTGAAGGCAAAGCCGATGCCGGAGATGGAGGCAGAGGGCACCAGGGTCGAAAGAATCAGGCCCGAGAGGGTAAAAAACTCAATGCCGCCCGAGCGCACCTGGCTCAGCATGTCGGTGTCGGTGCCCAGCTGGCTGCTGGGGAAAATTTGCAGGTCCACACGGCCCTGGGTCTCGGCCTTGATGGCATCCGCCATTTCCTTGGCACGGATGTTCATGGGATGGGTCACCGGCAAGTTGTTGGCGTACTTGAGGGTGAATTCGGCCTTGCCTTGGCCAAACACATTGGTCATGGGCAGGGCCAGCGAGCTGGCGCCGGCAATCAGGGTGCTGCGACGGGTTAATTTCATGGTGTCTCCTTGGAAAAGTTGTGATTGGCTCAAAGTGTATTTTGCTACGTTTCTGGGGCGACGCAGTTTCAAGTTGGCAGGGGCTGGATTTCGCCCCGCTCGATCAACAGGGTTTTGATGTCTTTTTTGACAATTTTGCCGTAGCCCGACTTGGGCAAAGCGTCCCAGAAGAACACTTCACGCGGCCAGCGGTAGCGGGCCGAACGCCCTTCCAGATGGCTTAGCAACTGCTCTGCCGTCAGGCTGGGATCGCGCCGCACCACCACGGCCACACCGATTTCTCCCCACTTGGGATCGGGCATGCCCACAATGGCCACTTCGGCCACGCCAGGGTGCGTGAGCAGCACCTCCTCGACTTCGCGCGGGTAAACGTTGGAGCCGCCCGAGATGTACATGTCGGACTCCCGCCCCGTGATGTACAACAGGCCACGCTCGTCCAGGCGTCCCAGGTCGCCGGTGTGGAACCAGCCTCCGCGCAGGGCTTTGTCGGTGGCTTCGGGGTTGTTGTGGTACCCCGCGAACACCGCCGGACCGCGGCAACAAATTTCGCCGATCTCGCCAGTTTTCACGGGCTGAAGTTGGTCGTTCAGAATGGCCACTTCCATGCCAGTGCGCGGGCGACCGCAAGAGCCGATGTTGGCATCGGGGTTGGCGTCATCGGCCGAGTGCATGCTCGGTGGCAGCACGGTGATGCAACCTGTGACTTCGCCCAAACCGAAATACTGCACCATGACCTTGCCCAACTTTTGCAGGGCCAGCTTTTGATCGGCACGGTACATTGGCGCGCCGGCATAAATCATGTAGCGCAAAGAGCTGTGGTCATATTGATCGACAGCAGGGTGCTCGACCAAAATTTTCACGATGGTGGGCACGGTGAACAGATTGCTCACGCGGTGTTTTTCCACCAATTGCCAGAACACCTCGGGGTCCAGCTTTTCGCTGGGCAAAAGCACCGAGGCCGCGCCGCGCGCCACATTCAGCAGAGCATGGATACCCGCACCATGCGACAGCGGCGCCACCACGATGGAGCAGTCCTGTTCGCTTGTGCCCGGGATCAGGTCGGCCAGATGGTTGGTCACCACAAACGCCATTTGACCGTGCGTGAGAATGCCAGCCTTGGGGCGCCCTGTGGTGCCGGAAGTGTAAAAGTACCAGAGCGGGTCATCGGCCGCTACCACTTCCGCCTCGGGCCGCTCGCCCAGGTGTTGCGCCACCAGGCTTTCATAGCCCAGCGCGTCCACCAGATCGCCACCGACAGAGATCACCAGGCGAAGCGCTTCAGAGGCGTCGCGCACCGCGGCGACATGCTCGGGAAAAGCCGATTCGCAGATCATCACCGAGGCGCCACTGGAAGCGCCCAAATACGCCACCTCTGGCGGCGTCAACCGGAAATTGGTGGGGACCCACAC
Organism: Limnohabitans sp.; assembly: GCA_018882835.1. Classification (GTDB taxonomy): domain Bacteria; phylum Pseudomonadota; class Gammaproteobacteria; order Burkholderiales; family Burkholderiaceae_C; genus Limnohabitans. The sequence goes on from VERE01000058.1 coordinate 17,016, forward strand.
GCAACCCAATCGAAAGGCAGCCCAGCAACTTTCGAACATGGGCAGGTTGTTGCGCGATTGCAGCAGAATTTTGTCGCCTTTGCGCACGCCCTGTGCACGCAAAGCAGCCACCAGGGCATCGACTCGCTGATCGATTTGCGACCACGACCACGATTGATCGCCCTGAATGAGGCCAGGAAGATCCGGGAACAACTGGGCCGTGTGCTTGAGCAAACGGCCCAGGTTCATCACCTGGGCTGCGTTCATGCCGCCTCCAGCACGCTCAAGAAGTTGGCCACCGCTGCGCCGCCCATGTTGAACACAGCGCCCACCTGGGCTTTGGGCAATTGCATGTCACCCGCCTCACCACTCAGTTGCATGGCCGCCATGACATGCTGCGAAACGCCGGTGGCGCCGATCGGGTGGCCCCGCGATTTCAAGCCGCCCGAGGGGTTGACCGGCAAGGCGCCATCAAAGCGGCTGATGCCTTCATGAATCACGCGGGCGCCCTGCCCTTGCGGTGCCAGGCCCATGGCTTCGTACTCCAGCAACTCGGCCACCGTGAAGCAGTCGTGGGTCTCTACAAAGTTCAGGTCCTGCAGCGTCAAACCCGCATCGGCCAGGCCACGCGACCAGGCCATGGCGGCGCCCTCAAAGCGCGTGGGATCGCGGCGCGACAGGGGCAGGAATTCATTCACTTGCGTGCGCGAGCGCCAGCGCACCGGTGACACCGTGGCCTGGGCCGAGGGTGACATGGAAATGACCAAGGCCGCAGCACCGTCCGACACCAAAGAGCAGTCGGAGCGTTTCAAGGGGCCCGCCACAAAGGGATTTTTCTCGGAGGGCGTGCGACAGAAGTCAAAGCCCAAATCGCGGCGCATGTGTGCATAGGGGTTGCGCACGCCGTTCGCATGGTTCTTGGCAGAGATGGCGGCCAGGGCATCAGACTGGTCGCCGTAACGATCGAAGTACTGTTGCGCGATTTGACCAAAGACGCCGGCAAAGCCAGCAGGCGTGGCGCCCTCTTCCTTGACGTAAGAACATTTAAGCAGGGTTTCGCCAATTTGCTGGTTGGGCAGGGTGTTCATTTTTTCCATGCCGATGACCAAGGCATGCCTGACACGGCCACTGCCCACCGCATCCAGGGCCGCCCAGATCGCCGCCGACCCTGTGGCACAGGCGTTTTCAAGGCGCAGAGCCGGCGTGTGGCGAAGCTCGGGAATGGCCACGGCAGGCATCGCAGCGGAAAAATCCTGGGGCACAAAGCCGGCATTGAAGTGGCCTACAAAAATGCCATCGATGTCTTTCAGTTCCAGGCCGGCACTGGCCACCGCTGGCAACGCCGCATGGCGGATCAGTTGCTCCATGTCCAGGTTGTCGAGCTTGCCAAAGGGCGTATGGCCCCAGCCAATGATGTATGGGTGTGTCATGGTGTTTCTCCTGGTGCCTATTATCGGCACAGATGAGAATGTCGCCGCATCGACATGGCACCCGCATGGAATGCCTTACGATGCCCACAGAAAACATGACACGCAGGAGACACCCTTGAAGCCTATTTGCGCCCCTTTGTCACAACTCGTTGCGGGACTGGTCCTTGGACTGTGCATGGCCAGCAGCCAAGCCGACACTTATCCCAGCGCCACCATTTCATTGATTGTGCCTTTCGCCCCCGGCAGCGGGACCGATGGCGTGGCCCGCACGGTGGCACAAAAACTGTCGGAGCGGCTGAAGCAGACGGTGGTGGTGGAGAACAAGGCCGGCGCCAGCGCCCAGATAGCAGCGCAGTATGTCGCTGCGGCCAAACCGGATGGCTACACGCTGTTCATGACCACCAACACCTCGCACTCGGCCAACCCGAGCTTGTTCAAAACCTTGAAGTACGACCCGATCAAGGATTTCACGCCGATTGCCCGCGTCGGCGAGCTGCCCTTCGCCTTGGCGGTGCATCCTGCCGTGCCGGCCAAAACGCTCAAGGAGCTGATGGACTACGCGCGCGCCAACCCCGGCAAGCTGTCGTATGCCACCCCCAACAGCACGTCCCTGGTGACCACCGAGACCATCAAGCGCATGGCGGGCATCGACATCGTGGCCATCCCCTACAAATCGAGCCCGCAAGCCATGACTGACCTCATTGGTGGTCAGGTGCAGGTCTATGTGACCGACGTTGGTTCGGGCATGAGCATGATCAAAAGCGACAAAATTCGCACGCTCGCGGTGACCACGGCCACACCTTCCAAAATTTTTCCGCACCTGCCCACCGTGGGACAAACCGTGCCTGGCTTCGACCTCACCTCCTGGAACGGCATTTTTGGCCCTGCAGGCTTGCCTCGGCCCATTGTCGAGCGCATCAACAGCGAGCTTCAGGTGATCCTGGCCGACAAAGAGGTGCAAGACAAACTGTCTCAGCTGGGCTTTGAAGTCTGGCCCAGCAAAACACCCGACGAATTTGCCAAGTATGTCAGTGACCAATTGGTCAACTGGACCACCCTGATTCGCCAAGCCGGCATCAAACCTGAATGACCATGACGACACCTTCTTACCTGGTACGCAGTGAGA
>VERE01000059.1 GCA_018882835.1 Limnohabitans sp.
GTGGTGCCCGCCATGTTGGCGTGCTTGAAGACGTCGGAGCAGCGGTCCACGCCGGGGCCTTTGCCGTACCAGATGCCAAAGACGCCGTCGAATTTGTTGCTGCCCGGCGGCGCGAAACCCAGTTGCTGCGTGCCCCACAAGGCGGTGGCGGCCAACTCTTCGTTGACGCCCGGTTGGAACACAATGTTTTGCGCTTGCAGGTACTTGCGCGCTTTCCAAAGAGCCTGATCGTAGTTGCCCAGAGGGGAGCCACGGTAGCCGCTGATGAAGCCAGCGGTGTTTTTACCAGCCAGCGCATCGCGCTGGCGTTGCAGCATGGGCAGCTTCACCAAGGCTTGCACGCCGCTCATGAAAGCGCGTCCATGGTCCAGAGAGTATTTGTCATCCAGCGTCACGGTTTCCAGCGCTTTGCGGATGTGCTCGGGCAAGGGTGCGTTCATTCGGGTCTCCTCAGTGAAGCCAGTGTAGGGGGCTTGCACTGACAGTGCTAGTCATCGATCGAAAATTTTCGTTCTTCCATCCTGTGGCACAAGTAACGCAGGGGACATCTGCTTCAGGCCTCAAGGTCGCGGGGTTACGGGCCACAGCGCCCACATGCGCAGGTTTTGTCGGGTGCGCCCCGCCAATTGGCCGGCCGCATCCCCCGTGCCGGCAAAAAAATCGGCGCGAACCGCGCCCACGATGGCGCTGCCGGTGTCTTGCGCGACCACCAGGCGGCGCAGCATTTGCGTGGGTCCGTCGGAGACCATCCAAAGCGGTGTGCCGTAAGGCACGCTTTGCGGGTCAATGGCCACCGAACGCCCCGCTGTCAGGGGCACGCCCTGCGCGCCACGCGGCCCCTCTGACGGATCAGGCAGGGCTTCCTCGCGGAAAAAGATATAGCGCGGGTTGGCCCACATCAGCTCTTGGGTGCGCTGGCGGTTGGCTGCCAGCCAGCTCTTGATGCCAGGCCAGGTGGCATCGCGCACCAGGCCTTGATCGAGCAACCAGCGGCCAATGCTTTGGTAAGGCTGCTCGTTGGATGCGGCAAACGCCACGCGCACCGTGCGCGTCGTCCCGTCGGCCTCGGTAACGCGCAACCGCCCCGAGCCTTGAATGTGCAGCACCATCGCATCCACTGGGTCGGCCAGCCAGGCAATCTCCCGACCCTTCAAGGCTTCTCGCGCTTCGGGCAGCGTTTCAATCTCGCGCCGGGTGTACCACGCGCGGCCCGAGCGGCGCACATTTTCCAGGCCAGGTGCGGGCGCATACAAAGGGGTTTCAAAGCCGGGACGGCGCATGCGCGAGGCATCAAAAATGGGCTCGTAATAGCTGGTCAGCAAGCCATTGGCTTGGCCCTCGGCACTTTCCAGGCGATAAGGCTGAAAGCCCGCCATCAGCCACGCGCGCTGCTGGGCGTCGTCGGCAATGCTGAGGCGACGGACATCGGGGCAGTGACGGGCGAACATGGCGCCGGGTCGTTCACAGTTTCTGAGCAAAGCCTCCCAGGCTTCGTGCAAGGAATCTTCCTGCCAGCCGGGCAGCTCATCCCAACGCGCTGCAATCCAGCGGCTGCGTGGCGTGTTCGGCAACGGCGTCAGTGCAATTGTGGGCTGTGGGGCAGGCGGCGACACCGCCGGCATTGACGGCGCTGCCTGTGGCGGCTCTGGCCGCAGCGTCGGGCTGCCGCAACCGGCCAAGGTCAAAGCGATCACAAGCGCAGCAAGTCGCCAGGGCAAGTGTTTCATGGCGTCAATTTTCTTTTTCGGCGCTGCGCAGAAGGTTTGTCAATTCGACAGCAGACTTGACTGTCATTTTGTCAAAAACTCTTGCGCGGTGCACTTCCACGGTGCGCACGCTGATGTCCAGCTGATCGGCAATCAATTTATTGGGCAAGCCTTCGATCACCAAACGCATCACATCCCGCTCGCGTTCTGTCAGATCATCCAATCTGGCTTGGACCGTCTGGCGCGCACGCACTTTTTCAAGCACCTCGCCAGAGCGCTGCAGTGCCAGCTCGATGCGGTCAACCAGGGCATTGTCTGAAAATGGCTTTTCACAAAAATCGAAGGCACCCCGCTTCACGGCGTCCACAGCCGTTGGAATGTCGGCATGACCCGTTAAAAAAATGACCGGACACACCGAAAGCAAATTTCGCTCGATCAACCATTCGAACAGCGCCAGGCCACTCATGCCAGGCATGCGCACATCCAACAGCATGCAGGTCGGTTGATCCGGCAGCCAATCGGGACGCCATTGCGCAACAAAGCTGTCTGCGCTTTCAAAACACAGACTTGGCAAGCGCCTGGAGCGCAGCAGCCAGGCCAGCGCTTCTCGCACGCCGGCATCGTCATCAATGATGAAAATTTGAGCATTTTCAGTAGGTTGCATGGCGCGGTTCCGGTTGGCGAATGGCGTAGGCAATCATGCCATCTGGGCAGGCAAGGTGAAACTGAAAACCGTGCCACAAGGGTGGTTGGCCTGATGCCCCAGATACCCGCCGTGTTGCTCAATGACCGTGCGGCACAAACTCAGCCCCAGGCCCATGCCTTCTTCCTTGGTGGTGAAAAAGGGGGTAAAGAGTTGAGCCGCGACGCTTTGCGAGATGCCAGGGCCCAAGTCCGCGACTTCAAAAACCAGCCAGCTGCTGGCGGCATTGGAGGCTGCCGGCTTGACCGTCAGAGTGAGCTCTCGGCGCGTCGGCAAGCTGGCGGGTATCTCGCTCATCGCCTGCATGGCATTGCGTGCCAAATTCAGAAGAACCTGTTCTACCATGGTACGGTCGCAAACCACGGCCGGCAAGTCTTGGGGGCAGTGAAGCGACACCCGAATGCCCAATTTACGCGCTTGCAAATGGACCAAGGGGAGGACATTGCCGACCAACACATGCGGCTTGACGGCCTCTCGCGCCTGCTCTCTTCTGCGCACAAAGTCGTGCACACTCTTGATGACTTGCCCGGCCCGTTCGGCTTGCTGCGCAATGCGTTGAATTGCGCCGCCCAAAGAGGAAGCCAAGTCCTGGGCGGAGGGATCGGCCGCATGCTGGCTCAGCAAATTCAGCGTGCCCGTGGCGTAGCTCGAAATGGCGGCCAGGGGTTGATTGAGTTCATGGCTAAGCAACGAGGCCATCTCGCCCACCGTGGCCAGGCGTGCTGTCGCCTGTAACCGCTCTTGCGAGGCTCGCGACAATTCCTCCACGCGGCGTTGCTCGCTCACGTCGAGCATGGCGCTCATCCAGCCGGTCTGTTGTCCTTGCGCGTTGATCAGCGGCGCCTCGAAGATCAGCACCGGAAAACGTTCCCCACTTTTGCGCATGAACACCGACTCGATGCCCTCTCGAGGCGGGGCGTTGCCGGCCAGTCGCAAGGCTTGTCGCTGCCCATATTCCGCAAACATTTCGGGGGGCCAGTAGGGCGCAGGAATGCCATGGCCCAACAACTCCTGAGGCTGAAACCCCACCATTTCGCAAAAAGCCGGATTCACGTAAGTGATTTGCCCGTTCAGATCGCGCGCACGCAAGCCGGTGACCAGCGAGTCTTCCATTGCTTTTCGAAAAGCCAAGGCATCGGCCAGATCATGCTCGACCCGTTGGCGCCTGCGCATGTCGCGCGCCAGCAGGTATAGAACGGTGGCCAGCGCGATGGCCAGCGCGGTGACCAGCGCTGTCAGCACATTGGGAAAAAAGTCAGGCGCAGCACGCCAACTGTCTACGCGCAGCACCAGGGTGTACCCGGGCAGATCCAGCAACTGCTGGGCCGTAAAAACGCGTTTGCTGCGGCGGGCTTGTCCGTGGATGGCCAGTCGAGTGCCGTCGGGCTCGGTAAAAGACACTTGCTGGCTGCGGGTCAGGTGGGGCCCCACCAAATTGGAGAGCACCTCTGGCAAGGCGTAGCTTGCCACCAAAAAACCGCTCAGCTCGCCATCGGTGACCCAGGGCAAACAGACCTCCATGATTTCAAGTCCAAGCCCATCGCCAGAGGAAACATAAATGCTGTGGGAATAGCCCGGCCCACTTTGGCGCTTGGCCAATGCGCAGGCTGCATTCACTTCAGGCAAGGCATTGTCACGACCGAAGCGGGCAAACACGGGTTGCCGAAAAGGGCTGTCGGCGCTGGCCATCAGGCGCAGTTCGTCATCGCGCCATTCGAGCCGGACCCACTCTCTGTGTTGGCGCAAGACTTCGTGGGCTTCCTGTGCCCATACGGCAGGTCCGCGGGCTTCGCTGAGCAGAGATTGCAGGGTTTGTACATTGCGTTGAAAGGCGGCGCGTATATCGCTGACGCCATCGGCGGCGTCTCGCTCAACTTGGGCTTGAACCTGGCTGACTTCGTAGCGACCGGCCAGCCAAATCAGGGTGCCCAGCATCAAGAAAACCAACAAGACCAACCAGCCCCAGAGAAACCAGCGTCGCGTCACAGGTGCCGTATTCATGGCTTGGTGACTGACTTGTTCTGGATGCGCGTAACTTTGGGGTCGCTCCACGTGCCATCCACGTGGAACTCCTGGGTATTGGCCTCGGTCAGGGGGCGCCGCAGGAAATACTGCGCCAGGAAACTCGTCAAGCCAACCACAGGGTTGATCGTTGAGTAGACCAAAGAAGCCGTGCCCGCATTGATGTCAGGAACGATGACCACCTTCAGGTCTTGTGTTTCGCGACCAATATCGGCCTTGCCCTCCATCATGACAGCAGCGTTCACCCCTTTCATCTGAAGGTTGTTGGTATGGGCCATGCCTTGCTGAATGTTCACATCGCCGCGGAAGAAGTCAAATGCGAAGCCTTCGCTGAAGACGTCCCGAAAGTCAAGGAACAGGCGACGCGGCAGGGCCTGCAAATTCAACACGCCCAGAAGCCGTGCGGCGCCAGGATCGGTTTTCAAGAATTGCCCGCGTTCAATATTGACACTGAATTGGCCGCTCATGCTGGGGTAATCGGGTGTCAGTGGCGAGCCAACCCAGCCCACTTGTCCTGCCAACTTTCCCTTGCCGGATCGCACTGCATCTGGCATGCCCAGGCGCTTGAGCAATTCACCCGAGTCGCTCACTTCAAGGGTGAAATCCAGGGCTGTTTTCTTGGGCGCTGACGCCTGCGATGCAGACCAATTGCCAGTGGCATTGAAACTGGCCTCGGGCATGCTGAGATTGAATTTGTTCAATCGCCACTCCCGTCCGCCACCAGGCAGCAGGCGATTCACCGCGTCCACTTCGGCCCGCCCGAATCGTTTGCCACGCAACTCCAGGTCATTGACCACAATGTCCAGTGCCGGAATGCTGGCCGGCTGTTCACTCAATAGCTTGTCCACATCATTGGATGCGCTGGGCGGGATGTTCAGGTAGGCCAGGCGCGCATACAGGCGCGCTGGGTTGCTGCCCGTGCCCGGCCGGTATTCGGCATACCCATTCACTTCTTGCGCTGACACCGTGGCGCGCCATAAGTCACCCTGGTGTGAGCCACCCACCAAAACATTGTGCAAATGGCGGCCATCGATCGACAGCTCAAGGGATTGCAGCGCAAATGAGGTGGGCCCATAGCTTGCGGCGTTGTCGGTGGCGGTCGAGGGCCTGCTGGTCGCTTGTGTGCCTTGAGCCGCGGCGCTGCCAGACAAACTGGACAACCAGGCTTCCCATTGATCCACATCCAACTGGTCCAGATTGACCATCAAGGAAACGCCTGTGTCCGGTTGGGGGGCCGCCTGAATGCCCGACGCGCTCAAGGCAATACCACCCCGCAAAACTTTTTCTTGCACGCCGGCCAGGTCGCGCAGGTAGCGCACGGCCAGCACATCGCCCAGTTGAACAGAAAGTTGGTCTTCCAAACGCTTGCTGCCAGGCCGCACAGAGTCAGGCGTGAGCGCAAGGTCCAGTTTGAAGGCTTGCGTGCTGGCCATGGCTTTGCCCAGGGGCGCAGGCGCCCGGATGGCCAGGCCTTGCAAGGTGCTGATGACCGAGACCTCGGGCTGGTTGCGACGCAGGTTGAACGTGGCGTTGTACTGGGTGCTGCCCTCCAGGCTGTTGCCAATGCGGGAAATCCAGCCCAGCTCTTTGGCTGCACGAACGCCTTCCGCAGAGGCGTTGCCCTGGATACGCAACTGCAAGGGAGCCTCTTCGCTGCTTAATTGGGTCCGCAAGCTGCCTTCCACGCGTGCCTCCCCACCCAATAGGCGGGCTTGTGCGTTTTGCAAAGTGAAGCCTGTCTCTGAAAAATTCAGTTGCCCACGCAAGCGAGAAAGCGCAGGGGAATCGGGGGTGACTTGAAGGTCATTGTTTGCAAAAACCAGGCTGCCACTGACCTTGCTCTTTTCCAAATTTTGCAGCGGCAGGCTCAGCCTAAGACGGTAGTCCACAAGGCCTTGTGCCGTGGTTTTTTCCAGCGCGCGCTCCATCATGGCATGAACGGGCGATTGCGTGATCCAGCGAACACCCTCCGCGAGTGAGCCCTTGGCCTCGGCCTTGACGTCAACCACGGCTTCCGAAAAGTTTGGAATGCGCGCTTCCACGCTGTTCCAGAGCAGGTTGGGGGCGCCCAGGAGCTTGGCTCGGCCATTTTTGAGTTGCATCCCATTTCGCTCGAAAACCAATTCGCCCGCAACATCCACCAAGCCTGGCCATTCTGTCGAGGGCTTCCCGGGCTCTTTCACCTGGCTGGGCCGTGGGACATAGTTGTAAGCCACTTTGCTGATTTGCCCTGCAATCCGAAACTCGCCCAGTTTGGGGTCGCTGAACGGAAAGTGCCTCAAGTCGCCGCGAACACGCAGCTTGACCTGGTTCGCTTGTCCTTGCGTGATGGCGTCTCTGACGTAATGCCGAAGGTTGGGGCTGAGGGTGACGGGCAGATAACGATGAACTTGGCGCGCATCCAGTCGACTCAAGTTGCCGCTGAGATCGAGGGTGCCTGGGCCCGTGCCCGCTTCGGCGGATTGCCAATTCAATTGGAAGTCGCCAGCCATGTCCGCATTGGCCAGCCGGCCTTGTGTCACTTGAACGAGCCAGCGACTGTCCTTGCGTTGCCATTGAACATCGGCCGCAAGGTCTTTGAGCGACAGCTGAGGCTCTTCCCAAAGGTGGGGCCAGCTCACCTGGCCATTTCGAAATTGCAAGCGGGCTTTGCCGTGGGCCGGTGAGACTTCAATCGCCGCATTCAGCCCCTCCAACGCGGGGAGTCGGGGCCAATTTGCCGGCGCGTGATCGCCCGGGGATTTCAAACTCAGATTTTGCAATTGCGCTTGGACACTGAAGTCGGAAAGGTTGGGCCAAGTGCCTGTCCATTTGGCTTGAAGTTGGTTCACCTGCCCTTTGGGTTGGTAGCCAGCAAGCGCTTGACGCAGGGTATCGGACAAGGGCAGCCGTGTGCCGATGCGCTGCAAAGCCTCGAGGTCAAGCTGATCTGCTTGCAACTCTGCCTGGGCAGAGGGGCTGTCCAGGGCAGCGGTCCAGGCCAGCCGCAGCGATTTTCCTTCCCAGGCTTCGCCATCCTCGGTGACCAGCGCCAGGTCTCGCAGCGTGACTTCATGGCCAGTCCCCCAGAGCTTCGTACTCAACCGGCCTTTCAAATGGCGAATGCCCAATGCTGGCACCTGCGTGCCCCATTGCGCCTGGAGGTTCTGCAGGTCGGTATCCACCGTCACGGCCGTCAGCGCGCCTTGTCTGAGATCGGCCCAGACTCTGAGCCAGCCTGTGCCATGCGTCAGTTGCAAACTCTCTGGCAACGGCCAATGCGGCTGAATGGCCGACACATCCAAGCTTCCAAATTGGCCAAAAATTTGACCGCTCCAGTCCTGCCAGCGGCTTTCGTGCAGGCTTAGCAGGGGCTGTTTGAAGCTGCCCTGCAGACTGAAGCGCTCACCCCATGCATTGGGTGGGGTCGCATCCAGTCGGAACAAGTGGCTGCGCAAGCCATTGCGCATGACAAAGTCAACGTCACTCAATGTGACAGCGTGCGCGCTCCGCAAGTCGTCCCGCCAATGCACCTTGCCTTTGCGCACGATGAATTCGGTCTGAGAGAAAAACCAATCGGCCAGTGCGGTGTCATGGCTGGGCTTCAGTGGCAAGCCAGCCACCTCCCATTGGCCTTCAGCGAGGCGATGTATTTCAAACTCGGGGCCCTCGATGTACAACTGGTCAAAAGAGAGCTGCGCCAAAGAGGGGGGCGACAGCGTGGCCACCATGCGTGGAAGCCTCAGGATTTCTCGGCCAGAGCTGTCCAGCAATGCCACATCGCGCGCCTCGAAAGTTGGAATCAGGCTATCGGAACGCGCCTCCAACACGCCGATTTGAACCGATACACCCAAGGCGTTGGAGGTCAGCCGCTCCAGGCTCGGTCGCAAAACATCAATTCGCGGCACAATCAAACCGTGTAATCCGATCCACACCCCGAGCACCAGAACCCAAACGCTGGCACACACAATGAGCAGCCACCGAGCCCAGAGCGAGAAAGCCTTCAGCCAGCCTGACGGCTTCTTTGGGGTTTCGGGCGTGTCGGTTGTCGTTTCCATGGTGAGAGCAGCGTGACAGGAATTATCTCCGGCGAATCGATTCCTTTTGAGGGGGGGCAAGTGCCCGGGGAAACCCTGGCTGCGTTGGCCCAGTATTCCAGGTTTGTGCAGCGGATTCGGCGCCGATATGCAGAACATTTGCATGGGCTGCCGCCGGGCCCGCCTGTCCATGCCCTGATGCAGGAGACGTTTGAAGCTTTGTGCGGTCCCTTTCCCAAACTCGGGGATGCACTCAGGGTTTTGCGTCAACTGGTGATGGAGCGTTTGGTGGTGCTGGACTGTGAGCACCAGGCGCCTCTAGAGGTCGTCACCCGTGCCATGACCGAGTTGGCGGAGTTCGCCCTGGATGTGGCCTACCGTGAGGCTTCTGCCCAGCTCCAAGGCCAGTACGGTGTGCCCTTGACGCCGCAAGGGGTGCCAGCTGTTTTTTGGGTGGTTGGAATGGGCAAGCTCGGGGCACGCGAACTCAATGTATCCAGCGACATTGACCTGATTTATGTCTACGATGAAGACGGCGAAACCCAAGGACGCGCCGATGGCGGTGGCCGCATCAGCAACCACGAGTACTATGCACGCTTGGTGAAGCAGATCTACATCTTGGTGGGGGATACCACCGAGCACGGTTTTGTTTTCCGAATGGATCTGGCGCTACGGCCCAATGGCAACTCGGGTCCCAGTGTGGTGTCCTTGAGTGCCCTGGAAGAATATTTTCTGGTTCAGGGACGCGAGTGGGAGCGCTTCGCCTGGCTGAAGAGCCGAGTGGTCGCGCCGTTTGCCAGCCAGCCACACGCCAACGCATTGCGCGACGTGGTCCTGCCATTCGTCTTTCGACGGTATCTGGATTACAGCGTTTTCGAGGCCTTGCGCGGCTTGCATCGCCAAATCAGAGACCACGCAGCGCGGCGCAACGCAGGCCGTCCAGAGCGTGCCAACGACGTCAAACTTTCGCGGGGCGGGATCCGAGAAATCGAATTCACGGTGCAACTCTTGCAAGTGGTGCGCGGTGGCCAATTTCCGGAATTGCGAACGCGTCCCACGCAAGAGGCGCTGGTGCGGGTGGCACGCTCCAATTTGATGCCCGCCGACACGGCGCAAGCCTTGGCCAGGGCCTACGTCTTTTTGAGGCGGGTAGAGCACCGCATTCAGTACCTGGACGACCAGCAAACGCATGCGTTGCCCAACCAGGATGCCGACCTGCATTGGGTGGCGCTCTCGCTGGGCTATGCCGATTGCTGTGACTTCCTGAGCGAACTGGACGCCCACCGCGAACGGGTCGCAGAAGAGTTTGACCGGCTTCTGGGCCAGGAAGCTGCCCCGCCACCATTGAGAGCCAACGGCGACTGCAAAGGTTGCCGGCCCAGTGTGTCAGAGGCTGCGGATCTGGAAGGTGTTTTGCCGCATTTGGGGCCGGACCTGCGCGAGCGCATCACCCGCTGGCCAGACCACCCGCGGGTGCGCGCTTTGCGTGAAGAGGGCCGCCAGCGCTTGCTCAAGTTGGTGCAGCGCACGCAGTCCTGGGTTGATGAAGGGCGCGTCAGCGAAGAAGCGGCCGTGCGCTGGAGTGACTGGATCGAGCCATTGATGCGGCGCGAAAGTTACCTGGCATTGTTGGTGGAGCGGCCACGCGTGCACGAACAACTGATGCGCTTGTTGGGCGCAGCGCGCTGGCCTGCGCGCTACCTGTTGCAACATCCCGGGGTGATTGACGAGCTGGCCAGCCAGGCGCTGCTGAACGAGCGCTTCATCGCAGAAGACTTTGAGCGTGAATTGGAGGCTCGCCGCACAGCCTTGCAGTCAGTCGGACAAGACGATGAAGAGAACTTGTTGAATCTGTTGCGGCGCGCCCATCACGCCGAAGTTTTTCGAACCTTGGCGCGCGATGTCGAAGGCCGGCTGAGCGTCGAGCAGGTGGCAGATGATTTAAGCGCACTGGCCGATGCTGTTTTGCGCGTCACGGTTCGCTGGGTCTGGCAACGCCTGCAGCAGCGGCACTGCGACGAGCCGCAATTTGCCATCCTGGGGTATGGCAAGCTGGGCGGCAAAGAGCTGGGCTATGGGGGTGACCTGGACATCGTCTTCGTTTACGAAGATGCACACGAGCAGGCTGGCGAAACTTATGCCCTGTTTGTGCGACGGCTGATCAACTGGCTCACGGTCAAGACCGGCGAGGGTGATGTCTATGAAATTGACACCGCCTTGCGACCGAATGGCAACTCGGGCCTCTTGGTCAGCACCTTTGAGGCCTTTGCGGATTACCAGCAGCAACGCGGCAGCAACACCGCCTGGACGTGGGAGCACCAGGCGATGACGCGCGCCCGGTTTTGTGTCGGCTTGCCCAGTTTGCAATCACGCTTTGAAGAGGTTCGGCGGGCGGTGATCAGCGCGCCACGCGATCGCGCTTTGCTGGCGCAAGAAATTGTGGCCATGCGCGATAAATTGCGGGCCGGCCGACCCGTGCCTGCCGGCCGCTTTGACGTGAAACACAGCCCTGGCGGCATGGTCGATGCCGAGTTTGTGGTGCAGTACCTGGTGTTGGGGCATGCCGCCCAGCATCCGAGCTTGCTGGACAACGTTGGCAACATTGCCTTGCTGCATCGCGCCGAGGCGGTGGGCCTGATTCCGCCCGGCATCGGAAAAGCGGCGGCAGATGCTTACCGCGAATTGCGGCGAGCCCAGCATCTGGCACGCCTGGATGAGCAGCCCACACAGGTCGACCCCGCCGACCAGGCGACGCCACGAGCCGCCATCTTGTCCCTTTGGCAAGCGGTTTTGGGCGCTGCCTTGTCAGCTTGACACTTCAAGCCTGGCTTCGAATCTTTTGCACCAGGGCGGTGGTCGAGTAACCCTGCACGAAAGGCAAGGCCAGCGCGCGGCCCCCCCAAGACTCCACCAACGCTGTTTCGGGGAGTTTGCGCATGTCATAGTCGCCGCCTTTGACCAAAATGTCCGGCCGCAACGCAGCAATCAAGGCCTCGGGCGTGTCTTCGTCAAACCAGGTGATGCAGTCCACGCAGGCCAATGCCGCCAACAAGATGGCGCGGTCCAGCTCATTGTTTAGAGGACGATCTGGTCCCTTGCCCAGGCGTCGTGCCGAAGCGTCCGAATTCAGCCCAAGTACCAAGGCACCACCCAAGGCGCGGGCTTCTGCCAGGTAGGTCACATGGCCGCGGTGAAGCACATCGAACACGCCATTGGTGAAGACCACGGGGCCGAGGGGTCGAAAATCGGCCATTTTGGCTTGCGCTTGGGCGCGCGAAACAATTTTGCCAAGAAAGGCCGGTGAGTTCATAACATGGGACCTGAAGCGCAGCAGATGGCTGCATTCTAAAAGCTGGCTCCGTGGGCGGGTCAGCTTGCGTGCTGGGCACGCCAGGCTTGGATTTGGGTTGGTATGTCTTCCAGTGGCCCAAGCACCACGACCCCCGGCAATTCACGGCGATGCAAGGCAGGGCAACGCCCACCCGCCCAAATTTGCACAGAAGGGGGCAATTGCTGGCGCAGCTCGTTCAGGCCATCCAACACATGGTTGGGGTTCAGGCTCACACTGAAACTGAGGGCGATCACATCCACCTTGTGGGCTTGCACCCCCATCACCATATCCCGCAGGGGCGTCTGGGTCCCCAAGGAAATGCAACGACAGCCCTCCAGCGCCAAAAGACACTCCGCCATCAGCAAGCCCAGGCCATGAGACTCTTGGGGAAAGGTGGTGAGCAAGATTCTGGGCTGACTTTGAGCGCTGGGCTGGGGAATGTTGTTGATGGCCTGGCGCAACACCGAAGTGATGCTTTCAGTGTAAAGATGCTCTTCAAAAATTTGCAATTCGCCGCGCATCCATGCGTCACCCACCATGCCGTTGAGCGGCGCCACCAAATCGGTCACAAAGCGAAAGTGGCCCATCGCCACCATCGCTTGGTGCAATTTGCGCCGCAATCCCTCCGCATCGTGGCCCAGGATGCAACTCATGAAATTTCGCAGCTCGGGCGCTGTACCGCTGAAGGCCATTTTTTGCGGCGCGCTGGCCTGACCCTGGCTTAAACGTTGCAAGGTCTCCACAGGCTGCGCAACGATGCGCCCGGGCCGATGACCTTGGTCGAGCAAGCGCTTGATGACCCGCAGCTTTTCAACCTGCTCCATGCTGTAACTGCGCTCGCCAAAGGCATCACGCCCTGGCTGAGGAAAGCCGTAGCGGCGTTCCCAGATTCGCAAAGTGTCCTTGCCAATGCCCGTGTCACGTTCTACAGCGGCAATCGACAGGCTCAAGGGCTCAGGAAAGGTGCGCTGGTTCATGAAAAAATAGGCCAAGACGGCTCATGGGAATTATTTTTGTCCTAGACAAAACAAGTGGCTTGCGACATCATCGGTCAATATGAAGACCAATGCAACCTATCCCCCACTCCTGCGAAGGGACGTTCTCGGGTTTGCCCTTGTAGCCGCCAGTTTGAGTTTAGGGCATTCCCTGGCTTGGGCACAGGCGGCGGTAGCGCCAGGCAGTGCAGCTTGTCCGGTGGTGCTGCAGCATACCATCGAGCGCCTGCAAGACGAAAAGCCGCAATCCTTGTGCCAGTACGCGGGTCAGGTGGTGGTCGTCGTGAATACCGCCAGTTATTGCGGGTTCACCTCGCAATACAAAGGCCTGGAGTTGCTTTACGACCGCTACAAGTCCAAAGGTCTTGTGGTGCTGGGCTTTCCGTCCAACGACTTCTCCCAAGAGCCAGACGATAACCAAAAGATTGCCGATTTTTGCGAAAACACTTTTGGCGTGAAATTTCCCATGTTCAGCAAAACATCCGTCCGCGGCGAGCAAGCCTCTCCGTTCTTCAAGCAGTTGACACGCTTGACGCAGACGGCGCCCAAATGGAACTTTTACAAATACGTGATCAGTCGCGATGGACAGCGCGTCAAGGCCTACAGCAGCATGACGGGTCCGCAAGACAAAGCGTTCTTGCAAGACATTGAACAACTTTTGGCTGCGAAAGGGCATTGACATGCGCACACGGGTTGCCATTGTGGGCTCTGGCATTTCTGGCCTGGCAGCCGCGCATACTTTGGGCGAGCATGTCGATGTCAGTTTGTTTGAAGCCGGCCCCTATTTTGGCGGACACACCCACACCGTGGACGTCCGTTTGCCTGACCCCTCGGGTGAGCTTGTGCAGCATGGCGTGGACACTGGCTTCTTGGTATTCAACGAAAGAACTTACCCCAATTTCATAGCCTTGCTGCAGTCCCTGGACATTCCATCGGCGCGCTCTGACATGTCCTTTTCAGTTCAAGTTCCCGGTGCCCTCGGCCAGCGGACGCTGGAGTGGAACGGTGCAACGCTGAACACCGTGTTCGCGCAAAGAAGCAACCTGATGCGGCCCCGCTTTCTGCGCATGCTGCGTGAGATCCTGCGCTTCAATGCCTTGGCGACACGCTTGGCAGACGAGCAACGCGACAGTGAGTTGGCGCAGCCGTTGGAAGATTTTCTGCAACACCACCAATTCAATGAAACCTTCAAGAATTGGTACTTGCTGCCCATGCTTGCGTGTATCTGGAGCTGCCCAACGGATCAGATGCTGAAATTTCCGGTGGCCACCCTGGTGCGGTTTTGTCATAACCACGGCCTCATTCAAGTCAATGACCGGCCCCAGTGGCACACCGTGGCGGGCGGCGCCCGACATTACGTTGAAAAAATCGTGGCACGCATTCACGACAAACGTTTGAACTCGCCGGTTGCGCGCATTGAGCGCGATGCGCGGGGCGTCAAACTCTTGACCCCCCAAGGTTCTGAGCGCTTTGACCATGTGATCCTGGCCACGCACTCCGATCAGTCCTTGCGCATGCTGGCCCAGCCTACCCCGGCAGAACAGCATATTCTGGGCGCGATCCGCTACCAAGCCAACCTGGCTGTGCTGCACACCGATGCCAGCGTGATGCCTCGCAAAAAACTGGCCTGGGCGGCATGGAATTACGAACGCGCCGGGCCGCAGGAAGATGCGCAGCGGGTTTGCCTTCACTATTGGTTGAACCGCTTGCAACCTTTGCCCTTTGCGCAGCCGGTTTTGGTTTCTTTGAATCCGATTCGCGCGATCGATCCGCAACAAGTCCTGGGGCGTTATGACTACGAACACCCAGTGTTTGATTTGGCCGCCATGCACGCCCAAACCCGTGTGCCGGAAATCCAAGGGGGGCAAGCCACGTGGTACGCCGGCGCATGGATGGGCTACGGTTTCCACGAAGACGGCTTGAAAGCCGGGCGGGCCGCAGCCCAGGCCTTGCTGGCCTCTCTCAATGTGCGGGAGGTCAAGGCGGCATGAGTGCCTGGATCGGCTTTGGTCAAGTGCGTCACACGCGCGTGCGCCCCAAGCGCCATGCGTTTGCGTATGCCACCTACTTTCTCATGTTGCCGATGCGGCAGATGGTGCGCGAGGGGGGCGGCGCCTTGCCCATGAACCGTCGTGGCTTGATTTCATTTCACGATGCAGACCATGGTGATGGCCGTGGCGCGGACCAGGGCGGCGCGCTGGCGTGGCTGGACGAGCTTTTGCAGCGCGAGGGCATCACCGACGCCCGTGGCGAGGTCTGGCTGCATTGTTTTCCCAGGGTGCTGGGTCACACCTTCAAGCCCGTCAGCTTTTGGTACTGCCATCGTGAGGACGGCAGCTTGCGCGCCATTCTGGTGGAAGTGAACAACACCTTTGGCGAGCGTCACTGCTATTTGCTGAACCAGCCTGCTTACGGGCGTGAGCTGCAGGCGCCCAAGGTGTTTCATGTCTCGCCCTTTTGCGCTGTGCAGGGCCAATACCGTTTTCGCTTCATGCGCACCGAGGGCGAGCGCCCGCGCACGGTGGCGCGCATTGACCACGACGATGTGTCTGGACCCTTGATTCAAACCAGTGTCAGCGGCGAGTTGACGCCCCTCACACGCGGCCAATTGATGCGCGCCTTTTGGCGCTACCCCATGCTGACCTGGGGCGTTGTGTTTCGCATTCACCTGCATGCATTGGCCTTGTGGCTCAAGCGCGTGCGCTTCTTCCATAAACCGCCTCCGCCTGCGGACTTTGTCACGCGTTGAAGGCCATCACTTCCATTTCATGAGCGAGGACCCTGCGTCGCATGAACACCACCACCGCCCCTGTTTTTTCTTTGCCCAATGACACGCCCGCCAGTGCCCGCCAACTGTTGAGCCTGTTGCAACGCATCCGTCATGGCACGCTCACCATCCAATGTCCCGACGGCAGCTCCCAGCAATTTGGCTCAGGTGAGGGCATTCATGGCACGTTGATTTTGCGCAACTGGTCGCCCTGCGCCGCTGCCCTGAAATCGGGCGACATCGGCTTTGCAGAAGCCTTCATGGCCGGCGACTGGGCCAGCCCTAACCTGGTGGATTTGTTGCGCGTGCTGGTGGCCAACCGGCGCGAAATGGAAGACGTCATTTATGGCCACTGGCTGGGTCGCCTGGTTTACCGAGTGCGCCATTGGATGAACCGCAACACCCGCAGCAACAGCGCCAAAAACATCCATGCCCACTACGATTTAGGCAACCTGTTCTATGAGCTCTGGCTTGACCCGAGCATGAACTATTCTTCGGCCTGGTTTGATGGCAACCCCCAGCAAAGCCTGGTGCAAGCCCAGCAAGCCAAGATGGCGCGAGCCTTGCGCATGGCCGGTGTGGTGCCCGGCGCAAGCCAGCGCGTTTTGGAGATTGGTTGCGGTTGGGGCGCCGTGGCCGAATTGGGTGCGCGTGAATTTGGCGCGCAAATGACGGGCGTCACCCTGAGCAAGGCGCAACTGGCCTATGCTCAGCAACGCTTGAGCAACCAAGGGCTGCAGGCCGACTTGCGTTTACAGGACTACCGCGACATTCCCGATGAGCCGTTCGATGCCATTTGCTCGATTGAAATGCTCGAGGCCGTCGGGCAAGCTTATTGGCCGCAATATTTCGCGACCCTGAGCCGCTTGCTCAAGCCCGGCGGCAGGGCCTGCATCCAAACCATTGTCATCGAAGACAGCCTTTTTGAGCGCTACATCCAAGGCACAGACTTTATCCAGCAATACATCTTCCCCGGGGGCTGTTTGCCCTGTCCGCGCGAGTTCGTCAAGCAAGCGCAAGCGGCAGGCCTGGAAGTGCGCGACGCATTTTCTTTTGGCCATGATTACGCAGAGACACTGCGTCGCTGGCGCGAGCAGTTTTTGAACGAAAGAGAGCAGGTGCTCCAGCTCGGCTTTGACGAGCGCTTCATGCGAACCTGGGAGTTTTACCTGGCCTACTGTGAGGCTGCCTTCTGGGAGCGCAACACCGACGTGCTTCAGTACACCTTGCGCAAGCCCGAGATGGCATGAAGCGACGCCTGTGCTTAACCGGCCTCCTGGCTTGTGCGGGCCTGGCTTGCTCTTCTTGGTCAAGCGCACAAGCGCTGGCGCTGAGTGAGCTGGGTGAGGATTGGCAGAGGCTGCCCTTGCGTGGCCAAGCCATGTTTCGTTTCTGGGGACTGGAAATTTACGAGGCTTCGCTGTGGCTGCCTACCGAAGCGGGTGCGTCCTGGTCCACGCACCGTTTGGTGCTGAGCCTGCTTTACCGACGCAATTTTTCTGCGCAAGAGATCGCGCAGCGCTCTGTGCAAGAGATGCTGCGGCAAGGGCCGCTGTCCGACGCGGTGGTCCAGCAGTGGCAGCGTCAGTTGACGGAGGCCTTGTCGGATGTCCGACCCGGCGAGCGATTGACGGCCGTGTACGACCCGCAAAAGGGCTTGCGTTTTTGGCACCACGCGCAACGCGTGAGGGTCTGCGGTCAGATCGACGACCGCGCGTTGGCCCACAAATTTTTAGGCATCTGGTTGTCAGAGTCCACCTCTGCGCCTGCATTGCGACAAGCCTTGCTGGGGCTGCAATCCACTGGAGGCTGACATGCGACTCTGGCCAAAACCTCTCAATTTGCCCATGCAAGACTGGCGGGGTCGCAGTGTCTGGGTGGTGGGTGCCTCCTCGGGCATTGGCCGTGCCACGGCCGAGGCCTTGCTACAGGCCGGTGCCAGGGTGGCCGTGTCGAGCCGCCAAGAGGCGCCTTTGCAATCCTTGGCCCAGCAGTATGCCGATGCATGGGTGGTGCCGGCGGATGTCACTTCTTTGGAAAGTTTGAAGGCTGCAGCGCAACAAGTCCAAGCCCACCAGGGGTTGGACTGGGTCATCTATTGCGCCGGGCATTACCAGCCCTTGCGCGCCGATCACTACGATTTGGCGCAAATGCTGCGCCACCAGGATGTGAACTACCTCGGAGCCCTGCGCCTGCTCGAGGTGGTTTTGCCCAGCTTGTTGTCGCAGCATCATGGGCATGTGTCTCTGGTGGCCAGTGTGGCGGGTTACCGAGGCCTGCCGCAAAGCCTGGCGTATGGCCCGACCAAAGCGGCCTTGATTCATTTGGCCGAGGCGCTGTACCTGGACCTGCAGTCCCGTGGCATTGGCGTCAGCGTGGTGAACCCCGGGTTTGTGGAAACCCCCTTGACCGCCCAAAACGACTTTCACATGCCTGCCCTGATTCAGCCGCAGGAGGCTGCCCGGCAAATGCTGGCGGGCTGGGCGGCCGGTGATTTTGAAATCCATTACCCGCGGCGCTTCACGCGGGTGCTGAAATTTTTGCGTTGCCTGCCTTATCGCCTGTATTTTCAGGCGGTCCGAAAAGCAACCGGTCTTTGAACACAGTCGCTTTGCGAATGACAACCCCCATGCACTCTCCCGCTGAGCTCACCCAGGCCGTGGTGGCTTATTTCGAGTCGCTGACACCGCAGTCGCTGTCGCAGCTGTCAGGCCTTTATGCCGCGCAGGCCCGCTTCAAGGACCCCTTCAACGAGGTGCAGGGCTTGCAAAGCATCGAAGCCATCTTTGATCACATGTTTCGCAGTCTGGTGAGGCCGCGCTTTGTCGTGACAGCTCAGGTGCTAGAGGGCCATCAGTGCTTTTTGACCTGGGATTTTTTGTTTGCCACCGGCGCTGGCGCCCGCCGCTCGGAATTCACAGTGCGGGGCGCCACCCACTTGGTGTACGCCCTGCAAGAAGATGGCCGTTGGCGCATTGCGGTGCACCGTGACTATTGGGACGTCGCCGAAGAGCTCTATGAAAAACTGCCGGTGCTAGGCGCCTTGATGCGCTGGCTCAAGCGACGCGCACGGTCGTGACTTAGGCGGGCCGGGTGTCCTGGAAGCTGGGACGCTGCATCAATTTTTCTTGCAAGCGCGCCAAATTAGGGTACTGGGCACGCCAATCAATGTGTGGGAAACGAAAATCCAGGTAACCCAGGGCGCAGCCTACCGCGATGTCAGAGAGGGTCAGGTGAATGCCACTGCAATACCCGCGATCACCCAAACCCCGGCTCATGGCCAGCAAACTGTCGCTGACTTTGCCCATTTGGCGGTCAATCCAGGCTTGCGAGCGCTCACCTTCCCTGCGGCCGTGCCAGGAGGCCTCCAGGCGTGCCAGGATGCTGGCATCCAACAAGCCATCGGACAACGCCTCCCAGGTTTTCACCTCGGCGCGCTCACGGCCAGTGGTCGGAATCAGCTTGCCCACGGGCGACAGCGCATCCAGGTATTCCACAATGACGCGCGAGTCGAACAGGGCTTCTCCGCCTTCCATCACCAAACAGGGCACTTTACCCAAGGGGTTCGATTCGGAGATGGTGGTCTGCGCGGACCAGACGTCTTCGCTGATGAATTGGTAGTCCAGTTTCTTTTCCGCCATGACGATGCGAACTTTTCGCACGTAAGGGCTGGTGATGGCGCCGATGAGTTTCATGAAATTTCTGTTCGAGTTGTGCCGATTCTATCGGCAGGCGTCACTTGCCACAGAACGGCCAGAGGAAGCCTCTAAAATTGGGGCATGAGTTTTCACACTGTCACGGCCTTGTCGCCGCTGGACGGCCGTTACGCCGCCAAACTAAGCACC
>VERE01000098.1 GCA_018882835.1 Limnohabitans sp.
GGGCATTCCTTTGTGCAATGTTTACGGTGCGACCGAAACAGGCCCGTTCTCGATCGCCTTGCCTGAGCAACAGGCCTACAGCCATGTCGGCGATTGTGGTTGGCCAGCGCCGGGGGTGTCAGCGTGTTTGGCGCCGCCCGAGGCCGCCACCACCGGCGCACAGGATGGCGTGGGGGAGGTTTGGCTGCGCGGTCCCGCAGTGGTCAAGCACTACTGGCCGAACGTTCCGGCAGTGGATGCGCAAGGCTGGTTTCACAGTGGCGACCTGGGTGTGCGTGGCCCTGATGGCAGCTGGCGCATTGTGGGCCGCGCCAAAGACATGATCATTTCGGGCGGTGAAAACATCTACCCGGCTGAAATCGAAAACCTGCTGCTGCAACACCCCGCCGTGCTCGAGTGCGCGGTGCTGGGACAGTCCGACCCGCGTTGGGGCGAGGTGGTGGTGGCAGTCGTGGTGCTGCGCGAGCAGGAGGGCCCCTCGCCCAGTGATGAGGCCTTGTTGGCCAGCGTGCGCTCAGGCTTGGCGCGCTACAAGCACCCGCGCCGTGTGGTGCGCGTCAGCGCTTTGCCCAAAACGGCACTTGGCAAAGTTCAAAAAGACCAGCTGCGCGCGCACCTTTGAGCGCGCCCTGTCGGGCCTCAGCGTGGCTGCACCCGTGACGCCAGGCCCACCAGCAACAGCACCGGCAAGCCCAGCAAAGCGGTGCAGGTGAAGAAGGTGGCGTAACCGTGGGCGTCCACAAATACGCCTGAAAACCCCGCCAGCCACTTCGGCATCAACAGCATCATGGAGCTGAACAAGGCGTATTGTGTGGCGGAGTACTGCACCTGGGTGAGGCTCGACAAGTAGGCAATGAAGGCCGCCGAGGCAATGCCGCTGGCCAGGTTGTCGGCGGAAATCACCCATACCAGGGCCGTGAGGTTGTGGCCCACGCCGCCCAGCCAGGCGAACAACAGGTTGCTGCCCGCGCTCAGAAGGGCCCCCAGCATCAGGATGCGCATCACGCCCAGGCGCAAGGACAACACGCCGCCAATGAAGGCCCCCAGCAAGGTCATCAGAACGCCAAAGACTTTGGTGACGGCGGCTACCTCGTCTTTGGTGTAGCCCATGTCCACATAGAAAGGGTTGGCCATGATGCCCATCACCACATCGCTGATGCGGTAGACCGCAATCAGCGCAAGGATCAGCAAGGCCTGCCAGCGGTAACGCCCGATGAACTCGGCAAAGGGGTCGATCAAGGCGCCGCGCAGCCACTCCCGCAGGTTGCGGGCCGGGGGCAGGGGCGGTTGGGGTGGCTCCGGAGAAAGCCAGACCGTCAACCCGCCCAGCAGCATCGAGGCCGCCATCACCAGGTAGGCGGTTTGCCAGGCTTGCGGCTGGTAGTTGCCTGCATCGGCGACTTCGGCACGTGCTGCCAGCCACAGCACACCCGCGCCCGCCCAGATCATGGCCAGGCGATAGCCCGTCTGGTAGGTGGCAGCCAAGGCGGCTTGATGTTCCACCGCCGCCGACTCGATACGGTAGGCGTCCAGCGCAATGTCTTGGGTGGCCGAGCCAAAGGCCACCACGACCGCCCACACCACCACCGCGCTGAGCGCCTCTTTCGGGTCATTCAGGGCCATGCCGATCAAGCCCAGCATGATGGCGCTTTGCGACAGCAACAGCCAGCTGCGCCGCCGCCCCATGGCGCGGGTCAGCCAGGGCAGGGGCAAACGGTCCACCAAGGGCGCCCAGGCCCACTTAAAGCCGTAGGCCAAGCCCACCCAGCTGAGAAAGCCAATGGTGGCGCGGTCAATCCCGGCTTCACGCAAGCGAAAACTCAAGGTGCCCAACACCAGCAGCAACGGCAGGCCAGCAGAGAAACCCAGGGCCAGCATGCGCAAAGCAGGGGCCGAGCGGTAAATGCGCCAGGATTCGCGCCAGCTCAGCCGCACGGGGGCCTCCGCCGAAGGGGCTGACGTCGTGGCCGGACTTGAGTTATGGTTCATGGTGCTTATTTTCAGGCTTTCTGGGCACAATTCGACACCATGCATCCTGCCAATTCAAACCGTCGCCAATGGCTGCACCGCTGTGCGGGCTGCGCCATGGGGCTGTCCCTTTTCACGGGTGAAGCATGGGCGCGTGAGGGCGTGGAGGTCGGCAAGGAGTCGGCCTTTGCCAAACTGGTCCCCGCTGCCGAGGTTGAAAATTCCGCCATGCAGCAATACCAGCAGATGTTGCAACAAGCGGCCAGCAAGAACGCGCTGGGACCGGATGGCCATCCGCAAGTGGTTCGACTGCGCGCAATTGCCAACAAGATCATCCCGCACAGCTACGACTGGAACCCTCGTGCGCGCCAATGGAAATGGGAAATCAACCTGATAGGCTCCAACCAGATCAATGCGTTTTGCATGCCCGGCGGCAAGATCGCCTTTTTCACGGGCATTCTCAACCAGCTGTCTTTGACCGATGACGAAGTGGCCATGGTGATGGGCCATGAAATTGCCCATGCCCTGCGCGAGCACGCCCGCGAACGCATGGGCAAGAGTGCTGCCACCCAAGGCTTGTCGCGCTTGGGGGGGGCCGTGGTGTCAGGTCTTTTTGGCATTGACCCGCGGCTGACCGACATGGTGGCGCGTGAGGGCGCCAACTTGCTGACGCTCAAATTCAGCCGCGAAGATGAAACCGAGGCCGACCTGGTCGGCATGGAGTTGGGTGCGCGCGCCGGCTACGACCCGCGCGCCGGCGTCACTTTGTGGCAAAAAATGAGCGCCGCCAACAAAAATGCACCGCCGCAATGGCTCAGCACGCACCCCTCCGGCACCACCCGCATTCAGGAGATGGAGGCCAACATGCCCAAGGTGCTGCCGCTTTACGAGCGCACCCGCTAACCCGCCATCGCGGACAAACCGATGGTCAGCGCGTTCAAGTACCGCCGACGTAGGGGTTGCTTCGCCGCTCACGGCCGAAAGTGCTCTCGGGGCCATGGCCTGGGATGAACACCGTGTCGTCCCCCATCGGCCACAAGCGCTGGGTGATGCTGTCGATCAGATCCTGGTGGTTGCCGCGCGGGAAATCGGTGCGACCGATGCTGCCGGCAAACAGCACATCGCCGACAAAGGCACGCTTGATCTCCGGCGAATAAAACACCACATGGCCTGGGGTATGGCCCGGGCAGTGGCGCACCTGCAAGACGTTTGAGCCCAGCGTGACGGTGTCCCCATCGTGCAGCCAGCGTGTCGGCGTGAAAGCCTTGGCAGGGGGGAAGCCGTAGTTGGCAGCGGCATCGGGCAGGCCATCGATCCAGAACTGATCGCCCTCGTGCGGCCCGATGATGGGCAGCTGCAAACGCTCGGCCAACTCGGCCGTGGCACCCGCATGGTCAATGTGGCCATGGGTGATCCAGATTTGTTGGAGCGTCACGCCCAGTTGCTTGACGGCATCCAGCAGCAGGTTCAGATCGCCGCCCGGATCGATGATGGCCGCCGCTTTGGTGGCATCGCACCAGACGATGGAACAGTTTTGCTGGAAGGGGGTGACGGGAACGGTTTCGTAATGCAACATAAAAGACCCCAATCAGAGCGTCAAAGCATAGCCAATGGTGAGCGGCGCATGGTCTGAAAACTTTTCGCCTTTGTAAATTTCTTCGGTACGCGCCAAGCTGGCAAGCGCAGGCGTGGCCAGGTGGTAGTCCAAACGCCAACCCACGTTGTTGGCATAGGCTTGCCCGCGGTTGCTCCACCAGGTGTAGCAGGCGTCGGTGGTGTCTGGCTGAAGTTGCCGGTACACATCCACCATGCCGCCCTCGCTGAGCAGACGCGTCATCCAGGCGCGCTCTTCGGGCAGGAAGCCGCTGTTCTTCTGGTTGCTGCGCCAGTTTTTCAAATCGGCCTGCTGGTGGGCGATGTTGA
Organism: Limnohabitans sp.; assembly: GCA_018882835.1. GTDB lineage: Bacteria > Pseudomonadota > Gammaproteobacteria > Burkholderiales > Burkholderiaceae_C > Limnohabitans. Next base: position 3,892 of record VERE01000098.1, read on the forward strand.
CGTCACCGCACACAATGAAGTCGCGCTCTTGTCGCAAGGCCATCAAATGCGGGTAGAGCACATCGAGAAAACGAAACTTGGCCTCTTGCCGCTCCGGCCCTGAGGAACCACTGGGAAAGTAACAGCTGATCAGCGACAGCTTGCGCCGGGGCGTGTCAAAACGAAGTTCGACATAGCGCCCTTCGGCGTCGAACTCTGAAGGGTCAAAGCCCACCCGCACATCGCTGGGGGCGTGGCGCGTGTACAGGCCGACACCGGAATAGCCCTTTTTCTCGGCGAAGTGAAAGTAGCCTTGCATCCCGGCAAGTTGCTCAAAACGGCCCTCGATGTCGGCGGCCTGAGCCTTCACTTCTTGCACACAAATACAATCAGGCTTGGCTTTGTCGAGCCAGGCTTCCACCCCTTTGTTGGCCGCAGAACGGATGCCGTTGAGGTTGAGGCTGGTCAGTTTGAACAAGGAATTTCCCATGGCAGTGATTTCAGAGGCCCGCGATGCGCTGGCGCAAGAGTTTGTGCAATTCTCGCTCGATTGTGGCGTGCTGAAAT
>VERE01000060.1 GCA_018882835.1 Limnohabitans sp.
CGCTTTGGCGGCGCCTGTAGGAGAGCGCTTTCCCTGTTCCCAATTTCGAATGGTGTCCAAGGAGACGTCAATTCGTTCGGCAAACTCCGTCTGACTGAACCCCAGCCGGCGGCGCACACGGCGGGCAAATTTCGCTGCGTCCAGCATCGCGGCCTTGTCATCGGCTGCTTTGTGCTTGACGATGTCTGCCTCTGTGGTGGCATCGACGCGATGAGCGTCAATCCGCCCAACGCCCTTCGCCCTGGGTTGTTGAATATCAATCTTTATGCGAACGGTCTTCATAGCGTTTTACCTCACGCGAGTTGGCTTTTCGAGCAGAAATGATTCGAACCACGTCACCGCGCGTCGTATAGACAAGAACGAACAGTCGGCAGTTAATCCGTCCAATCATCTGGTAGCGGTCTTCACCATAGATGTAGCGGGTGTCTTGCTGTGCAATTCGTTCAGGGTCTGCAAAAGCAAGTGCTGCATAAGCGAAGTCGAAACCACGCTCGCGATAGCAAGACTCGCTCTTGACTTCATCCCACTCCAATTTCATATTCGAAGTGTAGTTCATTGAACCACTGCCAGACAACATACTCCAGCCTTGGAAAGTCAAGATGAGCGTAATCTGCCAACAAAAAATCCACAAACTGACCAGGCTGCGGGTTTTCAATTTTGACCAGTTGGTCGGGATGAGAGAATTCGAACCTCCGGCCTCTACGTCCCGAACGTAGCGCTCTACCAGGCTAAGCTACACCCCGATTTGTGTAGCCTGGTTTCAGGAGCTCACTGAACGGAAGGGGCATTTTGAGCTGTTGCATTTTGTAACCCGTTGGGTTACATTTGCCTGGTGATCAAATCATTCGCTCACAAGGGGCTGGAAAAGCTTTTTTATCAAGGAAGCCTAGCCGGCGTGCAGGGTATACATGCGAAGCGTTTGCGACTGATCCTGGCATTGTTGGATCAAGCCAAGACTGTTGAAGACATGGCTGCCCCGGCATTGCGTCTACACCAACTCAAAGGAGACCTGGATGGTGTGTGGGCGGTGACTGTGCAAGCCAATTGGCGGGTCACATTCAGGTTTGAAAACGGCGATGCCCACATCGTGAATTATTGGGATTACCACTGAAAGGAGCGTGCAAGATGGGAACCATGTACAACCCGCCGCATCCTGGCGAGATTTTGTCTGAATTGTGGATTGAGCCGATGGGGCTGAGCATCACGTCAGTTGCTGAGAAGTTGCATGTGTCGCGTAAGACCTTGTCGGAAGTCGTCAACGGTAAGGCTGCCGTGTCGCCCGAAATGGCGTTGCGTTTGGAATTGGCATTTGGCAAAAGTGCTGCCAGTTGGTTGGGGCATCAAGCTGCGTATGATTTGTGGATGCTGGAGGGGCGGCGTGCTGAGTTAGGCGTGGAGCGCGTGGCTGCGTAGACATGACTCTCGTATGAACAAGCCTCATCGTCACAGCAAACCCTTGCCAAAGTTCAGTTCGGAATCTGAAGAGCGAGCGTATTGGGAATCCAAGGACATCGATGCGCTGAGTCACTTTGACATGGCCACGATGATGCTTGTCAAGTTCAACAACCTCAAGTCTTCTGCCAATAGGAAAACTTTCGACTTGACGGCATTGCCAACAAAAAACCCACAGACCTGAACAGGCTGTGGGTTTTATTTGTTGACCAATTGGTCGGGGTGAGAGGATTCGAACCTCCGGCCTCTACGTCCCGAACGTAGCGCTCTACCAGGCTAAGCTACACCCCGATTGATCGAGCATTTGATTATAACGTAGGCAACTTGCTTCCCAAAGCATGGTGGAGCGTGCCCGATTGTTGCCTATCCCGGAGCCAAGCTTGCTCATGAAAAAAACACCGTGTCCCGCTGTGCGCCGCTTGCAGGTGCCCGGTCGTGCAAAGTGTCTCATGGGCGGCATCGATAAACAGGGCAGTTCATCGTCCATCAGTTGAAAGGCAAATCAGAATAAACTGAGTGCCATTGTTTTTCAACCGCCCTGGGCTTTTCCCGCCATGAAATTTTCCGATCTCATCAAAGCACGCAAAAGCATTCGCGGCTTTCAAAACAAAGCGGTTCCTTTGGCACTGATTGATGAAATCATCGAAGTGGCCAAGTGGGCGCCGTCATCCATGAACACTCAGCCCTGGTATGTTCACGTCGTGGCCGGGGAGCCGCTGGAGCGCATCCGGCATGGCAACATGACCAACATGATGAAGGGCGTGCCGGCAAAACGTGACTTCCCCATGAAGGAGGCGTACGAAGGTCAACACCGCAAGCGTCAGGTTGACATTGCTGTGCAATTGTTTGAGGCCATGGGGATCGCGCGTGACGACAAGGACAGGCGCACTGACTGGGTCATGCGTGGGTTTCGTCAATTTGACGCGCCAGTTTCGTTGGTCCTGACATACGACAAAAAATTGGAGCCTGCGGCCATCAGCCAATTCGATCTGGGAGCGTTTTCACACGCCATCGTGCTGGCAGCTTGGGAGCGCGGCTTGGGGTGCGTGATCAACGGGCAGGGCATCATGCAGTCCAGCGTGGTGCGCGAGCACGCCGGCATTCCTGACGATCAGAACATCATGATCTGCATTGCCATGGGCTATCCCGACGACACGTTTGTGGCCAATCATGTGAAGTCGGTCCGTGAGCCCAATGAAAATTTTGTCCGCTACGTTGGTTTTTGAGGACCGCTGAGCCCTGCGCTTTGTCACAGCGCGTAATGGTCCAGCAAAAAGGCTGCAAAGAGCGCCGTCAGGTGGATCAACGAAAAGCGAAAGGTTTTTCGGGCCAAGGCATCAGAGTACTTGCGCATCAGGGCCGCAGCGTAGGCGATGAAGCCCATGCTGAGCACGACAGCGCAGACCAGGTAGATCCAGGAGCTCATGCCGAAGGCGAACGGCATCAGGCAGGCTGCGGCAAGCAGCAGGGTGTATAAAAAAATGTGCAGCCGCGTGAAATCGTTGCCATGCGTGACGGGCAGCATGGGCAGGCCGGACTGTCGGTAATCTTCCACGCGGTACAGGGCCAGCGCCCAAAAGTGCGGCGGCGTCCAAAGAAAAATGATCAAAAACAAAATGGCGGCCTCGGCACCTACTTGCCCGGTCATGGCCGCCCAGCCCAGTACGGGCGGCATCGCCCCTGAAGCGCCGCCGATGACAATGTTTTGGGGGGTGCGCGGTTTGAGCACCAAGGTGTAGACGATGGCGTAACCCACAAATGTGGCAAATGTCAGCCACATGGTCAGCGGGTTGACCCAGACATACAGCAAGACCGAGCCCAGGGCACAGAGCGTGATCGAAAACGCAAGCGCTTGCCAGTCGGACAGCTGGCCCCGTGCCGTCGGGCGCCATGCCGTCCTGCGCATTTTGGCGTCGATGCTTTTCTCTACCAGGCAATTGAAAGCTGCCGCAGCACCGGCCACCAACCAGATGCCCAGGCTTGCCAAGGCCATCAATTGCCATTCTTGCGCGCTGGGCAGCCCTGGGACCGCAAGCACCATGCCAATCAGCGCGCAAAACACAATCAATTGAATGACGCGGGGTTTGGTGAGTGCGTTGTATTGGTGAAAGAGTGTGCCAATCATGGGCTGGGGTTTCGACGGCTAAATCGCGTTGGGCAAGGCCCCGATTGTGGGTCAAATTTGACACGGATACCGCCGACCCGCAAGACATTCTGTCCATGCGTGCTGACGGCCTTGATTCAATGCGCTGGTCTATCGATCAACTGCTATAATTTCAGATCTAAATCAATCAAAAATTTAATTTTTAGAATCCTCCCCATGAGTCTCAAATCTATTGTCTTCACGGCAGCGCTGCTTGCGGGTTCGGTGGTCCAGACGTCGCAGGCCCAAGACCTGAAAGGTGACCCGCTGGCAGGTGAAAAAAAGATTGCCATGTGCATCGGATGCCACGGCATTCCGGGGTACCAAGCCAGCTTTCCTGAAGTGCACAAGGTGCCCATGATTTCCGGGCAGGGCGGCAAATACATTTACAACGCGCTGATGGCGTACAAGTCAGGTGAGCGTAAGCATCCCACCATGCGCAGCGTGGCGCAAGGTCTGTCTGACCAAGACGCCGCCGATGTGGCTGCTTACTACGAGGGCCATGGCAAATCGGCTCCCGCACCTGAACAATTGGCAGCGCCCCCTGCCAAAGTGGCCGAGTTGTTGACCAAGGGCGGTTGCGTGGGCTGCCACGGCGCCAACTACAGCAAGCCGACCACGCCTGACTTCCCTAAAGTTGCAGGACAGCACCGCGACTATTTGTACGTGGCACTCAAGTCCTACAAGGCCGAGAACACCACAACTTGGGGCCGGGACAACGCCATCATGGGGGGCGTGGCCAAACAGTTCTCCTTGGCCGAACTCAAGATGATTGCGAACTACCTGGGAACTCAGCCTGGCGAACTCAAGATCGTTCCTCAGTCCAAACTCCGTTGAGACCGGTGGGTCACGCCAGCACTGATTTTCAAGGATTCAAAAGTGAATATGCTTAGCCAACATTGGAACAAAATTGCTTACAGCTGCGCTGCGGCGTTTGCTGGGTTGTCGTCTGCGGCGGCTTATGCCGTGAATGACCTGCCCGGTGGCCCCTCTGTGCGCCAACTGAACCTGCACGCCCCTGCGACCAAGCTTGCCGAAGAGCAGATTTACCTGCACTGGTTCATGATGATCATTTGCCTGGTCATTTTCGTGGCGGTTTTTGGTGTCATGTTCTATTCGATCTGGAAGCACCGCAAGTCGCTGGGCCACAAGCCGGCCACTTTTCACGAGTCGGTCAAGGTCGAAATTGCCTGGACCCTGGTGCCCTTCATCATCGTGATCTTCATGGCCATTCCCGCCACCAAGACAGTGATCGCTCAAAAAGACACCTCCAACGCCGACCTGACCATCAAGGCCACGGGCTACCAGTGGCGCTGGGGCTACGACTACCTCAAGGGCGAAGGCGAAGGCATCTCCTACATTTCGTCCCTGGACAACGAGCACCGCGTCCTGTCCAACTCGGGTGCCAAGGGCGCCACGCCGGACGACTATTTGCTGAAGGTGGACAACCCTCTGGTGGTGCCGGTTGGCAAAAAGATTCGCATCATCACCACCAGCTCTGATGTGATCCATGCCTTTGCAGTGCCCTCATTCGGCATCAAGCAAGACGCCATTCCGGGCTTTGTCCGTGACACCCATTTCCGCGCTGAGCGCACCGGCGATTTCTATGGCCAGTGCCAAGAACTGTGTGGCAAAGAGCATGCCTACATGCCCATTCATGTGAAGGTGCTCTCCGAGGCCGACTTTGCGGCCTGGGTGCAAAAGAAAAAGTCTCAGGCCCCTGCTGCTGAAGACAAAAAGACGGCCGCTGCTGGCACCGAGCAAGTTGCTCAAGCTGCTGCCCCCGTTCAGAAGTGAATTGCGTTGAAAGACCGAGGTAAACCATGAGTGCTGTTCTCCCTCCCCACGGAAATGTGGCTGACTTGCATGACCACGACGACCACCATCCCCATGGCTGGCGTCGTTGGGTGTACGCCACCAACCACAAAGACATTGGCACGTTGTACCTGCTGTTCGCGTTCACCATGCTGATGTTTGGTGGCGTGTTAGCGCTGGGCATTCGTGCCGAGCTGTTCCAGCCTGGCTTGCAAATTGTCAACCCCGAGTTGTTCAACCAGCTCACCACCATGCACGGCCTGATCATGGTGTTCGGCGCCATCATGCCGGCCTTTGTGGGCTTCGCGAACTGGATGATCCCGCTGCAAATCGGCGCTTCTGACATGGCTTTTGCGCGCATGAACAACTTCAGCTTCTGGCTGATGATTCCTGCCGCTGCCATGCTGGCTTCGTCTTTCTTCATGCCCGGCGGTGCACCCGCTGCTGGCTGGACCTTGTACGCACCGCTGACCATGCAAATGGGCCCCTCCATGGATGCCGGCATTTTTGCCCTGCACATTCTGGGCGCCTCGTCAATCATGGGCTCGATCAACATCATCGTGACCATCCTGAACATGCGCGCGCCCGGCATGACACTCATGAAGATGCCCATGTTCGTGTGGACCTGGCTGATCACTGCCTTCTTGCTGATTGCTGTGATGCCTGTGCTGGCTGGTGCCATCACCATGACGCTGACAGACCGTCACTTCGGCACAACCTTCTTCAACCCGGCCGGTGGTGGTGACCCCATCATGTTCCAGCACATCTTCTGGTTCTTCGGTCACCCCGAGGTTTACATCATGATTTTGCCGGCCTTCGGCATCGTCAGCCAGATCATTCCGGCCTTCGCGCGCAAGCAGTTGTTCGGCTACTCCTCCATGGTGTATGCCACCGCTTCCATCGCCATTCTGTCCTTTATCGTGTGGGCGCACCACATGTACACCACCGGCATGCCGGTGACGGGGCAGCTGTTCTTTATGTACGCCACCATGTTGATCTCTGTGCCTACCGGCGTGAAGGTGTTCAACTGGGTGGCCACCATGTGGCGGGGTTCCATGACCTTTGAAACCCCCATGTTGTTCGCTGTGGGCTTCATCTTCGTGTTCACCATGGGTGGCTTTACTGGCCTGATTCTGTCCATGGCCCCGATTGACCTGCAACTGCAAGACGGCTATTACGTGGTGGCTCATTTCCACTACGTGCTGGTGGCGGGTTCCTTGTTCGCCATGTTTGCCGGTTTCTACTACTGGATTCCCAAGTGGTCGGGCGTGATGTACAAAGAGTCCCGCGGCAAGCTGCATTTCTGGTGGACCCTGATTTCGTTCAACGTCACTTTCTTTCCGATGCACTTCCTGGGTTTGGCTGGCATGCCCCGTCGCTATGCCGACTACCCGATGCAATTCGCCGATTTCAATGCCCTGGCTTCGGTCGGTGCCTTCTTCTTTGGTTTTGCCCAGGTTTACTTCTTCCTGTTCATCGTCCTGCCTTGCATGCGCGGTGTGGGTGAGAAAGCGCCTCAGCGTCCTTGGGAAGGTGCCGAAGGCCTGGAGTGGGAAGTGCCTTCGCCGGCGCCTCACCACACCTTTGAAAACCCGCCCAAACTGAATGCCGAAGCCACCAAGGTCATTGGCTAAGGACGCCCTGACATGACGAACCCGCAACGCCGTCAGAATGTACGCCTGGCCTTGATTCTGGCGGGGGTTGCGTTGTCGTTTGCCTGTGCATTGGTGCTGAAACTGGTGTTGCTGCGCTCATGATGCAGTCCAACCTTCAGTTGATGCGCAAGCTGCTGGTGGTCAGCGCTGGCATGTTCGCTTTTGGCTATTTGCTGGTGCCTTTGTACCAGGCTTTTTGCGAGTGGTCTGGCGTCAATGTGTTGTCTTTGAGTGAGCGCGAGTCCAAGACCTCGATGAATGGCCGAGCGAGCATGCCCGCTAATACGCAGGTGGACACCTCCCGGCTGATCACCGTCGAATTCGACACCAATGTGCGTGGCCCCTGGCATTTTGCTCCGCAAACCCGTTCATTGAAAGTGCACCCGGGTGAGCTCACCACGGTGATGTTCGAGTTTCAAAATATTCAGGACCGCACCATGTCTGCGCAGGCCATTCCCAGCTATGCGCCGCAGCAGGCAGCTTCTCACTTCAACAAAGTCGAGTGTTTCTGTTTTAACCAGTACACCCTGTCACCGGGCGAAAAGAAGCAATGGCCGGTGATGTTTTACATCAATCCCAAATTGTCGAAAGACGTGACCACCATCACGCTGTCGTACACCTTCTTTGAAGTCGGGGTGGGCTCATGAGCGATCAGCCCAAGCCGGCACAAAGCCATTCCCTGCTGCGCGCCTTTGTCATGGTGGCGTGGTCATTTTTCGGTATCCGCAAGGGTGCCGAGCACCGTCAAGACCTGGCAATGGTCACCCCCTTGCAAGTGGTCATTGTGGGTGTGATTTCAGGTTTGTTGTTTGTCTTGATCCTGGCCCTGGTGGTCACGATTGTCTCGAGTTAAGTAGGAGAAAACGCAATGAGCGCCAACACGCACGGCACCACGCCTTATTACTATGTGCCCGCTCCGTCCAGGCATCCTGCCATGGCAGCCCTGGGCTTGTTCTTTGTCATCTTGGGTGCGGGCCAGTGGGTCAACGATACCGACTGGGGCAAGTACTCGTTGCTGCTGGGCATGATCATTTGGCTGACCACGCTCTACCAGTGGTTTGGCGATGCCATTGATGAAAGCCTGCATGGCCAGTATGGCGATCGCATTGACAGCTCGTTCCGCTGGAGCATGAGCTGGTTCATTTTCTCGGAAGTGATGTTCTTCGCCGCTTTCTTCGGTGCGCTGTGGTGGGCACGTGTCCATTCGGTTCCTGCGCTGGGCAACGAAGCTAACAGCCTCATCTGGGCCGACTTCAAGGCTGCTTGGCCCAGCACCTTGGCGGGTGCCACGGCTTCGCCGGCGGGCACCATCGAGCCGTTCACCACGATGGGCCCTTTCTGGTTGCCCACGATCAACACGGCCCTGCTGTTGAGCTCTGGCGTGACCATCACGATCGCACACCACGCCTTGCGTGAAAACAACCGTGGCAAGACCATCACCTATATGTGGCTGACGGTGCTGTTGGGCATTGTGTTCCTGTTCTGCCAGGGTTATGAGTATGCGCATGCCTACTCGGACTTGAACCTCAAGCTGTCCTCTGGCATTTATGGCTCGACCTTCTTCATGCTGACGGGCTTTCACGGCTTTCACGTGTTCCTGGGCATGTTGATGCTGTTGATCATCACCTTGCGATTGCAAAAGGGGCATTTCTCGGCCGACAGCCATTTTGGTTTCGAAGGTGCGGCCTGGTATTGGCACTTTGTGGACGTGGTGTGGCTTGGCCTGTACGTCCTGGTGTACTGGCTCTGATCGCCAGCCTCCCTGAAAACCGCCCCACGGGGCGGTTTTTTCATGCGCCCAGCGGTATGCCGGTGGGTTTGATCCAGCCCATGGCGTAAGCCAGGATCAGGCAGACAAAAAGGGCCACAGACAAGCCAATACGCCAAGCCAGGGCGCTGGCCATGCGCTGCGCCTTGTCCTGTTCGGCAGGCCCGCCACGGACCATGAAAAAGCCAGCGGCCAGCAAGCTGCCCACAATGCCCACGAAAGCCAGTACGATCCACAGTTTCATGATGTCATTATCCTTGCAATCAGGGCTGCAACCATGAGCGTGCAGGACGGCGCTGTCAAAGATTTGCCTCGTCGAGCGGGTGGTGCACTGTTTTCTGCCGTCTGGTGGGGCATGCTGGTGGCCTCTTTGCTGGTCGCGGGCGTGACCGCACGTTTAGGGTTTTGGCAGCTTGAGCGAGCCCATGCCAAGGAAGCTGTGCATGCCATGATTCAGTCGCGCCAGCAAGAGCCCGTCTTGCGCAATGCCGATTGGGGCGCCGAGCCAGCGCCGCCCGAGTGGCTGCAACGCCGTGTAGAAGTTCAGGGGCAGTGGTTGCCCCGCTTCACTGTTTATCTGAACAACCGAACCATGCAAGGCCAGGCGGGTTTTTATGTGCTGACGCCGTTGGCGTTGCCCAACGGCGCTGTGTTGTGGGTGCAGCGAGGCTGGGTGGCGCGCGACCGTGTGCGCAGCGATTGGCTGCCGCCGGTACCGACCCCACAGGGGACGGTGGCGATTCAGGCCAGGGTGGTGCCCCCGCCTTCCAAGCTCATGGAGCTGGGCCCCTCTGACCCCGTCACAGAGGGGTTTTCGACCCTGAGGCACAATGTTGACTTTGAGGCGTTTCGCTTACAAACGGGCCTGGCCTTGGTGGCAACGCTGCAACAAACAGACGCCGCATCCGAAGGTTTGCTGCGCGACTGGCCAGCAGCGATTTCGGGCGCCGATAAAAATCGAGGTTACGCTTTCCAGTGGTTCGCACTGTCGCTTCTTTCGCTCCTGTTGTTCGCCTGGTTCCAGGTCTGGAAAAAACTGTCCCATGACTGATCCCTCCGCCTCGCGTGACCTCAAGCCCGTGGGTTTGACGGTTTACGACTTGCCCAACCCTGAGACCAGTACCCCGGACAGTGCAGCGCGCACGCGGCGCGGTCGCTGGTCGCTGATTTTTCTGGTGCTGGTCTGCGCTGCCCCCGTGCTCCTGTCTTATTTCACCTATTACGTGATTCGACCGGCCGGCCGCATGCACCATGGCGAGTTGATCGAACCGCAGCGGGCCCTGCCTGCATGGTCTGGCAGCGATTTACAAGGCAAGACCGTGCCGCTGGATCAACTCAAAGGGCAGTGGCTGTTGGTGGCGGTGGGTTCGGGCAGTTGTGCCGAAACATGCGAGCGTGTGCTGTTTGTACAACGCCAATTGCACAAGTTGCTTAACAAGGACAGTGAACGTGTCGATCGTGTCTGGCTCATCACCGATCAGACCCCGCCGGCGCCGAGTTTGTTGCAATCGATTGAAGGTGCGACCGTTCTAAGGGTACCGGCGGACAGTCTGGCGCAATGGCTCACACCTGCGTCCGGTCAGGCACTGGATGCGCACCTTTATCTGGTCGACCCCATGGGCCACTGGATGATGCGTTTCCCCTATCCCCAAGACGCCAAGGTGGTGGCCGGCATGAAGCGCGATCTCGAGCGTCTGATGCGCGCCTCTTCTTCTTGGGACAAACCGGGCAGATGAAAGCTTTATGAAATCCAAAACACTGGCCACCTGGTTGACTTTTTTGACGGGGCCTCTGGGCGGGCACCGTTTTTACCTGATGGGCAAGCATGACACCTTGGCGTGGCTCATGCCTGTCCCAACGGCCCTGGGGGTGTGGGGCTTTGAGCGTGTTGAAGCGTTTGGACTGGACGATCCCTTGAGTTGGGTGCTTCTGCCTATTTTTGGCGTGCACATTGCAGCCTGCTGCCTGCAGGCGATCGTCTATGGGTTGGCGACACCGCAAGCCTGGAACCAACGTTTCAATCCTGACGCCAACCCGGAAGATCCTGCGGGTCGCAGCAACTGGTTCACCGTGTTTGCGCTGATCTTCAGCTTGATGGTGGGCACCGCTGCGTTGCTCTCTGCCATTGCTTATGGCACGCAACGCTATTTTGAAACTGTGCTGGACAAGCACAGTCAGAGCGTGGTTTTCAGGTCGGAGACCTGACAGATTGCGGCCGTTTCAGCGGCGCGGGTGCCACTGCCACTCAGAGGCTTGGGGCGGCTGGGTAAGGTACAGCGTCAAGGCGCAGGCAGCGCTGACCATGGCCCAGCACAAGAAAAAGCAGAAGGTGTAAACGCCTTGGCGGCTCAACTCATAGGACTCTGACAACCAGAGAATTTCCGAGGGGTCAATAAAGGTGAACAGCACGCCCACCTGCGCAATCGTGATCAGAAATGACGGCCAGACAATCCGTAGCAAGTTATATGGCTTCATGGTGTGCCCCTTTTGATGGCCAGACCAGAAGTTTAGGGTGAGTTTGTTGAAACCCGTCTCAGGGTTAACCTGCAAGCCGGGCTGTCAAAGTTTGCATTTACTCACTTGATATGCGTCAATTTCTGCGGGTAAGGACCACGCGCTCTGGGCGTGCACCTTCGGCCTTGCCAGTGATCGGGGGCGGCGGCAGCTGGCTCTCGCCGGGCTCGATGACAAATTCGTAGTTCAGTGTGTACCAAGGACCCTGCACATCAGGGGCGGGTGCGGGTCCTGTTGTGTGCAAGGTGTAACGCCCGATCAAAGCTTCTGTCACGCCAAACTGCACATCGGTTTCCAAATTGGGATCGTCGCTGGAATACACCTGGGAAAACTGTGTTTTGTACCCTGGCTTGCAGACCATGAAATGAATGTGAGCGGGGCGCATGTTGTGCCGCCCCAGGGTTTTGACCAGGGTACCAACAGGACCGCTGACCGGAATCGGGTAGCCAATGGGTTTGACGCTGCGAAATCGCACCCAGCCTTGTGCATCGGTGGTGAATTTGCCGCGCAGGTTCATGTCGGCTTGTTCAGGGTCCTGATTTTCATAGTAGCCATCGGCTGAGCATTGCCAAACGTCCACTTCGGCATCGGCCACGGGCTGGCCTTGGACGTCGAGAACCCGCACTTGGGCAAACACAGGAATGCCTGGCGTGGGCGAGCGAACAATGGAGCCGCCCTGGGGGGTGACCGGGGCATGCATGCGCCAGAAGGGCCCCATCAAATTGGCGGTGGTTTCCGTTTGCCCCTTGTTGCCATTGTTTTGCAAGCACACCAACGAGGACACGCCCAGTGAGCCAGCAGCCAGGGCGACCTCATTGTGAGAGGCGTTGGTGAGTTGGCCTAGCCGGGCGATCAAGCCGATGGCCTGGTGAAACTCGGGCTCCGTCAGATGGACTTCCCGGACAAAGCCGTGCAAATGACGCACCAGGGCACTGAGAATGTCGCGCGTGCGAGGGTCTTCTGCCCGAGCCATCTCGTTCAAGACGGCCTGGGTCAATTCGTCGGGGTTGCGGATCGGCATGCTAAAACTTTCAAGGGCGATGGAGGCGTCAAGGGGTATCGTAGCGAAAATCGGCACCGGCTAGGGTTTCACCTCGCACAGGTGGCACCTGTGTCTTGTTAACTTCCAAGCTGGTCACGGTGAGGTTTCTGTCGCTGGGGTTACAGCGACTGGCGCTTGATCGTCCTCTAATCACACGAGATTTTGTAGCCCCCTTTTGAGGAGATATTCCATGATTCGCAGAAATCTGATTCGAACCTTTGCTGCGCTGGCAGCGGCATTGGCCTTTGGCGCTTCGGCCCAAAGTGACTACCCCAACCGTCCCATCACACTGGTGGTGCCTTGGGGCGCTGGCGGTGGCACCGACGCCACGGCGCGAATTGTGGGCACCCTGCTCGAAAAAGAATTGGGCCAACCGGTGAACGTGGTCAACCGCACCGGCGGCAACGGTGTCGTGGGCCATTCGGCCATTGCCTCGGCGGCACCCGATGGCTACACCCTGGGCATGATCACCGTGGAAATTTCCATGATGCACTGGGCGGGTCTGACGCAACTGACCCCGCGTGACTACACGCCTTTGGCACTCTTCAACATTGACCCCGCCGGCGTTACCGTGCGTGCCGACTCGCCCTACAAGAACCTGGATGACCTGATCAAGGCCGTGCGCGCCAACCCTGGCAAGTTCAAGGCTTCGGGCACAGGGCAGGGGGGCATTTGGCACCTGGCTTTGGCCGGCATGCTGAAAGACCTCAAGCTGGAAAATTCTGCGGTGCCTTGGGTGCCCTCCAACGGCGCTGCACCCGCCATGAACGACTTGGCTGCGGGCGGCATTGAAATGGTCACCTGCTCCTTGCCAGAAGCGCGTGCGCTGATCGACGCCGGCAAGGCCCGTCCGCTGGCGGTGATGGCCAGCCAGCCCTCGGCCTTGTACCCCAATGTGCCAACCCTCAAATCCGCCACGGGCAGCGACTGGTCCATTGGCGCTTGGCGCGGCATTGCAGGCCCCAAGGGCTTGCCAGCCGATGTGCAAGCCAAGCTGGGCGTTGCGCTGAAGAAAATTTATGACAGCAAAGACTACCAAAGCTTCATGTCTGGCCGTGGGTTTGGCGTGATTTACGCCGACAGCAAAGGCTTTGAGCAATTCATGGCCAAGGGCGATGCCGACATGGGCAACGTCATGAAATCCCTCGGACTGGCCAAGTAATTTTCCTGCCAACCCAACAGACGAAGCCCCTCTTCAGGGGCTTCGTTCCGTGCGCAACCTTCAGAGCAAACCATGAAATTCAATGACGCCATCAGTGGAGCGGCCTTGCTGGCGCTGGCACTGGCGATTCTGTTCAACGTTTCCAGTTTTCCCAACATTCCCGGGCAAAACATTGGGCCCTCGGCGTTTCCTGGTTTGCTGGCCTTGTTGTTGGCGGGCTGCGCCATCGGCCTGATCGTCAAAGGCTTGCGTGGAGAAAACCGTCAGCAATGGTTGGTGTTCGGCGCCTGGATGCAGTCCTGGTTTCACCTGCGCAACTTCTTGATCACCGTTGGTTGCTTGCTGTTTTATATCTTGGTGTCGAACGGCTTGGGCTTCATTCTGACCGCGATCCTGGTGCTGTGCACCATGTTCTGGGCACTTGAGGTGAAGCCCAAACTCATCGTTCCGGTGGCGGTGGTGGTGACCTTGGTGGTGCACACCATTTTTTACAAAGGCCTGCGCGTGCCTTTGCCTTGGGGCATTTTGTTGCCCATCCAGTGGTAAGGAGCACAGACCATGACTTACGCAGTGATGATGCAAGCCATTGGCTTGGTGCTCGATCCTTATGTGTTGCTGGTGATTTTGTGCTCCGCCATATTTGGCTTGTTTGTTGGCTGTATTCCTGGGCTGACCGCCACCATGGCCACGGCACTGTTGGTGCCCATCACCTTTTTCATGCCTCCCGTGCCGGCCGTGGCTGCCATCGTCACCGCCACTGCGATGGCGATTTTCTCGGGGGACATTCCGGGCGCCTTGCTGCGCATTCCAGGCACGCCTGCCTCGGCCGCTTACACCGACGAGGCTTACCAAATGACGCTCAAGGGCCAGGCCGAAGTGGCTTTGGGCGCGGGCCTGGTGTTCTCTGCCATTGGCGGCCTGTTCGGCACCATCGTGATGATTTTCTTTTCGCCGGCCCTGGCGGACATCGCCTTGCAGTTTTCCTCGTTTGAATATTTCTGGCTGGTGGTTTTGGGCTTGGCCGGGGCTGTCTTCATTGGCAACTCCAGCATTCTGAAAGCCTCCATTTCCTTGCTCCTGGGTTTGCTGATTGCCTGTATTGGCCTGGAGAACCCAGCCGGTCATCCACGCTTCACCATGGGCTTGGAGCAGTTGATGAGCGGCGTCGAATTGATTCCCATGATGGTGGGCATGTTCGCCGTCTCGGAACTGTTGCGCTACATCACCAACATGGATCCGCCACCCATGATTGCCACCGAAAAGGTTGGCAATATTTTTTCAGGCATGTGGGCTTTGCTGAAGAAGTACCCTTGGCCTTTGGTGCGCGGCAGTGCGCTGGGAACCATCATTGGCATCCAGCCTGGCTCGGGCGCAGACATGGCCTCGTGGATGAGCTATGCCATGAGCAAGAAGTTTTCCAAAGAGCCCGAGAAGTTTGGCACCGGTCACGTCGAAGGCATTGTGGAGTCGGGCGCTGCCAACAACTCGTCACTGGCGGGCGCTTGGATTCCGGCCATTGTGTTCGGCATCCCGGGGGATTCCATCACTGCCATCGCGATTGGCGTGCTGTACCTGAAAAACATGAACCCGGGCCCGATGATTTTCGTCAACAACCCGCAGAACATTTACGCGATTTTCCTGGTGTTCATTCTGGCCAACATCATCATGATTCCGCTGGGATGGCTTACTGTGCGGGTCGCCACTAAAATTTTGCGTGTCTCGCGCAATTTGTTGATGCCCACCATCTTGTTGTTCTGTATCGTGGGCTCGTTTGCCATCAACAACTCGGTCTGGGGCGTGGTGCTGATTCTGTTCTTCGGTGTTGCCGCCTTCGTGCTGGAGGAAAACGGCTTCCCGGTGGCGCCCGCGATTTTGGGCGTGGTGCTGGGCACCATGATGGAAGAAAATTTTGTGACCTCCATGATCAAATCCGATGGCGACCCGCTGGTGTTTTTCACCCGCCCGATCGCGATGTGGCTGGCCGCAGGCACCTTCATCATCTTGCTGTGGCCGGTGGGAACCTGGCTGCTGGATCGCTTGCGGGGCAAGCCAGCAGCTGGCGCTTGAAGCTGCCAGCAATAGCCCTAGACTTCCTATGGAAAAGACTCCCTGATAGATTAGCACCTTGAAGGGGAGTAGCTCCCGCTGAAGACGGTCAGGGAGGCGCAAAAGCGTCACTGTCTTTGGCATTATCAGGTCGTCACTACGAAGTAAAAACTTCCGGCCTGTTAGGCATATTTCATCACGCCATGCCGAGCAAGACCTTCGATCCGTTGCCCATTGGGCACGTCGAAGTGTTCGCTTGAAGGCTGGTCCTGGTACCTCCTGAAGTTTCCACTGCACGTGTCCATTTGGGTTGAGATTGATGTCAACCTGGAGTTTGCTCGTGGAATTTTTATCTGCTTCTTGGTGGTCTGCCTTGCTGGCGATCGTTTTGATCGACCTCGTTCTCGCAGGCGACAACGCCATTGTCATTGCGCTGGCTGCGCGAAATCTCTCTCCTCACCTGCAAAAGCGGGCCATCCTGTGGGGTACGGTGGGCGCCATCGCGGTGCGAACCGTGATGACCCTGTGTGTGGTCTGGTTGCTCAAAATCCCCGGCCTGATGCTGGTGGGGGGCTTGGGTTTGCTGTGGGTGGCCTACAAGCTGTTGGCCGATACAGGCGATGATGCGCACGACGGCCCCGTGGCAAGTACTTTCTGGGGCGCCATGAAAACCATCGTCGTGGCAGACGCCCTGATGGGGATCGACAATGTCTTGGGCGTTGCAGGGGCTGCACACGGTTCGATGGACCTGGTGATCCTGGGCCTGCTGATCAGTGTGCCGATCATGGTTTTGGGCAGCTCTGTGGTGCTGCGATTGGTCGAGCGCTTCCCGATCATCATCACTGTGGGTGCGGCCGTGTTGGCGTTCACGGCGGCCAAGATGATCATTGAAGAACCGCTGCTTGATCCGTTGTTTGACGCATCGGGTTGGATGCCAACGGTTGCGCGCATTGCGACCTACGTCGTGGCAGTCGCAGGTGTTCTGGGATTGGGCTGGTGGACTTTGCGCCGCGATGCGTCTGCCAAAACCTCTTCTTCCGTTGCTTAAGCCTCTTCACTGTTTCACAAAGGAGAAATCTATCATGGAAAAAATGATCGTGGTTTTGGATGATGTGGCGTACGCCCTGCAACAACTGCTTCCCATGCGTGTGAATGGGGAGGCGACCTGCTGGATTCTGGTGGCTTGTCCGCCGCGCCTGACGCGCCATACCAGCCGTTGGGTGAGCAGGTCTGCGCGTGATGCCTGGCGTACCAAGTGGTCGCAGGAACTGCTCGACAAAGTAGAAGCCGTTTTGCTCAAGCCCGGCGATCAGTCACGCCGTTTCGAGGCGAAGGGAAATTTGGCGGATTTCACCCAGTCGATCCAGCGCGAGATAGGGCATGCCAGAGTGCTGGACGCCCGTCGCCCCAAGCTGGGCTACGACGCGCAGCCTGTCACCGCGGGTCAGCCGATACAGCGCGATGGCCGCTTGACATTGTCGGGAGGGACAGCGGCCATGGGGGCCATGCTGATTCTGGCCGCAGAGTGAAGGGCCAGGCCTAGGGTGTGTCTGCAAGGGCACATTCGACCGGTTGTGCACCCAGCAATTGGGTGCACACCTGGGGGGCCAGGGCCACCAAGAAGCCACGGCGCCCGCCATTGATGTAAATGCGGGGCAGGGCCAGGATCGATGACTCGATGTACACCGGCATGGCGCGTCGCGTGCCAAAGGGGGATGTTCCGCCCACCAGGTAGCCACTGTGGCGATTGGCCACTTCGGGTGTGCAAGGCGCGACAGATTTCGCCCCGATTTGGCGTGCCAGGTTTTTGGTGGACACCTTGCAGTTGCCATGCATCAACACCACCAGGGGCTTGGCATCCTGGTCTTGCATGATCAGCGTTTTCACGACGCTGAAGGGGTCAACCCCCAGCTCACTGGCACTGCGCAAAGCGCCGCCGTGGGGCTCGTAGTCGTAGGGATGCTCTGTAAAGTCGACCCCTTGAGCCCGCAACAAGGCCGTGGCCGGGGTTTCGCTGATGCGGTCTTTTTTGGCCATGGCCGCCCGCGGCTCAAGTGCGGCGATCGAGCAGTTGTTCAGCCAGGGCCATCAAGGCCTGGCGGTAGGGATTGTCTGGCAGCGTGCTCAGGGCGGCAATGGCACGCTGGGCCTCCATGCTGGCTGCGGCGCGGGTGGCCTGCATGGCGCCAGTTTGCCGAACAATGTTCACAATGGGTTCAAGCTGTTCCGTGTTGCCCTCTTCGATGGCGCGTTGCAGTATGGACCGCTCCTGGGGGGAGCAACGTTGCATGGCAATGATCAGGGGCAGGGTGGTTTTGCCCTCGCGCAAATCGTCCCCCAGATTTTTGCCCAGCTCGGCGCTGTCGCCCTCATAGTCCAGCACGTCGTCGATCACCTGGAAGGCGGTGCCCAGGGCCTGGCCATACTGGGCGCAAGCCTCCTCCAGGGCCGGATTGCTGCGGGCCAGCACGGCCGGCAGACGGGCACTGGCCTCAAACAATTTGGCTGTTTTGGAGCGAATCACCCGCAGATAGCCAGCCTCGTCCAGGCTGGCATCGTGCATGTTCATCAGCTGCAGGACCTCGCCTTCGGCGATCACGTTGGTGGCGTCAGCCAGGATGTCCATGACGCGCATGATGCCGCAGTCCACCATCATTTGAAAAGCGCGTGAATACAGAAAGTCCCCCACCAAGACACTGGCGGGATTGCCGAAAGACACGTTGGCGGTGGCGCGACCGCGCCGCAGGGTGGACTCGTCCACCACGTCGTCATGCAACAGGGTGGCAGTGTGGATGAATTCAACCACGGCCGCCATGTTGAAACGTTGGGGGTCGGCATAGCCGATGGCCCCGGACATCAGCAACAGCAGGGCCGGACGCAGCCGTTTGCCGCCAGCCGAAATGATGTAGGAGGAAACCTCGCCAACCAGAGGAACGCCAGAATTGAGCCTTTGGGCAATAACGCGGTCCACCTCCGCCATGTCGGGGGCGATCATGGCAAGGGCTTCTGCGGTGCTTTGATGGGTGTTGGTCAAGGTTTGGGGCTCAAATGGATGCCAGTAGATTATAGGGAGGCGGGCATGCCCACCTCAGGGTTAGGAAGGGCTTATTTGCGTGCCTTGGGAAAAGTGCTAGAATTATGGGTTCTGCGGAAGTTGGTCTGCAGAAATTCAAAGTTTTCTTTGAACTATCCTTCCTAAGAGGTCCTTATGTACGCGGTCATAAAAACCGGTGGCAAACAGTATCGTGTTGCTGCTGGCGAAAAAATTAAAGTAGAACAGATTGCTGCGGACGTTGGCCAAGAGATTGTGATCGACCAGGTTCTGGCCGTCGGAAACGGCGCCGAAATCAAGGTTGGCA
>VERE01000061.1 GCA_018882835.1 Limnohabitans sp.
TGATGTGCTCGAAGACGATTTTCAGCTCGGGGAAATCGCGGCGCAAGGGAATCAGCTGGGTGTCGATGAACACCGCCTCGCGGTCAAACAAATCGATGTCGGGGCTGGTGACTTCGCCGTGCACCAAAAGCTTCAAGCCATGCCGCTGCATGGCTTCCAGGGTTTTGGCCGTCTTGCGGATATCGGTCACACCGGCATCGCTGTTGGTGGTGGCGCCGGCCGGGTACAACTTCAAAGCCACCACGCCGGCGTCTTTGGCGCGGGCAATTTCATCGGGAGGCAGGTTGTCGGTGAGGTACAGCGTCATCAAGGGCTCGAACTGCACACCCGGGGGAACGGCAGCCAGGATGCGTTGCTTGTAGGCAAGGGCCTGCACCGCCGTGGTGACGGGCGGTTTCAGGTTGGGCATGATGATCGCGCGGCCAAATTGCGCGGCCGTGTGCGGCACCACGGTGTGAAGCGGTGCGCCATCGCGCACATGCAAGTGCCAGTCGTCTGGCCGCGTGAGGGTGATTTGGGAGGTCATGGGGAAATTATCCGTCATCCCCCGTGGGCGCATCCACCTTGCTTCATCACCCCGAGCGCAGCGCGGCGGTGTCTTGCCTGAGAGAGATTGCCGCAACCCTTCGGGGTCTCGCAATGAGCCTCAGTGCTGCAGGATTTTGGCCAGGAACTCTTTGGTGCGCGGTTGGCGGTTTTCCGGATGGTTGAAAAACTCATCCCGCGAACAGTCTTCCAAAATCTTGCCGCCCACGTCCATGAAGATCACACGGTCGCTGACCTTGCGGGCAAAGCCCATTTCGTGGGTCACGCACATCATGGTCATGCCTTCGTTGGCCAAGCCCACCATGACATCGAGCACCTCGCCCACCATTTCGGGGTCGAGCGCGGAGGTGGGCTCGTCGAACAGCATGACGATGGGGTCCATGCTCAAGGCGCGCGCAATCGCCACGCGCTGCTGTTGCCCACCGGAGAGCTGGCCGGGGAATTTGTCTTTGTGCGCCATCAAGCCCACGCGCTCCAGGTAGCGCAGGCCATGCTGATGGGCTTCATCCGGAGTGCGACCCAGCACCTTCACTTGCGCAATGGTGAGGTTTTCGGTGACAGTCAGATGCGGGAACAACTCGAAGTGCTGAAACACCATGCCCACGCGGCTGCGCAGCTTGGGCAGGTCGGTGGCAGGGTCATGCACCGCGATGCCGTCGACAAAAATTTCGCCCTTCTGAAAAGGCTCCAGCGCATTGATGGTCTTGATCAGGGTCGACTTGCCCGAACCCGAGGGCCCGCACACCACCACCACCTCGCCTTTGGCAATTTGGGTGGAGCAATCGGTCAGCACCTGCACCGGGCCGTACCATTTGGAAACGTTCTTCAATTCAATCATGGCGAGGTCCGTTCAGCGGATGATGGCTATCTTGGCTTGCAAGCGACGCACCAGGGTCGACAAGCTGAAGCAGATGATGAAATAAACCACGGCGGCCAGCAGATAGGCCTCTTCAGGGCGGCCATAAATTTTTCCGGCCGTGACAAAGCCCTTGAGCAAGTCATAAGCGCCAATGGCATACACCAGGGAGGTGTCTTGGAACAGGATGATGGTTTGCGTGAGCAGCACCGGCAGCATGTTGCGAAACGCCTGGGGCAAGACAATCAGGCGCATGTTCTGCGCATATGTCATGCCCAGGGCTTGCCCGGCCATGACCTGCCCGCGCGGAATCGACTGAATGCCGGCACGCATGATCTCGCTGAAATAAGCCGCCTCAAACGCAATGAAGGTAATGACGGCCGACCATTCTGCCCCGATGGACTTGCCAATCAAAAACGGAATCAGCAAAAAGAACCAGAGGATGACCATCACCAGCGGCACCGAGCGCATGCCGTTGACATAGGCCGTGGCCGGCAAGGCCAGCCACTTGCGCCCGGACAAGCGCATCAGCGCCAACACCGTGCCCAAGGCGATGCCCCCGAGCGTGGCCACCACGGTCAGCTGCACACTGAAGGCAAAGCCTTTCAGGATGAACTTGGTCAGCAGGTCCCAGCTGAGAAACGACAGGTCGAGTCCCATCAGTGGCCCCCGCCCGTGCCGCCCGCCACAATGAAACCCGGTATTTGCACACGGCGCTCCACCCAGGCCATCAAGCGGTTGACCGCAAACGCTGACACCGCATACAGGAAGGTCACGGCAAGGTAAATCTCAATGCCACGGGAGGTTTCCTCCTGCGCCTGCATGGCGAACATGGTGAGCTCGGCAATGGACACCGCAAAAGCCACCGAGGAATTCTTCAGCAAGTTCATGGACTCGCTGGTCAGCGGCGGCAGGATGATGCGAAACGCCATCGGCAACAGCACATAGCGGTAGGTTTGCAGCGTGGTGAAGCCCATGGCCATGGCCGCATAGCGCTGGCCGCGCGGCATGGCCTGGATGCCCGCGCGCAACTGCTCTGCAATGCGCGCCGAGGTGAACAAGCCCAGGGCAATCACCACCAACAAAAAACCCGGCAGCTGCTGCATCGGTGGAATCAGCTTGGGCAACACAAAGTACCACAAGAAAATTTGCACCAGCAAGGGAATGTTGCGGAACAACTCGACCCAGACATTGGCCAGGCGCACCAGCCAGGGGCTGTCCTGCAAAGTGCGCAGCACCCCCATGACAGTGCCTGCGATCATGGCCACAAACCAGGCGCAAACGGCAACCGACAGCGTCCACCCCCAGGCGTCGATCATCCAGGACAGGTAGGTGCGTCCGCCGCCGTCGTCTTGCAGGAAAACCTGCCACTCCAAAGCCATGGCTTACTTCTTGGCGTACTCTTCCATCGGCTTGTCGTTAGGAGTTGCCCAAGCTGCCTTGGTGGTGTCGCTGGCTGGCAAGCCAACGCGGGTGTTTTTCGGGGGGATGGGCTGCACAAACCATTTGTCGTAAATTTTGGCGAGCTCGCCCGATTTGGCCAAATCGCGAATGGTGTCATCGGCCAATTTTTTGAAGGCCGGGTCGTCCTTGCGCAACATGATGGCAATGGGCTCGACCGACAACACTTCACCCACAATTTTGAAGTCGGCGGGGTTCTTGGCCAGCGCAATGTTGCCCGCCAGAATTTGGCCGTCCATCACAAACGCATCGGCACGGCCTGCTTCGAGCAGCAAGAAGCTTTCGGCATGGTCTTTGCCAAATACTTCCTTGAAATCGACGCCGTTGGCACGCTCGTGCTTGCGCAAGTGCTGAACCGAGGTGGTGCCGGTGGTGGTCACCACATTCTTGCCATTCAGCTGGTTGATGCTGGTGATGCCCGAGTTGGCCTTGACCGCAATGCGCACTTCTTCCACGTAGGTGGTCAGTGCGAAGGCCACGTCTTTTTGGCGCGTGGCGTTGTTGGTGGTAGAGCCGCACTCGATGTCCACCGTGCCGTTTTGCACCAGCGGAATGCGGTTTTGGGACGTGACCGGCAGGTACTTGATGTCGAGTTTCTTGCCGGCGGCTTTTTCAAGGTTGTCCAGGATGCGGTGGCAGACCTCGATGTGGTAACCCGCATATTTGCCATCGCCCAAGGTGTATGACAGGGCACCGGATGAATCGCGCACCCCCATGGTGACCGTGCCAGAGGCCTTCACTTTTGCCACGGTGTCTGAAGCTTGCGCCCAAACGGCACCCATTGACAAGGCCGACAAGGCCAAAACCATCCATTGCTTTTTCATGGCAATCACTCCTGTAGGAAAAAATTGAATACGAATGGACACCATCTTACCCAGGTGAAAGGGCTTTGCCACCGGGAACAACCCGTTAAGCCTGGTTTTTTTGCGTTAAAAAATGCCACAGGCTGTCGACCAATGGCTTGGTCGGGTGTCGCACAGTGGGTTTGGCGCGACACGCCAAAATTTGCAAATGCCCTTGCAAATCTGCCGCCAACGACGGAGGCGCTGCATGAACCAGGCGCCCTTCTTCCATGTCGCGCTTGACGGCACTTTGCGGCAAAAAGGCCACGCCATGCGCCTGCAAGGCCATGGCTTTGAGGCCTTCGGACATGTCGGTTTCATACACACGGTCCAGGTAAACGGGGCTCGATGCTTTTTTCAGAAGCTGCTCGACCGTTTGCCCAAGGTAAGCGCCCGGCGCATAGCCCAAATAAGGCAAGGGCTGCTCACGTGTTCCGGGCAGCATGAACTGAGCCACCCCCCGCTCGTTGGGCGCAGAATAGGGTGCCAAGACCTCCTGCCCCAAACTGGTGACTTCGTAATGCTCTGCATCCAAAGCGAGCGGTTGTGAAGCATGGTGGTAGGCAATCAGCAAATCGCAGCTGCCCTCAATCAGGCGCAGCACCGCATCGTGAACGTTCAAAGCCATCAGGCGGCTTTTCAGAGGGCCAAATCCCTCTCTGAGCCCGGACACCCAGGCAGGAAAAAACGTGAAAGCCAAGGTGTGCGGGATGGCGAACTCAATGACGTCCTGGCCTGCAGAAGCATGGGTTCGCAGCATGGCACGCGTGCCTTGCAAGGCCTGCAACATCTCCAGTGCCTGGGGGTACAAGGTTTCACCCGCCGGCGTGAGGCGCATGGGGTAGGACGAACGGTCCACCAGGTCGGCCCCAGCCCAGGCCTCCAACGACTGAATCCGCCTGGAAAACGCAGGCTGCGTGACGTGGCGCAGCTGCGCCGAGCGACTGAAACTGCGTGTTTCCACCAGACTGACGAAGTCTTCCAACCACTTGGTTTCCATGAGGGCCTCCAGGCTGCAAGCTTAACTGCAACGCAATGGCATGCGTTTTGGCGTAGGCAGCCCAGTGACCGTGGTCTTTGACGCTTTCCTTGCGAACCAGAATCAGTACCGGATCTCAGCCTTGGTGCCAACAGCTTGTTCGAATGCACGCATGATCAGGCTGCTGGCAACATTTGCGAAATACCGAGCGCCCCAGTCTGCGTAGCGTTGCGCACTCTCAACGTCCAGGGCCAAGATGCCGGGGCACTTGCCGCAGTCAGCGATCGCGCGGATGCCACGTTCCATGGCTTTTTGTACATCCTGGTGATGCCAGCGGTTTTCATGGCCCATGGTGTGCGCCAAGTCGTTGGGTCCGATGAAGACTGCATCCACACCTTCCACGCTGGCGATTTCCGCCGCAGCATCAATCGCCTGTGGCGTCTCGAGCATGGCAATGAAGCCAATGCCCTGATTGCTCCTGTCGGTATGCCCGGGGCCCCCGAATGCTCCATAACCCGCTGCCCGGGTACTGAAGGCGCTTCCGCGCAAACCACTGAGGCCGTCCTGACCCTGCGGACGGGGATAACGTATACGCTGGGCAACGCGCTCGGCTTGCTCTGGCGTCTGGATCATGGGCACTTTGATGCCGCTGGCACCTGCATCGAGTATCCGGGGGATGTCGGCCTCAAAGCACCGCACAATGGGCATGATGCCACTGGCACGCGCAGCCCGCAACATGTGTTCGGTGGTTTCAAAACCCGCCAGGCCATGCTCATTGTCAATGACAACAAAATCAAATCTGGCAAAGGCTGCCATCTCGACAAGCGCAGGCAGAGTCAGACCACAAAAGAGTCCTTGCAGGTGCCCGCCTGAGTGCAGCGCCGGCCGCAGCCGGGTGTCAAGTGGAAGACCCGGCAAGGGCGCCGCAGGAAGATCTGTGTGCATGTTCATGGAAGCTCCTAGGTAGGTTAGCGCTGGGCGCGATCAACAAAATATTTTGGTGCGACGCACCCATTGGCATCCATGGTCCAGCCATGAGCAGAAGCCTGTTCAATGACTTCGGCTGACCATTCGATGCTTTTTTTCTCATCGCCAGAGGTCAGCAACAAGATCAGCGCCTCTTCGGAGCCTTCGTTGTGCAAACTGCGCCAATGGTCGGCTGGGATGGCAAAGCTGTCCCATGCGGTGGCAGTACCCTGCATCAGCTGACTTAAGGTTCCATCATCGGCTTGAATCTCCAAGCGGACCTGGCCTTTCTTGAGCACCAAGGCCTGTTTGCGTTGCAAGCGGAACCAGCCCACTTTGCCTCCAACAGGTATGCGAAGCCATTCGATGGACATTCCATGGGCATTGGCCACAGGGGGAATGACCGCTCTGCCCTGATCCATGCCCAACCCTATCACGGGCGCCATTTCAGCGCCATGACCGGGAATGACACTGTCGAGTAACGCTTGCCCTGACCAGCGCAGATCGGAAAAGCGAACAACCCTGTGCAGCATGCGCTCAGGTGTCCAATCTTCCAGGGCCGCAATTTGCTCGGCCGTCATAGGGTCGAGCAGCCGCACATCGCTCGGCAATACATCGCCACGGCGCGTGTCAATCATGCGGTAGTCTTCGGTCAAGTAGACGCCCGCCTTGCGGGCTTGCTCAATAGTCCAAGGCCCCCAAAGAATACCCCCCGTGTCGTCACGTCCCAGACCTGAAAAGAGAAAGCCGTCATCCACGCCCACATTGCGAAAAGCCCGGTAGATCCAGGTGGGCACCGAAATCACATCACCCTCAGACAAGACGGTGTGTTTTTCATCAGGGTTGAAGCCCCACATCACCCGCCAATCCCCTCGAAAGCACATAAAGACTTCGCAGGTGAAGTGCATGTGCGGCGGATTGGTCTTGCCATGGGGTATCGATACGCCGCCAAGCTGAAACCCGTGGGGCTCGCGCAAGCTCACCGGTTGTTTGGGATTCTGTGAAACGCCAGGTCCAATCAGCGCGTAGTTGTATTTGGGCGAGCATTCATCGATCGCATAGTCAATGAAAGCCTCGGTGGTGTATTGCAGGCTTGCAAAAGGAATGAAGCGTTGCTTGAGTTGTTCCAGATTCATTGATTAGACCTTTGTCGAGGATCGGGTTCGCGTAAGAATGAATCGGTCAGTTCTGCCAATACCCGGGGTTGCTCCAACGGAACATAATGCCCACACTGTGCAAGCTCTGACCACCGCGCGCCAGGGACAACCGAGCGCATGCGCATTTGCTTGTCTGCACCACACCAGGGGTCGTCAGCACCGCTCACCAACAAAAGAGGGCCTTTCCAGCCTGCGAGCCAAGACAAGCCGTCCGGGCGTGTGGCATTGACCTCACCTTGCACCATAAAGGCTGGCGTGGGCGTGTCGCAGGCCATCTGCAGCACGAGCTGTCGGTGGCGATCTTCAGCAGCCATCGCACTGGCTTGCTCGAGCATCTGCGTGGCCACACTGGCGGGGCCCTGGCTTTGCCATAGCGCACGCTGCAAGCTGACACGCTCCCGATGGCTGTCATTGCCAGCGGCAGAATTACCGGCCACGAGCACCAAGCGGCGGACACGCTCAGGTGCGATGCCCAATAATTGCAACGCCAGAACCGCACCCAGTGAAAAGCCCAACACATCGAAATGCTCTGGCAAATGGGCCAGCTGCATCTCCCACCAAGCGCGCGTATCCACAAGAAGACCATGCAAATTGGCGACCCTGTGCTGACGATCTGAGCCCATGGGCGAGCCTGTTTCCAGCATCGGTGCAAACAGCCGGTCATCACACAAGGTGCCCGGCAGCATCAGGCAAAAAGGGGCATCAGTCACGCAGGCGTTCCCCACTGGCAGCGTCAAACCAATAGAGCCTGTCCATTGGCAGGCGTAAATGCACCCTCTCGCCGCGACTGAGGCGAAGATCTTTGTCCGCTTTGACACTGAAAACAGTGTCTGCCAGTTTCAGATTGACCATGGTGCTGTCACCCAACAGCTCAAAGGTAAAGACTTCTGCGCTGATGTGACCTTCACCATCGCCGGTGAGCTGCATGTCTTCAGCGCGCACCCCCATGACCAGATTTCCAGCGCGGGGAGGCGTCAGCTTGATCTCGGGACTGCCTTGCCAGCGAACCGTGGAATTTGTGGCCTGAACTTTCAGCAAATTCATAGCGGGCGACCCAATAAAGCCTGCAACAAAGAGATTGGCAGGGTCGTTGTAAATGTCTTCAGGCCGTCCAAGCTGCTGGATGATGCCGTCATTCATCACCGCCACGCGATGGGCCAGCGTCATCGCTTCCACTTGGTCGTGGGTGACGTATATCGTGCTCACGCCAAGTTCCTCACTGAGGTTCTTGATCTCGGCACGGGCAGTGACGCGCAGTTTGGCATCCAGGTTGGAAAGCGGCTCGTCCATCAGGAATACCCGTGGATTGCGTACGATGGCTCGCGCAAGGGCCACCCTTTGGCGCTGCCCCCCCGAGAGCTCCCGCGGCATACGGTGCAGATAGGGTTGCAGACCCACCCTGTCAGCCGCCTTGCTCACCAACATTTGTCGCTGAGCCGCAGGGACTTTTTGCAACTTGAGTGGGTAGGCAATGTTGTCGTAAACATTCATGTGTGGGTACAGCCCGTAGTTTTGAAAAACCATGGCCACATCCCGCATTTGTGTGGGGACATCATTGACGCGCAAGCCGTCAAACAGAATATCGCCGCGGCTGGGTTGCTCCAATCCTGCGATCATCCGCATGGTAGTGGTTTTGCCGCAGCCTGATGGGCCAAGCAACACCAAAAACTCACGGTCAGTGATTTGAAGATTCAGATTCTTGACCACATGTGTCTGTCCAAAAAGTTTGTCCAGACTCTTCAGTTCAATCAGGGCCATGGCGTGTGGCTTTCTTATTCATGGGCGACTCAGCGAACCGAGCCCGCAGTAAGGCTACCGACAAAATGCTTTTGCACCATCAGCGAGAGTACAAACATGGGCAGGGTAATGAACAGGCCGCCTGCAGCCATCAGCTCCCAGAGGTCTCCGCGTTCGGTCCGAAAACCGATGAGTCCAATGGGCAACGTCAGTGCATGCTGCTTGCCTAAAATCAAGGCAAAGAGGAACTCGTTCCAGGTCAGCGTAAAGCTGAAGACCGCTGCGGTGATGATGCCGGGCCAAGCGGCGGGTACGACGATTTCCCAGATCACGCGTGCGCGGGACGCACCATCCACCATGGCCGACTCTTCAATTTCCAGCGGCACCGCATCCAGAAAGCCTTTGATCATCCAGACGGCATAGGGCAGCACGATGGAAAGGTTCACCAGGATCAGTGCAAAGCGTGTGTCCAGCAGCCCCCAAGCTTTGAACATCAGAAAGAAGGGCAATACCACGACCGCTGCCGGGATGAACTGCGATGCGATCACCAACAGAAACAAGGTCTTCTTGAATGGAAACTCGAAGCGTGAAAAGGCGTAAGCTGCCATGGTGGCCATCGGAATGGCGATCACCACTGTGCCAGCGGCGACGAGCAGACTATTGAGAATCTTTTGGCCCAGATGCCAAGGGTGTGCGAACACGGTCGCCAGATTTTCCAGCGTCGGGGTAAAGCTCAGTGCAGCAGCCAGCGAGTAAACGTCGCGCGGCTGCTTGAAGGCCGTCAACAGAATCCAGAAGATCGGCAGCACAATGGTGCCCACGATCAAGAGTACGCCCGCCGCGTGAAAGAATTCAAAACTCCAGCGTTGCGCCAGGACCGTCGCAGGAGCGGGCATTTGCAGTCGGCGATAGCTCATTTTCGGATCACCAGCCGAAGGTAAAACATGGCGATCGTGAGCAGGGCTGCCGTCAGGATATAAGCTGCTGCCGCAGCGTAGCCCATATCGTAATAGCCGAAAGCGGTGTTGTAGACATAGTAGGCCAGGGTCTGCGTTGAAGTACCAGGCCCGCCGTTACTGAGTGTAAAAATAGTGTCAAACGCCTTCAGCGCAAAAACCGACTTGAGGATGGCCGCCACACCCAGCACCGGCCAAATCTGAGGCAGCGTGACATCGAAAAACACGCGCACAGGTCCTGCGCCATCTACCCGTGCCGCCTCTTCCGTTTCTCGTGGCACCGAGGCCAGCCCCCCCAGAATCATCAGCGTCATATAGGGCGCCCAGTGCCAAACATCGGAAGCCACCACCGAAGCCATGGCAAGTTTGGCGTCTGACAACCAGACCTTGCCTTGAAGGGTAGGAATCAGAAGCCCCAAAAGGTATTGCGCAATCCCGTATTCCGCATTCAAGAAGAAACGAAAAGAAATGCCGATCACGGCCGGGCTCATGACAAAAGGCAGAATCAACAGCACCCGGGCCAGGGAATAAACACGCCCTTGCCGCTTCAAAAGCAGGGCGGCGCCCAGCGCCAGCAGCAGAGTCATCAGGACATCCCAACCCAGGAAGACAGCGGTGGCCTTGACCGAGTCCATGAACTCCGGGTCGTCCGTCAGCAACAACAGGTAGTTCTGCAGGCCCACCCAGTTGCCAGGCTCATCCATTCGCGCAAGTTTCCACTCGCGCAAGCTGAGAACAAACGAGTAGCCAAGCGGGAAGACTGCCATCGCCAACACAAACAGAAGCGCTGGCGACAGAAGCCAAACCCAGGCTGGGATGCGGTTGAACATGCTCTGAACTTCAGCTTCGCATGATGCGACGGGCACGCTGCGCTGCGTTATCAAGGGCGGCCTTCACATCCCCCTGACCGCTGGCCAGTTCATTGATGGTTGCCTCGAGCAAATCCGAGAACTGCGGCCACTGGGCAAACAAGGGCACGCCATGCGCACCTTTCAATGACTGGGCCGCAGCTTTGTGCATTCCCTCAAAGCGCTGATTGACCGCGGCATCGATCAGGTTGGCGTTTTGCACGGCCACCACCTCGTTCTTGGTCCTGTCGAGCAGCAAGTCGCGTTCAATCGAGGGCTGCGTCAGCCAAGTCAAGAACTCCATGGCGGCGTCCTTGCGCTTGCTGTTGCGATTGATGCCATAGAACCAAGTGTTGGTGTAGGTGGTGTTTTCCTTGCCGGGCATGGCAGGCAGAGGTACGAATCCGATTTGTTCGGGCTTGAGTGTCGAGGTCTTCGGGTCAGTCAGACTGGCGTAGCGCCACCACCATACCGGCACCATCGCAGTCTTGCCCTGAGCCACGGAGTTCACAGCGTCGGTTTCATTGAAGGACGCACTGGCTGCGGGCGCGACCTTGTGCTTTAGCATGACATCCAGGTAAGCCTGGGTTGCAGCAATACCTTGTGGTGAGTTGAACGCGGGATTGCCTTGTGCATCGACCAAGTCACCCCCCATACCCCAGAGGTAATTCATCCAAATCATCAGGTTTTGGCCACCTGTCTTGCCATAGTACATGGCGACACCCGCCAAGTCGGTCTTGGACTGGATGGTTTTGCCGGCCTCGACCATCTGATCCCATGTTTCGGGTGGGTTCAGGCCCAGCTTGCTGAAGATATCCTTGCGGTAGAAAAGCAACTGCACGTGGCCGCGGATTGGGAAGCCTATGAAATTGGAACCCTCCCCTAGTCCATCGCGCGCAGCCCGCAGGTGCGCACGCGGGTATCTGGCCGCCAAGTCAATTTTTTTCTCAGCCAACCGACTGTTCAGGGGTTCAAACAAGTTGTAGAGACTGGGCCCCCAAATGTCCATGGTACTCAGGACATCGTACTGATCTGTTTTGGCGACCAGTTCTGCGGTCAGTTTTTCACGCGTGTTGGCAAAGGGCACATATTGGTACTTCACGACAATACCGGTGAGTGCCTCAAATTCGGCCAGACGAGCTTCGTGTGCGCTGAACTGTGGCGCCACCACGCTCAGCACATTGACAGTCTGTCCCGCGTAAGGTTTGCCAGGTTTGAGCGCAGCCGTCTGTGCCTGGCCGTAGCCGAGGACAGGCAGTCCAAACGTGGCCGCGGCAGCTGACCATTGCATCCACTCTCTTCTCTTCATCATGGTTGACTCCTTTAGATGACGGTGTGCTCGAAAACAAGCAGTTGGCTATGCACCCTTGCGGGTGCGGGTGGGTAAAGCGTCATGACCGGTTCGTGCGCGCACCGATCCGCGAAGGCAAAGAGAACCTTTGAGCACCACAGATTGCCCTTCAGTCGAGGGATCCTGGTTTGCGTCTCGGGCCTGCAACTGCGCACTCAGCAGCCGAACCACCGCCTCAATCATTTGCGGCAGTGGCTGTGCATAAGTGGTGAGGTCATAGGCAGGCCAGCTTGCTTGCGGTACATCGTCAAACCCGACCACCGAGACCTGATCCGGCACGCGTAGGCCCAATTTATGTCGCAGCATATCCATGGCTGCCATGGCCATTCGATCGTCTGCAGCGACGATGGCGTCTGGGCAATCTGCCAATTGGCGCAACCGATTTCCATCATGGAACCAGCCCATGACCACCGAAGCCGCCTGAACCTCATCGTAATTGCCCACGCCAAAAGCAAACAGAGGCAAGCCCGCTTTTTCAAGCGTTGCACGACAACCTAGCTCTCGAGCCTGGTTGGTCGAGGACTCCAAATGACCCGACAAAAAAGCAATGCGCGAATGTCCGCGCTTGATCAGCAGTCTGGTTAACTCCGCCATGCCCGCACTTTGGTCAGTCTGTACCGAATGAAAAGCCCGGTCAAGCGCGTGAGAAGGCACACGATTGAAGAGAACCACCGGAATGCCGGCGTGGTTGCATGCTTTTGCCAGGTCCGAATGCAGCGTGGTTGCAGCCAGAACAATTCCGTCAACGCGGTAATTGAGCAACTGCGCCATCAGGTCAACTTGCCGATTGCCATCTGCCACGAACAACAGGACTTGCATCCCCATAGACTGCAATCGTTCGGTCAGTAACTGCAAAAAACGGGGATAGAACAAGTTATCGAGGTGAGCCAGCACCACACCGACGATTCGCGTACGTCCTGTGATGAGGTTGCGTGCATAAACATTGGGACGGTAATCCAAAGCAGCGGCCACCTGCAGTACTTTGTCTCGGGTTTCTTTGGCGATGCTCGCGCCTGGCGTGAAACAACGGCTAACGGCAGACTGGGATACACCCGCCATAGCTGCCACGTCTCTGGAAGTAGCATGCTTGCCCGTGTGTTGTGGTCTGTTTGTATCGGCCGTTTGCATGAAACCCTTGGTTAGCAGATCTGAATTGCATACGTATGCATCCATGGTAAACAAGAAGATTTCGATTGGTTCCCGTACTTTCCCTAGGGAGGCCGATGCCAACAGACAACCGTCATATTGATGGGTGCTCAAATGCGCCCATGATCAAGCAACTTCATTCACTTTACGTTTTGCTTGGGTACAAGGTATTGCCAAACGGAGTCTGCCGGTTCGGTGCCCAAGCCAGGCCCCTCTGGAACCTCAAAGTAGCCATTGAAGCAACGCATGGTCGTCTTGACGAATCGAAGGTTTCGGTCAAAAACAGAGTGCTGGTATTCATGCATGGGGCAATTGGGCAAAGTTGCTGATGCATGCAAGCTGGCCGCCTGAAAAATGCCAATCCCAATGCTTGCGTGTGGAATCACTTTCATGTGAAAGGCCTGCGCCATGCGTCCTATTTGCACAAATTGACTGATACCCGTATGTCCCATTTCCGGTTGCACTATGGCCATCGCCCTCGATTCCATTCGTGCGCGATACTCGTAAAGCGTGTGCCACTCCTCACCTAACGCGAGGGGGACCCGAATCGCTGTACCCACTTGAACCTGACCTAGCGAATCCTCTGGGGCGCAAGGCGCCTCCACAAAATAGGGTCGATAGGGCATCAAGCGGTCAATCAACTGGATGGCCTCCTGTGCGCTGAACTTCCAGTGGAGATCAACCATGAGTTCTGCCTGTGAGCCCAGTCTTTCGCGCAAGGCGCGCATCTCCTCAACGATGCCATCGAAAGATACTGCCGCCGCGTATTTGAACGCAACAAATCCACGCGCCTGAAAGTCTTGTGCTGTTGCCAGGCGCTCGTTCATTGTCCGACCCGGCAAACCTGAAACATAGGCTGCAATGCGCTGTGTGCGTTGCCCCCCTAGAAGCTTGGCAACGGGCAACCCCACACACTTACCATAAAGGTCCCACAGAGCGATGTCGATACCGGCCATGGCATCGCCGTAATAACCGCCAAAAAACCCACGAACCCGCATGAGATCGTACAGGTCCTCCTGTATCACCATGGGGTCACCTATTTCTCTTCCCTGAACAACTGGACCGAGAACATCGTCAATGATGCAAGTCACCGCCTGTGGCGCAATGATCCCGTAAGTCTCGCCCCAACCTACAGTTCCATCGTCTGCTGTAGCCTTTACCAGCACTGACATATCACTGCTGGGGTAGATGGTGCGGTTACCCTTGCGAACAAGATAACCTCGTTCGTTGATTTGTTCGTCAGGCCCTAGAGGTCCAAGGTAAGGCGTCTCCCGAGGAATCGAGATGATGAAGGATTCGATTTTTCGAATACGCGGCAACTTCAATAATTCCAAGTCATGCTCCTGATTCAGCCGGGGTTGCGCAATTCAGCCAGCACTGCGGCCGGCATCAGGAGGTCACTCAGATCGTTCATAAAGTCGTTGATATCAGCGCGGTCGAAGTCGTCCAGGCGCGGGCCGTCGACACGCTGAACCGCATGGTTAATGAGCCCTCGTTGTAAAAGAACATGCTTGGTCAGGGCCCATCGAAATACGGCTTGAATGTTCAGAATCGGCAACATGCGGGTAAACAGTTTGCGCACCGCAAGAGAATCCCCTTTTCGATGCGCTGCATAAAGTGCGACATGCACTTCGGCCAGTTCTATGGCCGGCATGGTGCCACAGGCTCCGCGGCGTAACTCGTCTGTGATGTAGCGCCCTCCCGCCCCGCCAAGTACCCCCTTCAGGCTTGCAGGCGCATTGACCAACACTTTGGTCAAGCGTTGGCCACTGGGAAGCGCTTCTTCCTTGATATAGCTGATGGCAGGCACCGCGCTCACTACCTTGATAAGCACTTCTGGATCCAAGCCAGCACCCACGGGTGGCGGTACGTTCTGAAGCATCAGGGGCAAACCCGGGACAGCTTGCGACAGAGCCTGGAAATAAGCAATCTGCTGTGGTGCCTCTTTCCACTGTGGTGGCGCCGCCACCATCAGCGCTCGGGCACCTGAGGCAGCTGCGTGTGTTGCGAGTCTCAGTGTCAAATCGCTGTCAGCACTGGTAACCCCAGCCACAACGGGAATACGACCAGCGGTTTCGTCCAAAACGGCCTCTAGCAGGCGGACCCGCTCGTCTTCGCTCAGCTGCGCAAACTCGCTGGCTACCCCTGGATAGGTGATGCCATCGACGCCGGCGCGAATCAGGTAGCGCACCAGCCGACGTAAGGAAATGACATCTGGTTCGCCATCTGAATCAAAGGGCGTGGGCAGGACTGGGAAAACTCCGTTCAAGGTCACACTGCTGATCGGTGGCGTCATGACTTTCAATGCCTCTGTCAAGTAGATTCGGAAATTCTCAGTCGAGTTTGATGCCGCGGCTATTGATCACATCAGTCCAACGGCGAGTTTCGCTCTGAACAAAAGTTTGGAGCTGCGACGGGGTTGAAATCTCGGGGGAGACACCGAATGCAGCGAATTTATCTTTGGTGGCAGGTTGGGCAAGTGCCTGGCGAAGAAGCACGCCAATTCGCTCAATCTCGACAGGAGGCACATTGCGAGCAGCAAAAAGCGCGGCCCAGCCGTTGATCACAAACTCTTCACCCAGAGTGCGCAAAGGAAGCACGCCTGGCAAAGTGGCGGGGGGATGCCGAGAAGTGACAGACAACGCCCGCAGGCGGCCAGATTGGATAAGGGGCAGGGCAACAGGCAGGTTCACAACCCCCACGGAAACTGCACCCGATGCCACGTCAGGCAACAACACGCTGTCGCCCTTGTAAGGAACTGGGGTAATGCGTGTCTGGAGTTTGTGATTGAGCAATTCGGTCACCAGATGCGAAAGCGTGCCGATACCGCTGTTACCAGCGGATAAATGGCCAGCACGGCCTTGGCTGAGCAGATCGTCGAGTCCTTGCAAAGGAGAATTTGCAGCGACGACCAGCACCAAGGGTTGCGATGAAATCATTCCGACCGGTTTGAGATCGCGTTGCGGATCATAGGGCAGGTCCTTGCGCAGTGCAGGCAGGATGGTCATGGAAGTGCTGCCCATTAAAAACAAGTGATCATCGCTGCTGCCGGTGACCATCGAAGTTCCTGTGATGCCGCCTGCCCCCGGTCGGTTGTCCACGACGATAGCCTGGCTCAGTTGCAAAGCCATGGTCTCAGTCAGAATACGCAGTGAGCCATTCCCTGCACCGCCTGGGGCGAACGGAACGATCACAGTGATTGGCCTGGTTGGCCACACCGATTGACCTATCGAAAGAGCCGGCAACATCGCGATGCAAGCAAGAGCGAAGTTCAAGCCCATGCGGCGAAGCAGGTATGGAGTCATGGTCATTCTCGGAGTTATCAAAAAGGTCCGAACGCCCGATCAATCGGCTTTGATACCTGCATCTTGGATCACCTTGCGGTAGGCTTCAAGTTCGCTGGCCATGAACGCTTGGAATTCAGCCGGGGTGTTACCCATAGGGACAATGCCGCGCTCCTGTAGCTTTGCCTGAGCTGCTGGGGTGCGCAAGAAAGCATTTACTTCTAGCGAGACCTTGTTCAAGATGGCCGTAGGCGTGCCAGCCGGTGCGACCAGCCCGTGCCAAGGTCGCATTTCGAATCCAGGGACCACTTCGCGCATCAGTGGGAGGTCTGGGGCGAAGAAAACTTTATCTGAAGCAGTGACTGCCAGTGCGCGCAATTTTCCTGACAAAACGTGCGGCATGCTTGTTGCGGCAGCATCAATGGATGCAACGACCTGACCAGACAGCAGATCAGTCACCATGGGTGCAGAGCCTTTGTAAGGAACATGAAGCATTTTCGTGCCCGTTTTTTGCAGGAAAAGCTCCATCGCCAAGTGCAGCGAGGAACCAACGCCAGAAGATCCATAAGCGAGATTGGGATGCGTCTTGAGATGTGCAACGAATTCGTTCACATTCTTAACTGGCAACTTTTCGGCATTGACTACCAGCACCAGTGGCGTCACACCCACCATGCTGATGCCCGAAAAATCTTTGACCGGATGGTATTGAAATTGTGTTGGCTGAAGCGCCGGATTGATGGCGTTGGCAGCAATGTTTCCAAGTCCCAGGGTGTACCCGTCAGCGGGCGCTCTTGCAACCAAAGCCATGCCAAGTGAAGAGCCTGCTCCCGGTTTGTTTTCTACCACCACGGGCTGGCCCCATTTGGCTTGCAGGTGCTCGGCCAGAAGTCGGGCCATGCCATCGGCAGCGCCTCCAGCTGGCACAGGAACCACCAAGCGGATGGCCTTGGTGGGATAGCTCACCTCCTGAGCCAAGCCAGTACAGGCCGCCAAAAGGGCCAAGGAAAAGCAAATGAAGTTGTGTATTTTGATTCGAAAGGCCATTCAAAGCTCCGTAGCTCAAATTACAGTAATTCGTCTAAATTTTCCCCTTGTTAGTCATGCAGATGAATAACGTATACCCTATGGATGTTGATCATGAAGATCCCTTTTAAAGAGCAACAGCAATTTCAAGCGATCGATCGACTGTTGCAAACTTGTACTTTTCAATACAGGATGGTCGTTGTTTGGGCCAATGATCAATTTGCCGACACAAAACAAAAACCCTGCTACGTTGCCGCAGCAGGGTTTGAAGGCTTCAATCCTTAGCTGGCTAGGCCAGCGTGGGGATTAGAAAGCGACGCGCAGGCCCAGGGCGGAGCGGTCGAAGTTGTTGCCCGTACCAGAGATGGAGGAGGGCGTCAGAGCTGCAGCAACCGAGCCAGCACCGTTGGTGTTTTTCTCCGAACGGAAATAGATGTTAGCCATCTTGCTCAAAGCATAGTCAGCACCCAGACCCGTGAAGTTGGACTTGCCGCCGCTGATGTTCTGGGTGTTGCCAGATTGCAGCATCAGGGTGAATGCGCCAATGGTGTGGGTACCAGACACTGTGGTGGTCTTGTTGTTTTTGGCGTTGCTGTCGTTCTTGTTGGTTTGGTTCAACAACATGACTTTGCTAGCGCCAAAAGTGTAGCTGGCAGCCAGGGTGCTGACCGTATCAACCGTGGTACCCGTGCCAACGTTGGCGTTGTCTTGCTTCAATTGGACGTACACAGCATTGATGGGGCCGTTGCTGTACTTCACGCCAGTTTCTTTGATACCGACTTGGTCATAAGCGCCATAGGAGCCGGAGAAGGTGGTGTCGCCTGCAACGCCAGTGCCCGCTTTGGTCTGTTTGTTGGAGTTGTACAGGGTCAAAGACAGGCCGTTGAATGCGGGCGAGGTGTACTTGAGGGAGTTACCAGCGCGCACGCCAGAGGTTGCTGCTGCGTCATTGACGTACAGGGTACGGAAACCAGAGCCGATGGCGGTGCCGAAGGGCTGGCCAGTCAGGGTAGCGTCCAGGGTGGTGTAGTTCACAGCGCCGAGGTCAAAACGACCAAAGGAAGTGGCCAGGCCAGTGCGGAGTTCGCCGTTACCGAAAGATGAAGCTGCAGAGGCAGCAACGTTGCCGGTGTTACCAGCGTTCACAACCGTGTTCCAGTCGGTTTCAACGCGGAAATCTGCCTTCATGCCGCCGCCCAGGTCATGCGTGCCACGGAAGTTGATTTGGCTGGTGGATGAACCGTTGTTGTAAACGCCAGAGACGCTGGTGCCTTTGTAGTTGATGGAACCAATGCCAGCGTCCATGACGCCGTCGATGCTGAATTGAGCGAAAGCAGAAGTGGCTGCCAGTGTAGCCAGTGCAA
>VERE01000062.1 GCA_018882835.1 Limnohabitans sp.
GAGACTGGTTTCACCGACCCGACAAAGCCCCGCAAGTCGGGGCTTTGTTTTTGGATCCCCTTTAAGATACACCCATGAAATTCGTTGACGAAGCCTTTATCGACATTGCCGCAGGCGATGGGGGCAACGGCTGCGTCTCGTTTCGTCATGAAAAGTACAAAGAGTTTGGTGGTCCCAACGGGGGCGACGGCGGCCGTGGCGGCCATGTCTTTGCCGTGGCCGATGTGGCCTTGAACACCCTGGTGGACTTTCGCTTCTCACGCCGCCATGAAGCCCGCCGAGGGCAACATGGCATGGGCTCAGACATGTTTGGCGCCGCCGGCGATGACATCACCTTGCGCATGCCTGTGGGCACCATCATTGCCGATGCAGAAACCGGCGAGGTGCTGCATGAGTTGTTGGTACCCAACGAGCTGGTCATGATCGCCAAGGGCGGCGACGGTGGCTTTGGCAACATGCGTTTCAAGAGCGCCATCAACCGCGCGCCGCGTCAAAAAACGCCGGGCCATCCGGGCGAGCGCCGCAGCCTCAAGCTGGAGCTCAAGGTGCTGGCCGATGTCGGCTTGTTGGGCATGCCCAATGCAGGCAAGTCCACGCTGATTTCGGCCATTTCCAACGCCCGTCCCAAAATTGCCGATTACCCTTTCACCACCTTGCACCCCAATTTGGGCGTGGTGCGCGTCGGGCCCAGCCAGAGTTTTGTGGTGGCCGACGTGCCCGGGCTGATCGAAGGCGCTTCCGAAGGTGCCGGCCTGGGATTGCAATTTCTACGGCATTTGCAGCGCACCCGTCTGCTGCTGCATTTGGTGGACCTCGCGCCCTTTGACGACAGCGTGGACCCGGCTGCCCAGGCCAAGGCCATCGTGGCCGAACTTAAAAAATACGATGCCGAGCTTTACAACAAGCCGCGTTGGCTGGTGCTGAACAAGCTCGACATGGTGCCGGCCGATGAGCGTGTGGCGCGGGTCAAAGATTTTTTGAAGCGCTACAAGTTCAAAGGGCCTGTGTTCGAAATTTCTGCGTTGACGCGGGAGGGCTGCGAGCCCTTGGTGCAAGCCATCTACCAGCACGTCAAGGCACAGCAGGTGCTCGAACAACCGCCGGTCGAGATTGACCCGCGTTTCGCCGAGCCGGGCACTTCCTAATTTCTGTCGGATTTCGCATGGGTCACTCCACCGTGTTGCGCGACGCCCGTCGCATCGTCATCAAAGTTGGCTCCAGCCTGGTGACCAACGAAGGCCGAGGCCTGGATGAAGCGGCCATTGGCGAATGGTGCCGCCAGATGGCCCAACTGGTTGCCGGCGTGCATGGCCAACCAGGGCGCGAGGTCATCATGGTGTCCAGTGGCGCGATTGCCGAGGGCATGAAGCGCCTGGGCTGGCGCAGTCGGCCGCATGAAATTCATGCCTTGCAGGCTGCTGCAGCGGTCGGCCAGATGGGCCTGGCTCAGATGTACGAGACCAAGCTGCGCGAAAACGGCTTGTGCAGCGCACAGGTCTTGCTCACGCACGCCGACCTGGCCGATCGTGAGCGTTACCTGAATGCCCGATCCACGTTGCTGACCCTGCTGCAGCATGGCGTGCTGCCAGTGATCAATGAAAACGACACTGTGGTCAACGATGAAATCAAATTCGGAGACAACGACACCCTGGGGGCGTTGGTGGCCAATCTGGTCGAGGCCGACGCCTTGGTCATCCTGACCGACCAAAAGGGCTTGTACAGTGCCGACCCGCGCCGTGACCCCAACGCCACTTTTGTGCATGAGGCCCGCGCCGGTGACCCGGCGCTCGAGGCTATGGCAGGTGGCGCAGGCTCCAGTCTGGGCAAAGGCGGCATGATCACCAAAATATTGGCGGCAAAGCGTGCGGCCGGTTCAGGCGCCTCCACAGTGATTGCCTGGGGCCGCGAGCCCGACGCCCTGTTGCGCCTGGCACAGGGCGAAGCCATTGGCACCCTGTTGGTGGCGCCGACGCAAAAGCAGCAAGCCCGCAAGCAATGGATGGCGGATCACCTGCAACTGCGGGGCAGCATCAGCATCGACGACGGGGCTGTGGCCAAAGTGCGTGACGAGGGCAAAAGCCTGCTACCCATTGGCATGGTGGCCGTCGAGGGCGAGTTTTCGCGAGGCGAGGTGATTGCCATTCGCGACCCCAGCGGACAAGAAATCGCGCGCGGCCTGGCCAACTACGCCAGCGCTGAGGCGCGATTGCTCTGCCGCAAGCCCTCTACCGAAATTGAAGCCCTGCTGGGCTATGTCGCCGAGCCCGAGATGGTGCACCGCGATAACCTCGTTCTCACCCGCTGATACCCTGCCATGACGTGACCTGACGGCGCACGCGATGTCGCTGTTCAGGGGTGGCGGAACGGGGTTTGGGGGTCGGGTTCGAAGCTGGCGCCAGGGGGCAACTCCAGCTCATGGGGCGCGCGCACCAGACCCATGCCAGGCGCGTGATGACCCGGTTCGACCTCGGCCTCGCGCGATCGCGGGCCGCCGCGCAAATAGCGGTTGCGGTGGTCCTGGCGAGGCAGGTAGCGCGCCAGTTCGGTCAGGGCCATTTCATAGACCCCGCGCTTGAATTCCACCACCACATCCAGCGGCACCCAATAATCGTTCCAACGCCAAGCGTCGAACTCGGGGTGGTTGGTGGCGCGCAAATTCAAATTCCAGTCCTGCGCAACCAGCTGCAACAGGTACCAGATTTGTTTCTGCCCCTTGTAGTGACCTCGCGCATCGCGTCGGATGTAGCGGTCTGGCACCTCATAGCGCAACCAGTCACGGGTGCGGGCCACAATGCGCACATGCTCCGGCTGGAGCCCCACTTCTTCGTGCAGTTCGCGGTACATCGCCTGTTCCGGGCTTTCACCCCGGTCGATGCCGCCTTGCGGAAACTGCCAGCTGTGGGTTCGGATGCGCTTGCCCCAGAACACCTGGTTCCTCTGGTTGAGCAAGATGATGCCGACGTTGGGCCGAAAGCCGTCCCGGTCAAGCATAATCAAAACCTCAAATTTTTAAACTGAGTCCATTATGCACAGTCCCTCTGTGCCTTCAAGAGGACTCTCCCACATTTTCTGCTGCGCACCCCATGAAAGCCTCCCAGTTTCTCGTCTCCACCCTCAAGGAAGCCCCGGCCGATGCCGAAGTGGTGAGCCACAAACTCATGATCCGTGCCGGCATGATCAAAAAGCTGGGCGCAGGCATTTACAACTACATGCCCATGGGTTTGCGCGTGATTCGCAAGGTCGAGGCCATCGTGCGCGAGGAGATGGACCGCGCCGGTGCCATCGAGCTGACCATGCCGGTGGTGCAGCCGGCAGAGCTGTGGCAAGAAACCGGCCGCTTTGGCAAGATGGGCCCTGAACTGTTGCGCATCAAAGACCGCCATGACCGCGACTTCGTGATCCAGCCCACCAGCGAGGAAGTGGTGACCGACATCGCGCGCCAGGAACTGCGCAGCTACAAGCAATTGCCAAAGAACCTGTACCAGATCCAAACCAAGTTTCGCGATGAACGCCGCCCGCGTTTCGGCCTGATGCGGGGACGCGAGTTCATCATGAAAGACGCCTACAGCTTCGACCGGGACAGCGTCGGCGCGAAAGCCAGCTACCAGGTGATGGCCCAGGCTTACCGCAAGATTTTTGACCGTTTCGGCTTGCAATACCGCGCCGTGGCTGCCGACAGCGGTGCCATTGGCGGCGATTTGAGTGAGGAGTTCCAAGTGATTGCGGCCACCGGCGAAGACGCCATCGTGTACTGCCCCCAAAGCGACTACGCCGCCAACCTTGAAAAAGCCGAGGCCTTGCCGCCGCAGCAGCCACGTGCGGCCGCTGCGCAAGCGCTCAGCAAAACCCCCACGCCGGGCCGCAGCACCTGTGAGCAGGTGGCCGAATTGTTGAACTTGCCCTTGTCACGCACAGTGAAGTCCCTGGTGTTGGCCACCGACGAAGTGGACGCCGAAGGCCAAGTGCGCAAGAGCCACGTGTGGCTGCTGCTGGTGCGCGGGGACCATGACATGAACGAGGTCAAGGTGGGCAAGGTGCCGGGTCTGGACGCTGGCTTTCGCTTTGCGACTGTGGCCGAAATCGAGGCCCATTTCGGCTGCAAGCCGGGCTATCTGGGCCCCATCGGCCTGAAGCAGCCCTTGAAAGTGGTGGCCGACAAAGAAGTGGCCGTGATGGCCGATTGGGTCTGCGGTGCCAACGAGGTCGACCATCACCTGACCGGGGTGAACTGGGGGCGCGACTTGCCCGAGCCCGATCTGGTGTGCGATATCCGTAACGTGGTGGCGGGTGATCCCTCGCCCGACGGCAAGGGGCCGCTGGCCATTGAGCGTGGCATCGAGGTAGGCCATGTGTTTTACCTGGGCACCAAGTATTCCAGGGCCATGAATGCCACCTTCCTGGATGAAAACGGCAAGCCTCAAGCCATGGAAATGGGCTGCTACGGCATTGGCATCACCCGCCTGCCGGCTGCGGCCATTGAACAGAACCATGACGAGCGCGGCATCATTTGGCCCGATGCCATTGCCCCTTTCACCGTGGTGGTGTGCCCGATCGGCATGGACCGCAGTGCCGAGGTGAAAGCTGCGGCGACGCAGTTACATGACCAATTGGCCGCACTTGGCGTGGACGTGATGCTGGACGACCGTGGCGAGCGTCCGGGCGCCATGTTTGCCGACTGGGAGCTGATCGGCGTACCGCACCGAGTGGTGATTTCCGATCGCGGCTTGAAGGAAGGCCAGCTGGAATACCAACACCGGCGAGAGGCTGCGGCCAGCAAAGTGCCTGCGACCGAGGTGTTGAACTTCCTGAAGCAACGCTTGGGACTTTGAAGACCTGAAGGCATGGGCATGCAGCGCCGGCAATGGGTTCAGACCCTGGCATGCATCGCCTTTGCCAAGCTGTTGCCGCAAAACAGTTGGGCTGGCCGGCAAGCCGAGGAGGCGCTGGCAGATTCGGTCCGAACCGCGCTCTCGCAAGCCTTGCGTGATGACGCGGCCCTCCCAGGCCAAAGCGACCCCGCATGGCTGTCGCGCCAGCAGCCGCGCTTGCTGGCGCACTTGCAGCAACGCCGCGCCGCCGTGCTGCGCGATGAGTTGGCCAGCGAGAGTCTGCGCATGGCCTTTTTGCAAACC
Organism: Limnohabitans sp.; assembly: GCA_018882835.1. Taxonomy (GTDB): domain Bacteria; phylum Pseudomonadota; class Gammaproteobacteria; order Burkholderiales; family Burkholderiaceae_C; genus Limnohabitans. The sequence continues at coordinate 5,133 of VERE01000062.1, forward strand.
GTTTGGTACGAAAGCAGCCGTGCCGGCTTGGAGCCTGAGCTGGTGCTGGGCTTGATCGAAGTGGAGAGCGGTTTCCGAAAATTTGCCATCAGCAGCGCCGATGCCCGCGGCTACATGCAGGTCATGCCTTTTTGGGTGCGTTGGATTGGCGATGCAGACGAAGCCAAGCTATTTCAGCCCGCCACCAACTTGCGCTATGGCTGCGTGATCTTGCGCCACTACCTGCGCGTCGAGCGCGGTGATTTGTTTTTGGCGCTGGGGCGCTACAACGGCAGCCGGGGCCAGGACCGCTACCCGTCAGCGGTGCTGGCGGCGCGCCAACGCTGGCGCGCCGAGTAAGCCATCAGCCGTTTAGCACTTGCTGAAGCTCGCCCGATTCGTACATTTCCATCATGATGTCCGAGCCACCGATGAACTCGCCCTTGACGTACAACTGGGGAATGGTGGGCCAGTTGCTGTATTCCTTGATGCCCTGGCGAATTTCGGGATCGTCCAGCACGTTCACGGTTTTGATGTTTTTGGGCTCGACGCCACAGGCCTTCAAAATTTGAATGGCACGCCCTGAAAAGCCGCACATGGGAAAGCTGGCACTGCCTTTCATGAACAGCAACACTTGGCTGCCTTTTACCAATTCATCAATGCGTTGTTGCGCGTCGCTCATGTCAGTCTCCAAAACCAAGAATGTCAATTATTTCACGGCTGGCCAAAATCCGCCGCTGCAGCGTTCGATGCCCGCAAGGTCACAACGGCTTTGCACGCCGGCAAAACCAGCCTGATTCAACAGGGCGCGTACAGCCTGGGCTTGTTCATGACCGTGCTCCAGCAGCAGCCAGCCTTGCGCTTTCAGATGGCGCGGCGCCGCGCGCACCAGGGCGCGAATGTCGTCCAGACCGTCGCGTCCGCTGACCAAGGCGCTCAGCGGTTCGTGCCTGAGGGCGGGCAAGTGGGGGTCATTTTCAGCAATGTAGGGAGGGTTGGAGACCACCAAGTGAAATGGCTGGCCTGCCAAGGCGTCAAACCAATGGCTGTGAACGCACCGAATGGGTAACCCCAGTCGTTTGGCATTGCCTTGAGCGACGGCCAGCGCCGCTTCGCTGGCATCCACCGCCCAAACCTGGGCTTGCGGATGTTGGGCTTGCAGGGCCAGCGCAATGGCGCCGCTTCCGGTGCCCAGGTCCAGCACCAGAGGAGAGGGTTGGCGCATTTCCTGTAGGCAGGCCAGCGCCCATTCCACCAGGGTTTCGGTGTCATCGCGGGGGTCCAGCACGCGGGCGTCAACCTGCAAGTTCAGGCCAAAAAATTCTTTGCTGCCGCGCAAGTAGGCCAGGGGCTCCCCGTTGCAACGGCGCTGCAGCAGGGCTTCGTAACGCGCTGCGCTGTCTGCACTCAAGCTGTCTTGGTCATGGGCCAGCAGCCAGGCGCGGTTGGCCGGGTCTTGTTGCACGGCCAACAGCAACAGCATTTGCACTTCCAGGCGTGGCAGACCCAAGGACAGCCCGTGGTGCAAGGCTTGGCCCAGCGTGCCGCTCACGCCAGTCCCCCGACCTCCAAGGCCTCCAGTTGCTCGGCTTCGCGCGCATGCTGCAAGGCGGTGAGAACTTCCTCCAGGTCGCCTTCCATGATGAAGCTGAGTTTGTACAGCGTCAGATTGATGCGGTGATCGGTCAGGCGGCCTTGCGGAAAATTGTAGGTGCGGATGCGGTCGCTGCGGTCGCCGCTGCCAATCAGACCTTTGCGGGTGGCGGCTTCTTTGGCCGAGCGCTCGGCACGCTCGCGCTCCTGGATGCGCGCGGCCAGCACTTGCAGGGCGCGCGCCTTGTTGCGATGCTGTGAGCGGTCATCTTGGCACTCTGCCACGATGCCGGTGGGCAAGTGGGTGACGCGCACGGCCGAGTCGGTCTTGTTGATGTGTTGCCCGCCGGCGCCACTGGCGCGGAAAGTGTCGATACGCAAATCGGCCGGATTGATTTGCACCGCACTGGCTTCGTCAGGCTCGGGCATGACGGCAACGGTGCAGGCGCTGGTGTGAATGCGACCTTGCGACTCGGTGGCCGGCACCCGCTGCACGCGATGGCCGCCTGACTCGAAACGCAAACGGCCGTAAACCTGCTCGCCCGAGATGCGCAACACCACTTCCTTGTAGCCGCCAAGCTCGCTGGCCGATTCGCTGAGCAACTCGGTGCGCCATCCCTGGCGCTCGGCGTAGCGGGAGTACATTCGCAACAGGTCGCCGGCAAACAACGCCGATTCGTCGCCGCCGGTGCCGGCGCGAATTTCCAAATAAGCGGCACGCGCATCGTCCGGGTCCTTGGGCAACAGCAGGCGCTGCAACTCCAGGGCCAGTTGCGCGCATTCGGCTTGTGCCGCCTGGGTTTCGTCCTGAGCCATTTGCTGCATGTCGGCATCGGTCTGGGCATCGGCCAGCAAGACCTGGGCTTCGGCCAGGTCGGTTTCGCGCTGTTGCAGGCGGGCCCAGCGGCTGGCGATGACCGACACCTCGGCGTGCTCGCGCGACAGCGCCATGAACTGTTCCATGTTGCGCAGGATGTCCTCGCTCGACAACAAAAAATCGAGCTCGGCCAAACGTTGTGTGTAGCGCTCCAGCTGAGCGCGCATAAAGGCTTTCATGGTGAGGGGGCGGCCAGCTAACGGCTGTCGCGCAAAAAGAAGTGCTCGACGGCGTAGCGCGCGCGTTCGCGGGCAGCGTGGTCACCGGCATGCAGCTCTGCCATGGCGCCATGCAACATTTTTTGTGACAGGCCTTTGGCCAAGGCCTCCAGCACCTGCTCGACCGGCTCGCCCTTGGCCAGCAGCTTGTGGGCGCGTTGCAGCTCCACCGAGCGCCAATGCTCGGCCTGCCCATGCAATTGCTGAATCAGCGGCACCATGCTGCGCTGGTCCAGCCAGTGCAGAAAGCTTTGCACGCCCGCGTCAATGATGACCTCGGCCTGAGCCACCGCAGCTTGCCGGTTGGCTTGGGCCGTTTGGACCACGGTGGACAGATCGTCCACGGTGTACAGGTAGACATCGTCCAGCAACTTGACTTCGGGCTCGATGTCGCGCGGGACGGCCAGGTCCACCATGAACAAGGGGCGATGGCGGCGCTTGTTCAAGGCGCGCTCGACTGCGCCCAGCCCGATCAGCGGCAGGCTGCTGGCGGTGCAGCTGACAATCACATCAAACTCATGCAGGCGATCAGGCAGGTCTGCCAAACGCATGACCTCGGCCCCGAAGAGCGACGCCAGTTTTTCGCCCCGCTCCAGGGTGCGGTTGGCAATGGCCATGGCACGCGGCGTGCGTGCCGCAAAATGTGTGGCGCACAGTTCGATCATTTCGCCCGCGCCCACAAACAGCACCTTGACCTGGCTCAGGTCCTCAAACAACTGGCTGGCCAGGCGCACCGAGGCCGCCGCCATGCTGATCGAGTGAGCGCCAATTTCGGTGGAGGTGCGTACTTCCTTGGCAACCGCGAAGGAGCGCTGAAACAGCTGGTGCAGGGTGGTGCCCAAAGCACCCGCTTCGTTGGCGGCACGCACGGCGTCTTTCATTTGGCCCAGGATTTGGGGCTCGCCCAGCACCATCGAGTCCAGGCCGCTGGCCACGCGAAAGGCATGACGCGCGGCTTGGCCTGCTTCCAGGGTGTAAGTGTGGGCCCGCAGGGCCTCGGGCGAGACGCCACCGGATTGGGCCAGCCAGTCCAGGGTTTGCGCCAGCGCGGGCTGTTGCGCGGCACAGTAGATTTCGGTGCGGTTGCAAGTGGAGAGAATGGCAGCTTCGCCGGGCTGGTTCAGGCTGTCGCGCAAGCCCGATAAAACCGGATGGAGTTGCTCCACAGCAAAGGCAAACCGGCCGCGCAAATCCAGCGGGGCGGTGTTGTGATTGAGACCAAGAGCCCAGACTGCCATGACGGGATTATAAAATTTTAAACATGCAAGCCCTGTCTTTCTTGAACCACTGGCTGAATGGCCTGAGCCCTGCCTTGGGCGTGGCGGGACTGTTGACTTTGGCTGCAAGCTGGCTTTGGCGGGGCCAGCTGGCAGGCACGGGCTGGCAGCGCTGGGGGGTCACCACCCTTGCGGGCGTTTTGACCTTGCTGGGCGGCCTGGCGTGGTTGGGCCAGGACGGGGCCATGCGCACCTATGCCGCTGTGGTGGGGGTGTGTGCCACAGTGCAGTGGCTGTTCCTGCGGCCTTGGCTGCGGCTCAGGCGGCGTCGGGCTTGAACAGGTCGACACGGTCGGTGATGATGCCGTCCACGCCCCAGGCCAGCAGTTGCCGCGCCATGGCTTCCTCGTTCACGGTGTAACTCAAGGTGCGCAGGCCGCGCTGCTGCGCTTCTTGCACACGCTCGGCTGTCCACAAGCTGAAATGGCAAACCAGGGCTTGGCAGGCCAGCGATGCGGCCAGGGGCAGCACATCGTCGTCCCATTGATGGCGCAACAGCCCACGGGGCAGGTGGGGGGCCGTGGCCCGAGCGCCGACCAAGGCTTCTGCCTGAAACGAGGTCAGCAAGGGCAGCACAGCGTGGCCGGCCCACCACAGGGCGGCTTTTTCGGCCACCCGTTCGCCGGTGTGCCGTTCTTGCCCGGGCGTGGGCTTGATTTCAATGTTGAGGTGATGGCCATTCGCCTGACAAAAGGCCGCCAGGCTTTGCAAGTTGCCCAGCGGCTCGCCCGCATATGCCGGGCTGTGCCAACGGCCAGCATCCAGTTGCGACAAGCGGGCCCAGCTGTGCTCGCCGGCCAAGCCCTGGCCGTTGCTGGTGCGCGCCAGATCGGCATCGTGCAGCAACACCACGACCTGATCGGCGCTGAGTTTGGCGTCGCATTCAAACATGCGGTAGCCATACTGAGCGCCCAGGCGAAAGGCTGCCAGGGTGTTTTCAGGGGCCAACAGGCCGGCACCTCGGTGCGCAATCCAGCGGGGATAGGGCCAGTCGGGCAGGACAGAATTTTCCATGCGGGGCTCAGTCTGGCAAGCGCAGGTTGGTGTGGGCATCGAACCAGTGCAGCCGGTCGGCGCGAGGCGTGGCTTGCACGGTGCTGCCCAGGGCGGGCGGTATCACCGACTCGTTGATGCGAACAACCAAGGTTTCTTCTCCCAGCCGAGCGTAGACCAGCCTTTCGGCCCCCAGCATTTCCAGGGCACTGACCTGGACAGGCCAGCCATGGCCGTCGATCTCGCTGGACAGGCTGAGGTGCTCAGGCCGAATGCCCAGGATGCGGCCTTTGGGCACGCCATGCGCTTGTCGCAGCAAGTTCATGGGCGGTGCCCCCATGAAGCTGGCGACGAAGGTGCTGGCGGGCTGGTTGTAGACCTCTTCAGGCGTGCCAAACTGCTCTACCCGGCCTGCATTCATGACCAGCATGCGTTGCGCCAGCGTCATGGCCTCGACCTGGTCGTGCGTGACAAACAGCGAAGTGATGCCCAGGTTGCGGTGCAGTGTCTGGATTTCCAGTCGCGTTTGGGCGCGCAACTTCGCGTCCAGGTTGGACAAGGGCTCGTCAAACAAAAACACTTTGGGTTGGCGAACAATGGCGCGCCCCATGGCCACGCGCTGGCGCTGACCGCCAGAAAGCTCGCGCGGTTTGCGTTGCAGCAAAGCGCCCAATTCCAGAATGTCCGCAGCCGCTTGCACGCGCTGCTGGATGGCTTCGCGTGGCACTTTGGCGATTTTCAGGCCGTAGGCCATGTTGTCGAACACGCTCATGTGCGGATACAGCGCATAGTTTTGGAACACCATGGCGATGTCGCGCTCGGCCGGCTCCAGCGTGTTGACCAAGCGTCCGCCGATGCGCAAGCTGCCCTCAGAAATTTCTTCCAGCCCTGCCACCATGCGCAGCAAGGTCGATTTGCCGCAACCCGAGGGCCCCACGATGACCACGAACTCGCCATCGTGAATTTCGGCATGGACACCATGCAGCACTTGCACGCTGCGCGGGCCGTGCCCGTAGCGTTTGACCAAGCCTTCCAGTTGAATCGATGCCATGTTATTTTTCCGTGTCCACCAGACCTTTGACAAACCATTTCTGCATGCCGATGACCACCATGGCGGGCGGCAACATGGCCAGCAACGTGACAGCCATGACCACGTTCCAGTCGGTGTAAACCTCGCCGGCAATCAGGCGCTTGATGCCCATCACGATGGGGTACATCGATTCGTCGGTTGTCACCAGCAAGGGCCAGAGGTATTGGTTCCATCCGTAGATGAATTGGATGACAAACAGGGCAGCCATGGGCGTGGCTGACAAAGGCAGCAGCATGTCTTTGAAAAAACGCATCGGACCTGCACCGTCCATGCGGGCTGCCTCGATGAGTTCATCCGGAATGGTCAGAAAAAATTGTCGGAATAAAAAAGTGGCGGTGGCCGAGGCAATCAAGGGCACCGTCAGCCCAGCGTAGGTGTTCAGCAGGCCCAGGTTGGAGACCACCTCGTAGGTCGGGCTGATGCGCACCTCGACGGGCAACATCAGGGTGACAAAGACCATCCAGAACACCAGGCTGCGCAGGGGAAAGCGAAAGTAAACGATGGCAAATGCCGACAAAATTGAAATGGAAATTTTGCCCAGCGCAATGATCATGGCACTGACCAGGCTGATGCCCATCATGGGCAGGGCGGCCGGGTAGGTGCTGCCAGATTCGCCCACACCGCCGAACAAGGCCAGTTGGTAGGTCTGCAAGCCATGGCCGCCCGGCCACAGAGACAAGGGCGCGCTTTGGGCAATCTCGCGCGCTGTTTGGGTGGAGGCGACCCAGGTCAGGTACACCGGGAAAGCCACGATCAACACGCCCAGCACCAACACCAGGTGCGACAACAGGGTGAGTACGGGGCGACGCTCCACCATGTCAGTACTGCACTTTCTTTTCCACAAAGCGGAACTGAATGACGGTCAAGGCGATGACGATGGCCATCAGCACCACCGATTGGGCTGCCGAGCCTCCCATGTCCATGGCCTTGAAACCATCGTAGTAGACCTTGTAGACCAAAATCGCGGTGTCTTTTCCCGGCCCACCATGGGTGGCGGCGTCGACGATGGCGAAGGTGTCGAAAAATGCGTAGACCACATTGATCACCAACAGAAAAAAAGTGGTGGGGGACAACAGTGGGAACACGATGGTCCAGAACCGGCGCGTGGGGCCTGCGCCATCGATGGCCGCAGCCTCCAGCAAAGATTTTGGAATGCTTTGCAAGCCCGCCAAAAAGAAGAGAAAGTTGTAGGAAATTTGCTTCCAGACCGCGGCCATGACAATCAAGGCCATGGCGTGGTCGGCATTGAGCAAGTGGTCCCACGGCAACCCCATGTTTTTCAGCCAGTGCGCAACCACTCCCATGGGAGACGCAAACATGAATAGCCACAACACGCCGGCCGCCACCGGGGCCACGGCATAGGGCCAGATCAACAAGGTTTTGTAGAAGGCGGCACCCCGAACGACGCGGTTCGCCAAGGTGGCCAGCAGCAGGGAAATGCTCAGGCCCAAGACCGCCACCAACACAGAGAAAACGGCCGTGGTTTGAAACGAGGCCAGGTAGGTGCTGTCATCCCACAGGCGCTCGAAATTCAACAGCCCCACAAACTCGGTTTGGGTGCCAAAAGCGTCTTGCTGCAAGACGCTTTGGTAGACCGCCTGGGCAGCTGGCCAAAAGAAGAACACGCCGATCACGGCCATCTGAGGTGCAATCAGAAGCCAGGGCAGCCAGGGGGAACGAAAACGAACGCGTTTCTCCATGCCTGCAAGTCTATCCGGCACGCAGGGGCATGGTCAGCCCTTGTTGGCTTTTTCGAAGCGCTCCAGCTGCTCGTTACCTCGTTTGATCGCGGCATCCAGGGCTTCCCTGGGTGCTTTTTTGCCGCTCCACACGCCTTCCAATTCCTCGTCAATGATGGTGCGAATTTGAACAAAGTTACCCAGGCGAACTCCGCGCGATTTGTCTGTGGTTTTGCGGATCATCTGGGTCACCGACACATCGGTGCCGGGATTCTTTTGATAAAACCCCGATTTCTCGGTGAGTTGGAACGAGGCCTTGGTCACCGGCAAATACCCGGTGCGCTGGTGGCTGGCTGCGGCCACGTCAGGCTGCGACAGGTACGCGAAGAACTGCCCCACACCTTTGTAGTCGTTGGCTTTTTTGCCACTCATCACCCACAGGCTGGCGCCGCCAATCACGGTGTTTTGGGGGGCGCCATTCACATCGGGGTAGTACGGCAAGGCGCCAATGCCATAGCCAAACTTGCCATTGCGGGTGACGTTGCCGTACAAGGCAGAGGAGCCTGTGGCCATGGCGCATTCGCCTGAGACAAACGTGGCATCTGCGGCATTGCCCCTGCCTTTGTAAATGAACAAGCCGCTTTTGGCCATGTTGGCCAGGTTCTCGATGTGACGCACATGCAGGGGGGAGTTGAAGCTCAGGCGTGCCTGAAGGCCCCGCATGCCATTGCCCAAAGTGGCGAATTCGGTGTTGTGCCAGGCAGAAAAGCTTTCCAGTTGGGTCCAGCTGATCCAGCTGGTGGTGAAGGGACATTTGTGGCCGCTGGCTTTCAGTTTGGCGGCTGCCAAGGCCACTTCGGGCCAGGTGGTCGGGGGCTTCTCCGGGTCCATGCCGGCAGCTTTGAAGGCGTCCTTGTTGTAATGGAACACCGGGGTGGAGCTGTTGAAGGGAAAACTCAACATCTGGCCATTCGGGGCGGTGTAATAACCGGCCACAGCGGGTACGTAGGCATTGGGGTCAAAGGCCACCCCTGCCTCCTTCATGATCTCTGCGACGGGTTTGATGGCGCCTTTGCTGGCCATCATGGTGGCGGTGCCGACTTCAAACACTTGCAGGATGTGCGGGGCGTTACCGGCGCGAAAAGCCGCAATGGCGGCGGTCATGGATTCGTCGTAGCTGCCCTTGAAGGTGGGCACGATCTTGTAATCTTTTTGGCTGGCGTTGAAATTCTTCGCCAAATCGTTGACCCACTCGCCCAAGGCGCCGCCCATGGAGTGCCACCACTGGATTTCTGTCTGGGCCTGGCTGTGAAGGGGGGCAGCGAGCAGCGCCGTCAAGCTGCACAGGGTGAACAAACTGCGGGAAGTGCTTTTCATGGGGTCTCCTCAGGACAATGGGGCCAATTCTGGCCGGCAAACATGTCGCCATTGTGAACCCTGTTTCGGTCCTGGGCGCAAGTAAATGCCACGCAAGCCAAGTGCACACACATGCCGTAGGGAATGCTGCACTGCGGTAACATCATGCCCAAGCCCTTGCTTTGTCTCGAGGCGGGTCAAAATTTGCCCATGAACGCTCCCACACCGCTGAACCATTTGCTGGCGGCGGCTGAAGACAGCCCCCGACTGCGAGAGATTCCCTACAACTACACATCCTTCTCCGACCGGGAGATCGTGATTCGCTTGTTGGGTGCCGACGCCTGGCTGTGGCTGGAGCGCCTGCGCCAGGAGCGCCGCACCGGCCGTTCAGCGCGCATGCTGTACGAAGTGCTGGGTGACATCTGGGTGGTGCAGCGCAACCCCTACCTGCAAGACGATTTGCTGGACAACCCTGGCCGCCGCCGCTTGCTGGTCGACGCCCTCAACCACCGCCTGGGCGAAATCGAGCGCCGCCGCACCCCTCAAGACGACCTTGAGCGTGACGCCCTGGTCGGGCAGTTGCTGAAAGCGGCACGCCAGGCCATTGCCCAATTTGCCGCCGGCTTTGACACTTTGGCGGCCTTGCGCAAAAAAGCGGCGCGCCAACTGAAAAAATACACGGCAGCCGACAACATCAAATTCGACGGCCTATCGCGCGTTTCCCACGTGACCGATGCCACCGACTGGCGCGTCGAGTACCCCTTTGTGGTGTTGACTCCCGACACCGAGGTTGAAATGGCCGGCCTGGTCAAGGCCTGCATCGAGCTGGGCTTGACCATCGTGCCGCGCGGCGGCGGCACCGGCTACACCGGCGGCGCCATTCCCCTGACCTGGAAAAGCGTGGTCATCAACACCGAAAAGCTGGAAGCCATGACCGAGGTCGAGCAGGTCCAGCTGCCCGGCATTGAACACACGGTGCCCACCATCTGGACCGAGGCGGGCGTGGTCACCCAGCGCGTGGCCGATGCCGCCGAACGTGCCGGATTTGTTTTCGCCGTGGACCCAACCTCTGCCGAGGCTTCCTGCATTGGCGGCAACATCGCCATGAATGCGGGTGGAAAAAAGGCCGTGCTGTGGGGCACGGCCCTGGATAACCTGGTGAGCTGGCGCATGGTGACGCCGCAGGCCGAATGGCTGGAAGTGACCCGCATAGGCCACAACCTGGGCAAGATCCATGATGCCGAGCTGGCCAGTTTTGAGCTGCGCTACTTTGCGGCCGACGGCAAGACACCCCTGCGCACCGAGCGCCTGGACATTCCCGGCCGCACGTTCCGCAAGGAAGGCTTGGGCAAGGATGTCACTGATAAGTTTTTGAGCGGCCTGCCCGGCGTGCAAAAAGAGGGCTGTGATGGCCTGATCACCAGTGCGCGCTGGGTGGTGCACCGCATGCCAGAGCACACCCGCACGGTGTGCCTGGAATTCTTTGGCAATGCCAAGGACGCGGTGCCCAGCATTGTCGAGATCAAGGACTTCATGTTTGCCGAACAAAAGCGAACAGGGACCCTGTTGGCCGGCCTGGAACACCTGGACGACCGCTACCTCAAAGCCGTGGGCTATGCCACCAAGAGCAAGCGCGGTGGCTTGCCCAAGATGGTGTTGATTGGTGACATTGCCGGTGACGACGCTGACGCCGTCGCGCGGGCCACCTCCGAGGTGGTGCGCCTGGCCAATTCACGCAGCGGCGAAGGCTTCATTGCCATCAGTGCCGAGGCGCGCAAAAAATTCTGGCTGGACCGCAAGCGCACCGCAGCCATCAGCCGCCACACCAACGCCTTCAAGGTCAACGAGGATGTGGTCATCCCGCTGCCGCGCATGGCCGAGTACACCGACGGCATCGAGCGCATCAACATCGAGCTGTCCTTGCGCAACAAATTGCAACTGTGCAATGCCCTGGACGACTTTTTTGCGCGCGGCCAATTGCCACTGGGCAAGTCCGATGACGCGGCCGACCTGGCCTCGCCTGAACTGCTCGAAGACCGGGTGCAGCAGGCGCGCAACCTGATTGGCGAAGTGCGCGCCTTGTGGCAGCAGTGGCTGCGCGACGTTGACACCCTGTTCCCGCAATTGCAAGACCACAGCTTGCGCGCCAGCTGGAAAACCCAAATTCGCGCGGGCTTGCAAAACATTTTCACCGGTGCGGTGTTCCAGCCCATTCTGGACGAGTGCAATGCCATTCACCAGCGTGTGCTCAAGGGCCGTGTGTGGGTGGCTTTGCACATGCATGCGGGTGACGGCAATGTGCACACCAATATTCCGGTCAACAGCGATGACTACGCCATGCTGCAAACCGCCCATGAAGCGGTGGCCCGCATCATGGTGCTGGCGCGCTCGCTTGATGGCGTGATCTCTGGCGAGCACGGCATTGGCATCACCAAGCTGGAGTTTCTGACCGATGCCGAGCTGCAGCCCTTCGCCGACTACAAGGCCCGCATCGACCCCGAAGGCCGCTTCAACAAGGGCAAGCTGCTGCGCGCTCGGCCGGGTGAGCACGAGGTGCGTGCCGCCGACCTCAGCCAGGCCTATACCCCCAGTTTTGGCTTGATGGGCCATGAATCGCTCATCATGCAGCAATCCGACATTGGCGCCATTGCTGACAGCGTCAAGGACTGCTTGCGCTGCGGCAAGTGCAAGCCGGTGTGCGCCACCCATGTGCCGCGTGCCAACCTGCTGTACAGCCCGCGCAACAAGATTCTGGCCACCTCGCTGCTTGTGGAGGCCTTTTTGTACGAGGAGCAGACCCGCCGCGGTGTGTCCATCAAGCACTGGCAAGAGTTTGAAGACGTGGCCGACCATTGCACGGTCTGCCACAAGTGCCTGTCGCCCTGTCCGGTGAAGATCGACTTTGGCGACGTCTCCATGAACATGCGCAACCTGTTGCGCAAGATGGGGCAAAAGAGTTTCCGTCCTGGCAATGCCGCTGCCATGTTCATGCTGAATGCCACCCGTCCCGAGACCATCAAGCTGGCGCGCAGCGCCATGGTCGATGTCGGCATGAAGTTGCAGCGCTTCGCCCATGACATGCTCAGTGCGGTGGCACGCAAGCAAACCAGCGCACCGCCGGCCAGCGTGGGCACCGTGCCGCTGAAAGAACAGGTGATTCATTTCATCAATAAAAAAATGCCCGGTGGCTTGCCCAAGAAAACCGCGCGGGCATTGCTGGACATTGAAGACAAAGATTACGTGCCCATCATTCGCAACCCGAAAGCGACCACGCCAGATTCCGAGGCGGTGTTCTATTTCCCGGGTTGTGGCTCCGAGCGCCTGTTCTCCCAGGTTGGCTTGGCCACGCAGGCCATGCTGTGGCATGCCGGTGTGCAGACTGTGTTGCCGCCAGGTTACCTGTGCTGTGGCTACCCCCAGCGCGGCAGTGGCCAGTTTGACAAAGCCGAAAAAATGATCACGGATAACCGGGTGTTGTTCCATCGGGTGGCCAACACCTTGAACTACCTGGACATCAAGACGGTGGTGGTCAGCTGTGGCACCTGCTACGACCAGTTGCAAGGCTACGAATTCGACAAAATTTTCCCGGGCTGCCGCATTGTCGACATCCACGAATTCCTGCTCGAAAAAGGCGTCACATTGGACACCGCGCAGCAAGGTTCCTACCTTTTCCACGATCCGTGTCACAGCCCCATGAAGCAGCAAGACCCGATGAAAACGGTCAGGGCGCTGGTGGGCGAACAGGTGCTCAAGTCGGACCGCTGCTGCGGCGAATCCGGCACCTTGGGCGTGACCCGTCCTGATATTTCCACCCAGGTTCGCTTTCGCAAAGAAGAAGAGCTGCGCAAGGGCGAAGCCGAGTTGCGAACGATCTCGGGCCAAGCTCAGGGCAATGTGAAAATTCTCACCAGTTGCCCCAGCTGCCTGCAAGGCCTGAGCCGCTACGGCGACGATTTGCAAAACGGTTTGCTCGAGGCCGACTACATCGTGGTCGAGATGGCGCGCCAAATTCTGGGAGAGGCGTGGCTGCCCAGCTATGTCCAAGCGGCCAATAGCGGCGGCATTGAACGCGTGCTGGTCTAAGGAAACACCATGGCAGGATTGAACAAAAACACCCCGCAACCGCAAGACATCACGGTGCACGGACAGTCTCGCCTGCTCGAGATCAGCTTTGCCAACGGCGAGGCCTTTCGTATCCCGTTCGAGCTGATGCGCATTTACAGCCCCTCGGCAGAAGTGCAAGGCCATGGCCCGG
>VERE01000099.1 GCA_018882835.1 Limnohabitans sp.
CCCCTACACCGTGCGTGTGGTGTCGGAAATCACCGAATCCAACGGCTCGTCTTCGATGGCATCGGTGTGTGGCGGCTGCCTGTCCATGATGGACGCTGGCGTGCCCATGAAGGCGCACGTGGCCGGCATCGCCATGGGCCTGATCAAGGAAGGCAACCGTTTTGCCGTGCTGACCGACATCCTGGGTGACGAAGATCATCTGGGCGACATGGATTTCAAAGTGGCTGGCACGACCAACGGCATCACCGCTTTGCAAATGGACATCAAGATCCAGGGCATCACGCAAGAGATCATGCAAGTGGCGCTGGCGCAAGCCAAGGAAGCCCGCATGCACATTCTGGGCAAGATGCAAGACGCCATGGGCGAAGCCAAGACCGAAGTCTCCAACTTCGCGCCCAAGCTTTACACCATGAAGATCAACCCCGAGAAGATCCGTGACGTGATCGGCAAGGGCGGCGCCACCATTCGCGCGCTGACCGAAGAGACCGGCACCCAGATCAACATCGAGGAAGACGGCACCATCACCATCGCCGCCACCGATGGCGCCAAGGCCGATGAGGCCAAGCGCCGCATCGAGCAAATCACGGCCGAAGTGGAAATTGGCAAGGTTTACGAAGGCCCGATCACCAAGATTCTGGACTTTGGTGCCCTGGTCAACTTGCTGCCTGGCAAAGATGGCTTGCTGCACATCAGCCAGATCAGCCACGAGCGCATTGGCAAAGTCACCGACGTGCTGGCCGAAGGGCAGGTGGTGCGTGTGAAAGTGCTGGAGACCGACGAAAAAGGTCGTGTCAAGCTGTCCATGAAGGCCTTGCTGGACCGCCCCGCACCTTCGGACGACCAACAACAGCAACAGCAGCAGTAACGTCTTTGCGAGGCCCCGAGAGGGGCCGTGGCAAACCCTCTGCGCAGGGAGAAGGCCGCGGCCTCGCAGACCTCGCCATGAGGGGCAGACGGAGTGAAGCGACATGAAGAAAAAACTCATTGCGGGTAACTGGAAAATGAACGGCAACCTGGCCGCCAACCAAGCACTGCTTGAGGGGGTTCTGAGTGGTTTGCCTGAGTCTGCCTGCCACGTTGCGGTGTGTGTACCTTCAGCTTACCTGGCACAAGTGCAGGGCATGTTGGCGGGCAAGGGCATCGACCTTGGCTCGCAAGATGTGTCTGCTCACGAGCAGGGCGCGTACACCGGTGAGGTTTCGGCGGCCATGCTGAAAGACTTTGGCGTGCGCTATGCCATCGTGGGGCATTCCGAGCGTCGCCAATACCATGGTGAAACCGATGCCCTGGTGGCCACCAAGGCGCAACGTGCGCTGTCGGCAGGCATCACGCCCATCGTTTGTGTGGGTGAGACGCTGGCCCAGCGTGAAGCGGGCCAGACCGAAGACGTCGTCAAGCGCCAACTCGCTGCGGTGATCCACACCAACGGACATTGCATCAGCGAAATTGTGGTGGCCTATGAGCCTGTGTGGGCCATTGGCACCGGCAAAACCGCGTCGCCCGAGCAAGCGCAAGCGGTGCACGCTGTGTTGCGGGCGCAACTAAAGGCGGCCAGTGACCACGCCGAGCGCATCCACATTCTTTACGGTGGCAGCATGAATGCCGCCAATGCGGCCGAGCTTTTGGCGCAAACCGACATCGACGGCGGCCTGATTGGTGGCGCCGCACTGAAGTCGGCCGACTTTTTGACCATCATTGGGGCGGCTTCGCGCTGACCCCTCAAGGAGAACGTATGAACATGCTGACCAATATCATTTTGCTGGTGCAAATCCTGTCCGCTTTGGCCATGATCGGCCTGATCTTGATTCAGCACGGCAAAGGCGCTGACATGGGAGCCGCTTTCGGCAGCGGCAGCTCAGGCAGCCTCTTTGGCGCTTCAGGCAGCGCCAATTTTCTCTCTCGCACCACCGCGGTCCTGGCAGCGGTGTTTTTTGTCGCCACCCTGGCTTTGGCCTTCTTGGGCAATGCACGCCCTGCAGCCTCTTCCACCGGAAGCGTCCTCGAGCGCGCCACAGTGACTCCGCCGGCGACCTCCGATACGCAAATTCCTGCATCAGGCGCATCGACCGTTCCTGCACCGACAGCCCCCGCGACGGTGCCCGGTGGTGCAGCGCAGATTCCCACCAAATAAGGATCTGTTTTCATCTTGTAAAAATCAGATTTTGCCTATGAAAAAAGAGGTTTTTCAGGGTAAACTCTGAGGCTGTTTGATGCATCGCTGATCCCTCTTGTGGCGCGTCAAATGGCAAATCAGCCGTCGTGGTGAAATTGGTAGACACGCTATCTTGAGGGGGTAGTGGCGAAAGCTGTGCGAGTTCGAGTCTCGCCGACGGCACCATTCAAAGTTTGTTGTAACCCTGGCGTCAACCAGTTGCAGCAAACTGTCGAGATCGACCACGCAGTCACTCCGCGAGTTTGAGATGAACCTTGAGCAATACCTCCCCGTCCTTTTGTTCATCCTCGTCGGCCTTGTGGTCGGCGTAGCCCCCCAAGTCATCGGCTACATCCTTGGGCCCAATCGCCCCGACGAGGCCAAGAATTCCCCCTACGAGTGCGGCTTCGAGGCGTTCGAAGACGCGCGCATGAAATTTGACGTCCGATACTACCTGGTCGCCATTTTGTTCATCCTGTTTGACCTGGAAATCGCTTTCCTGTTTCCCTGGGCGGTGTCGCTCCAGGAAATTGGCGCCACCGGTTTCTGGGCCATGATGGTTTTTCTGGGCATTCTGGTCGTAGGCTTTGTCTACGAGTGGAAAAAAGGCGCACTCGATTGGGAATGAAGCATGGCTATTGAAGGCGTTTTCAAAGAAGGTTTCATCACCACGTCCTACGACTCGGTGGTGAATTGGGCCAAAACCGGCTCGCTGTGGCCCATGACGTTTGGTCTGGCCTGTTGTGCGGTGGAGATGATGCACGCGGGCGCTGCCCGTTATGACATCGATCGGTTTGGCATGTTGTTTCGTCCCAGTCCGCGTCAGTCAGACCTGATGATCGTGGCGGGCACGTTGTGCAACAAAATGGCGCCGGCCTTGCGCAAGGTCTACGACCAGATGTCGGAGCCGCGCTGGGTGCTCTCCATGGGTTCTTGTGCCAACGGCGGCGGCTATTACCACTACAGCTATTCGGTGGTGCGCGGCTGCGACCGCATTGTGCCGGTGGATGTGTACGTGCCGGGTTGCCCTCCGACAGCTGAAGCCTTGCTGTACGGCATCCTGCAGTTGCAGACCAAGATCCGTCGCGAAAACACCATCGCTCGCTGAGCCAAGGACCCCGAGACCATGAGTCAATCTCTCGAAACCCTGCAGTCTGCCTTGCAAGCGGTGCTGGGCGACAAAATCAAAGACCTGAAGCTGGCGCTGGGCGAGCTGACCCTCACCGTGGCAGCACAGGATTACCACGCCATCGCCATCACCTTGCGCGACCATCCCGAGCTTGCTTTCGAGCAGTTGATTGACCTGTGCGGGATGGATTATTCAGCCTACAAGGATGGCGCGCCCTCGGCTTACACCGACGGGCCGCGTTTTGCCATCGTGAGCCATCTGCTGTCGATCCAGCACAACTGGCGTTTGCGTCTGCGTGTGTTTGCGCCTCACGACGACATGCCGGTGGTGGCGTCTGTCAACGATGTCTGGAATTCGGCCAACTGGTTCGAGCGCGAAGCCTTCGACCTTTACGGGATCGTTCTCGAAGGTCACCTGGACCTGCGCCGCATCCTCACCGACTATGGCTTCATCGGGCATCCTTTCCGCAAGGATTTCCCCACTTCGGGTCACGTCGAGATGCGTTACGACGCAGAACAAAAGCGCGTGGTCTACCAGCCCGTGACGATTGAGCCGCGCGAGATCACCCCGCGCATCATCCGTGAAGATAACTACGGCGGTTTGCACTGAGAGCAGAGCATGGCTGACATCAAGAACTACACCCTGAACCTGGGCCCGCAACACCCGGCCGCGCACGGCGTGCTGCGCCTGGTGCTCGAATTGGATGGCGAAGTGGTCCAGCGCGCCGATCCGCACATTGGCCTGCTGCATCGCGCCACCGAAAAGCTGGCCGAAAGCAAGACCTACATCCAGTCGCTGCCCTACATGGACCGCCTGGATTACGTGTCCATGATGAGCAACGAGCACGCCTACTGC
>VERE01000063.1 GCA_018882835.1 Limnohabitans sp.
TCGATCACCACCACGCTGTGGCCCCCATCGACCAAGCGATGCAGCACCCGAATCAGCTTGTCCACATCCGCCATGTGCAGGCCCACAGTGGGCTCGTCCAGTACATACAGGGTGTGGGGCGCCTTTTGGCCGCGGCGCGTGACATCGTCGCGCACCTTGCTGAGCTCGGTCACCAGCTTGATGCGCTGCGCTTCGCCGCCGCTGAGCGTTGGCGATGGCTGTCCCAGAGTCAGATAGCCCAGCCCCACATCTTTCAACAATTGCAAAGGATGGCTGATGTTGGGCATGGAGGCAAAAAATTCAACGGCCTCATCCACCTCCATTTGCAAGACTTCACCAATGCTCTTGCCGCGCCAGCTGACAGCCAGAGTTTCGGGGTTGAAGCGGGCGCCAAGGCAGGTTTCGCAGGGCACTTTCACATCGGGCAAGAAGCTCATCTCAATGGTGCGCATGCCCTGCCCTTCACAGGATGGGCAACGACCCTCGCCGGTGTTGAAGCTGAAGCGGCCGGGGCCGTAACCGCGCGCCCGTGCCTCCAGCGTGTCGGCAAACAATTTGCGGATGGTGTCCCAAAAGCCAATGTATGTGGCCGGGCAGCTGCGCGGGGTTTTGCCAATCGGGGTTTGGTCCACCTCGAGCACACGGTCGATGCTCTTCCAGCCCTGCACCGATGCGCAACCGGTCCAGGCGGGAGCTTTCTTGGCCTGAACAGCAGCTTGCACATTGGCCAGCAAAACATCGCGGGCCAAGGTGGACTTGCCCGAGCCACTGACGCCGGTCACGGCCACCAAGCGCTTGAGGGGGATGCTGATCGAGACATTTTGCAAATTGTGCAACTGTGCGCCCGTAAGCACCAGGGCCTCGCCCTGCTCGGCGGCGGCAAGACACTGATCAAGGTCGGCGTTGGCACGCAAAGGCATGCTGCGCCGGGGCTGCAAGGGATGCTTCATGGCGTGCAGCAGGTAGCGGCCTGTTTGTGATTCGGCTTGCGCAGAGATGTCGGTCACCGAGCCCTGCGCCATCAGGCGGCCACCGCGCTTGCCGGCACTGGGGCCAATGTCAATGATGTGATCGGCACGGCGAATCGTGTCTTCGTCATGCTCGACCACCACCAGGGTGTTGCCTTTGTCACTCAGCACATGCAAGGCATTGAGCAGCATTTGGTTGTCTCTGGCATGCAGACCAATGGTCGGTTCGTCCAACACATAGCACACGCCTTGCAAATTGCTGCCCAGTTGTGCGGCCAGGCGAATACGTTGCGCTTCGCCGCCACTGAGGGTGGGTGCGCCACGGTCCAAGGTCAGGTAGCCCAGGCCGACTTGCTCCAGAAACTCCAGGCGGCTGCGAATTTCAGGCATCAGGTCGCGCGCAATATCGGCCTCGCGGCCACTCAGCTTCAGGGTGTCGGCCCATGCGCGGATGTCGGCCACACTCAGGCGCGCCAAGTCTGCAATGCCGACACCGGCAAATTTCACGGCGCGGGCGGTGCGGTTGAGCCGTGTGCCGTCACAGGAAGGGCAGGCGGCATCCAGCACCTCGTCCACTTCGGGCTCGGCAAAGGTTTGCTCGCGTCCTTTGTTGTCATCGTCGCGCACCGAGTCGTCCAGCAACTTGCGCTGCTCTTTGGTGAGCTTGACGCCTGTGCCCACACAGTCCGGGCACCAGCCGTGCTTGCTGTTGTAGGAGAACAGGCGCGGATCCAACTCGGTGTAGGAGGCAGCGCAGACGGGGCAGGCACGCAGGGTTGAAAAAACCTGCACCTGGCCCAACGCCTGGGTCGAAGCGCCAGATTTCATGGCCGCGCTCAGCCCATCAAGCGGCGCGAGCACGTGCACCACCCCTTTGCCATGCTCGAGCGCTTGCATCAAAGCGCGGCGAAGTTGCGGTTCGGTTTCAGGCGACACCACCAAGCTGGCCACCGGCAACTCGATGGTGTGCTCTTTGAAGCGGTCGATTCTGGGAAAGCCTTGCGTAGGCAAGAACTCGCCGTCAACCCGCAGATGGGTGAAGCCCCGAGGGCGCGCCCAATCGGCGAGTTCGGTGTACACCCCTTTGCGGTTCACCACCAGGGGGCTGAGCACACCGATGTGCTGCCCGCGGTATTGCTTCAGCCATTGGGCCGCAATGCTGTCGGGCGTTTGCGGCTTCACAGCGGCACCGTCGTGAATGCAATGCTGCGTGCCCAGTTTCACATACAGCAGACGCAAGAAATGCCACACCTCGGTGGTCGTGCCCACGGTGGATTTCCGGCCACCGCGCGACAGACGCTGCTCGATAGCGACGGTGGGTGGAATGCCATAGACCGCGTCGACCTCAGGGCGTCCTGCGGGCTGGACTATGCTGCGCGCGTAGGCATTCAGGCTTTCCAGATAGCGGCGCTGGCCTTCGTTGAACAAGATATCGAAGGCCAGCGTCGACTTGCCGGAGCCACTGACACCGGTGATGACGTTGAACTTGCCGCGTGGAATGTTCACGCTGAGGTTCTTCAGATTGTGCTCTTTGGCGTGAATGATCTGGATGGCATCTGTGCCGGCTTTCAGCAGCGGCTTGGCGCGCGCAAGGTAAGCGCCCTGCTCGCCTGCGGTGCGCTCTTTTACCACCGCGGCCTCGACGCTCATGGCGACATCGTATTCACGCAAGGCTTTGCCGGTGTGCGAGGTGGGGTGCAAGCGCAGCGTCTCGGGGGTGCCTTCGGCGACCAGCAGGCCGCCTAAGTCGCCGCCTTCGGGGCCGAGATCGATCAGCCAGTCGCTGGCACGGATGACGTCCAGGTTGTGCTCGATCACGATCAGGGAGTGCCCCGCCTCGAGCAGGCGGCGCATGGCACGCATCAACTTGGCGATGTCGTCAAAGTGCAAGCCTGTTGTCGGCTCATCGAACAGGAACAGCGTGCCCTTTCGCGCTGTGGGTTGTCGGCTGGACGCCGCGGTCTTGGCTGCCTCGGCCAGAAAGCCCGCCAACTTGAGGCGTTGTGCCTCGCCACCGCTAAGGGTGGGCACAGGCTGACCGAGCTTCACGTATTCCAAACCGACATCGACGATGGGCTGCAAGGCCCGAATCACCTCACGGTCATTGGCAAACAAAGTGGCGGCCTCACTGACTGTCAGGTTGAGGATGTCTGCCACATTGTAAAAATGTGTATCTGACCCCAATTGATTTCGCTCGAGGGTGATGTCGAGGATTTCGGGGCGGTAGCGTTGGCCGTTGCAGTCTTGGCAGCGCAGGTAGACGTCGCTGAGGAATTGCATTTCTACGTGCTCGAAGCCGGAGCCGCCGCAGGTGGGGCAGCGGCCATCGCCGCTGTTGAAGCTGAATTTGGACGCGGTGTAGCCGCGTTGACGGGCCAGCGCGGTGGTGGCAAAGAGTTCCCGAATGGCATCCCAGGCGCCCACGTAACTCACCGGGTTGGAGCGTGCGGTTTTGCCGATGGGTGATTGGTCGACAAAGACCACATCGCCCAAATGATCAGCGCCGAGCAAGCGATCATGCGCGCCCGGCGTTTCGGTGGAGCGCCCAAAGTGGCGCACCAGTGCAGGCGCCAGAATATCCTGAATCAGGGTGGACTTGCCTGAACCGCTGACGCCCGTCACACAGACCAGGCGTTGCAGCGGAAATTCGATCGCGAGGTTTTGCAAGTTGTGCTCGCGAGCCCCTTCCAGAATCAGTCGTGGCGTGGCATCAGTGACAGCCCGCTTGAAACCCATGCCCACATGCTTGCGTGCGCCCAGGTAAGCCCCCGTCAGGGTGTCGGCATGGCGCAAGTCTTCCACCGTGCCATCAAACACAATGGCTCCGCCTTTTTCGCCGGGACCGGGGCCCATGTCGATCACTCGGTCGGCCGCCAGCATCACCGCAGGGTCATGCTCCACCACCACCAAGGTGTTGCCCGCATCGCGTAAGCGCTGCATGGCTTCGGTGATGCGCTGCATGTCGCGCGGGTGCAAGCCAATGCTGGGCTCGTCCAGCACAAACAAGGTGTTGACCAGCGAAGTGCCCAAAGCGGTGGTGAGGTTGATGCGCTGCACTTCACCGCCGCTGAGGGTGCGGCTTTGTCGGTCCAACGTCAGATAGCCAATGCCCACATCGCACAGGTACCGCAAACGTGTGCGAATTTCGTCAAGCAACAATTGCAAGGCCTGTTGTTCGGGCGTCGCCTGAATCACAGCATGCAAACTGGTTTGCAATCGATCGAAGAACACCCGCAATCGATCGATCGGCATGAGCATCAGGTCATGCAGGCACAAGCCCGGCAGCGCTTCCAGTTGCGCACGCGTCCAGGCTACGCCTTGTGGCAAAAACCGCTTGTCGGGCGACAGGACCGCCATCGCATCTTCTGCACTGCCGATGCGCCACAGCAAACTTTCGGTTTTGAGGCGCGCGCCCGCGCACACGCCGCAAGGGGTGTAGCTTCGGTATTTGGAGAGCAGCACCCGGATGTGCATCTTGTACGACTTGCTCTCCAGGTATTCAAAAAAGCGCTTGATGCCGTACCACTGCTGGTTCCATTTGCCATTCCAGTTCGGCGAGCCCTGGATCACCCAGTTCTGTTGCTCGGGGGTGAGTTTGTTCCAGGGCGTGTCACGCGGAATGCCGGCTTTTTCGGCATGGCGCATCAGGTCGTCCTGGCACTCCGACCAGGCGGGGGTTTGAATGGTTTTGATGGCGCCCGCGCGCAAGGTCAGCTTGTGATTGGGAATGACCAGGCCGTAATCGACGCCAATCACCCGGCCGAAGCCGCGACACGTCTCGCACGCGCCCACGGCCGAGTTGAAAGAGAACATGGAGGGCGTGGGCTCGACGTAACGCAAATCGCTTTCAGGGCAATGCAGGCCGGTAGAAAAACGCCAGACCTCTTCGTGCTGCTGTTCATCGGCCAGGGCATAGACCGTCAGTCGGCCACTGCCACGTTTGATGGCGGTTTCCAGGGCTTCCATCACGCGCGCCTTGTCGGCGCCCGAGATGCGGAAGCGATCGGCCACCACATCAAGCACACGCCGCGGGCCGGTGGGTGTAGCCACTTCGCGCTCGGCATGGGTGCGGGTGAAACCGCTGGCGCTGAGCCACTGCTCCACCTCTTCGGCCGTGGTGCCCGCGGGCAACTCCACCGGGAAAGTCAACACCAGGCGAGGGTCACGGGCCGCCGCGCGGCGCTTTAGCTCGGCATACAAAGTTTCCGGCGTGTCGTGCTGTACCTGTTGCGCTGTTTGGCGATCAAACAACTGCGCAGCGCGGGCAAACATGAGCTTCAGGTGATCGTTCAGCTCCGTCATGGTGCCAACGGTGGAGCGTGAGCTGCGAACCGGGTTGGTTTGGTCAATGGCGATCGCAGGTGGCACCCCCTCAACACGGTCAACGGCCGGACGGTCCATGCGGTCCAGAAACTGGCGGGCGTAGGCACTGAAGGTTTCAACGTAACGTCGCTGGCCTTCCGAATACAAGGTATCGAACACCAGGCTGGACTTGCCTGAGCCGCTGGGGCCCGTGACCACCGTCAGCTCACCCGTGCGCAAGTCCAGGTCCAGGTTCTTGAGGTTGTGCTGGCGTGCGCCACGAATTCGAATAAGGCCCTGGGTCATTGCAGCTCGATCTGGAGAGTGAGGGCAATCATTCTAGGCAGGATTGAATGCCCTTGGCTGGGCACTGGCGCAGAGCCCGCCGCGCCCAAAAAAAAGCCACGGCCTGGGCCGTGGCTTTCAAAGAAACCAAAAAATATTATTTGGCAGCAGCAGGGGCAGCAGGCGCTGCGGGTGCAGCCGCCGCCGGTGCTGGCGCAGCGGCGGAAGCCGCAGCCTCGGCCGGCTTGGCGGGCTCTGGCGCATGCACAGCATCGGCGCCATGTTTTTCACCGCCCATGTCCAGGTTATCGCCACCCTTCATGATCACAAACAGGGCCAATGCCGCAAACACGACAAATCCCACAGCAATTTTCCACATCTTGGTTCTCCTAGCGTCCGAAAAAAAAAGCCCTCCACAAGGGGAGGGCTAGACTCTAGCACCCGGGTCCCCCCGGAATGCTTACAAAGTTCAGTCACCCGCGTAAATGTCCACGTCTTTGGTTTCCTTGACGAACAACATGCCGATGACGAAAGTCATGCCAGCAATGATGATCGGGTACCACAAGCCGTTGTACATGTTGCCGGTCTGCGCCACGATGGCGAAGGCGGTGGTGGGCAGCAAGCCACCAAACCAGCCGTTGCCAATGTGGTAGGGCAAGGACATGGAGGTGTAGCGAATGCGGGTGGGGAACATTTCGACCAGCATGGCAGCGATCGGGCCGTACACCATGGTCACCAGAATCACCAGATAAGTCAGGATCACGGTGATCATGAATTTGTCCACCTTGGCGGGGTCGGCCTTGGCAGGGTAGCCAGCAGCCTTCAGCGCTTCCATCACGCCCTTCTTGAACTCTGCATCCTTGGCTTTGGCTTCCTCGGCAGGCAGGCCTTTGGAGCTGTAGCTGACGATTTCAACATCACCCACCTTGATGGTAGCCGGTGTACCAGCCGCGCCCGCTTGGTTGGAATAGCTCACCGAGTTGGCAGCCAGGAATTGCTTGGCAATGTCGCAGGAGCTGGTGAACTTGACCGTGCCCGTGGGGTTGAACTGGAAGGAACACTCATTGGCATCGGCCGTGACCACCACTTTGCTCTTTTGCTGAGCGGCGTGCAGGTCGGGGTTGGCAGCCTTCGTCAGTGCCTCGAACACCGGGAAGTAGGTCAGCACGGCGAGCAAACAACCCAGCATGATGATGGGCTTGCGGCCAATTTTGTCAGACATCGAGCCGAACAAAATGAAGAAAGGCGTGCCAATGATCAGCGAAACCGCGACCAAAATGTTGGCGGTGGCGCCATCCACTTTGAGGGCCTGGGTCAGGAAGAACAGGGCATAGAACTGACCCGAATACCAAACCACCGCTTGACCGGCGGTCAGGCCGATCAGGGCCAGAATCACGATCTTCAGGTTTTTCCACTGGCCGAAAGACTCGGACAAAGGCGCTTTGGAGGTCTTGCCTTCGGCCTTCATTTTCTGGAAGGCGGGCGACTCATTCATGGACAAACGGATGTACACCGAGATAGCCAGCAAGGCAATCGACACGATGAACGGAACACGCCAGCCCCAATCGGCAAAGGCAGCTTCGCCAATCGCGGTACGCGTGCCCAGAATCACCATCAGCGACAGGAACAGGCCCAGGGTCGCAGTGGTTTGAATCCAGGAGGTGTAGGCGCCACGCTTGCCATGGGGCGCGTGTTCTGCCACATAAGTGGCGGCACCGCCATACTCACCGCCCAACGCCAGACCTTGCAGCAAACGCAAGCAGATCAGGATGACGGGGGCTGCCACGCCAATGCTGGCATAGGTAGGAAGAATACCCACGATGAAGGTCGACAAGCCCATGATCAGGATGGTCACCAAAAAGGTGTACTTGCGACCGATCATGTCGCCGAGCCGGCCAAACACCAGCGCACCGAAGGGGCGCACGATGAAACCAGCGGCAAAAGCCAACAGGGCGAAAATGAAAGCGGAACCAGCGTCCAAGCCGCTGAAAAACTGCTTCGCAATGATTGCGGCGAGTGAACCGTAAAGGTAAAAGTCGTACCACTCGAACACTGTGCCCAGTGACGAAGCGAAGATCACTTTCTTCTCTTCTGCGGTCATCGGGCGTGCGGCTTCTGCTGTTGCCATAGCGATGTCTCCATTGTTGAACTTCCCTAAAATGAGGGAATGGCTTATTGTTCAGGGACCGCCTTTCCACGTACTGACGCGAAACTGAACATTCGCTGACATAACTAGCATTAACCCGAAGGCTTCATTTCATATTGCGGGCTTCACAGCTCTTTTACGGGAAATCCCTAGTGAAAGTTTGGACACGTCGTTCCATGTTCCCGTGGCAAACCAGGGATCGTTCATCAGGTAAGCACGCATCATCTGCAGGGCATCAAACCCCCAAAACAAACGGTCATCCACTTGCACGGTAGGCACACCAAACAAGCCTTGCGCAATCGCCTGTTGTGTCGCGGCTTGCAAACCCTGCTTGACCTCGACGCTGGCAGGATCGAGAACAGGCGATAGGCATTCACGCAATGCAGCGAGGCGATGTTCGCCCAGCGGGTCCTCTCCGCCTTGCCAGACATGCCTGAAAATTGTTTCGCAGACCCACCGGTTCGGCTGGCCCTGGGGGTCGCAAGCCCATGCCAAACGCAACAATTGCAGGGGATTGAAAGGGTGTGCCGGGGGCATTTGCAACGCAATGCCTTGCTGATGCGCCAACCATTGCACCTGTCGGTAGGTCCATTCGCGTTTGCCCGGAATTTCGGCTGGCCCCAATTGACCATGATGCTGCAACAAGCCCGCAAACAAAATGGGGCGGTAGCTCACTTGGTGGCTGATGCCCTGCAAAGCCTGCGGCAAAGCTTCAAACGCCAGGTAGGCATAGGGCGAGATGAAGTCGAAATAAAAGGTGATCTGCTTCATGCGCTGCCATTCTCGGGTGTTGTCAATCGCTGGGCAATGCGTTGCCAGACAAGCCGGCGCTGCCCGTCATGCAGTTGCCCCCAGCTGGCAATTTCATCGAGGGTGCGCCAGCAGCCTTGGCACAGGCCATCGGCCATTTGGCAGACCGAGACACAGGGCGAGGGCATGGGTCCGGGCTGCGCCAGCAACTGCGCGGACCAGTCTCGCATGGCCTGAGCCAGCCGTTGTTGTTCTGATGCGTCCAAGGCGTTTATCCTGCGCGCTTGCTGAGCAAAGCACGGGCCACGCGAGACGAAGTCTGGCGACCCAAAGCCTCGCTGATGAACACGCCAGCGTCGACCAAGCGATCCAGATCAATGCCGGTGTCAATGCCCATACCGTGCAACAAGTACACCACGTCTTCGGTGGCCACATTGCCTGTGGCGCCCTTGGCGTAGGGACAACCGCCCAGTCCCGCCACCGATGTGTCAAATTGCCAGATGCCTAATTCCAGACTCGCCAGGGTGTTGGCCAAAGCTTGGCCATAGGTGTCATGGAAATGCCCCGAGACATCGTCCAACGCATAGTGTTGCAGTGTGGCTTCCAGTGCCGCTTGAATTTTCCGAGGCGTGCCCACGCCAATGGTGTCGGCCACGCCCACATGCTGTACGCCAATGTCTTTCATCAACTTTGCCAGGTACCCCACCCGCTGGGGGGGCACTTCGCCTTCGTAAGGGCAGCCCACGGTGCACGACATGGCGCCACGCACATAGATGCCTGCAGCGCGCGCCGCCGAGACCACCGGCGCGAAACGCGCGATGCTCTCGGCAATCGAGCAATTGATGTTCTTGTGGCTGAAGGCTTCACTTGCCGCGCCAAACACCACGATTTCGGTCGGGTGCGATTTGACAGCTGCCTCGAAGCCTTGCAGGTTGGGTGTCAGCACCGAATACCGTACACCCGCCTGGCGTTGAATGCCCGCCATGACTTCTGCGTTGTCGGCCATCTGAGGCACCCACTTGGGCGAAACAAAGCTGGTGACTTCAATTTCTCGCAAACCGGCCGCTTGCAGCATGTGGACCAAGGCAATCTTGGTGGCCGCAGGTACCGGCTGCTTTTCATTTTGCAAGCCATCACGCGGGCCAACGTCCACCAATTTCACGCGAGAGGGCAACATGTCAATAACCTTTCTTGGGATCCACCAGCCCTGCCAAACTGGCAAGGGGTTCGCCGCGCTGCAGTGCTGCAATTTTTTTCGCGATTTGCGCAATGCTCTCATCGCGCAAGGTGCGCGCCGAAATGTGCGGTGTCACGGTAATTTTGGGGTGCTGCCAAAAAGCGTGTGCCTGCGGCAGCGGCTCGGTGCGAAACACATCGAGGGTCGCTCCGGCCAAATGGCCTTCGTCCAGCAGCGCCAGCAGATCCTCGTCGACCAGATGCGCACCGCGTGCCACGTTGATGACGTAAGCGCCTGTCTGTAATTGCGAGAGTGTGCGACGGTTCATCAGGCCCTGCGTGTCCGGCGTCAGGGGCAGCAAACACACCAGCACACGGGTGGCAACCAGAAACTCAGACAAACCATGCTCACCTGAAAAACATTGAATACCGTCGATCTGTTTGGGGGTACGGCTCCAGCCATTCACCGGAAACTCAAATTGCCGCACGGCCTGTGCGACGCGCCGCCCCAAAATGCCCAGCCCCAAAATGCCCACTGAAAATTCCTGCCGCCGATGGGGCTTGCGGTACGCCCAGTGGGATTGCGCCTGGGCCTGGTCATAGGCCTGGAATTCGCGAAAGTGACGCGTCACGGCATGCACAACATACTCGGCCATTTGCACGGACATGCCGGCATCGTCGAGGCGCACCAAGGCCATGCTGGCGGGTATCTGCATGCGCAGCAGGGCATCGACACCCGCACCTGCATTGAACAAGACCTTGAGTTGCGGTTGCTCATCGATGAATTGTTGCGGCGGCGTCCACACCAACGCATAGTCGGCCGGGGGTGCACCGGGGGCCCACTCAAATACCTCTGCCTGCGGCAAGGCGGCTTGCAAACTCGCAATCCAGGGTGCAGGCTTGGTGTTGCTTAAACAGACAGCGATCTTCATCCCTGCATTCTCACCCAAGCCTGGGATTCATGCCTCCAGGCGCAGCAATTCCGCCCCTTCGGTCACCTGGTCACCGGGCGCAAACAGCAACTCAGCGACCTTGCCATCCGCGGGCGCCTGAATGGTGTGCTCCATCTTCATGGCCTCCATCACGGCCAGAGCCTGACCGGCTTTCACGGCATCGCCCGCCTTCACGGCGAAGGACACAATTTTTCCGGGCATGGGCGCGGTGAGCCGACCAGCTTCATGGGCGGCCTCTCCAGCATGCGCCAGGGCGTCGACCACGCCCAGGCGGGCAGCGCCTTGCGGTGTGAACACATGGGCGACTTCACCTTGCAGGTAAACCGATGCCACGCAACGCTCGGTACCCCACTGGAGTTGCAAACTGTCGCCCATGCGTTGCCATTGCAGCGCAGTTTCCGGCTGGCCTTGAAGGGCCAGAGACAAGGCCCCAGCAGCACCATAAGTGAGCGTGGCCGTCAAGGACTCGCCCGCATCGTCGAACAACCAGTGGCGCCGCTGCAGGCCGTGTGATTGCCAGCCATCACGTTGCGAGAAGGGGTCCACCCAGCCGGATGCGCTGGCTTGCGCCATCGTCTGCTCTTGTGCCAGGGTGTGGGCCACGACAGCGGCGATCGCCAACTCACGGCTGACTGGCCGCTGGTGAAACAACACCTCTTTTTCGCGTTCAATCAGGGCGGTATCCAATTGCGCTTGCGCAAACGATGGACTGCGCAAAACATGCCGCAGGAACTGCACATTGGTGGCCAGGCCAACAATGTGCGTTTGCGCCAAGGCGGCATCGAGGCGCGCCAAAGCTTGTTCACGGGTCTCGCCTTGAACAATCAACTTGGCCACCATGGAGTCGTAATAAGGGCTGATGGCGTCACCCTCGCGAACGCCATCGTCTATGCGCACATTGCCCGGCGCAAAAGCGCTGGCTTGTGGCTTGCGGTAGACGTTCAGGCGGCCCGTGGCCGGCAAGAATTGATTGTCGGGATTTTCAGCGCACAAACGCGCTTCGATCGCATGACCTTGAATACGCAAATCGGCTTGCTTCAAAGGCAACGGCTCGCCAGAGGCCACCCGCAACTGCCATTCCACCAAGTCCAGGCCAGTGATGGCCTCGGTCACAGGGTGTTCCACTTGCAGTCGGGTGTTCATCTCCATGAAGAAGAAGTCCATGCCGCGCTCTGACTGTTCAACGATGAACTCCACCGTGCCTGCCCCGACATAACCCACGGCTTTGGCTGCAGCCACCGCCGCAGCGCCCATGCGGGCGCGCAAGTCTTCGGTCATGCCGGGCGCAGGCGCTTCCTCCAACACCTTTTGGTGACGGCGCTGCACCGAGCAGTCGCGCTCGAACAAGTAGACGCAGTCACCCTGGGTGTCGCCAAAAACCTGTATTTCGATGTGGCGCGGGCGCTGCACATATTTCTCAATCAGGACGGCATCGTCGCCAAAGCTGTTGCGCGCCTCGCGCTGGCACGAGGCCAGGGACGGCGCGAACGCCGAGGCTTGTGTGACGATGCGCATGCCCTTGCCCCCACCGCCGGCACTGGCCTTGATGAGCACAGGGTAGCCAATGCGATCGGCTTCGCGTTGCAGCAAGGCTGGGTCCTGGTCTTTGCCGTGGTAGCCAGGGACCAAGGGCACACCGGCTTTTTCCATCAGCTGTTTGGACTCGGCTTTCAAGCCCATGGCCTGGATGGCCGAAGCCGGTGGGCCGATGAACACCAGGCCCGCTTGTGCGCAAGCTTGAGCAAAAGCTTCGTTCTCACTCAAGAAACCGTAGCCCGGGTGAATGGCTTGCGCGCCCGTGGCCTTGGCTGCCTCGAGAATGCGCTCCCAACGCAGGTAGCTGTCCTTGGGAGAGCTGCCGCCAATGTGCACCGCTTCATCACAGGACTGGGTGTGTTTGGCGTTGGCATCGGCATCCGAGTACACCGCCACGGTGCGAATGCCCATGCGTCGCGCTGTGGCGGCCACGCGGCAGGCAATTTCGCCTCGGTTGGCAATCAGAATTTTTTGAAACATCTCGGAGTCCTCACAGCAACCAGTTGGGTTTGCGTTTTTGCAAAAAAGACTGCACGCCCTCCTTGCCCTGCGCACTGGCGCGAATATCGGCGATGCCCGCCACGGTTTGCGCCACCAGCGCGGCATCGATTTCTCGCTCGGCCACATCCTGCACCAGGCGCTTGCACACTTGCACGGCATGCGGGCTGGCACTGGTGAGGGCTTGCACCCATTGGTTCACGACCTGGTCCAGCCCATCGGCTGGGGTCACCTCGTGGACCAAGCCCACGCGATGCGCTTCGAGCGCACTGAAACGCTCGGCCGTCAAAAAATAACGGTGCGCTGCGCGCGCGCCCATGGCACGAATCACATACGGGCTGATGGTGGCAGGAATCAAGCCCAGCTTGACTTCGCTCAGGCAAAACTGGGCGCTGTCGATGCTGACCGCCATGTCAGCGGCGGCGACCAGACCCATGCCGCCCGCAAACACATCGCCTTGCACCCGTGCAATGACCGGCGCGCGACAGGCATAAATGGCTTCCAGCATGTCCGCCAACTTGCTGGCATCGGCCAGGTTTTCGTCACGGGTGTAGTCGGCCATGCGTCGCATCCAGTTCAGGTCGGCGCCGGCACAGAAGGCAGGACCTTCGGCCGCCAACACCACGCAACGAACGCGCTCATCGGCGGAGGTCTGACGGAAGGCTTGGGTCAATTCGGCAATCACTTCTTCATTGAAGGCATTGCGAACTTCGGGACGGCACAGGGTGATGGTGGTCACGGCCGCCGAATGGGTGATGCGCACTGCGGTCATGGCATCACATCCTGAATACGCCAAACTGGGTCTCGGGAATGGGCGCATTCAGCGATGCGCTCAAGCCCATGGCCAGCACGCGGCGGGTGTCTGCCGGGTCGATCACGCCGTCATCCCACAAACGCGCCGTGGCGTAATAAGGATGGCCCTGCACTTCATACTGTTGGCGAATCGGGGCCTTGAAGGCCTCTTCTTCAGAAGCGCTCCAGGCGCCCCCTTTGGCCTCGATGCCGTCGCGCTTGACGGTCGCCAGCACGCTGGCGGCTTGCTCACCGCCCATGACGCTGATGCGTGCGTTAGGCCACATCCACAAAAAGCGCGGGCTGTAGGCTCGGCCACACATGCCGTAGTTGCCAGCGCCAAAGCTGCCGCCAATGATGACGGTGAACTTGGGCACCGCCGCCGTAGCCACCGCGGTCACCATCTTGGCGCCATTGCGGGCGATGCCCTCGTTTTCGTATTTGCGGCCCACCATGAAACCGGTGATGTTTTGCAAGAACACCAAAGGTATTTTGCGTTGGCAGCACAACTCAATGAAGTGCGCGCCTTTCAGGGCCGACTCTGAAAACAAAATCCCATTGTTGGCAATGATGCCCAGCGGCATGCCTTCGATGCGCGCAAAGCCACACACCAGAGTGGTGCCAAAACGCGACTTGAACTCATCGAATTCGGAGCCATCAACGATGCGCGCAATGATTTCGCGCACGTCAAAGGGCTTGCGGGTGTCGGTCGGGATCACGCCGTAAAGCTCTTCGGCTGCAAAGCGGGGCGCTTGAGGTGCATGGGTCGCGATGGGTGGCACCTTGCGAGCATTCAAATTTTTCACCGCTTGCCTGGCCAGGGCAATCGCATGCAAATCGTTTTGCGCCAGGTGATCGGCCACACCCGAGAGGCGGGTGTGCACATCGCCGCCACCCAGGTCTTCGGCTGTGACCACTTCGCCAGTGGCCGCTTTCACCAACGGTGGGCCACCCAGGAAAATCGTGCCCTGGTTTTTGACGATGATGGCTTCATCGCTCATGGCGGGCACATAGGCACCCCCAGCCGTGCAACTGCCCATGACCACGGCAATCTGGGCAATGCCCTGGGCGCTCATGTTGGCCTGGTTGAAAAAGATGCGGCCAAAGTGATCGCGGTCGGGGAACACTTCATCTTGGTTGGGCAAGTTGGCACCGCCCGAGTCGACCAGGTAAATACAGGGCAAACGGTTTTGCTGGGCGACTTCTTGGGCGCGCAAATGTTTCTTCACCGTCATGGGGTAGTAGGTGCCACCCTTGACCGTGGCGTCGTTGCACACAATCATGCAGTCCACGCCGCTGACACGGCCAATGCCGGCAATCAGCCCGGCGCTGGGTGCGTCGTTTTGGTACATCTGCAGGGCCGCCAGCGGCGCCAGCTCAAGGAAAGGCGTGCCAGGGTCCAGCAGGCGCTGAACGCGATCGCGGGGCAGCAATTTGCCACGCGCCGTGTGCTTGGCACGGGCGGCTTCACCACCCCCTTGAGCTACTTGGGCAAGCTGGGCCTGAAGATCATCCACCTGGGCGCGCATGGCCGCAGCATTGGCTTGAAATTCAGCCGAGCGAGGGTTGAGTTTTGTCTCCAGAACAGGCATGGCTCACTCTTTCGGAAAACCAACACTCTAATTGACGTTTACGTAAACGTCAATTGATGCCATCAAATATTTGTCCGCCTCAGGCGGCCTGGATCAAGCCCGGCAACTCGGCCATGCTGTGAAAAATGCGCTTGGCACCGGCTTGCCGCAAGGCTTCAATGGTGTGCGCCATGTCCTGCGCACCCGGCGCCACGTAGGCCCAGACCTCGGCACCTGCAGCCACCCCGGCAGTGACGCCCGTGGGGGTGTCTTCGATGACCAGACAATCGGCAGGCGGGACCGCCAAGTGTTCGGCTGCGGCCAGGTAAACATCGGGCGCGGGCTTGGTGCGCGGCATTTCATGACCGCTGAAAATACGGCCGGCAAAATAACCATGCAGCGCGACCTTTTTCAATTGCAACTCCACCTTGAACCGGTCCGCACCTGAAGCGCAGGCCATGCGGTCGGCAAAGACAGGCTGCAGGGCCGCCATCGCGGCATGAATGTGCGGCACAGCCAACAGCCGCTCTTCCAGCGCCTGGTTGCGGCGTTCACGGAACGCTGTCAGCCAGGCTTCTGTCAAGGGTTGCTGGGTATGGTGCTCGATCATGGCACGCTGGTCTTTGACCGCCCGGCCCATGAAATGGTGGACGCACTCTTGCAGGGTCAACCGCCAGCCCTGCTCGTGCAGCATCGCGTGCAAGACGCCATGGGTAATGGGCTCGCTGTCGACCAAGACGCCATCGCAATCAAAAAGAAGGGCTTGAAAGCGCATGTCAGCTCACCTCTCCGTCCACGTAAAACCAGCGGCCATTCTCGCGCACAAACCGACTGTGCTCCGTCAAACGAACCGCCCGACCTGCCAAACGAAACCGCGCTACAAACGACACTTCGGCTTGGTTTTCCCCGGTGTGCAGTCGCTGCTTGACCTCCAGGCCCAACCACTTGGCGGCGGGATCCAATTCCAACGTGGCGGGGCGCGTGCGCTCGTGCCAAGTGGCCAACAGGTAATCAGCATGGCCCAACACATAGGCGGTGTAGCGCGAGCGCATCAAAGCCTCGGCATCCGGTGCAGGCTGCTCGCCCGAAAGCCGTGGGCCACAACACGCCGCTAGCGTTGCCAGGCTGCGGCCACTGCGTTGGCCACAGGGGCACACCAGCACGGCCGAAGAAGAGGCCTTCATGCCAAGGCGCGTTGGATCAGGATCTTTTGGACGTCTGACGTGCCTTCGTAAATTTGGCAAACCCGCACGTCACGGTAAATGCGCTCCACGGGGAAGTCGCTCACATAGCCGTAACCGCCCAGGGTTTGAATGGCAGCACTGCAGACCTGCTCGGCCACTTCGCTGGCGAACAGCTTGGCCATGGCCGCCTCTTTCAGGCAGGGGCGGCCAGCATCGCGCAAAGCGGCTGCATGCCAGATCAATTGGCGTGCGGCTTCGAGTCGCGTGGCGCAGTCGGCCAAGCGAAAGCCGACTGCCTGGTGATTGAAAATCGTGGTGCCGAAGCTTTCGCGCTGACGCGCGTAATCCAGGGCTACGTCCAGCGCGCTGCGCGCCATGCCAACGCTTTGCGCGGCGATGCCGATGCGCCCGCCCTCCAGGGCGCTCAGGGCAATTTTGTAGCCCTCACCCTCTTGGCCAATCAGATTTTCCGCAGGCACGCGGCATTGGTCAAAGTTGATTTGCGCGGTGTCACTGGAATGC
Organism: Limnohabitans sp.; assembly: GCA_018882835.1. Taxonomy (GTDB): domain Bacteria; phylum Pseudomonadota; class Gammaproteobacteria; order Burkholderiales; family Burkholderiaceae_C; genus Limnohabitans. The sequence goes on from VERE01000063.1 coordinate 16,684, forward strand.
TGGCCCAGCTTGTCTTCAAGCCGCGCCACCTCATAGCCGGGCGTGCTGGTGGGCACGATAAAGGCACTGATGCCTTTTTTGCCAGCGGCCTTGTCGGTCACCGCAATGACGATGGCCACATCGCCATGCTTGCCGCTGGTGATGAACTGCTTGACCCCTTGCAGCAGGTAGCTGTCGCCCTCACGGGTGGCCGTGGTGCGCAAGGCCGAGGCATCTGACCCCACATGGGGTTCGGTGAGGCAAAAAGCGCCAAGCATGTGTCCTTGTGCCAAGGGCATCAGCCATTTCTTTTGTTGCTCGGGGTTGCCGTAGCGCATCAGGATGGCATTCACCGGGCAATTGGTGACACTGATGGCGGTGCTGGTGCCACCGTCGCCGGCGGCAATTTCTTCCAGCACCACCGCCAGGGTCAGGTAATCCAGGCCTGCGCCACCCTGCGCCTCAGGCACGCAGATGCCGTAAGCCCCCAACTCGGCCAGGCCACGGTGCACCTCTTTGGGAAAGATGTGCTCTTTGTCCCAGCGTGCGGCATTCGGCCACAACTGTTCCTGGGCAAAGGCCCGAACGGCATCGCGAATCATTTCCTGGTCGGGGGTCAACAGCATGGGAACTCCATCAAA
>VERE01000064.1 GCA_018882835.1 Limnohabitans sp.
GGGCTTTACAGGGATTTTTTGGCGGCAAGACCGACCTGGCCTTTCAGCGCTTCATCGAGATCTGGAGCGCCATGCCAGAACTGTATTTGCTGATTATTTTTTCGGCGGTGTTTGATCCCAGTGTCAGCCTGTTGTTGATCTTGCTGAGCCTGTTCGGCTGGATGGGCTTGTCAGACTACGTCCGAGCGGAGTTTTTGCGAAACCGGCAACTGGATTACGTGCGGGCAGCCCGTGCCTTGGGATTGAGCAATGCGGCCATCATCTGGCGCCATGTCTTGCCCAACAGCTTGACGCCAGTAGTGACCTTTTTGCCTTTCCGAATGAGTGCTGCCATTCTGGCGCTGACCAGTCTTGACTTTCTTGGACTGGGCGTGCCACCTGGCACGCCCAGCTTGGGCGAGCTCTTGGCGCAGGGCAAAAACAACATCGATGCCTGGTGGATTTCCCTGTCCACCTTTGCCGTCCTGGTGCTGACCTTGTTGTTGCTGACTTTCATGGGCGATGCGTTGCGCGACGCCTTGGACCCGCGACGCACTGACGGGGAGGGCGCATGAGCCAACCCCTGCTTTTGCTCGACCAATTGTCGGTCAGCTTCAATGGCCGTGAGGTGGTGCACGGTATCGACCTTCAGGTGGCGCGCGGGGAACGCCTGGCCTTGGTGGGCGAGTCGGGCTCTGGCAAAACAGTGACCGCGCTGAGCATCTTGCGGCTGGCCCAGGGCGCACGTTGGGGCGGCCGGTGCGTCTTCGAAGGCCGCGACTTGTTGCGGCTTCCCTTGCCAGAATTGCAAGCCGTGCGTGGCGCAGACATTTCGATGATTTTTCAGGAACCGATGACGGCCCTGAATCCCTTGTTCACGATCGGCGACCAAATTGCCGAAGTGCTGGAACTCAAGCAAGGCTTGACCCGACAAGCCGCCTGGACGCAAGCCATTCAGTTGCTGGAAGATACCGGTATTCCCGAGCCTGCGCGCCGCGCGAGCGCCTATCCGCATCAGCTTTCAGGCGGTCAACGACAGCGCGCCATGATTGCAGCGGCCTTGGCTTGCCGCCCCAAACTTTTGCTTGCCGATGAACCCACCACGGCACTGGACGTCACCCTTCGAGGCCAGATACTCGACTTGCTGACCGACTTGCAACAGCGACATGGCATGGCGGTCTTGCTGATCACCCACGATTTGCCCATGGTTCGTCGCTTCGCAGACCGCGTGGCCGTCATGGAAAACGGTCATCTGGTGGAAAGTGGGAGCGTGTCCCAAGTATTGGCTGCGCCGACGCATCCCTACACGCAAAGACTGGTGGACAGCCTGCCAACGCGTGATGTGCGCGCGGCAGCACAAGATGATGCGGTTGTGTTGTCAGCGCACAATGTGTCTGTGGCCTATCCGCAACCCTTGCCGGGTCTGCGCGGCTGGTTCAAGCAGGGGCGGTTCGTGGCCGTGAACCAGGCCGACTTTGCCTTGCACGCGGGCCAGACTGTGGGTGTGGTGGGCGAGTCAGGCTCTGGCAAGTCCACCCTCGCGCTAGCGGCATTGGGCTTGCAACCGTTCAGCGGTACGCTGACGCTGGATGGCAAGTCATGGGGCCACAGCACCGCTTCCGACCGCGCTTTGCGGCGCGCGGTTCAGGTGGTGTTTCAAGACCCCTTTTCATCGCTGTCACCCCGCATGACCGTGGAAGCCTTGGTGGGCGAGGGCTTGCGTGTGCATGCCCCTGGCTTGTCCTTGCAACAGCGGCAAACGCGGGTCTTGGAGGCGCTGAACGATGTCGGACTGGACGAAAAGCAGTTCCCAGGCTTGCTGGACCGTTACCCCCATGAGTTTTCCGGCGGACAACGACAACGCCTCGCCATTGCACGGGCGCTGATTGTGGCGCCCCGCATACTGGTGCTCGACGAGCCCACCAGCGCGCTGGATGTGTCCATTCAGAAACAAGTTCTCACTTTGTTGCAACGATTGCAACGCGAGCGTGGCCTGAGCTATCTGTTGATCACCCATGACATTGCCGTGATCCAGGCCATGGCGCATCAGGTGATCGTCATGAAAGCTGGCCAGATTGTGGAGTCTGGCCCGGTTTCGCAGGTTTTGTCGCAACCTGCACACCCGTATACACAGCAGTTGGTGGCTGCCACTGGCTAAATTTTTGATAAATCCTTTGCGAATCAAGGATTTACGCGCTACAATACTGGCTTCACGACCAAACGGGCGGGTATTTACCGCCCGTTTTTTTTGGTCCATTCAAAAACACCGTGGCATTACAAGACATCGTTGATCAAACCGTCAAAGGACTGGGCTATGACCTGGTGGAGATAGAGCGCTCCGCCGGCGGATTGCTGCGCATCACCATCGACCATCCCTGGGTGGCTGGCGAAACCGAGCAATGGGTCAACGTGGAAGACTGTGAAAAGGTCAACCGCCAGTTGCAGTTCGCGCTGGAAGTCGATGGCATTGAATACAAACGCCTGGAGGTATCTTCTCCCGGCATCGACCGTCCTTTGCGGCATGAAGCAGATTTCGAGCGCTTTCAGGGGCAGATCATCGACCTGACCCTGAAGCAGCCCATGGGCGCTGCAGCCGGCGGCTTGGTTTCGGGCTTGCGCAAAAAATTCCGCGGCACGCTGGAGCGCACCGAGCAGGGCACGGGCTGGCAGATCACCTGGCGAGATGAGCCGCAGGTCAAGCCTGGCCAGCGGGTGAGCAAAAAAAGAGAACAGCCGCCCTTACAGGCGCTGGGATTCACGTTGGACGAGCTGCGTGAGGCTCGTCTGGCACCGATTGTTGATTTCAAGGGACGTCAGTCCTTAAAGTGAGAAGAGGAGTAGTCGATCATGAACCGCGAAATGTTGATGCTGGTGGAAGCCATCTCGCGCGAGAAAAACGTTGAACGCGATGTGGTGTTCGGCGCTGTGGAGCTCGCCCTCGCCCAGGCCACAAAAAAGCTGTACCAAGGCGAAGTGGACATTCGGGTCGCCATGAACCGCGATACCGGCGACTACGAAACCTTTCGCCGCTGGCTGGTTGTGCCGGACTCCGCTGGCTTGCAAAATCCGGATGCCGAAGAGCTTTTGATGGACGCACGCGAGCGAGTGTCCGACGTCGAAGAGGGTGAATACATCGAAGAGGGCATCGAGTCCTTGCCCATTGGCCGCATTGGCGCGATGGCCGCCAAGCAAGTCATCCTGCAAAAAATTCGCGACGCTGAGCGCGAAATGCTCCTGAACGACTTCATGTCGCGTGGTGACAAGATTTTTGTCGGCACCGTCAAGCGCATGGACAAGGGCGACATCATCGTCGAGAGCGGCCGTGTGGAAGGCCGTCTGCGCCGCGGTGAAATGATCCCCAAGGAAAACCTGCGCAACGGCGACCGCGTGCGCGCCATGATCATGGACGTTGATCTGACCTTGCGTGGTGCACCCATCATTTTGTCGCGCTCGGCGCCCGAGTTCATGATCGAGTTGTTCCGTCAGGAAGTGCCCGAGATCGAGCAAGGCCTGCTGGAGATCAAATCTTGCGCCCGTGACGCTGGCTCGCGCGCCAAGATCGCGGTGTTGTCACACGACAAGCGCGTGGACCCCATCGGCACCTGTGTGGGCGTGCGAGGCACCCGCGTCAACGCGGTGACCAACGAACTGGCTGGCGAGCGCGTGGACATTGTGCTGTGGAGTGAAGACCCCGCGCAGTTCGTCATTGGTGCGCTGGCGCCCGCCAACGTCAGCTCGATCGTGGTGGACGAAGAAAAGCACGCCATGGATGTCGTGGTGGACGAAGAAAACCTGGCCATCGCCATCGGGCGAGGCGGTCAAAACGTGCGACTGGCCTCCGACTTGACGGGCTGGAAAATCAACATCATGGACGCCGCCGAGTCGGCCCAGAAACAGGCCAACGAAACCGAATCCATTCGCGCCCTGTTCATGGAAAAACTCGACGTCGACCAAGAAGTGGCTGACATCCTGATTGATGAAGGCTTCACCAGCCTGGAAGAAGTGGCCTACGTGCCCATCCAGGAAATGCTGGAAATTGACAGCTTTGACGAAGACACCGTGAATGAACTCCGTGCCCGCGCCAAAGATGCCTTGCTGACGATGGAAATCGCCCGCGAAGAGAGCGTCGAAGAAGTCTCGCAAAACCTGCGTGACCTCGAGGGCCTGACGCCTGCTCTGATTGCCAAGCTCGCCGAAAGCGGCGTGCACACACGCGATGACCTGGCTGATCTGGCCATCGATGAACTGGTGGAAATCACCGGACAACCTGAAGACGAGGCCAAGGCCCTGATCATCAAGGCACGCGAGCACTGGTTCGCGGGTCAAGCGTGATGGTCATGGAGAGGAACACCACAGATGACGCGTACGACTGTTGCCGAGTTCGCCAACGAACTCAAGAAATCCACTGACACCCTGCTGGAGCAATTGCGCTCGGCCGGGGTTCCCAAAGCCGATGCCGCCGACGTTTTGACCGACGCCGACAAGCAAAAGCTGCTGGGCTACCTGCAAGCCAGTCACGGTACAGGCACACCCGAGCGTAAAAAGATCACGCTCGTGAAGAAATCCACCAGTGAGATCAAGCAGGCCGACGCCACCGGCAAAGCGCGCACCATTCAGGTGGAAGTGCGCAAAAAACGCACCTTCATTCAACGCGATGAGCCCGAGGTCGAAGCCACCAGGCCAGAGCCTGTGGCCTCTGCGCCGGCAGCTCCCTTGATTGACGATGCAGAGCTGGCACGCCGCGAAGAAGAAGCCCGCCGCCAGGCCGAGCTGATTCGCCGCCAAGAAGAAGAGCTCGCAGAAAAGCGTCGCTTGCGCCAAGAGCAAGAAGAGCGTGAGCAGGCCGAAGCCCAGGTCCGCGCAGAGCAAGCCGCCGCTGAGGCCGCACGTGCCAAAGTTTCTGCTGAAGCAGCTCCTTCAGAAAAAACCGCCGATTCGCACACCGACAACGCAAAAGCTGCAGCGTCTGATACCCCGGCACAATCCGCAGTGGACACAGCCGTTGCAGCTGCCATCGCCGAACAAGAGCGCAAAGCCGCAGCCGCCAAAGCCTCGGCCGAAGAAGACGCTGTGCGTGCCAAAGAACTGGAAGACCGTCGCCGCAAGGCCTTGGCGGAGGCAGAGGCCATTCGCGCCATGATGAATGCGCCCAAGCGCGTGTTGGTGGCCAAGAAACCCGAAGAGCCTGCAAAGCCTGCAGACGCCAAACCCATCAAAGGGACATTGCACAAACCGGCAACCCCCGCCGGAACAGCTGCAGGCGCTGCTCGCCCCGCAAGCACCACCACAACCGGTAAAGACGGCAAGGAAGTCAAGAGCGCCAAGCTGTCTTCAAGCTGGGCAGATGACCAGGCCAAGAAAAAAGAAATCAAAACGCGCGGCGATACCAGTGCTGGCGTTGGCCGAAACAGCTGGCGTGGCGGCCCCAAAGGGCGCCGTGAGCGTGACCGCGAAGAGGTGGCCCAACCCGTGCAACCGGTCGAGAACCGCGTCATCGAAGTGCACGTGCCCGAGACCATTACCGTGGCCGAACTGGCGCACAAAATGGCTGTCAAGGCGTCGGAGGTCATCAAGCACCTCATGAAGCTCGGCCAGATGGTGACCATCAACCAGCCATTGGACCAAGACACCGCCATGATTGTGGTGGAAGAAATGGGTCACAAAGCCATTGTGGCGGCACTGGACGATCCAGAGGCTTTCACCGAAGAGGAAGCTTCGGCGCACACCGCCGAATCGGTGGCCCGCGCGCCGGTGGTCACAGTCATGGGCCACGTGGACCATGGCAAGACCTCTTTGCTCGACTACATCCGCCGCGCCAAAGTGGCCGCCGGTGAGGCGGGTGGCATCACTCAGCACATCGGGGCCTACCACGTTGAAACGCCGCGCGGCATGGTGTCTTTCCTGGACACCCCAGGCCACGAGGCTTTCACCGCCATGCGCGCCCGCGGCGCACAAGCCACCGACATCGTGATCTTGGTGGTGGCGGCAGACGATGGCGTGATGCCGCAAACCAAGGAAGCCATCAAGCACGCGAAAGCGGCGGGCGTGCCCATTGTGGTGGCCATGAACAAGATCGACAAGCCCGATGCCAATCCCGAGCGCGTCAAAAGCGAACTGGTGGCGGAAGAAGTCGTGCCCGAGGAATTCGGCGGCGACTCACCGTTCGTGCCTGTGTCTGCCAAGACTGGTCAAGGCGTGGACGAACTGCTGGAGCAAGTCCTGTTGCAGGCCGAAGTGCTGGAATTGACAGCGCCGGTGGATGCCATGGCCAAGGGCCTGGTCATTGAAGCCAAGCTGGACAAAGGCCGCGGCCCCGTGGCCACGATTCTGGTGCAATCGGGTACCTTGAAGACAGGTGATGTGGTGCTGGCAGGGCAGACCTATGGCCGCGTGCGCGCCATGCTGGATGAAAACGGCAAGCCCATCAAATCGGCGGGCCCCTCCATTCCCGTGGAAATCCAAGGCTTGACCGAAGTGCCGCAAGCTGGCGATGAGTTCATGGTACTGGCCGACGAGCGTCGCGCCCGTGAAATCGCCACCTACCGTGCGGGTAAATTCCGCAACACCAAGCTGGCCAAGCAACAAGCATCCAAGCTGGAGAACATGTTCTCCGACATGGCTTCCGGCGAAGTCAAGCTGTTGCCCATCATTGTGAAAGCGGATGTGCAGGGCTCGCAAGAAGCCTTGTCGGCCTCCTTGCTCAAGTTGTCGACCGACGAAGTCAAAGTGCAATTGGTGTATGCCGCCGTGGGTGGCATCAGCGAAAGCGACATCAACCTGGCGATTGCCTCCAAGGCGGTCATCATTGGCTTCAACACCCGTGCCGACGCCGGTGCGCGCAAGCTGGCCGAAGGCAATGGCGTCGAGATTCGTTACTACAACATCATTTATGACGCAGTTGACGAGCTGAAGGCGGCCATGTCGGGCATGCTGACACCGGACAAAAAAGAAGAAGTCATCGGCACTGCCGAAATTCGCCAAGTGTTCCGTGTCAGCAAGATCGGCTCGATCGCAGGCTGTATGGTCACCTCCGGGGTGGTGCGCCGCTCGGCACGTTTGCGCCTGCTGCGCGACAACGTTGTCATCTTCTCAGGCGAGCTCGACAGCCTCAAGCGCTTCAAGGACGATGCCAAGGAAGTCAAGGAAGGTTTCGAGTGTGGTTTGAACATCAAGGGCTACAACGACATCGTTGAAGGCGATCAGTTGGAGTTCTTCGAGATCAAGGAAGTGGCTCGCTCACTTTAATGGATGCGTAAGACCGCTGCCCCCAACCGCAGTTTCAAAGTGGCCGACCAGATCCAGCGCGATCTGGCCGAGTTGATCGCGCGCGAGTTGAAAGACCCGCGCGTGGGCATGGTCACACTGCAGGGGGTCGAGGTCACGCCCGATTACGCCCATGCCAAGGTTTTTTTCAGTGTGCTGACCGGTGACCCGGCCCTGGCCGCTGAAGGCCTGAACCAGGCAGCAGGCTTTTTGCGCAACGGCTTGTTCAAGCGCTTGCACATTCACACTGTTCCGACACTGCATTTTGTGTACGACCGCACGCCAGAGCGTGCCTCGGACATGAACGCCTTGATTGCCAAGGCCGTGTCCTCGCGTGCCAAAGAAGACTGAAACACTGGGGTCAGGTTCCAACCATGCTTGGAGGCTGCCCCGGCAGCCTGCCCATGTCCCAAGCTACAACAACCCCTTCTCGCGTTCGCATTGCCCGGCGTCCCGTGCACGGCGTGCTGCTGCTTGACAAACCGCTGGGGTTATCGAGCAACCAGGCGTTGCAAAAAGCCAAGTGGTTGCTGCGCGCAGAAAAGGCTGGGCACACCGGAACCCTCGACCCATTGGCCACAGGCGTTCTGCCCCTGTGTTTCGGAGCCGCCACCAAATTCAGCCAGCTGCACCTTGATGCCGACAAGACCTATGAAGCCGTGGCCCGCCTGGGCGTGACCACCACCACCGGCGATGCCGAGGGTGAGGTTTTGAGCGAGTCTCCCGTGCAGGTCACGCCAGAAGACATTGTGCGAGTCTGTCAGGCCTTCACCGGTCCCATCACACAGATTCCGCCCATGCACAGCGCCCTCAAAAAGGATGGCAAGGCCTTGTACGAATATGCGCGTGCCGGTGAAACCGTCGAGCGTGCGCCTCGCCATGTCAGTATTCACGCACTGGCATTAGAGGAGGTGGCAGCACCTGAGGGACAGCGCTGGCTGAAGATTCGAGCGCATTGCAGCAAAGGCACCTACATCCGAACCCTGGGCGAGGACATCGGCCAAGCCCTGGGCTGTGGTGCCCATTTGGTAGCCTTGCGCCGGGTGGTCACCGGGCCCTTTGTCGAGGCCGATTGCGTTCGTCTGGAAGACTTGGAGCAAATGCCCGAGGCCGAACGCGCTCGCCAGCTTCGCCCCGTGGAATGTTTGCTGCCCACCCACACGCCGGTGCAATTGCTGCCGGAAGATGCCGGACGATTTCTCAGTGGTGTGCGTCGCCGAGGCCACTGGCCTGACGCCGAGCATGTCGCAGTATTCGGAACCCAACCCAAGGCTTTGCTGGGCACAGCCCACATCAAAGCCGGTGAACTCATACCTGAGCGCTTGCTCAGTCCCCCTGAAATCCATTCCATTCTAGAGAGCCTTGCATGAGCCAACAGATCCGTAACATCGCCATCATTGCCCACGTTGACCACGGGAAAACCACCCTGGTCGACCAACTGCTGCGCCAAAGCGGCACCTTCCGTGAAAACGAGAAAGTTGCCGAACGCGTGATGGACAACAATGACCTCGAAAAAGAGCGTGGCATCACCATCCTGGCCAAGAACTGTGCGGTCAGCTGGAACGGCACCCACATCAATATTGTGGACACCCCGGGTCACGCAGATTTCGGCGGTGAAGTCGAACGCGCCTTGTCCATGGTGGACGGTGTGGTGCTCTTGATTGACGCCGTTGAAGGCCCGATGCCACAAACCCGTTTCGTGACGAAAAAGGCTTTGGCGCTGGGTCTCAAGCCGATCGTGGTGGTCAACAAGGTGGACCGCCCTGGCTCACGACCAGACTATGTCATCAATGCCGCTTTCGATCTGTTTGACAAGCTCGGTGCCACCGAAGAGCAGCTGGATTTTCCCGTGGTTTATGCATCGGGCCTGAACGGCTGGGCTTCACTGACCGAGGGCGAAGCGGGCGAACAGTGGGGCAAAGATCTGGCGCCCTTGTTTGACACCGTGCTCAAGCACGTGCCGGCACACCAAGGCGACGCCGCTGCGCCGTTGCAGTTGCAAATCAGCTCCCTCGACTATTCCACCTTTGTGGGCCGCATCGGCGTGGGTCGTGTCAATGCAGGTACTTTGAAGCCTGCCACCGATGTGTTGGTGATGGAAGGGCCGGATGGCAAGTCCTTCAAAGGCCGCATCAACCAGGTGCTGAAGTTTGAGGGCCTGGAGCGTGTCCAAGCCACCGAAGCCCGCCCGGGTGACATTGTGCTGGTCAACGGTATCGAGGAGATTGGCATTGGCGTGACGATCACCGATCCGCTGAACCCTGCACCGCTGCCGATGCTGCGCGTGGATGAGCCCACCTTGACCATGAATTTTTGTGTCAACACCTCGCCGCTGGCAGGGCGTGAGGGCAAGTTTGTCACCAGCCGTCAATTGCGCGATCGCCTGACCAAGGAATTGCAAGCCAACGTGGCCTTGCGCGTGCGTGACACCGACGAGGATGGCATTTACGAAGTTTCCGGCCGGGGCGAATTGCACCTGACCATTTTGCTGGAAAACATGCGCCGTGAAGGCTACGAGTTAGCCGTCTCCAAGCCGCGTGTGGTGTTCAAAGAGGTCAATGGCGAGCGCCACGAGCCAATTGAATTGTTGACGGTGGACGTCGAGGAAGGTCACCAGGGGGGTGTCATGCAAGCTCTGGGCGAGCGCAAAGGCGAATTGGCCAACATGGAACCCGATGGACGCGGCCGAGTGCGACTCGAGTACCGGATTCCTGCGCGTGGCCTGATCGGCTTTCAAAACGAGTTTCTCAACCTGACCCGCGGCACTGGCTTGGCCAGCAATATTTTTGATGGCTACGAAGGCTACCGTGGCGAGATCGCCAGCCGCAAGAACGGCGTGCTGATCAGCATGGATGACGGCGAAATCGTCACCTACGCCTTGGGCAAGCTGGACGACCGTGGCCGCATGTTTGTCAAGCCCGGCGACCCGGTGTACGAAGGCATGATTGTGGGCATCCACAGCCGTGACAACGATCTGGTGGTCAACGCCGTGCGGCAAAAGCAGCTGACGAACTTTCGCGTCAGCGGCAAGGAAGACGCCATCAAGATCACCCCGCCCATCGAATTGACGCTGGAATACGCCGTGGAATTCATCGAAGACGACGAGCTGGTGGAAATCACCCCCAAGAGCATCCGTTTGCGCAAGCGCCACCTGAAGGAACATGAGCGCAAGCGTGCTGGGCGAGAAGGCTGATTCTTGGCGGAGGCACTGGCATGCGGTTGACCCATACCCAAGCCGTAGGACTGATGGTGGCCAATGCGGCCATGTGGTCGATTGCTGGCGTCGTGACGCGCCAGCTTGAATCGGCCCGTAGCTTTGAAGTGACTTTCTGGCGCAGCCTGTTCACCGTGGTGGCCTTGCTGGTGATCTTGCCTTTGTTGCAAGGTCGCGGTGTCTTCCAAAAAATGCGCTCCGCAGGTCCGATCCTCTGGATTTCCGGCCTGTGCTGGGCCACCATGTTCACCGCCTTCATGGTGGCCTTGACCTTGACCACCGTGGCCAATGTGCTGATCACTTTGGCCGTGGGACCTTTGCTGACGGCTTTGGTGGCGCGCGTCACCTTGGGGCATCCCATTCCGTGGCGCACCTGGGGAGCGATTGTTATTGCGGGTTTGGGCATCACCTGGATGTTTGCCGATCAAATCGGTGGCGGCGTTTTGCTCGGCTCTTTTGTGGCTTTGGGAGTGCCCATCGCCGGTGCCATCAACTGGACCGTGGTGCAACGCTCTCATGCGCAAGGCCATGACATCGACCTCGTACCCGCTGTGATGGTGGGGGCGGTGCTGTCAACCTTGCTGACCTTGCCCTTGTCCTGGCCGTTTCAGGCTTCGGGTGTTGACATCTCCTGGCTCGCCATGCTGGGCTTGATTCAGCTGGCCATCCCTTGCGCCTTGTCGGTGTTGTGTGCCCAGGTTTTGAAAGCGCCGGAGGTGTCGCTTCTGGCATTGCTCGAGGTTATTTTTGGCATCACACTCGCCTGGATTGGCGCTGGCGAGGTGCCCGGCCCCAACGTGCTCACGGGGGGCTGTTTGGTGTTGCTGGCCTTGGTGGGCAATGAGTGGCTGGGCTGGCGACAAAGAAGTTAAAAAAATAAGGAGTATGGCGTGAGTCATGTCTTGCATGAGGTTGTGGGTTCAGTCGGTCTTATCACCTTGAACCGCCCCGAAGCCTTGAATGCCCTGTCCCTGGCCATGGTACGCGACCTCAGCGCACTGTTGCGAAAGTGGCGTGATGACGACAGCATCGAAGCTGTAGCGGTTCGGGGTTCCAACAAGTCAGGTGTGTTTGGCGCCTTTTGTGCAGGCGGTGACATACGCTTTTTTCACCAGGCTGCCTTGGCGGGTGATCCGCAACTGGAAGATTTTTTCACCGAGGAATACACCCTTAACCATTTGATCCATCACTACCCCAAGCCCTATGTGGCCTTCATGGATGGCATCGTCATGGGAGGTGGCATGGGGATTTCACAAGGTGCCTCCCTGCGCATCGTGACCGAGCGAACCAAGATGGCCATGCCAGAGACCCTCATCGGCTTGTTTCCCGATGTGGGGGGCGGTTATTTTTTATCACGCTGTCCAGGGCATGTCGGCGAGTACCTGGCCCTGACGGGGCAGGTGATTCATGGCGGTGACGCCATTGCTGTCGGCCTGGCTGACGCTCTGGCCACCAGCGAATCCTTGCCCGAACTTTGGGCTTTGCTCAGCGCCGCAGATGGCCGCAGGGCCGCTGAAAAAATTTCTGACATCCGTCAGCGTACCCTGGCCGCGAGTCGGGCGGCTGAAGCTGTGAAGCCTGTCTGGCGCGATGCCTCTCTGGATGCAGTCTTTGGCCTTCCGACAGTGCCCGCCATGGTGGAAGCATTGGCCAGGGCAGGCGAGGGCTGGTCGGCCCAGACACTGGCAACCTTGCGTCAACGCTCCCCTCTGATGCTGCATGTAGTGCTGGAACAATTGCGTCGCGGTCGTGGGCTGTCGCTGTCGAACGATTTGCGCATGGAGCGCGACCTGGTGCGCCATTGCTTTCACACCAAACACTTGCATCGCTCAGGCGCCAGCAGCGAGACGGTGGAGGGCATTCGCGCTCTGGCCGTGGACAAAGACCACCAACCGCGTTGGCAGCCTGCGCGCATCGAAGACATCACGGCGGAGATGGTGGCACCGTTTTTCGTCAGCCCTTGGCCGGTTGAAGGGCACCCGCTGCAGCACTTGACCTGAACTCAGGGCTCAGCGATTGCGTCCCTTGAGGGCGCGTTCGACTTCACGCTTGCCCTCGCGGTCTTTGATGGTGTCGCGCTTGTCATGCTCAGCCTTGCCTTTGGCCAGCGCAATCTCGCATTTGATCTTGCCGTTTTTCCAGTGCATGTTGATGGGTACCAGGGTATAGCCTTTTTGCTCTACCTTGCCGATCAAGCGGCGAATCTCGTCTTTGTGCAACAGAAGTTTTTTGGTGCGAACTGCATCGGGGTTCACATGGGTGGAGGCTGTTTTGAGCGGGTTGATTTGACAGCCGATCAGAAAAAGCTCGCCATCGCGGATCACCACATAGCCATCCGTAAGCTGTACCTTGCCCTCCCGCACAGCCTTGACCTCCCAGCCCTGAAGCACCATGCCAGCCTCATGTCGCTCCTCAAAAAAATAATTGAAGGCGGCCTTTTTGTTGTCGGCAATACGAGAAGAGGTGTCTGGTTTTTTGGACATGAAGCAACAGTTGGGGTCACCCAGGGTCTTTACAATCCCGGAAGTCGCCACATGGCGAAGCGCCCATTCTATGAAAACTGTTCACAAGTCCGTCCTCATTTGGTTCAGCGCAGAAGAAATGTTTGCGTTGGTGACCGATGTGGCCCGTTATCCCGAGTTCTTGCCTTGGTGTGACAAGGCTGGCGTGGTGGAGCAACGGGACGATGGCATGACTGCTGAAATTGGCATGGCCTTCAGTGGCCTGCACAAGAGCTTCACCACGCGCAATACCCATGTGGAAGGCCGGCAAGTGAACCTGGCCCTGGTCAACGGCCCCTTCAAGCATCTGGAAGGCGTCTGGAAATTTGTCCCCTTGGGCGACCAGCGCGCCTGCCGCATCGAACTGACTCTGAATTACAGTTTTGACAGCGTGTTGGGCGCTTTGGTCGGGCCGGTGTTTGACCGCATCGCTGCGACCCTGGTGGATGCCTTTGTCAAGCGCGCCGAGCAGGTTTACAAGGCATGATTCAGATTGTGTTGATGGATTCGCCAGGGCCCAGGCAAGTCACAGAATTGCAATTTTCTGTGCCTGCAGGTACCACGGTGCGAGAGGCCCTGGTGTTGAGTGGGTGGCTTGAGAGTCGGCCCGAATTTGCCAACAGCCTGCCGCAACTGGAGGTGGCTGTCTGGGGGCGTAAAGTGCCACTGAATCATGTGCTGCAAGATCGAGATCGCCTCGAATTCCTGCGACCCTTGACCGTTGACCCCAAAGTCGCCCGCCGCGAGCGCTTCAAAAAGCAGGGCGCCAAAACCGCCGGCTTGTTCACCAAACGCCGCCCTGGCGCCAAAGCCGGCTACTGAAGCCCGTGCCAGGCCCAAACGGCCGCCGTTATCTGCCTGCGACACAAGATCGCCGCGCCTTGCTCGCAAAGACTGCGTTGACAGATTTGTATACAACCACTGTCTTTACGCTGGCTAGAATCATTTTCTTTGGAGCTTTCACATGCGCCTTCTTGGCAATGCGCTCACCTTCGACGATGTGTTGCTGGTGCCCGCCTTCTCCCAAGTCCTGCCCAAGGACACCTCGCTCGCGACCCAATTCTCCCGCAACATACCCCTGAACTTGCCACTGGTGTCTGCCGCCATGGACACGGTCACAGAAGCGCGGCTGGCCATTGCCATCGCCCAAGAGGGCGGCATCGGCATCGTTCACAAAAATTTGACGGCCCAGCAGCAAGCTGCAGAAGTGGCCAAAGTGAAGCGCTACGAAAGTGGTGTGCTGCGCGACCCAGTGGTCATCACGCCGCAACACACCGTCCGCCAGGTCATGGCACTGTCCGAACAATTGGGCGTGTCGGGCTTTCCCGTCTGTGAAGGCGGCAAAGTGGTCGGCATTGTGACCGGACGTGATTTGCGCTTCGAAACCCGCTACGACGTCCCCGTGACCGAGATCATGACGCCACGCGAGCGCTTGGTCACCGTGCCGGAGGGCACCACCCCCGAGCAAGCCAAAGCCTTGCTGAACAAACACAAGCTGGAGCGCTTGCTGGTCATCAACGATGACTTTGTGCTCAAGGGCCTGATCACCGTCAAGGACATCACCAAGCAAACCAGTTTCCCGCTGGCCGCGCGCGACAGCTCCGGCCGACTGCGCGTGGGCGCGGCGGTTGGCGTGGGTGAGGGTACTGAGGAGCGCGTGGATGCCTTGGTTCGGGCAGGGGTCGACGCCATCGTGGTCGACACCGCCCATGGCCACAGCAAGGGCGTGATTGAGCGGGTGCGTTGGGTCAAGCAAAACTTTCCTCAGGTGGATGTGATCGGTGGCAACATCGCCACTGGCGCCGCAGCCTTGGCATTGGCAGAAGCTGGAGCCGATGCGGTCAAAGTGGGCATTGGCCCCGGGTCGATCTGCACCACCCGTATCGTGGCGGGCGTGGGCGTGCCCCAGATCACCGCCATCGACAACGTTGCCACCGCCTTGCGCGGCAGCGGCATCCCCTTGATTGCCGATGGCGGAATTCGCTACAGCGGCGACATTGCCAAAGCCATAGCTGCCGGTGCCTCCACAGTGATGATGGGCGGCATGTTCGCGGGAACCGAGGAAGCCCCCGGTGAAGTCATACTTTTCCAGGGCCGCAGCTACAAGAGTTACCGTGGCATGGGCAGCATTGGCGCCATGCAGCAAGGCAGTGCAGACCGATATTTCCAAGAGTCCAGCACGGGGAATCCCAATGCTGACAAGCTTGTGCCCGAGGGCATTGAGGGACGGGTCCCCTACAAGGGCTCCATGGTGTCGATCGTTTATCAGATGGCGGGCGGCGTGCGCGCCAGCATGGGCTACTGCGGTTGCGCCAGCATCGAGGACATGAAATCGCGTGCCGAGTTTGTCCAGATCACGGCGGCTGGCATTCGCGAAAGCCATGTGCACGATGTTCAAATCACCAAAGAAGCGCCAAATTACAGGGCAGAATGATTTTCTAAAACCCGCTCGCTTTTTGCGACAATAGGGGCCAGGGCATTCTCTGGCCCTTTTTCTTTTATGCAGCACCAGAAAATACTCATCCTTGATTTCGGTTCCCAGGTTACCCAGCTGATCGCGCGTCGCGTGCGCGAGGCTCATGTGTACTGTGAAGTTCACCCCTGCGACGTGTCGGACGACTGGGTGCGTTCCTTTGCTGCCGACGGTCAGCTCAAGGGGGTGATCCTCTCGGGCAGCCACGCCAGTGTTTACGAAGAAACCACCGACCGGGCGCCTCAAGCGGTGTTCGATTTGGGCATTCCGGTCCTTGGCATTTGCTATGGCATGCAGACCATGGCCCAGCAGTTGGGCGGCAAGGTGGAAAGCGGTCATCAGCGCGAATTTGGGTATGCCGAGGTCCGTGCGCATGGCCACACTGCCTTGCTCAAGGACATTGCCGATTTCACCACCCCTGAGGGGCACGGCATGCTCAAGGTCTGGATGAGCCATGGTGACAAAGTCACCGAGCTGCCCCCGGGCTTCAAAACCATGGCCAGCACGCCCAGCTGCCCCATTGCCGGCATGGCCAATGAGGCACTGGGTTTCTATGCGGTGCAATTTCACCCGGAAGTGACCCACACCGTGCAGGGCAAAGCCATGCTGGAGCGTTTTGTCCTCGGAATTTGTGGTGCCCGTCCTGACTGGATCATGCGTGACCACATCGCCGAAGCGGTGGCCTCGATTCGTGCGCAAGTTGGCGATGAAGAAGTTATTTTGGGTTTGTCCGGCGGTGTCGACTCCTCGGTGGCGGCAGCCTTGATTCACCGTGCCATTGGCGATCAACTCACCTGCGTTTTCGTCGATCACGGCCTGTTGCGCTTGAATGAAGGCGACATGGTCATGGACATGTTTGCCGGCAAGCTCCACGCGAAAGTCATTCGCGTGGACGCCAGCGACCTGTTCCTGGGCAAGCTTGCAGGCGTCAGTGAGCCAGAGGCCAAACGCAAAATCATTGGCGGCCTGTTCGTGGACGTGTTCAAGGCCGAAGCGGCCAAACTCAAGGCTGGCACCGGCGGCCACAAAGGCGCCAGTTTCCTTGCGCAAGGCACGATTTACCCCGACGTCATCGAAAGCGGTGGCGCCAAGAGCAAGAAAGCAGTCACCATCAAGAGCCACCACAATGTGGGCGGTTTGCCCGAACAGCTTGGCTTGAAATTGTTGGAGCCTCTGCGCGACCTGTTCAAGGACGAGGTGCGCGAGCTGGGGGTGGCCCTGGGTTTGCCCGCCGAAATGGTGTACCGCCATCCTTTCCCCGGCCCGGGCTTGGGCGTACGCATCCTTGGCGAAGTAAAAAAAGAGTATGCCGATTTGCTGCGCCGTGCCGATGCCATCTTCATCGAAGAGTTGCGCAATTTCAAGGACGAGACCACCGGCAAGTCTTGGTATGACCTGACCAGTCAGGCCTTCACGGTGTTCTTGCCGGTGAAGAGCGTGGGAGTCATGGGCGATGGCCGGACCTACGATTATGTAGTGGCCCTGCGTGCAGTGCAGACCAGCGATTTCATGACCGCCGACTGGGCCGAGTTGCCCTACGCGTTGCTGAAGAAAGTGTCCGGACGCATCATTAACGAAGTGCGCGGCATTAACCGCGTGACCTATGACGTCAGTAGCAAGCCGCCAGCGACTATTGAGTGGGA
>VERE01000065.1 GCA_018882835.1 Limnohabitans sp.
AAGTTTCCGATGCAAGCCGTGTTCGGCATGCACAACTGGCCAGGCGCCAAAGTGGGTACTTTTGCGGTGAGCCCGGGGCCCGTGATGGCCTCGAGCAACGAGTTCAAAATTACTGTGCATGGTAAAGGCAGCCATGCCGCTTTGCCCCACAACGGGGTCGACCCGATCGTGGTGGCTTCGCAAATGGTGCAGGCGTTTCAGAACATCATCACGCGCAACAAAAAACCGGTCGATGCGGGCGTGATTTCGGTAACCATGTTCCATGCAGGCCATGCCACCAATGTGATACCCGACGCTTGCGAAATGCAGGGCACGGTGCGCACCTTCACGCTGGAGGTGCTGGACCTGATTGAGCGGCGCATGAAAGAGGTGGCCGAGCACATTTGTGCGGCGAATGAGGCGCGGTGCGAGTTCGAGTTTGTTCGCAACTACCCGCCCACCATCAACCATGTGAAAGAGGCCGCCTTCATGCGCGAGGTCATGGGTGAGATGGTTGGCGCAGACAACGTGATCGACCAAGAGCCCACCATGGGCGCAGAAGACTTCTCGTTCATGCTGCAAGAAATTCCAGGCGCTTACGGCTTCATTGCCAACGGCGATGGCGAGCACCGCGAAATGGGCCATGGCGGTGGGCCCTGCACCTTGCACAACCCGAGCTACGACTTCAACGACGAACTGATTCCCCTGGGGGGCAGCTTGTGGGTGAAGATGGTGGAGAAGTGGTTTCAGACCAACTGAAAATCCACTTTCGAGGGCACGTCGGGCGCAATCCAGAAGCGGCGCGTGTGGGGGTGCATGATGATGCCGGCCACACTTTCCACCCGCGCTTCGGGCGGTAATGCGGGGTTGGGCCGACGGCATACAGCCAAAAATTCACCCGACTCGTCACGCAAAAACGCTTGCAAAGATTCGAGCCCCAAGGGCTTCTTGGCCGCGTGCTGTGCGGCGGTTGCCAGGCGCGGCTCGCTGGACAAGAAGTTGCTCATCATGGCTTGCTGTGTCAGCAAGGACTCACACAGAAAGTGGTTGGTGTGAACCACCACGCCCTCGTGCGGGCGCTGCTCGGCCCAGCCGGCGGGCGCCACTTCAAAACACCCCACTTCGCCCTGGGCGTCAGCGCAAGGAATATTGGAAGCCGCTCCAAACCCGAGTTGGCGTTGAATGAAGCTCAGTCGCTCGCGTGCGGCGGCCATGCCGGTCAGGCTGAGCAAATGGCGCAGCAGGATGTGCACAGGCACACCAGGCTCGGCGCCGTCACGCAGCGAGCGCAAGATGTTCAGCCCGATGGCGAAGCCGTGCTGGTTCATGCCAATTTTGGCGAGCATGCCGCCTTCGGTGAGTGTGGTGAAAGCGGTCCCGTTGGCGTCCACTGATTCAACAATGACCAAGGCAGCGCGCTGTCGTCCAATCCAATCCCAGTTTTGGGCAAACCAGGTTTGCCCATCGGCACTGGCCTCGCCGTTGACGCACATCGCGGTGCATTCGGAGAGGTCGCTGGGCAACTGCGGCGTGGCGTACACATCGTCTGCCCAATCGGGAATGCCCGCAGCGCGGTTGGCCTTGAGGGCGGCTTCGGCCGCCGTGGGCTCACCGCTGAAATAGTTGGGCGGCAAAATTTCGGAGCGGCAGTTCAGGGTGAGGATGTCTTCAAAGCGAACCTGGCTGCCTTCGGCCAAGCCACGCATTTCATCCAACAAGCCGGCGTCAAGGGCTTCAATGACGGGCAGATAGCGTTGCGCCAGGCGAGAGGCTTGCGCCCAGTCGATGCCGCATGCCGCAAATTGACGGGCATAGGTGGCGACACTGTGCCCAACCTGGGCCCGACTGGCCTGGCCCAAAGCCACGCCACGTGCATGCGGCGTGGCATGCGTGGAAATGCGAATCTGTGGAAACATGAGATTGATGATAATGGGAGACTCGCTTTTTGTCCTGACCATGACCTTCCTCGCACTCGACGTTGGCAATACCCGCCTCAAATGGGCCCTGTATGAGGCGCCGCGGCCGGGCGCCCAACTGCTGAACCACGGCGCCGTGTTTCTGGAAAACATCGACCGTCTGGCCGAAGAGGAGTGGAAAGACTTGCCCGCACCCAACAAAATGATCGGTTGCATCGTGGCGGGTGAAGCCATTCGTCGCCGGGTGGAAGAGCAAATGGAGTTGTGGGATGTGGGGGTGCGCTGGGTGGTGCCCAGTTTGCAGGAAGCTGGGGTGACCAACGGTTACGACCACCCCACTCGTCTGGGCGCAGACCGCTGGGTGGCCATGATTGGTGCCCACGCGCGCATGCACGCGCAAACCCGGCAGCAACCACCCCGCCCCATGGTGGTCGTGATGGTGGGCACCGCCGTGACGGTGGAAGCCATCAGCGCGGATGGTCATTTTTTGGGTGGCTTGATTCTGCCGGGTCACGGCATCATGCTGCGCGCCCTGGAATCGGGCACCGCAGGCTTGCGTGTGCCCACGGGCGAGGTGCGCCCCTTCCCCACCAACACCAGCGATGCCCTGACCAGCGGCGGCACCTACGCCATTGCCGGCGCCGTCGAGCGCATGATGCAACATGTGCGCAGCCATTGCCAAGCCGAGCCCCTCTGCTACATGACAGGTGGCGCCGGCTGGAAAATGCTGCCCAGCATGTCCACCCCGGTAGAACTGGTGGACACGCTGATTTTCGACGGGCTGTTGGAAATCGCATCAACGCGCTAATCCCGTCATCGCGTTGATGGGAGTGATGGGGTTACTGCTTAGGGGTTGCCAGGCCCCCTTGACGCCCATCATTGGCGCTTCTTGACCAAACACCCACGCCGGCAATCACAGTCGGGCTTGAAAAGCATTGCACTTAGTGCAACAATTTAAGTGCGCAACGCCACGCAAATCGCCATGGCTGTTCGCGAGCGTCAGTTGATTGATCTGAAGAGGCCAGAAGAATGACGACAAACCGCAAAAGCAGGATTCTGCGTGAGATTCACGAAACAGCCAAAGGCCTGCACAGCACCGGCCTGATCAGCAAACGTCGCATGGGTGAATTTGACCTGCTGTGCAATTTGGAAGTGAAAGCCATTGCGCCGCATCAAATCAACCAACTGCGAGAGCGCGAACGTGTCAGCCAAGCCGTCTTTGCGGCCATTTTGAACACCAGCGTCTCGACGATTCAAAAATGGGAATTGGGCGACAAAAGGCCCAGTGGACCATCACTCAAGCTGTTGAATCTTTTAGAGCGCAAAGGGCTGCAAGCCGTGATCTGACGCCTCAGCGCACCCCAGGGATGATTGAGGGCCTGGCGATACCCGGCCGGGTCGCTTCGTAAGCCCGGGCAGCGCGCAAGACCAGGGCATCGCCGAACATCGGGCCGACGAGTTGCATGCCCATGGGCAAGCCATCGTGGGTCAAACCGCAGGGCACGGTGATGGCGGGTTGCTGCGACAAATTGAAGGGGTAGCTGAAGGGCGTCCAGCCCAGCATGGTCTCGGGGGTCATGCGGCTGTGGCCTGCGGGCAAAGCCTCGAAGGCCGGTACCGCGGTGCTGGGGGTGAGGATGAGGTCATAGCGCAACATGAACTGGCGCATGTGCGAGCCGAACAAGCCACGCCGTTGGTTGAGTTGGTGAATTTGTTCGGGCGTGAGGTGCGCGCCCTGCTCGACTTCGGCCCGAAAATCGGGGTCGGCCACGGCTTGTTGCGCCGGCGTCAGGCCTTGCCACACTTGGTAGGCGCCGGCGAACCACAAGCCCGTGCTGATGTCCAGGGTGTCTTCAATGCCGGGGTCGACCGCCTCGACATGCGCGCCCAGGTCCTTGAATGTTTGTGCCACGCGGTCGAGGGCCGCCGCAATTTCGGGATGCACGTTTTTCGCATAGCCCAAGGTGGGCGAGTAGGCGATGCGCAGGCCACGCACGCCGTCGTTCAATCCGACGGTGTAGTCGCTCGCATCGTCAGGCAGGGAGGTCCAGTCACGCGCATCCGGCTTTTTGAGGACGTTGGTCATGAGGGCCGAGTCCATCACGCTCATGGTGTGCGGGCCCAGGTGAGCGACCGACCCATAAGGTGACAAAGGGTAGGCTGGCACACGGCCGAAGCTGGGCTTGAGGCCCACGTTGCCGCAAAAGGCCGCTGGAATGCGAACGCTGCCAGCACCGTCGGTGCCCACTGCCAGCGGGCCCAGCCCTGCAGCCACGGCGGCGGCAGCGCCACCCGAAGACCCACCGGGGGTGCGCGAAAGGTTCCATGGGTTGCGCGTGATGCCCGTCAGCGGAGAGTTGGTTTCGCCCTTGCAGCCGTACTCGGGCGTGGTGGTTTTGCCAAGCAGCACCGCACCGGCTTCGCGCAGTCGGGCCGTGGCGGGCGCATCGACATCCCACGCTTGATCGGGGTTGATGCCACGACTGCCCCGCAAGGTGGGCCAGCCTTTGGTGAGTATCAAATCCTTGATGGAGGTGGGCACGCCTTCGAGTTCGCCCACAGGCGCTCCGTGCTGGCGATGCGCTTGCCAGCGGGCCTCGCTTTGCTGCGCACTGGCCAGCGCGGCGGCTTCATCCACCAGGCAAAAGGCATTGAGTTGCGGGTTGAGTTCTTCAATGCGCTTCAACACGGCACGCGTGGCTTCGACCGGAGAGGCCTGGCCACTTCGGTACAAGCGCAGCAGTTCTTCGGCGGTGCAATGGGTGAGTGAGGTGGTCATAACGTCAGGGGCGGACACGGGTTTGGGGGCTGAGTTTTTTCCAGGGCATGTCGCCGGGGTCGGCGGCCATGGGGCCTGGGGCTTTGGCGATCAGGACTTGGCTGGCGATGGGCTGAAAGTCGGCACGGAAGTGGTTGGAGCTTTTCACGACAATGACTTTCATTGCCTCCGGCTGAATGCCGACCATGCGCAACAAGGCGCGGTCAAGCAATTGCTTCTTGCCGCTGACCACGGCCACGCGGATACCGTCGATCTCCAGACAGGCGCTGTGGCCCAGTCGCACTGTGAGGCCTCGCATCATCACGCCAGGCAAGGTACAAACACCATCGCTGACGGCCATGACTTTGAAGCGGCCTGTGACAGGGGGGTCACTGTGCTGACCGGTGAAGGTCGGCACCGAGGTGCCCAACGACAGTTCCAGGGTAGCGCCAACGCCGGCCTCGCAGGCCTTGCGAGCGGCCTCGCTGTCGTACATCAAGCCCAAGGCGACCTGCCCGGGAAACTTGCGGCCAACGCCTTGTTGCAACAAAGCGTGCAGCATGCCGGTGGTGTTGCTGTCGCCGCCCGCGCCGGGGTTGTCTTGGGTGTCGGCAATGACCACGGGCCGATCGGAGGTGTCGGCCAGGGCCATGGCGCGCTGGGCGGCCTCTTGCGGCGACAACAAGTCGAGTTGCCATTGCGTGGGCTCGCTGGCTTGGGCATACAGCGTGTTGACAGCGGCTTGCGCTTGCTCGGCGGTGGCGGCATAGCCCCACACCACCGGGCCACACTCTTCGATGTCGGAAGCGGGAAAGGCCATGCAAAAACTGAGAATGGCGTTGTGCTCGCGGTCGAGCTGCTTGAGCTTGTCGTAAATGCCCTGGGCCGGGTCCATCCAGGTGCTTTGGGCATTGAGCGGAATGAGGTAGGGCACGCGCAGCGCATGCAGCGCTTCCCGGCGTCCCAGTTGCCAACGGCGGCGCAACAGTTGCGCGGCGAGCTCGCCGGTGGCGGCCATGTCGACGTGGGGGTAAGTTCGGTAAGACACCAGCGCATCGGCCTCGCGCAGCATGCGGCGCGTGACATTGGCATGCAGGTCCAGGCTGGCGACGATGGGCACATCGGGGCCGACAAGCGCACGAATGCGACCGATCAACTCACCCTCGGAGTCGTCGGCATGCTCGGCCACAGCCGCGCCGTGCAAGTCGAGGTAGACCGCGTCCAGGCCTTGAACACGGGCAGACTGCACGTCTTCCAAAATGGCGGCACTGATGCGCTCGAAGGCATCGCGGGTGACATAAGAAGAGGGGATGGCGCCCGCCCAAGCCGACGGAATCAGCTGCCAGCCTTCGGCCTTGGCCGCATCGATGAAGCCGCCCACCGGAATGTTAATGCCCGTGAGCTTGTCTTGCATGGCCTGCCCGCGCGTGAAAGCGGGAAAGGAGTCGCCACGGTTGAACGCTGTCCAGTCGGCCAGGCTGGGGGCAAAGGTGTTGGTTTCATGCTGGTAGCCAGCGATCAGGACACGTTTCATTCAGAGGTCTCGTTGAACTGCAAACGTCATTGCCAGCCGCTAAGCGGCGCGGCAAGCGCTTGCGGCAGAGGGACAGCCAAGCTGCGCTGGCGTTGACGGGTGGGGGTCACAGGGCCTCCAGGCCGGGGGGGGCGGAGGCGAAGAGGCGTTGGGTGTAGGGGTCTTGGGGGTTGGCGTAAAGCTCGGTCGTCGGGCCTTGCTCGACGATCTTGCCTTGGTTCATGACGATCACGCGATCGCACAGTTGTGCCGCCACGCGCAGGTCGTGGGTGATGAAAAGCACGCCCAGGCCAAACTCGGCCTGGATCTCGCGCAACAGCACCAGAATTTGCGCTTGCACCGACACATCGAGCGCACTGACGGCTTCGTCGGCCACCAGCACTTTGGGCTGGCAGGCGAGCGCACGTGCAATGGCAATGCGCTGGCGTTGCCCGCCGCTGAATTGGCTGGGGTAGCGGCGCAGGGCCTCGACTGGCAAGCGCACCTGGGTCATGAGTTTTTCTGCCAAGGCTTTGGCTTGAGCCAGGCCCATACCGAAATTCAAGGCGCCTTCGATCAAGGACTGGCCCACGGTGCGGCGCGGATTGAGCGAGCGGTTGGGGTCTTGAAACACCACTTGCACCTGGCTGCGCAGCGGCCGCAAGGCGCGCTCGTTCAAGCTGGCCACCTCGTGGTCGCCCCAATGAATCTGGCCGCCGGTGGGGTCGATCAAACGAATGAGGCAGCGCGCGAAGGTGGACTTGCCGGAGCCTGACTCGCCCACGATACCCACGGTTTCGCCCGCATGGATGGCGACAGAAGCGGCCAGCAAGGCATGGGTGGGATGGCTGCGCCCCATCCAGTCGCGAGAAAGATAGGTTTTGCTGACAGCGGTACCGCTTAAAAGGGCGAGTCGTTCTTGCGAGTGAGGCGCTGCAGCCTCTGAATTGGCCGCGCTTCGCTCGCCGCGAAGGGCAGGCGTCATGCTGGGCACGGCGGCCAGGAGTTGTTGGGTGTAGGGCTGTGTGGGGTGCTTGAGGACTTGCAGGCGGGGGCCGGATTCGACGGCCTCGCCTTGGTTCATCACCAGCACCTGGTCGGCAATTTCGGCGACCACGCCCATGTCATGGGTGATGAAAAGCACCGCACTTCCCTGCTCTTTTTGCAGTTGCGCAATGAGCTTGAGAATTTCTTTTTGGGTGGTGACGTCCAGGGCGGTGGTGGGCTCGTCGCAGATCAGCAAGGCGGGCTTCAAAATTACCGCCATGGCAATGACGATGCGCTGGCGCTGGCCGCCGCTGAGTTGGTGCGGGTAGCTGCGCATCATGCGCTCGGGGTCGGGCAAGCGCACATGTTCGAGCATTTGGCGCACTTCGGCGCGGCGCTTGTCTGCCGGCCAGTCGGTGTGAGTCGTCAGCAGCTCGTCGATCTGGTCGCCACAGGTCATCACCGGGTTCAAGGCGGTCATGGGCTCTTGGAACACCATGCCCATGGCTTGGCCGCGCAGTTGGCGCAAACGCGCGCTGGAAGCCTCGAGCAAGGATTCGCCTTGCAACACCACCTGCCCCGCGACAGGCTTGAGTTCTCGCGCCAGCAAGCCCATGACCGTGGTGGCCATCACCGATTTGCCCGAGCCAGACTCGCCCACCACACACAAGGTTTGGCCCGGCTCGATGTTCAAGCTGATGTTGTGCACGGCGTGCGCACGGTCGCCCCCCGCAGGCAAGGCCACCGAAAGATTGTGAACCGAGAGAATGGGCGCCGCCATCAGTTGCCTCGCCGCGCAAATTTCGGGTCGAGCACGTCGCGCAGGCCGTCGCCCAACAAATTGATGGCCAACACCGTGGGCACCAGGAACATGGCGGGGTACAAGACGTTGCCAGGGTATTGGCTGAACTGCACCCGCCCTTCGGCCATGATGTTGCCCCAGGTGGGAATGTCGGGCGGCAAACCCAAGCCCAGGAAGCTCAGAATGGCTTCGGTCAACACAGCGGAAGCTGCCACAAAGGTGCCTTGCACCAGCAAGGGTGCCATGGCATTGGGCAGAATGTGACGCATCAGGATCACCGGCGTGGGCGTGGCCAGGGCGCGGGCCGCCTCCACAAAGGGTTCTTCACGCAAGGTGAGTACCAGCGAGCGCACCAGGCGGGTGACGCGCGGCACTTCGGGAATGGCGATGGCCACCACCACCGTGCCCACATTGGCCCCCAGGGCCGCGACCAGGGCGATGGCCAGCAAAATGGCGGGAATGGCCATGAGGCCGTCCATGATGCGCATCAGCACGGTGTCAACCGCGCGAAAGTAGCCGGCCATCATACCCAGCAAGCCGCCGAGCGCCAAAGACAAGAGCGCCGTGGACAGGCCAACCCACAGTGACACGCGCGCACCGTACACCACGCGGCTGTACAAGTCACGTCCAAAGCTGTCGGTGCCAAACCAGAAGGTGTGGGCCACGGTGCTGCCGTCCAGCAGGGCGAAGTCGCCCGACGCGCCAGCCGCTTTGTTGATGTGGTTGGAGTCCATGGCGGCCGGATCGACCGTGCCCAACAAGGGCGCGATCAGCGCAATGAGGCACATGAAGCCCAGCACCAGCACGCCAAAGCGCACTGAACCATGGGCCCATAAACGTTGCGTGACTGTGGCCGCCATCAGTAACGAATCCTTGGATCGAGGAACAGGTAGCTCAGGTCCACCAGCAAGTTGATGAGCACATAGCTGAGCGAGAAAAACAGCACCAGCCCTTGGATGACCGGAAAGTCTCGGTTGAGCACGGCATCGACCGTGAGCGAACCGAGGCCGGGAATGGCGTACACGGTCTCGGTGACCACCACGCCACCGATCAGCAAGGCTACGCCAATGCCAATCACGGTGACGATGGGAACGGCGGCGTTGGCAAGGGCATGCCGAATCAGCACCGCCGACTCGGCGATGCCTTTGGCGCGGGCGGTGCGAATGTAGTCTTCGGTCAAGGCCTCGGACACGCTGGCACGGGTCACACGCGCAATCAATGCGATGTAGATCATGCCCAGCGTCAGCCAAGGCAGGATGAGTTGGCGCATCCATTCCCAGGGGCCGGCACCACTGGGGCCGAACAAGGTTTTGTAACCCTGAACGGGCAAGACCTCCCAGCGGATGGCAAACAGGTAGATCAGCACATAGCCAATCACAAACACCGGCACCGAAAAGCCCGCCACAGAAAACGCCGACAAGGTTTTGTCCAGCACGCCGCCCATGCGCCACGCCGCCAGCGTACCCAAAGGCACCGCAATGAGCACCGCCAGCACAGCGGTGCCCAAGGCCAAGGCCAGCGTGGGCTCGATGCGCTGCGAAATCAACGCGGTGACCGGCTTGTTCAAATAGAACGAATAGCCCAGGTCACCCTGCAACACTCGCCCCACCCAAATGCCGTATTGCACCGGGATAGAGCGATCCAGCCCAAGCTGGTTGCGGATTTTGTCGATCTCCTCGTTGGTGGCACTGTTGCCCGCGATGACAGCGGCAGGGTCGCCAGGGGCCAGCCTCAGGATGAGGAAGACCACCAGCGAAACAACCAGCAAAACAGGCACCAGCGCCGCCAGGCGGCGTAACAGGAAATGCAGCATGACCAGGCAGCGTGAGGTCGCTTAGTCTTTCTTCAGGCCCCACATCACAGGAATGCCAGGGGTGGCGAGCAAGCCCGACACATTGTTGCGAACAGCCGTGGGGCTGCGGTATTGGCCCAGAGGGGCGTGGGTGGCGGTTTCAAACGCAACGGTCTGAATGTCGCTGGCAATTTTTTTCTTGTCCGCAGCAGAGCTGGCGCGGGCAAACTTGGACTTCAGGTCTTCCAGGCGAGGCTCATCTTGCCAACCGAACCAGCCGTTCTGGCCTTTGGCGTTGAACATGGCCATCGCCAAGGGGTTGCTGATATCACCCGCGGTCCAGGCCGTCAGGAACAAGTGCCAACCGCCTTGGGCCGGGGCATCTTTCTTGGCGCGGCGTGCCAGCAGGGTGGCCCAGTCCATCTGTTGGAAGTCGACCTTGAAGCCGGCGGCTTCCAGCTGTTGCTTGGCCACCAGGGGCAGCTTGGCAATGGAGGCCAGATCGGTCGGTCGCATCAGCAAAATGGGGGTGCCGTCGTAGCCGGCTTCTTTCAGCATCTCGCGGGCTTTGGCCGGGTTGGCAATGCCGGTGAAGTAGCCGGTGTTTTCATCGGCGTATTGCGTGCCACAGGGGTACATGCTGCGGCACAAGCGGCCCAGCTCAGGCACGCCCACCTGGGTGTTGATGTAGGCCTGCTGCCCCATGGCGACCATGGCAGCCTGACGAATCTTGGGGTTGTTGAAGGGCGCATGCAGATGGTTGAAGCGCATGATGAACTGCAAGCCCGCAGGCGAGAAGTCATCGACCTTCACGCCTTCGGTTTTCTTCAGGGTTTCATATTGCTCGAAGCTGGGCTGCTCGACCATGTCGACCTCGCCGGCCTTGAGCGCATTGAACTGGGTTTGCGGATCGCGAATGATGACCCATTCGACGCGGTCAAAGTTCACCGGGCGGCCACCGGCCACGCCACTGGGGGCTTCGGAGCGTGACTTGTATTTCGGGTTGCGCACATACACTGCCAGCGAGCCGGGCTTGAATTCGTCGGCCTTGAAGATGAAGGGGCCCGAGCCAATGTGCTCTTTGACCTGTTCGGTTCCGGGCGTGGCAGCTATGCGCGCCGGCATGATGAAGGGCACGTTGGAAGAAGCCTTGCCCAAGGCGTCCAGCACAATGCCGCAGGGCTCTTTGAGCACCAGGCGGAAGGTATTGGCGTCCGGCGTTTCCATGTGGTCGATGAAGTTGTTCAGGATGCCGCCCATGGCGTCGCGGCTGGCCCAGCGCTTGAGCGAGGCCACCACGTCTTCACTGGTCACGGCTTTGCCGTCATGGAACTCGAGGCCGGCGCGCAGCTTGAAGGTCCAGGTTTTGCCATCTCTGGAGGTTTCATAGGTGTCGACCATCTGCGGCTTGATGTTGCCTTGGGCGTCTTCCGAAAACAGCGTGTCGTAAATCATGTACGCATGGTTGCGCGTGACGTACGCCGTGGTCCAGATGGGGTCCAGCACCGCCAGGTTGGCGTGCGGCACGAAGCGGAACACCTTGTTGGGGGCCGGCGCCTGGGCTTGCGACGCCATGGGCGCGAGCAAGGCCAGACCCAGGCCCAAGGAAGTCAGAGCAGCAAACAAAGGACGGCGCTTCAGCATGTAGGAGTCTCCAATGAGCATTGTGGGCAACAGACAGTCCGCGATAATTCGCCAACCGACTGGTCGGAAAAAGCCACTATAGACCTGAAAACAAGAAAGACAACCTATGGAGACTACCAATATGACGGCCTGCGCGCTGTCGGACGCACTGCACCAAAAGGGGCTTTCCAGCCGCGAGTTGATGCTGGCGACCCTTGACCAGATTGACCGGCTGAACCCCAGTTTCAATGCGGTGGTGAGCCTGCAAGATCGGGAGGGCCTGCTGGCGCAAGCAGCTGCGCGCGATGCCCAACTGGCCCGGGGCGAATCCATGGGCTGGCTGCACGGTATGCCGATTGCAGTCAAGGACCTGGCCAATGCTGCGGGGCTTCCCACGACGCTGGGCTCGCCGTTGATGAAAAACTTTGTGCCCCAAGACGATTCGGTGATGGTGGCGCGCATGAAAGCCGCCGGCGCCATCGTGATTGGCAAGACCAACACGCCCGAATTTGGCCTGGGCTCACACAGCTTCAATGAAGTGTTTGGCGCCACCGGCAATGCCTACGATGCGAGCAAAACGGCCGGCGGCAGCAGTGGCGGCGCTGCCGTGGCGTTGGCATTGCGCATGGTACCGGTGGCCGATGGCTCGGATTTCATGGGCAGTTTGCGCAATCCTGCAGGTTGGAACAATGTTTTTGGCATGCGCCCCTCCCAAGGCCGTGTGCCTTATTACCCCGCACAGGACGTGTGGGTGTCGCAACTGGGGACCGATGGCCCCATGGCGCGCACTGTGTCCGACCTGGCCATGTTGCTGAGCGTGCAAGCGGGCTATTGCGCTCAGACACCTCTGAGCATTGCCGAGAGTGGCGCACGCTTTGCCAGCGACTTGCGGACCGATGTGAAAGGCCGTCGCATTGGCTGGCTGGCCAATTTGAACGGCTATTTGCCGATGGAGGCGGGCATATTGGACGCCTGTGAAAACGGCCTGCGCCGTTTGGAGGGCCTGGGTTGTGCGGTGACCCCGACGGCGCTGGGGACCGCACCTGAGGGTGTGTGGCAAACCTGGCTGGCCTGGCGGCGGGTCCTGGTGGCATCGCGTTTGTCGCCCTTCTTTTTGCAAGCGAAAAACCGCGCGCTCATCAAGCCCGAAGCGCAGTGGGAATACGACCAGGCGCAAGGCATGTCGGCACCCGAGTTCCTGAGCGCCAGCGTGCAGCGCAGCGCTTTTTACCAGCACATGCTGTCTTTGTTTGAGCGGCACGATGTGCTGGCCCTGCCGGTGGCCCAGGTCTGGCCTTTCCCCAAAGACTGGCGCTGGCCGCAAGAAATTGTGACGCCGCAAGGAACGGTGGCCATGGACACCTACCACCGCTGGATGGAGGTGGTGATTTACGCCACCCTGGCGGGCCTGCCCAGCATCAGCGTGCCGGTGGGCTTCAATGCGCAGGGGTTGCCCATGGGCATGCAATTGATTGGCAAGCCCCAGGGCGATTTCGAATTGCTGCAGCTTGCCAAAGCTTATGAGGACACGATCGGAGATTGGCTGTCCGTGAGGCCAGCCGCTCTGGCCTGAGCTTATGTTTCAGTTTTGCCGCCAAGGCAGTCCGCGGTGACGCCAGCCGCCTTTGAGGCCGCGGTGGGCGTGCTCGTCGGGATCGCCCTCAAAACCTTCGAGGATGTTGAAAGCGGTCACGCCAAGCTCGGTGGCGCGCTTGGCGGCCGCGATGGAGCGCACGCCGCTGCGACACAACAACACCAGGGCATGACCCTCTTTGGCGGCAGCTTGAATCTCGGCGTCAAACCCGGGGTTCATGGCCATGCCAGGCCATTGCTTCCAGGCAATGCCCAGGGCGCCCGGGACAAAGCCTACCCACTCGCGCTCGGCATCGGTGCGCACATCGACCAAGCGGGCTTGCCCGGCTTGGACCCATTGCCAGGCCAGTTGAGGTGAGACATCGCCGGCATAGCCTTCGGCAGGCAGGGGCGCGTTCAGGGCGGCTTGCGCGTTCATAGGGGCTCTCTTTCAGGCAAATTTCACAAGCATTTCGGACACATGGGCGAGCGGCTGATCGCCCTCTTCGATCATGCAACCCAACATGGCATAAAAGGTTTTGTCCAAGGCTTTGCGCGCCGCCGAAAGTTGTTGCGCTACTTTTTCGCAGTCGGCTTCGTCTTCTATCAGCTTTTGAATGCCTCGGAGTTGCCCCTCCACACGAGCCAGGCGGGCACACAAAGTGCGTTTTTTTTCAGCATCGCGCAGCGTGGGCATGGCCACTCCTTTTTTTCTGAATCGAAGCGTCAGTATATTCAGACCGGCGCTGCGTTCGCGATGAAAGTTTGCGGCTTAGACGATGCGGATGCTGAGGTTGGGAAGCCCGTCGATGTGCATTTCGATGACATCGCCGCGCACGACGGGACCGACGTTTTCGGGGGTGCCGGAGTAGATGATGTCGCCCGCAAACAGCTCGAAAGCTTCCGATAACTTGCTGATTTGTTCGGCCACGGACCAGATCATTTGGTTCAGGTTGGCGTTTTGCTTGGTTTGGCCATTGACCTTGAGCCAGATAGCGCCCTGTTTGAAATGGCCCGTCTGCTCGACCTTGTGCACGGCCCCGATGGGCGCGCTTTGGTCAAAGCTCTTGCCAATTTCCCAGGGCTTCTTTTGGTCGCCCATGCCACGCTGCAAATCGCGCCGCGTCATGTCCAGGCCCAGGGTGTAGCCCCATACCAGGTCCAACGCCTTGTCCACGGGAATGTCGCGCCCTCCCTTGCCCAGACAGGCCACGAGCTCGGCTTCGTAGTGGTAGTTCTTGGTGAGCGGCGGATACGAATGGTTGGCCACGGTTCCGGCTGCCACGTACTGAATGGCATCGGTCGGCTTTTGGAAGAAAAACGGGGGTTCGCGGGTCGGGTCAGAACCCATTTCGCGGGCATGGGCTGCGTAGTTGCGGCCAATGCAGTAAATGCGGCGCACTGGGTAACGTTGGTCGGAACCCACCACGGGAAGCGTGACCTGGGGCACTGTGAAAGGCATGGCAGGTGAAGCCCCACCCGCCCCAGCTGTCGCACATCCTGTCAAGCCAGAGGCGACAGCCACCGATCCCGCTGCGGCAGTTTTTTGGAAAAAATCTCGTCTTTGCATGGGTCTTTGCGGGTTGATCGGTTG
The DNA here is from genome assembly GCA_018882835.1 of Limnohabitans sp. Classification (GTDB taxonomy): domain Bacteria; phylum Pseudomonadota; class Gammaproteobacteria; order Burkholderiales; family Burkholderiaceae_C; genus Limnohabitans. The sequence continues at coordinate 14,537 of VERE01000065.1, forward strand.
ATTATTACTACACCAAAGTCTATTTGCAATCCAAACAGCTTACAAATAACCCCACATTGGTAGAAACCCTCTGGTCGCTGGCCATAAAACGCCAAAAATGCACTGTCCAATCTTTGTATGTGACAAATCACTGAGGAGCCTCATCCATGTCCGAAAACAAGTCCCCCCGCCGCCGCAATCTATTGAAAGGCGCAGCTGTTGCCGCCGGTGCCGTCAGCGCACCCATGGTGTCAATGGCCCAGACCACGTCCCTGCGCTTTCAAAGCACCTGGCCTGCCAAGGACATCTTTCATGAGTACGCCAACGACTTCGCCAAAAAAGTCAACGACATGGCCGGTGGCCGCCTGAAAATTGAAGTGCTGCCCGCTGGAGCCGTGGTGCCGGCCTTCCAATTGCTGGACGCCGTGAACAAGGGCACCCTGGACGGTGGTCATGGCGTGGTGGCTTACCACTACGGCAAAAACTCGGCGCTGGCCCTGTGGGGATCCGGCCCGGCCTTTGGCATGGACCCCAACATGGTTCTGGCCTGGCACCAATATGGCGGCGGCAAGGCCCTGCTGGATGAAATTTACGCCTCCATCAACATGGATGTGGTGTCTTACCTGTATGGCCCCATGCCCACCCAACCGCTGGGCTGGTTCAAGAAGCCGGTGGCCAAGGTGGAAGACATGAAGGGTCTGAAGTTCCGCACTGTCGGCCTGGCGGTCGATGTGTTCACCGAGATGGGCACGGCTGTGAACCCGCTGCCCGGTGGTGAAATCGTGCCGGCCCTGGACCGCGGCCTGATCGATGCGGCCGAATTCAACAATGCCACCTCCGACCGCATTCTGGGCTTCCCCGATGTGGTGAAGAACTGCATGCTGCAAAGCTTCCACCAAAGCGGCGAGCAGTTTGAAATTCTGTTCAACAAAGGCAAGCTGAATGCCTTGCCTGGCGAACTGAAATCCATCATCGATTACGCCGTTCAGGCGGCCTCTGCCGAAATGAGCTGGAAAGCCATTGACCGCAATGCCAAAGACTACGAAGAGATGAAGAAGCAGGGCATCAAGTTCTACAAGACGCCCGACTCCATCCTGCGTGCGCAGCTGGCCGCATGGGACAAGGTGATCGACAAGAAGGCTGGCGAAAACGCGCTGTTCAAGAAGGTGCTGGACTCGCAGCGCGCTTTTGCCGCCCGCGCTGGTCAGTGGCAAAATGACTACATGGTCGATTTCAAAATGGCTTACAACCATTACTTCGGCAAGAAGAAGGCCTGATTTTTCCCCCGCCCTCTGAGCAACCCCATCCAGGTCCGCCTGGATGGGTATTTTTTTGAGTAGACGTGTTTTTTCGAGAGTTCCCATGAGTATCCAAACCCTGCTACACACGGTAGACAGGATCAGCACATGGTTTGGCAAGGCGTTTGCCTGGCTGATCGTGGCCCTGATGCTGCTGGTGGTGGTTGAGGTGTTCAAGCGCTATGCCCTGAATGCACCGACAGCCTGGATTTTTGACGCCAGCAACATGATGTATGGCACCCTGTTCATGATGGGGGGCGCTTACACCTTGTGCCAGGATGGCCATGTGCGCGGCGACTTCTTTTACGGCAGTGCCCAGCCCCGCACCCAAGCCACACTGGACATGGTGTTGTACATCCTTTTCTTCATTCCTGGCGTGGTCGCCCTGACTTATGCGGGCTGGACCTATGCGGCAGACTCCTGGATCATCAAGGAGCAGACCTTCAATGCCGACCCTTTGCCCTTGTACCCCTTCAAGGCCATCATTCCTCTGGCCGGTCTGATTGTGCTGGTGCAAGGCCTGGCGGAAATTCTGCGCTGTATCGTTTGCATCCGCACCGGTGAATGGACCCCGCGTTTGAAAGACGCCGACGAAATCGACGTGGTCGAGCAGCAACTGTCCAGCAGCGTGTATGTGGACGATGAAGCCCGAAAGCAAGCCATCGCCAACGCCAAACAAATTGAAGAATCGGCGCACCAGCGCGCCTCCGGAGGCCAGCTATGAGCGATCCCGCACTCGGCCTCTTGATGCTGGGGCTCATCGTGGTGGTCATCATGATGGGCTTCCCCACCGCCTTCACCCTGATGGGTCTGGGCATGGTGTTTGGCTTTACCGCCTTCTATGACCCATCCCAGCCGTGGATGGACAACCGCGTGTTCAACCTGATGGTGCAACGCACCTTTGGCGCGATGACCAACGACACCTTGCTGTCGATACCGCTCTTTGTGTTGATGGGCTACATCATGGAGCGCGGCGCGCTGGTGGACAAAATGTTCCACAGTGTGCAGTTGGCGTTCCGTCGCCTGCCCGGCTCGCTGGCTGTGACCACCCTGGTGATTTGCACCTTCTGGGGCATTGCGAGCGGCCTGGTGGGCGCTGTGGTGGTGCTGATGGGCGTGATCGCCATGCGTCCCATGCTGAACGCCGGCTACGACACCCGCTTGGCAGCCGGCGTGATCACCGCCGGGGGCACGCTGGGCATTTTGATCCCGCCTTCGGTGATGATCATTGT
>VERE01000066.1 GCA_018882835.1 Limnohabitans sp.
GTGCTGGGCTCTGAGCGCCTGACGACCCGACTGAGCGAGTTAGCAGGACTTGTTCTGGCGGAAACGGAGGGATTCGAACCCTCGATGGGGCTCTACACCCCATACTCCCTTAGCAGGGGAGCACCTTCGGCCTCTCGGTCACGTTTCCAGCGATCCGTATTATGCCTTAACCTGGTCCAGGTCAAAAGCTTTGTGCAGGGCGCGAACCGCCAGCTCCATGTATTTTTCGTCAATGACCACCGAGGTCTTGATTTCGCTGGTGGAAATCATCTGGATGTTGATGCCCTCCTCGCTCAGCGAGCGGAACATCTTGCTGGCGACGCCCACGTGGCTGCGCATGCCGATGCCCACGATGGAAACCTTGCAAATCTTGGTGTCACCCTGGATGTCGCTGGCGCCCAAGGCCGGCAGCACCTTGCCCTTGAGCAGCTCGGTGGCGCGGGCGTAGTCGTTGCGGTGCACGGTGAAGCTGAAGTCGGTTTTGCCATCCTTGCTGATGTTCTGGATGATCATGTCCACTTCGATGTTGGCGTCGGCGACGGCGCCCAGAATTTGGTAGGCAATGCCGGGCTTGTCGGGCACGCCGATGACAGCAATTTTGGCTTCGTCGCGGTTGAAGGCAATGCCCGATACGATGGCTTGTTCCATTTGTTCGTCTTCCTCAAAGGTGATCAGGGTGCCAGACTTGGCCTCTTCATTCAGGTCGATGTCCCAGGGGGTGAAGCTGGAGAGCACGCGCAGCGGCACTTTGTACTTGCCAGCGAATTCGACCGAGCGGATTTGCAGCACCTTGCTGCCCAGCGAAGCCATCTCCAGCATTTCTTCAAAACTGACCGTCTGCAAGCGGCGGGCTTCAGGCACCACGCGGGGGTCGGTGGTGTAAACACCATCGACGTCGGTATAAATCAGGCACTCGTGGGCTTTCATGGCCGCTGCCACAGCAACGGCGGAAGTGTCGGAGCCACCACGCCCCAGGGTGGTGATGTGCCCTTGCTCGTCGATGCCCTGAAAACCGGTGATGATGACCACGCGACCGGCATTCAGGTCGGCCTTGACGCGTGCGTCGTCGATCGACTCGATGCGGGCCTTGGTGTAGGCGCTGTTGGTGCGAATGGGCACTTGCCAGCCGGCGTAGCTGACGGCTTGCATGCCCTCGGCTTGCAGCGCAATGGCCAGCAGCGCAGAAGAAGCTTGCTCGCCGGTGGCGGCCAGCATGTCGAGCTCGCGGTAGTAACCGGTCTCGGCTTGCGAGGGCGCCAGCTCTTTGGCCAAGCCCAGCAGGCGGTTGGTTTCGCCGCTCATGGCGGAGGGAACCACCACCATCTGGTGGCCAGCGCGGGCCCATTTGGCGACGCGTTTGGCGACGTTGCGAATGCGCTCGGTCGAGCCCATCGACGTGCCGCCGTATTTGTGAACGATCAATGCCATGGTTGTAACTAGGTGCTTAAGGCAAAACCTCGGGATTGTACCAATGGAGACAGTCGCCCTCCCGACGCACCTGCCCGCGGCCGATCTTCAGGGCAATGCGGTGGCCCCGCGTTCTGCAGGCATCGACCTGGCGCAGCAATTCGTTGAGTTGCACGGTGCTGGCCGGGCTGCCCAGTTGTGCCAGCCAATGGCGCAGCACGTTGGCCTGCCGCGCGTGGCTAAGTTGTTGCAGCAACTGGATGCGCGGCGGTGTGCCCAGCGTCTGCAAATCGGACTGCGCCAACTCATCAAGCAACACCTGCGCCTGAGCCGCATGCGCCGCACTGCGGGCAAAGGTTTGGCGGAAGGTCGGAAAGGCGTTTGCCAGAACGGGAAGAATTTCGGCACGAATGCGGTTGCGTGTGAATTGAAGATGCTGATTGCTGGGGTCCTCGATCCAGGCGACCTGGCGCATGCGCAGCCAGTCGCGCAAAGCAGCGCCCGCCTCTGCCAACCAGGGGCGATGAAATTGCAAGCCAGAGCGCCGGGCCACGGCAGGCATGGCTGACAAGCCGGGCAGCCCGGCACCCCGTGACAGCGCCAACAGCACGGTTTCCACCTGGTCATCGGCGTGCTGGGCCAAGGCGATGTCGTGCACTTCATCGGGCCAGTGGGTGGCCACAGCATCGGCCAGCGCCTGGTAACGGGCTTTGCGGGCCGCATCCTCGGGACTTTCGCCAGGGGCGTGGCGTGCCTTGACACGCTGCACCACCAGGGGCACGTTGAGCAATTTGCACAAGGCTAGGCAATGCCGCTCGAAATCATCAGCCGCGGTTTGCAAGCCATGGTGCACATGGATGGCTCGCACCTGCCCGGGCCAGCGTTCGGCACAGGCCAGCAACAAAGCGGTGGAGTCGGCGCCACCACTGAGCGCGACGGCGAAGGGCAAGCCGGGCGTGAAATGCGCCAGCGTGGGCGCTTTAACGGGCTTCGGCTTTGGTGTCGGTGAAGCGGCCATAGCTTTGCAGGCGCTCGTAGCGGCGGTCCAGCAATTCTTTGACCTTGAGGTCGCTGACTTGGCGCCACGCATCGTTCAGGCCGCGCTTGAGCTGGGCGGTCATCTGGCGGTGGTCGCGGTGTGCGCCACCGACTGGCTCGTTGACAATTTTGTCGACCAAGCCCAGGGCCTTGAGGCGATGGGCGGTGATGCCCAAGGCCTCGGCAGCGTCCTCGGCACGCTCGGAAGTTTTCCAGAGAATGGAGGCACAGCCTTCGGGGCTGATCACCGAATAGATCGAATACTGCAGCATCAGCACCTGATCGGCCACGCTGATGGCCAGCGCGCCACCCGAGCCGCCCTCGCCAATGATGGTGGTGATGATGGGCACTTCGAGTTGTGCCATTTCGAAAATGTTGCGACCGATGGCCTCGCTTTGGCTGCGCTCTTCGGCATCAATGCCGGGGTAAGCACCCGGGGTGTCCACAAAGGTGAACACGGGCAGTTTGAATTTTTCGGCGGTCTTCATGAGGCGCAAGGCCTTGCGATAACCCTCGGGGCGGCTCATGCCGAAGTTGCGGGCTGCGCGCTCTTTGGTGTCACGCCCTTTTTGGTGGCCCAAGACCATGCAAGGCTGTCCGTTGAAACGGGCCAACCCGCCCACGATGCTGAGGTCATCGGCAAAGTGGCGGTCGCCGTGCATCTCGACAAAGTCGGTGAAGATGTCGGCAATGTAGTCCAGCGTGTAGGGGCGCTCGGGGTGACGCGCAATCTTGGTGATTTGCCAGGGCGACAGGTCACCGTAAATGTCTTTGGTGAGCTGCTGGCTTTTTTTGGACAGCTGTTCGATTTCCTGAGAGATGTCCACCGCAGACTCGCTTTGGACATAACGCAGCTCTTCAATTTTGGACTCGAGCTCGGCAATCGGCTGCTCGAAGTCAAGGAATGTTCTTTTGGCCAATGTTCTCTCCTGGGGTCAGTAAGCCACCGGCAACGGATCCAGCGAACGCCAAATATACCAAGTTGCAACGCTGCAATAGGGCGACCAGGCGGCGGCAACCTCGCGCGCATCGCTGCGGCTGACGGCTTCCCCCGAAAAATAGCTCTGGCTGATGCCATTGATCAGGCCAACATCGTCCAGCGGCAAGACATTGGGGCGCATCAGGTGAAAGATCAAAAACATTTCGGCTGTCCAGCGACCAATGCCGCGAATGCCAATCAACTCGGCAATGATGGCTTCGTCTTCCATGGCTTGCCAATTGGTCACGTGCAGGTCACCGTTGTCAAAATGCAGGGCGAGGTCCACCAGGTATTCCACTTTGCGCGCCGACAGGCCGGCTTCGCGCATGTCGTCCACCTTCAGTTTGAGCACTTGGCGTGGCGTCAGGCGGCGACTCAGTTTGGCAAAGCGGTCCCACACCGTTTGCGCAGCCTTGACCGAAATTTGCTGGCCCACAATGCTGCGCGCCAGGGTGACGAAGGCGTCGCCACGGGTTTCCAGTCGGGCGCTGCCGAACTTGGGGATGAGGCGTTTCATCACCCGGTCTTTTTTCATCAGGTGCAGACAGGCCTCGTCCCAGTAATCGGGCACGACCGGCTCGGCCTGGGTGACGGGGGCCATCAGCCGCGCTCCCAGGTGGTGCCACTGGGGCTGTCTTTGAGCACGATGCCTTGCGCGGCCAGGTCTTGGCGAATGCGGTCGGCCAAGGCGAAGTCGCGCGCTTTTTTCGCGGCTGCGCGGGCTTCGATAAGGGCTTGAATGTCAGCTTCGTCAAGGGATGCGCCCGCTTGCAAGAAGGCTTTGGGGTCGTCTTGCAACAAACCCAGAACGCCGCCCAAGGCTTTCAGCAAGCCGGCCATGTCAGCCGAGCGGCTGCGGTTGACTTCGCTGGCCAAATCGAACAGCACGGCGACGGCGTCGGGCGTGCCAAAGTCTTCGTCCATGGCGGCTTTGAAGCGTGCGGCATGGGGCTGCGTCCAGTCGATGGTGATGGCAGCTGGTGCCACGGCATCAAGCGCGGTGTACAAACGCTTCAAGGCATTGCGCGCATCGGACAAATGCACGTCGCTGTAGTTAAGCGGGCTGCGGTAGTGGCTGCGCACCACGAAGAAGCGCACGGTTTCGGCATCAAAGCTTTGCAACACATCGCGGATGGTGAAGAAGTTGCCCAGGCTCTTGGACATTTTTTCGTTGTCCACATTGATGAAGCCGTTGTGCATCCAGGTGCGGGCCAGCGGCTGACCAGTGGCGCCTTCGCTTTGGGCAATTTCGTTTTCGTGGTGCGGGAACTGCAGGTCGGCACCACCGCCATGAATGTCGAAGGTCTCGCCCAGCATCTCGCAACTCATGGCCGAGCATTCGATGTGCCAGCCCGGGCGGCCTGCGCCGTAGGGGCTGTCCCATTTGACATCTTCGGGCTCGCTGGGCTTGGCGCTTTTCCAGAGCACAAAATCCAGTGGATCGTCTTTGCCATCGAGCACCGCCACGCGCTCGCCGGCATGCAACTCGTCGAGTGTCTTGCCTGACAGCTTGCCATAGCCTTGAAATTTGCGCACCGCGTAATTGACGTCGCCACTGGGCGCACGGTAGGCCAGGCCCTTGGCTTCAAGCTGCCCGATGATGGACAACATTTGCGGCACATAGTCGGTGGCACGCGGCTCGTGGGTGGGACGCTCGATGCCCAGGGCGTCGGCATCTTGGTGCAAGGCATCAATCATGCGGTCGGTCAGCGAGCGGATGGTTTCGCCGTTTTCCAAGGCGCGTCGAATGATCTTGTCGTCAATGTCGGTGATGTTGCGCACGTATGTGACGCGCAAGCCACTGGCGCGCAGCCAGCGCTGCACCACGTCGAAGGCCACCATGGAACGGGCGTGCCCGAGGTGGCACAGGTCGTACACGGTCATGCCGCACACATACATGCGCACATGGCCGGGTTCGAGCGGGGAAAAAGATTCCAGCGCACGCGTGAGCGTGTTGTGAATGCGAAGCGTCATGGGTCAGGGCGTGGGCCAGATCACGGAGGGATCGAAGTGGGGATATCCAAGAGGGCAGGTCTTTGCCTGCTGGACTACAATGGGTGTCAGTATAAATCGCCTGTCTGACGCGTGCCTGCCACGTGTTTTCCCTGATTTTTTCAACCTAGCTTTCGGGCCATGAACCCTGCCCTGCCATTTCCCTTAGTGAGCCGTTTCTGCACACGCACTTTGGCGCGTGTGCTGGTTTGCATGGCTTGCCTGATTGGCAGTTGGGGCGTCGGGGCCGTTGACCACAACGACGTGCAAAAGTTGCTGCGCCAGGCCAAGGACAAAGAGGCCTTGGCCTTGGTGGAAACCGCGCTGGCCACCAAACCACGTGACCCGCAAATGCGTTTTTGGAAAGGCATGCTGCTGGACCGGCAGGGTCAGCGCGACACGGCCTTGCAAATTTACCGTGACTTGGTTCAAGAGTACCCAGAGTTGCCGGAGCCACACAATAACCTGGGCGTCATTTTGGCGGCCAAGGGCGATGTCGAGGGCGCCAAGGCAGCCTTTGAGATGGCCATTCGCACCAACCCCTCGTATGCCATTGCCCATGAAAATCTGGGCGATGTGCTGATGCAACTGGCGCGCCAGTCTTACCTGCAAGCGCTCAGCCTCGATCCCAAGCTGGCCTCGGCTTCTCGCAAGCTGGAGCAACTGCAACCCGCATTGAAACTTCTGCAAGGTCAACCATGACACTGAACCGTCGCAGCCTGGCTCTCGCAGGCCTGGCGCTTTTAAGCGCTGGCACCCACGCTTTGGCACAAAACCTGCCGCGAGTGAAATTCATCACCACGCAAGGGGAAGTGGTGGTCGAGCTGTATGCCGACAAGGCCCCCAAGACTGTGGCCAACTTTTTGCAGTACGTGAATGACAAGCATTACGATGGCACCATCTTTCACCGGGTGATCAACAACTTCATGGTGCAAGGCGGTGGCTATGACAGCCAGTACCGCGAAAAGGCCACGCGCGCGCCGGTGCGCCATGAAGGGCGCGAAGCTCTGGAGGCCGGTGGGCCACGCAATGTGGTCGGCACCCTGGCCATGGCACGCACCAACGACCCGCACTCCGCCACGGCACAGTTTTTCATCAATGTGAAAGACAATGGCTTTCTGGATCCCACCGTCATTCCCCCAGGCGATCCGGTGGCGCGCTTCGAATACGGTGGCCGCACGTACACCAATGTGCCGCGCGCCAACCTGGAGAATTCACCTCAGCTGTTTGGCTATACCGTCTTCGGGCGTGTGGTTTCCGGCATGGAGGTGGTGGACCGCATCAAGAGCCTGCCCACAGGCTCGGGTGGCCCCTTCCCCACCGACGTGCCACGCACGCCGGTGATCATTCAATCTGCAACTCTATTGAAATAAACACCATGACCGCACCTCTTCAAGTTGAACTGCACATCAAAAACCATGGTGTGATCACCATCGCGCTCGATGGCGAAAAAGCCCCTATCTCTTCGGCCAACTTCATGGGCTATGTGGCCAAGGGCCATTACGACAACACGATTTTTCACCGCATCATTGACGGCTTCATGATCCAAGGCGGCGGCTTCACCCCCGACATGGAGCAAAAGCCATGTGACGAGCCGATTCAAAACGAGGCCAACAATGGCTTGAAGAACGACAAGTACACGGTAGCGATGGCGCGCACACAGGCGCCGCATTCCGCCACCGCGCAGTTTTTCATTAACGTGGCGGACAACGGCTTTCTCAACCACACTGCACCCTCGCTGCAAGGCTGGGGCTATGCCGTGTTTGGCAAGGTCGTGGGAGGCACCGAAATTGTTGACGCACTGCGTGGCGTCAAGACCGGCCGCCGTGGCTTCCACGACGATGTGCCCAAAGAAGACGTGGTCATTGAAAAGGCCGTGGTGATCTGAGTCACATGGCCGCGCAGCGCCCCTTGCCCCCGTTGCCCCCGCTACAGAGGGTTGACGCACGGGCTTGGCGCTGTATCGATTTTTTGTCAGACCTGCACCTGCAGGCCAGTGAGCCCGACAACTTCAAGGCCTGGGCGCAGCACATGGCGAGCACGCCCGCCCAGGCCGTGTTCATTTTGGGTGACCTGTTTGAAGTGTGGGTCGGTGACGATGTGCTGGCTTGCGACAACGGTGTCTTTGAGCGCGAATGCGTGGCTGTGCTGCAGCAGGCCGCGCAACGCTTGTCGATTTTCTGGCTCTGCGGCAACCGAGATTTTTTAACCGGCGAAGGCTTTGCCAAAGCGGCCCACCTGCGCGCGTTGCCAGACCCTTGTGTGCTGCAAACTGCCGAGCAATGCGTGTTGCTCAGCCATGGCGACCGACTGTGCCTGGACGACCATGACTACCAGCAGTTTCGCCAGGAAGTTCGCTCGAGCGCTTGGCAACACGCGTTTTTGTCACGCCCCCTGAGCGAGCGCCAAGCCATTGCACAAGGCTTGCGCCAGCAAAGCAAAACCCGAAAACAAAGTGGCGCCACCTATGCCGATGTCGACGCGGCGGCGGCACGCCATTGGCTGGCGCAAGCGCAGGCACAGGTTTTGTTGCATGGCCACACCCATCGCCCCGGCGACCATGACCTGGGTGATGGCCTGTCTCGCTGGGTCTTGAGCGACTGGGACCTGCACGCCCAGCCGCCTCGCGGCGAGGTGCTGCGCTGCGAACAGGGGCTGTGGTCCCGTGTGCCAGTGCTGCCGCAACGGGCGGCTTAGTTCTTCAACAAAGCCTTGAGCGCGTTTTGCAAACGACGCGCCTGATCGGCGTCGAAGCCAGCCGACAGCACTTTCGCGGTGTCTTGGGCCCAGGTTTGGGTAGGCGCTGGATCGTTGCGACGCGTCAGCAATTGCAGTTGCAGCGCTCGGCGGTCGGCCATGTGTTGTGCCGGGGTGGGCACCTCGGCTGCAATTTCCAGCCGCAACAAGGCAGAGGATGCGTCGTCGCCGCAAGCGGGGACACTCAGGGCCTGTGACCAGGCCTGACGCTGAGCGGCCGTCACGCGCGAACCCAGCTCACGCAGGGCCGGCAATTGCTCGGCATCGCGCTTTTCCCAGGCCGTGAGCAAATGGGTCAGGGTTTCACCATGGGCTTGCGCGGCCAACTTGCGCAAGGTTTGCTGCGCCAGCTCGAGGGCTTGGCGTTGCGCACGGAAGGCGGTATCGCCCAGGCGCGGGCCGCGCGGCTCGCGGTTGTCGCGGAAATCGCCACGGCCTTCACGACCGCCATCGCGCCCACCCTCTCGGCCCCCTTCTCGCGGGCCGCGGGCATCGCGGTTGCCAAAGCCAGGCTTGCCACCGGGACGGCCATCGCGGCTGGGACGACCGTCACGGCCCAACGCCACCGGCTCGGCTTTTTTCATACCAGGGCGGTCATCGCCGCGCACCGCAATCACAGGCTTGGCGGGGCGGGGGGCAGGCGCAGGCGCCTCTTGGGTCGGCGCGGCAGCGTCTGTGGTTTCTGGCGCTGGTTCGGTGGCGGCCTCGGTAGAAGGCTCGGCCACAGGGTTTTCAGTTGCAGCAGGCTTGACCGCCTCGGCTTCAACCTGTCCTTGGGAAGTCTGTCCTTGGGCAGCCTGTGCTTGGGCTTGCCCACGCAGGGCTTGCTCAAGGGCTTGCATGGCGGCACGAATGGCGCCAGCATCACCCTTGGCGCTGGCAGCTTCCAAATCCTTGGAGGCTTTCAGCACCGCTTGATCATGCGCGTTGAGCGCCGCTGCAGCTTGCTCGCGTTGCTGTGTTTTGCGCTGGAAGGCCTCGTCGATGGGCAGGCGGAACGCATCCCACAGCTTTTGTTCCTGCCGACGGTCCAGGGTGACGCTTTGCGACTCCACTTGCCAGCGCTGTTGCAAAGACTTGACCGCGTCAATGCGCAACATGGGTTCGGCCCCCAAGGCCCTGGCTTCTTCAATCAGCGCCTGACGGCGCTGCAGACTGGCTTTTTGCACCGCTTCCATGGGCGCATGGGCTTCATGAATGGCGGCCTTCCACAAGGGCTGCAACTCGGCAAACACTTTTTCGCTGACGTGGCCTGAATCGCGCCAGCGATCGGCGAACTGGTGCAACTGACGGTTCACCGCTTTCCAGTCGGGGCCGGCGGCATGCTGTGCCGTCCAGGCTTTGAGTTCTTCGATCAGGGCCAGTCGGTGTGCGCGGTGCTCGGCGGTCTCGGCGCGCACTTTTTCCAGCCACTCTTCGACCACTTTGTGGGCCCGGTTACAGGCTTGGTCAAAGCGCTTCCACAAACCATGGTTGGGCAAGCCCCCCTGGTCGGTCTGCTTCCACTGCTCGCGCAACTGACGCAAAGTCTCTTGCATCTTGCGCCCGCCCATGACGGGCACCCTTTCAACGTCCACCCGCACTTTGACAGGCTTGGCAGGGGCTTCAGCAGGGGCCTCAAGGGGGGGCTCTTCGGTGGCTGCAGGCGCCGGCTCGACAGCCACCGGCTTGGCTTTGTGCGTCACAGGCTTGAACAGGGCTTCGGCTTTGGCCACCAACTCGGCACGCAACTGGTCGGCGCGCCAGCGCTGCCAGCCTTCGAGTTCACCAGCCGCCGCCAACACAGACTGGGCATGGTGCTCCAGCTTTTCGTCAATGGCACGGCCGTGGTCACGCAAGGCCTGGCGCAAGGCTGCGGCAGCGCCGGCGCTGGCTTTGCCATGGCCTTGCGCAACCTCTTGCTCCAACACTTGCAGCACAGCTTGAACTGCCTGGACCGCTTGCGCGCGCACCTGCGGGTCAATTTTGGGTTTGGCAGGCGCGGTCGCCGCCTGGGCTTGCTCGCCACGGGCCACTCGAATTTGGTCAGCCCAAGCGGGCACGGCGGGCAAGGCCTGGGTGGCGTCCAGGGCAGCGCGCTCGGTTTGCGCCAAGGCTTCCTGAAACGCATCCCACACGGCCTGCAATTGCTGGTGACTGGTTTGCAGCATCGGCGCAAACTTGGGATCCACGGAAGGCCAATCGGTGTCGCTGGTCAGGCTGGCAATGTCGGTTTGCCAACTGGAAAGGTCTTTGGCCAGGGCCTCGCGTTGCGTTTGGGCGTCTTGCCAGGGTTTGGTGGACAACACTTCGATGCGCTGCGCCGTGAGCACTGCCGCTTCGCGCTGCACTTGCACGCGGTGCTGCAGGTCTTCGATGCGTTTCACACGCTCTGTCAACTGGGTTTTGAGGGTGGCCAAGGGCTCGCGCGACAACGGCGCACCCGCCTTGGCGGCGTCACGTTGCCACGCCATGGCGTCAGCCACGTTCAGCCGCGGCACATCGCGCAAAGCCTCCCCGCGTGCGGCCCACTCCAGGGCCAGGGATGCCTGGGCTTTGGCGCGCTTGAGCTCGTCGAGTTTTTCACGCAAAGGTTTGGCGGCCCCTTTGTCACGCGCGCTCAGTTCCCGGAACACCTCTTGCATTTGCTCGGGGCTGGGGTCGCTGGCCAGCCACTCCCGCACGCGGGCGGCACGATCGCCCGATGTGGGGGCGGAAAAGGCGCCCCCGGTCAGGGCATCCAGGGCTTGGGTATCGGAAGAGGGAGAAGCAGTCACGACGTTTTTTTTCATTTCAGAGCCCTCTATTGTCACCGCTTTGGCACCCGTGGCGCCCATCCCCGGGGCGCGTTCCGGTCCACAGACACGCCTTTTAGAGGGTTTAAAGTCTTATTTATGAATTCTTTGGTTTTCATTGAATGGTTTTTTCACCCCGGGTTTTCGCTTAAAATAAACCTATTGCTTGGGGAGTGAGCTCCCCGGCAAACTTCGATCCCTGCACCAGGGATCTCTTGAACCGCTGCCGAACCCGGCTAAATCAAGTGATGTCCTCTGGCCGATGGCCAACCTCACCGGCTCACTTGATGGCGTACCCCCGATGGGGATGGCTTGTTGCCTTTGAAAGCCACCGTCCGCATCCAAAGGAAGTGCTATGACAGCGTTAGAAAAACTGAAACGAGGGCTGCGAACTTTCGCCACCGATGTGGGCGAAGGCTTTTTTGCCATCACCCACAATGGGCTGGCCTTGCTGGGCCTGGTGGTCTTTTGCGCCGTGATGGTGCTGACCATGCGGCCCGACCTGCGCCAGACGGGCGAAGCACGCCTGATCAGCTGGCTGCAAGAGCGCCAGGACGAGAGCGACGACGGCAGCGATGTCGATGCCGTCGACCGCGCCACCGCCACCGACCCGCGCTCCCTGCCCAAGCAGCAAGCGAACATTGCTTACTGGCTGAGCCGCAAATACCGTGTGGCAGCAGAGCCTTTGGGCGCGCTGGTGGCCGAAGCCTATGAGATCGGCCCGCGCAACCAGATCGACCCCGCCTTGATTCTGGCCGTCATGGCCGTCGAGTCAGGCTTCAACCCGTTTGCCCAAAGTCCGGTTGGCGCACAAGGCCTGATGCAGGTGATGACACGCGTGCACTCCGACAAGTACGAAAGCTTCGGTGGCACCCACGCTGCCTTTGACCCCGTTGCCAACTTGCGGGTGGGTGTGAATGTGCTCAAGGAATGCATTGCCAAAGCCGGATCAACCGAAGGCGGGCTGAAGCTCTACGTGGGCGCCGCCAACATCCAGGACAGCAACACCGGCTACACCGGGAAAGTGCTGGCGGAATACAACCGCCTGCAAAAAGTCGCGCAAGGCCAGAAAATTCCGCTCACCCAGCCCACCGTGACCGCCGCTGCTGGCGCCGGCCTGGAAAACCTGTGGGAAAAGGCCCAAAAACTGGCGTCTTTTGGCGAAGGCGGACAGGTTTCACGCTAAACTTCTCCTTGCGCGCAACTGGCGATAGGCGCAGTGCATCCGCACTGCCGCTGACGTGGACATGGGGGACAGGCCAAAGGTCATGAACCCCTCAACCACTGGGAAGCGCGCCGCCTGGCTTTCAGGCGTTTAGCCGTTCGCCTGGGCAGCCCTGATGCGCCACCCACTTTGCTGGGGTGGCACGTGGGGAACGTTCAATCCGAAGGACTGCCGTCATGTACCAACGCAATATTCTGGTCGAACAGACCGACCCTGAACTCTGGGCTGCCATCCAGGCCGAAAACAAGCGCCAGGAAGAGCACATCGAGCTGATCGCCAGCGAAAACTACGCCTCCCCTGCCGTCATGGCGGCGCAAGGCTCGCAACTGACCAACAAATACGCCGAAGGCTACCCTGGTCGTCGCTACTACGGCGGCTGCGAGTTCGTGGATGTGGCCGAGCAACTGGCCATCGACCGCCTGAAACAACTGTTTGGCGCCGATGCCGCCAACGTGCAGCCGCACTGCGGCGCCTCTGCCAACGAAGCGGTGTTCCTGGCCTTCCTCAAGCCGGGCGACACCATCATGGGGATGTCGCTGGCCGAAGGCGGCCACCTGACCCACGGCATGGCGCTCAACATGAGCGGCAAATGGTTCAACGTGGTCAGCTACGGCTTGAACGACAAAGAAGAAATTGACTACGACGCCATGGAAAAAAAGGCGCACGAGAGCAAGCCCAAGCTGATCATCGCGGGCGCCTCCGCCTACAGCCTGCACATCGATTTCGCGCGCTTTGCCAAAGTGGCCAAAGACGTGGGCGCGCTCTTCCTGGTCGACATGGCCCACTATGCCGGTTTGATTGCCGCTGGCGTCTACCCCAACCCGGTGCCCTTCGCCGATGTGGTGACCTCCACCACCCACAAGAGCCTGCGCGGTCCGCGCGGCGGCATCATCCTGATGAAGGCCGAGCACGAGAAGGCCATCAACAGCGCCATCTTCCCAGGCTTGCAAGGCGGCCCGCTGATGCACGTGATTGCCGCCAAGGCGGTGGCCTTCAAGGAAGCCATGGCGCCCGATTTCAAGGCCTACCAGCAACAGGTGGTGACCAACGCCCGCATCGTGGCCGAAACCCTGACCCAGCGCGGCTTGCGCATCGTCAGCGGCGGCACCCAAAGCCACGTGATGCTGGTCGACCTGCGCGCCAAGGGCATCACCGGCAAAGAAGCCGAAGCGGTGCTGGGCAGCGCGCACATGACCATCAACAAGAACGCGATTCCGAACGATCCCGAAAAGCCCATGGTCACCAGCGGCGTGCGCATAGGCACCCCCGCCATGACCACCCGCGGTTTCAAGGACGAAGAGGCGCGCCTCACCGCCAACCTGATTGCCGATGTGCTGGACAACCCGCGCGACGAAGCCAACCTGGCGGCCGTACGCGCGAAAGTGCATGCCTTGACCAGCCGCTTCCCGGTATACCGCTGAGCTCACCCCAATGAAGTGCCCTTTCTGCGCTCATGCTGACACCCAGGTGGTGGAGACGCGCATGTCCGAGGAAGGGGACTTCGTGCGCAGGCGCCGCCAGTGCGGCGCTTGCGACAAACGCTTCACCACCTATGAGCGGCCGGATGTGAGCTTTCCCGCCATCGTCAAAAAAGACGGGCGCCGCATCGAGTACGAGCGCGACAAGCTGCGCGCCTCCATGAATCTGGCGCTGCGCAAGCGGCCCGTGAGCACCGAGCAAACCGATGCGGCCATCGAGCGCATCGAGGAAAAGTTGCTGTCGCTGGGCCAGCGTGAAGTGCCCTCCACCCGTATCGGCGAATTGGTGATGCGCGAACTCAAAAAGCTCGACAAAGTGGCCTACGTGCGCTTTGCCAGCGTGTACCGCAGCTTCGAAGACATCGACGATTTCAAGAACCTGGTGGACGAAGTCCGGCGCTGACGCGCTGGTAGCCCATCACATCCGTCAAGGCGCGCGAGGGCACATCATGTGGCCATGCACGCACACACCTTCGCTGTTCCCCTTCGCCGCGACAAAGGCTTCTCGCTGGCCGAATGCCTTTGCAGCCTGGCCTTGCTGGCCACCCTCGCCACCTGGAGCCTCCCCAGCCTGCACACCTGGGTGGTGCGCACCCGCATTGAAGCCACCCGTGAAACTTGGCTGAGCGATTTGCAAGCTGCCCGCGCGCAGGCCTTGCAAGCAGGCATCGAGATGACGTTGACGCGCCGCACCGATTGCTCCTGGCTGAGCGACAGCCGCGACTGGAGTTGCGGCTGGCAAGTGAGCCGATCCGACAACAGCGCACTGAGCTTTAGCACCGCTTTGCGCGGCGATGTGCAGGTTCTGTTCAGCAGCAGCGACCGCTTGCGCATCAACGCCCGTGGCGAGCCCCAAAGCGCTGGCGCCAGCATGAAATTCCGCGTGCCCCAGGCCCCGGACGCCAGCTTGTCAAGTACGGTGTGCCTGAATATTGCGGGACGACTGCATGTGCAAGCGGGCGAGTCTTGCTCATGAGCGCCACTCGCCGGGGCTGGGTGCTTTGGGATGCCTTGCTGGCCTTGTGCGTGCTGGGTGTTGGCTTGTGGGGAGCGTTTCTATCAGCCACCCAAGCCCTTCAGGCCCAGCGCGAAAGCAGTGGCTGGGCTCAGGCCGTGCAACTGAGCGACGACCTGATCGCACGCATGGCCGTCAATCGCGAAGGGCTTGGCGCCTACCAACTGGCGCTTGGCGAAACGCCTGCCACGGTAGATTGCAGCAGCACTGCCTGCAATGCCACAGAGTGGGCGAAAGCCGACTTGGCGCGCTGGAAAAAGCGTGTTCAAAGCGAGTTGCCGCAAGGCGATGCGCAACTCTTGCTGAGCAGCACCGACCCCTGGCAACGCCTGGTCTGGCTGACCTGGGCAGCACCCACCGCCTCCCCCTGGACACCGATGCCCACAGACACGCTGGTGCCGGCGTGTGCCACCGGGATGCGTTGCCACGCCTTGTGGGTTATGCCGTGACTTCAACCCCTGCCAAAGGTCTGGCCATGGCGGAAACGCTGGTGGGCTTGGCACTGGGCCTGTGGGTGATGCTGTTGGCCTGGCAAGCCTGGGCCACGCTGCGCTGGACGGTGCAAAGTTTGCGCGCGGCTTCCGCCTGGGAGCAGAACGCGCGGCCGCTGGCAGCCTTGTGGCAGCAGTTGGCCGATCAGGCTGGCAGTGGCTCCCTGCAAACCCCGGCTGGGCAAGCTGCACGCTTGTCGGCTTACCTGGCCCCCGTCGCTGGGGTCGATGGCGCAGGCACTCAAAGCGACAACTTCAGCCTCACGCAAGAGCGTGCCCTGTTTCCTGCGGATTGCCAGGGCAACAACATCACAGGTCCGGCCGCCTTGAGCAACCACTTCAAGCTCAGCACCAAACTGGAACTGACCTGCAAAGACTCGCAACGCAGCGGCGCCTTGTATCAGGCCCTTGCCGAGCGGGTGGAAGACATGCAAGTGTTGTACGTTCAGCGCAGCGGCACGCTGAAAGACCCGCGCTGGCAGTGGCGAACGGCCACTCAGGTAACGGACTGGCCTCGGGTTCAGGGGGCGGAGGTTTGCTTGCGGCTGGCCAGTCCCCTGAAAATTTTCCAGGGCAGCGACAGCCAGGTGGGATGCCAGGGGGAAACCATCGCCCGGGATGGGCGTTACCGCAAACTCTGGCGCGGGTTTTTGAGGTTTGCGCATGCCACGCCTTGAGCCTGCAAGGGGCGTGGCCTTGCCCATGGTGCTGGGCATTGTGCTGGCGATGGGCGTCAGCCTGGTGGCTGTCTGGCGCGAAGTGCGCTTGCAAACCTGGACCCTACGCCAGCACGTCTCACGGCAGCAAACCCGTCAAGCCCTGCAAACATTGGCGCGTGATGCACAACGGGACGTGCAAAGTGGCACTGCATGGCTTCGAAACACCCAAGGTCCGGGATGCCAGGCAGGCGTGTGTACCAACATCGACACCAGCCTCTGGAACGCCAGCCAATGGGCTGCACGCGCCAGCGAAGGCGCCCGCTTTGGGGAGGCCAGCGCCTCACAAGCATCGCCCTTGGCGCAGGGTGAGTTGGCCAATGCCAGGTACTGGCTGGAAAGCTTGCCCTATGACACCGCGCTAAGGGTGCGCGGCGGCCCGGAGCCTTTGTCACCCGCCCGCCTTTACAGGATAACCTTGTGGCTCCCCGCCACAACCAGCCATGCCATGCAAGTCGAGCAAGTGTTGTGGTTTCAGGAAGATACCGACCCCAGGACCGGTGCGGCGGCAGGTCAACAGGTGGGCTGGCGAAAGCTGACGGAATGAACCCTTGCAAGCCTGCCCCCCGAGGTTGGACGCTGCTGGAGTTGCTGATGGCGCTGGGCCTGATGGGACTGTGCGCCAGCCTGGCCTTGCCCGCCTACCAAGCCATACTGCAACGCAGCCAACGCTCACAAGCCCGTGTGTTGCTGATGCAAACAGCACATTGGCTGGAACGCAGCGCCGCCCTTCAGGGCAGTTACCCTTTGGTGCTGCCCAGCAGCGTTTGGCAGCAAGAGGGCCTGAACTACCAACTTGACCTGGTCAGCGATGGCGTGCACTATGTGTTGACG
>VERE01000067.1 GCA_018882835.1 Limnohabitans sp.
ATGTTGTCTACCAAGGCCGGATTGTTTCGCAGCTTGTCCCATTCGGTGGGGTTGTCGTGCAGGGCCAGCAAGCCACCTGTCATCGAGTTGCGAGTAGTATCGTTGCCGCCAACGATCAGCAATACCAGATTACCCATGAATTCCTGAGGAGACATGTTCCGGGTTTCCGGGTTGTGAGCCATCATGGAAATCAGGTCAGAGCCTGGACTTTTGTTGACGCGCTCATTCCATAGACGCGTGAAATATGCCGCCATCTTGTGCAACTCAGCCATGCGTTCCTCTCGTGTTGGCGCTTTGGGATCCACGTCTTTGTTGGCTGTAGCCACATTGGACCAATGGGTCAAGAGATAACGATCTTCTAGTGGAAAGTCAAAAAGAGTCGCCAGCATCAGCGTTGTGAGCTCAATAGAGACACGGTCTACCCAGTTAAAGACCTGACCACGCGGCAGACCATCAAGTACTTTGCATGTTCGCTCTCGAATCAGGCTCTGCATATTGGCTAGATTCCCTGGCGCGACGATGGGCTGCACGGCTTTGCGTTGCACGTCGTGACGAGGAGGGTCCATGGCAATAAACATTTGCAATTGCCCCTCAGAGGCCGGTGGCTCTGTGATGGCAATCCCGCCATTTGTCCAGTCTGAAGAGTAAATGCCGTGGTTGGTATCCACCTGCATGATGTCCTGGAACCGCGTCACGGACCAATATGGTCCATACAAGTTGCTATGGCAATGGTGCACCGGATCGTCACGACGCAGGCGTTCGAAATAATGACTAACGGTGTCGTTCTCGAAATATGTGGGTGTTCCGGGATCGATCTGTTCGATAGGCATGGCGAAGGCTTCGGCACGGGCTGAGGCCTGTATTTCGGCATGTGACAGTTTCATGTTGTCTTCCTTAGGGTCATCTAAAGCTTCAGTGCTGGCCTTCTGGCAAATGGACTTCAATCCCGTCGATCTCCGCGGTCATGATGATCTGGCAGGCTAGTCGGGAAGATTCCCTGCGCTCATTGGTGAATTCCAGAATATCGTTCTCATTGGCGCGCATCTTGGGCAGGTGCTCAGACCATGGCGCAGACACGTAAACGTGACATGTAGCGCAAGCGCACTGACCGCCGCAATCGCCATCGATACCAGGCACGGCGTTATCAGTGGCAGCGCGCATCAGGTTCTCGCCAATCTGGGTCTCAACACTACGACGTATGCCGTCAAAGCTGATGAAATGAACTTGGTACATAGACAAAAATCTTTCTTGAAAATCGAAATTCAGGAATCAGATGACTAGCGCTTGGCTTCAAACTACTCAGGTGACACGCCGAGTTCCAGGTCGATGGAGCTTGCTGATGGGGGTTCTCTCTGTGGCGAGATTCGATGCTGAAACTGGCGGTTTAACCTTTAAGCAGTGCATGATGACCTCAGACAACCAATGGCTGATGTCGGGATCGTGTAAGGGTAAGTTGCTGACGGGGTGAGCAATGCTGTTTACCAAATGACCACTGATGATTTGCAAGCCGATAAGCAGTTGCTGACGAGCCTCCTTTGGATTTGGCTTTCTTAACTTGCCAAGGATCAAATCGATGTAGTGAGCATGCAGCTTCCACCCATTGTCCCGAACGGGCTGCCAATCATTGCTGTCGTTGATGCTGTATTGAACCGCGGCGCGAATAATACTTTCGTGCTGTCGATTGATCTCTACATAATGGTCTACACAGCGGCGTACCGTTTGTGCCAAGGTGAGATTTTTTATACTTTCGTGAGTGAGATTCGATTGCAAATCCGCCAGCAAGGTTTCACTGATGCTTTCAATGAGGAATTCAAAAAAGGCTTCTTTGTTGCGAAATCTCAGATAAAAGGAGCCCACTGAGCAACCTGCTCGAGCAGAAATTTGTGCAATGGAAATGTCATCAAGCAGCCCATCGCGCAACAAATCAAGGCCAGCTTGCAACATTTTTTCGCGGGTTTGCTCAGACCTTTGCTGCTTGGCTGGAAAGGCCCTCAAAAAGGCCTGCGTGGTTTTTTTCCCCATGCCTGGTGCCGACTTCCTGGACCGAGTAGCGGTAGCAAATGGCGATGTAGACAAGTACAAGCTTTCAAAAAGCAAAACAAAAACATGAATTGCGGTTCACAATAATTCCGATGGACAACATTTGTCAAGTCTCAGCTTGAAGAACCAAGGGAAAACGATGTGTTTGATGCCAACCGCATCGCACGCAGGGGGTTAGTCAGGTACGACTGCAGTGACTTCAATTTCCACTTGGGCGCGATCTTCAAGCAGGTCCACCACCTGTTGACTGTCAATGAAAACTGAGCCAGCTCAGTTTGTCTGGCTAATCAACACCCTGCGACCCAGCAGCTGGCCTTGGACGCATATGCGCTTGAAAGCGTCAACCGGATTTTGGCTTTGTACCAAAACCACTGATCAAAAAATCATTGCGCATGAACTTTAGAAATCATTGACACACATCAAGCCCCGAGAAAAGGCTTCGCACTAAATTTGTGCATACCCTTTTCATCAAGGCTTGCATGAGTATTCTCGGAACCGTCCTGCGGGTGATGCCCGCTCAACTCCCCAAGGTGCTGGCACAACTGACGCCCTTGGAGGGCGTGGACATTGCTCTCAATCCCGGTGATGGCCGCGTTGTCCTGATCCTGGAAGACACCGCCAACACCCCTGCGGCGCAGACCTTTGCCGCCATCTCCTTGCTGACCGGCGTTCTCAATGCCTCTTTGGTGTACGAGTACTCGGGGCCGGATGCCCCGACGGCCGCCAGCAGCGACGCCTTTGACACTCGCTACCAATCTTGGCGAACCACCCTCAGCCAGATGGCCGAAGGCCAGGTTCTGACCACTCCCAACGCTTAACCCACCAAGGAATTCACCATGGAATCGAACCGTCGTGACTTTTTGAAATCTCAAGCCCTGACGGCAAGCGCCGCCGCTGCCGGCATCCCCATCGTCGTCGAGGCCGCAACGCCAGCCAAGGCCGCCGGCGGCGACAGCAAGGTACGCTGGGACAAGGCCCCCTGTCGCTTCTGCGGCACCGGCTGCGCCGTGATGGTCGGCGTGCAGGATGGCCGCGTGGTGGCCACGCAAGGCGACCCGGAATCGCCTGTCAACCGCGGCCTGAATTGCATCAAGGGTTATTTCCTGTCCAAGATCATGTACGGCAAAGACCGCCTCACCACCCCCTTGCTGCGCAAGAAAGGTGGCAAGTACGACAAGGAAGGCGAGTTCACGCCCGTGTCCTGGGATGAGGCCTTTGACATCATGGCCAGCAAATGGAAAGAGACCCTGAAGGCCGACGGCCCGAGCGGTATCGCCATGTTCGGCTCCGGTCAGTGGACAGTGTGGGAAGGTTATGTGGCCTCCAAATTGTGGAAGGCGGGCTTCCGCTCCAACAACATCGACCCCAATGCTCGCCACTGCATGGCCAGCGCGGTCACCGGCTTCATGCGCACCTTCGGCATCGACGAGCCCATGGGCTGCTACGACGACATCGAGCAGGCTGACGCCTTTGTGCTGTGGGGCTCCAACATGGCCGAGATGCACCCCATTCTGTGGAGCCGCATCAGCGACCGCCGCCTCTCCAACCCGCATGTCAAAGTGGCCGTACTGTCCACTTTCGAGCACCGTAGTTTCGATCTGGCGGACCAGGGACTTCTGTTCAAACCACAAACCGATTTGGCCATTCTGAACTACATAGCCAACTACATCATCACGCAAAAGAAGGTGAACGCCGAGTTCATTCAGAAAAATGTGAACTTCAAAAAGGGCGTGACCGACATCGGCTACGGTCTGCGTCCCGGTCACGACCTGGAAAAGAACGCCACCGCCAACGGCTACCCGGGGGCCGATGGCAAACCCAAGGGCAACCCCAACGATGCCACGCCCATCAGCTTCGAGGAATTCGCCAAGTTTGTCAGCGAGTACACCGCTGACAAAGTCAGCAAGATCTCCGGAGTGCCCATCAAGCAGCTGGAGGATCTGGCAATGCTGTATGCCGACCCCAAAGTCAAGGTCATGTCGTTGTGGACCATGGGCTTCAATCAGCACACCCGGGGCACCTGGGCCAATAACCTGGTTTACAACATCCACTTGCTGACCGGCAAGATCAGTCAACCGGGCAACAGCCCGTTCTCGCTGACAGGTCAACCCAGCGCCTGTGGCACTGCACGTGAAGTGGGCACCTTCGCCCACCGCCTGCCGGCCGACATGGTGGTGACCAACCCCGAGCACCGCAAGCACACCGAAGAAATTTGGCAACTGCCCGAGGGCACCCTCCCCGACAAGATCGGCTTGCATGCGGTGGCGCAAAGCCGTGCTTTGAAAGACGGCAAGCTCAAGTGCTATTGGGTCACGACCAACAACAACATGCAGGCTGGTCCCAACATCAATGGCGAGATCTATCCGGGTTGGCGCAACCCCGCCGCCTTTGTGGTGGTGAGCGATCCCTATCCCACCGTGTCCACCATGGCTGCCGACCTGATCTTGCCCGCCGCCATGTGGGTGGAAAAGGAAGGCGCCTTTGGTAACGCTGAGCGTCGCACCCAGGTGTGGCGTCAACAGGTCAATGCACCGGGTCAAGCCCGTTCCGACCTGTGGCAGATGATGGAGTTCAGCAAGCGCTTCAAGATGGAAGAAGTCTGGCCCGCCGAGTTGCTGGCCAAGAAACCCGAATACAAAGGCAAAACCCTGTTTGATGTGCTGTACAAAAACGGCAAAGTCAACAAATACCCACTGGGCGATCTCACCAAGGTCAACGGCAAATACATCAAGGACTACAGCAACGACGAGTCCAAGGCTTTCGGCTTCTATGTTCAGAAAGGTTTGTTCGAAGAGTATGCCGAGTTCGGCCGCGGCCACGGCCACGACCTGGCCGATTTTGATGTGTACCACGAGGCGCGCGGCCTGCGCTGGCCGGTGGTGGGCGGCAAGGAAACGCTGTGGCGCTTCCGTGAAGGCTACGACCCTTATGTCAAGGCCGGTGAAGGCCTGAAGTTCTACGGCAACAAGGACGGCAAGGCCAACATCTTCGCCCTGCCCTACCAGGAACCGGCAGAAGCGCCCGACAAGAATTTCGACCTGTGGCTGTCCACGGGGCGCGTGCTGGAGCATTGGCATAGCGGCAGCATGACCCGCCGCGTGCCGGAATTGCACCGCGCCGTGCCCGAGGCGGTGGTCTTTATGCACCCCGACGATGCAAAAGACCGCGGCATTCAGCGTGGCATGCAAGTCAAGGTGTCATCGCGTCGCGGCGAAATCACGCTGGCGGTGGAAACCAAGGGACGCAACAAAGTGCCGCGTGGCCTGGTCTTCATCCCCTTCTTTGATGAAGGTCGCCTGGTCAACAAGCTCACCCTTGACGCCACCTGCCCGATCTCGAAAGAGACTGACTTCAAGAAGTGCGCCGTCAAGGTGGTGCGCGCCTGAGCGCATTGGCACATCCATGAGCCTGTCGCGTCGTCAAGTACTGCAAGGGGCCACGCGCGCCTGCACCGCTTCGCTGGTCACAGCAGGTGCTGCGCTGCTAGCCCTGCCCAGTGTGACGCGCCCGGCACAGGCCTTGCGCCCACCGGGCGCACTGAATGAGGAAGCCTTTCTGGGTGCTTGCCTGCGCTGCGGCTTGTGCGTGCGCGACTGTCCGCCGCAAAACCTCAAGCTCAGCGGCTGGGGTGACACCCTCACCCGCGATTGGGCCAGCAGCGTGGCGGTTGGCACGCCCTATTTCGAAGCGCGCAAGATTCCTTGCGAAATGTGCGAGGACATTCCCTGCGTCAAGGCTTGCCCGACCGGCGCCCTGGACCCCAAGCTCACCGACATCAACCAGGCCAAGATGGGCGTGGCGGTTCTGATTGACGAAGAGAACTGTCTCAATTTTCTGGGCCTGCGCTGTGACGTTTGTTACCGCGTCTGTCCGGTGATCGACAAGGCCATCAGTTTGGAAAAAGTCAGCAATGCCCGCAGCGATCGCCATGCCATGTTCCTGCCCACCGTTCATGCAGATGCGTGCACGGGTTGTGGCAAGTGTGAGAAGAGTTGCGTGCTGGAACAAGCCGCCATCAAGGTTCTGCCCCTGAGCCTGGCACGTGGCGAGTTGGGTCATCACTACCGCAAGGGTTGGGAGTCACCCAACCGAGCAGGCCAGCCTCAGTTCGACACGCCAACACAACGCTTGCCGCAACAACCGGTGCCTGGTGATCTGGTGCCTTTGCGCTCGGGTGAAGCGCCTTACCCTGCAGCCGGAGAGGCCAAGCCATGAACACGACTGCGCAAACCCCCGAGCTGATGGTGGGCGAAGCCGCTGTCCGGGACAAGGGCTTTTGGCGTGCCCACCGCTATTTGCTGTTGCGCCGACTCAGCCAGGCGGGCATTATGCTGCTGTTCCTGACGGGTCCGGTGTTGGGCGTGTGGATCGTCAAGGGCAACCTGACCAGCAGCATGACCCTGGGGGTATTGCCGCTGACAGATCCATTTGTGTTTGCACAAGTGCTGGCCACCCGTCATTGGCCGGAATTGAGCGCTTGGATCGGCGTTTTGCTGGTCATCGCTTTATACAGCCTGGCCGGTGGCCGACTGTTTTGCAGCTGGGTCTGCCCCGTCAATGCGGTTACCGACTCTGCGTCTTGGTTGCGTCGCCGTCTGAACCTTCACACCGGCCATGCACCGACCCATCTTCGCTACTGGCTGATTCCCGCCATTCTGGCCGCCAGCGCGATCACCGGCGTGACGGTTTGGGAATGGGTCAATCCGGTCACGCTGACCCACCGTGCCCTGATTTTCGGCAGTTACACCGCCTTGGGTGCCAGCTTGTCGGTGTTCGTTTACGACCTGCTGGTGGCTCCGCATGGCTGGTGCGGTCACCTTTGTCCCGTGGGCGCCACCTACGCCTTGCTGGGCAGAAAAAGTCTGCTGCGCGTCAGTGCGCAAAACAGCAGCCGTTGCAACGATTGCGCCGACTGCTATGCCGTGTGCCCCGAACCCCAGATCATCCCAATCGCCCTCAAAGGTAAAAACAACGCATCCCCCGTGATTGCAGACGCCAACTGCACCCTGTGTGGTCGTTGCGTGGACGTCTGTGCTCCGGTGGTTTTTCAATACACCCACCGATTTGACAACAAGAGAGTCTGATCATGAAAAAAATCTTTCATCAGTTGCTGCGTGCCACCCTGTTGACCAGTGCTCTGCTGGGCACCGGCCTGCCCACAGCCCAGGCTGCAGACAACGCCCCCGTGAAAATGCAAGCCCTGCGCGGGGGTACGCCGGTGGATCAGGACAATGCCCCCACAGCCTTCAAGCAAGAGAGGGATCACAGCCCTTCAGACCGTGACTTCGTGCAACAGCCCCCACTGATTCCGCACACCATACAGGGCTATCAAATCACCAAGAACTTCAACAAATGCATGGACTGCCATGCATGGCAGAAAACCAAGGCCAGCGGCGCCACCAAGGTCAGCGTCACGCATTTCCGAACCCGCGAGGGCCAGGAACTGGACAGCATTTCACCGCGTCGCTATTTCTGCACGCAATGTCATGTGCCACAAACCGATGCCAAACCCTTGGTGGAAAACACCTTCCAACGTGCGCGTGGTTTGCAATAACTCCAAGGATTCACCATGTCAGACACAGACCGCAGCGAAACCAAGAATCTCTCTTTGTGGAAACGCTTGAACCTGTTCGTTCGCACGGGCGCCTTCCTGTTGCTGGCCGGCGGCTTTGTAGGCGGTATCTTGTTCTGGGGTGGCTTCAACACCGCCATGGAGTGGACCAACCGCGAAGATTTCTGCATCTCCTGCCACGAAATGCGTGACAACGTGTACGTAGAATACCGCAACACCATCCACTACCAGAACCGCACCGGTGTGCGCGCCACTTGCCCTGACTGCCACGTGCCAAAGGAGTGGGGGTACAAGATGATTCGCAAGATTCAGGCGAGCAACGAAGTGCTGCACAAGATTCTGGGCACCATCGACACGCCAGAAAAATTCAATGCCAAGCGTGCCGAACTGGCTCAGCATGAATGGGATCGCATGAAGAAAAACGACAGCCGCGAATGCCGCAACTGTCACAACTTCAGCCACATGGATTACGCCGAACAAAACAAGCGGTCAGCGGCCACTCACCAAGAGGCTTTCAATCAGGGCAAGACCTGCATCGACTGCCACAAAGGCATCGCCCACACGCTGCCGGAGATCGAGCAACACATTGGCGCGCCCAAGGCGCACGCCGCCAAATCATCCTTGCCACCCGAACCGGCCAAGTGATCACAGCCAGGTGACGAAATCGGCGGGATCGGGGCGGGGTTTGTGGGGTCGTTGCTTGGCCGGTGTGCCCACACTGATGAAGCACACCGCCTGCTCCCCTTGCAGCAGACCGAACGCGTTGCGAAAAGCCCGTGAGGACAGGGCCTTGCCGCTGGTCAGCCCTGTGGCAAAACCTTGTGCCTGAGCGCACAGCAACAGGTTTTGCACGGCGCATCCCAAGGACAGGATTTTTTCAGCGTCCGGCACCGCGGGGTTGGGATTGCGCAGATCGGCCACGGCCAATATCAGACACGGCCCTCGGTAAGCCTTGGTCCGTGCATCCGCCAGCTGCTCGGGCGAAGCTTTGGCATCACGCTCCAGCAAGGCGTCTGCAAAAGCCTGGGCCAAAGTTTCGCGCGAGTCCGTCCCCATCACAATGAAGCGCCAGGGACGCAACTGGTCGTGATCGGGTGCGGCCGCCGCGCTGTGAAACAAACGCAGCAATTGTTCGTGCGAAGGCCCCGGTGCCTGCAAGTGCTTGGGACCTATGTGTTGCCGTCTCCAGATGGCCGCTTCCATCCATTGGAGGACGAATTCGTCGGAAACGCTGGTCATGAAATCTCCTGAGCTGGATTTTGCAAGGTGATGGCCGCCGTGGGACAGCGCGCCTGACACTCACCACAACCGGTGCACGCCTGCACTTGGACCAGAGGTTGCGCAATGCCGCCCAATTTCGCTTGGAAGCGGATGGCCTGGTGGTCGCATACCTCCCCGCACACGCGGCATTCGACTTGCCGCGAGGCCAGGCAACTTCCTCTGATGACGGGCCGCCAGGACCAGGGGGGCTGCTCCGGGGAGCGGAGCAGTGCACGCGGTTGACACGCCGCCACACATTGCCCGCACTCGGTACAACCACTTCGCTGAAAACTCACTTCGGGATAGCCGCCATCCCCTTTGATCAGAATGCCTTGTGGACACACTGCAAGGCAGGCATCACAGCGGGTGCACTGTTTCAGAAAAACCTTGTCATCTGACAGCGCCCATGGCGGTCGCGGTGCCGCAACGGCTTTGTCGGTCAACGACCGGCCGCGCAAAAAATGGCGTCTCTGAAGATCCATACGCCTTCCATTTTATCCCCCACCCTACCCGTCAATGCGAGGTCCAACGGGCCGTAGCAATCTCTTGCCGAATGGGGATCGCCGCGCTTCGCTCGCGATGACGGGGGTGGCTTGCGATGACGAAGGAGGTTAGTCGGAGACGACGGCAGTGACTTCAATTTCCACTTGGGCGCGATCTTCGAGCAGGTCCACCACCTGAATCAGCGTCATCGCCGGGTAATTGCGGCCCAGAATCTCCTGATAAGCCTTGCCAAGTTCGCGGCCGCGGGCGAGGTATTCTTTTTTGTCCTTGATGTACCAGGTCATGCGGGTCATGTGCTGGGGACCGGCACCGGCACAGGCCAGGGTGGCGACGATGTTCTGCATGGCTTGGCGGCATTGCCCGACGAAATCATCGGTCTCGAACTGGCCTTGGGCATTCCAGCCGATCATGCCGGCCACAAAGACCAAGCGGCCGCGAGCCTCAATGCCGTTGGCATAGCCCTTGGCAGGTACCCAACCCTCGGGTTGCAAAACATGAAACATGGCGAACTCCTTAAGACTTGTGTTGGCGCAACTTGAAACGCTGCAATTTGCCGGTTTCGGTGCGAGGAAGTTGCGCAAGGTAAACGATGCGACGCGGGTACTTGAAAGGCGCAATGGTTTGCTTGACATGCTCCTGCAATTGCAAGCTCATCGCCTCATCGGCGGCAAAACCCGGCTTGAGCACCACAAACGCCTGCACAATCTGTCCGCGCTCATCGTCGGGCATGCCGACCACGCCACATTCGGACACCGCCGCGTGCTGCAGCAGCGCGCTTTCTACCTCCGGTCCAGCGATGTTGTAGCCGGCCGAGATGATCATGTCGTCGTTGCGCGCCTGGTAACTGAAGTAGCCATCCATATCCATCACAAAGGTATCACCTGGCAGATTCCACCCATCCTTCACATAATCCTGCTGCCGCGGATCGTCCAGATACCGGCAACCCGTGGGACCGCGCACCGCCAGGCGCCCCACCGTGCCCGGCGCCACCGGTTGCATGTTGTCGTCCACGATTTGCGCCTGGTAGCCCGGTACCACCTTGCCGATACAGCCGCGACGTACTTGGTCACCCGCGCTGGAAATGTAAATATGAATCACCTCGGTGCCCCCGATGCCATCGGTCAACTCGATGCCTGTTGCATCTTTCCAGAGGTGCCGCGTCGCATCGGGCAAAGCCTCACCGGCAGACACCGGATGGCGCAAACTGCCAAGGTCATAGCCTTTGGCCAAACCCGCCATCTGCCGGTACATGGTGGGCGCGGTGTAGCACTGCGTCACCTTGTATTTCTCGATGGTCTGCAGCAAACTCTCGGGAGTGTGCTTCTCCAACAAGACCGTGCTGGCACCGTAGCGCAAAGGAAACGCCAACAGGCCTCCCAAACCAAAAGTGAAAGCGATGGGCGGCGTGCCGCACACCACATCCGTGTCTTGCATCCCTAGGACGTGGCGTGGAAACAAATCGCACATGGCGAGCACATCGCGATGGAAATGCAGGGTGCCCTTGGGCTTGCCGGTGGTGCCGCTGGTGAAGGCCAGCAGGCACACATCGTCTCGGCTGGTCGGATGAGGCATGAACACCCCAGACTTGGCTTGCATGCGCTGTTCCAGCCCCTCAGAGTCTGCGCTGCGAAAGGTCACCAACTGGTGCAGCAAGGGCGTGTAGTGCATATGCCCGGGTGTCATGCAGTGCTGCAGCTCGGTGAGCAGCAAGCTGTCGCACAAGGCCGCATGGACTTGCGCCTTGTCGATGATTTGCACCAACTCGGCCGCACGCAGCAAGGGCATGGTGGGCACCACGACCAGGCCGGCCTCGATGGCAGCCAGAAAACAGGCAGCCATCATGGGGCTGTTGCCACCTCGCAGCAGCAAGCGGTTGCCAGCGACCAAGCCAAGATCCTCGGTCAGCACTTGGGCAATGCGATGCACCTTGTCTTGCAATTCAGCATAAGACCAGGAAAAATCGCCCGAAGCCGACTCGAAATTGCGCACGCCATGCAAGGCGGTGCGCTGTCCGCGCCCCTCACGCACATGCAAGTCCACCAGGGACTCGGCACAGTTGAGCTGTTCGGGGTATAGCACCTCGGGCCGATCGAACACAAACACCGGCCACTGATCTTGCGGGGGCAGGTGGTCGCGTGCAAAGGTGTCCAGGTGACTGCTGGGAGCCAGTGGCGATGACTTCATCCAATCCTCCTTGCCCATGAAACGCTGCGCTTACCCGCGCAGCAGGTCTTTGCCGATGATGAGTTGCTGCACTTCCGTCGCGCCTTCGTAGATGCGCAAGGCCCGGATTTCGCGGTAAAGGGACTCCACTACACTGCCCTTCTTGACTCCCATGCCACCATGTAATTGCACTGCCATGTCAATGATCTGCTGGGCGTTTTCAGTGGCTGTCATTTTGGCCATGGCGGCCTCACGCGTGATGCGCTGGCCCTGGTCACGCAACCAAGCCGCACGGTAGGTCAGCAAGCTGGCGGCATCGAGCATGGTGGCCATTTGCGCCAGTTTGGTCTGGGTGATCTGAAAATCGCCCAAGCTGTGGCCAAACATTTGACGTGACCTCGCCCACCGCAAAGCCTCTTGCAAAGCGCGCCGGGCAAAGCCCAATGCCGCCGCCGCTACCGACGTGCGGAATACGTCCAGGGTGGTCATCGCTACCTTAAAGCCTTCACCGGCAACGCCAATGCGTTGCGCCGCCGACACCTGCACTTGGTCGAAACGCAAGGTGGCCAATGGATGCGGCGCCACCACATCGATGCGCTCTTCTATCACCAGGCCCGGGCTGTCCGCCGGCACAATGAACGCCGACAAACCCCTGGCACCCGGCGCCTCGCCAGTACGCGCAAACACCACATAAAAATTCGCAATACCACCATTGGAGATCCAGGTCTTGCGCCCTTCCAGGACATAGCCCTGGGATGTAGGCTTGGCACTGCATTGCATGGCCGCCACATCGGAACCTGCATCGGGTTCACTCAGTGCAAAAGCCGCCAGGGCTTGCCCCTGGATCACAGCCGGAAGATAGCGTGCCCTTTGTTCAGGCGTGCCGTGCAGACTGATGGCACCGGAGCCCAGACCTTGCATGGCGAAAGCAAAATCGGACAACCCGTTGTGAAAGGCCAATGTCTCGCGCAACAGGCACAAGCGGCGGGTGTCGATCTGATCGGCGACTGCCCCATGGGCTTTACCGGCGACCGCATGGGCCAACCAGCCTCCCGTACCGAGCAAGGCCACCAGACGCCGACATTCGGCATCCACGGCGGAACGGCTCTCATCGTGTGTGGCATGGACAAGTTGTTGCTGGCACCAGGCATCCAGCGACTGCTTGAAATCACGATGAGCGGGTTCGAAGAAAGGCCAATTCAGTTCAGCGGGTGAAGTGGCAGAAGTCATCGCTCAATCTCCCTTGAAATCTGGCAACTGCTTCGCCACAAAGGCATGGTAGGCCCGGTGAAAATCATTGGTCGCCATGCAAATCGCTTGTGCCTGTGCTTCGGCCTCGATGGCTTCGTCCACGCCCATGTTCCACTCTTGTTGCAGCATTTTCTTTGTCATGCCATTGGCAAATGTGGGACCGGCCACCCACTGCGCCGCCAGGGCCTGCGCCTGTGACAACAATTGCTCTGGTGTGCAGACACGGTTGTAAAAACCCCAGCGCTCGGCTTCTTCGCCGCCAAGGCCGCGGCCTGAAAAAAGCAAATCACTCGCCCGCCCCTGACCAATCACCCGGGGCAACAAAGCACAGGCCCCCATGTCACAGCCAGCGAGCCCCACTTTGTTGAACAAAAAATAGGTTTTGCTGCGAGCCGTGCCGTAGCGCAAATCGGACGCCAGGGCCAGCAAGGCACCGGCACCGGCGCACACGCCGTCGATGGCGGCAACGATCGGTTGCGGACAAGCCCGCATGGCCTTGAC
Organism: Limnohabitans sp.; assembly: GCA_018882835.1. GTDB lineage: Bacteria > Pseudomonadota > Gammaproteobacteria > Burkholderiales > Burkholderiaceae_C > Limnohabitans. Next base: position 13,292 of record VERE01000067.1, read on the forward strand.
CAGATCACCCGTCATGCGGGTGAAGGTCAGCAGCCCAGGCATGTCCATGCGGGTCAGGGGGCCAATGATTTCATGCACATCGCCACCAGAACAGAAATTTCCGCCGGCACCCGTCAGCACGACGGCATGGACGTCCGGCGCGTAAGCCAGCGCGCGAAAGAAATCTCGAAGCTCGGCATAAGACTCAAAGGACAAGGGATTTTTACGCTCGGGCCGGTTCAGACTGACCGTGGCAACGCCATCTTGCACGGACAACAAAAAATGCTCGGGCTGGTAACCCGCCATTGGCTGCTTGTGCCGCGGAAGCTGGTGGGGCTGGCCCGGTAGGTAGCGGTCGCTCATGGGGTCTCCTGGTTTGAAGGTTGGTGCAGGCCTCGCTTGAGGTTGCCCAACAATTTGTACAACTGTTCTTGCTGGCGTTCACTGAGCGAGGACAGCATGTCCACCACCCATTCCTCGTGCTCGCGGGCCATGGCAGAAAAGGCCTTGCGCCCGGCCGGCGTCAGACTGACAGTGAACGAGCGTCGATCGCCGGCCTGGGTTTGCCGCTGCACCAGTTGCTCGTTTTCCAGCTGATCAACGATCGTGGTGACATTGCCACCCGTGACCATCATGCGCCGCGACAGCTCGCCCATGCTCAAGCCCTGCGGCTCGCGCTCGAGTTGAGCCATCAGATCAAAACGCGGCAAGGTGATGCCAAACGTCTCGCGCAACCTTTGCCGCACGGTGTCCTCAATGCGAGTGGTGCACGACAGCAAACGCAACCACAAGCGCAAGGACGCATGATGGTCGTCCCGGGCACGCACTTCCATGTCGGTGGCGATCCCCATGTCAGTCCCCTCGGGTCGCAGTTTGCAGAGCCCGTTCGCGTGCAAAGCCTGCCTCGAGTTGGGACTTGCCGGAGACCGCCGTCTTGGGCCAACTCAGATCGGTGAAGCCGATGCGTGCCGCTTCGGTCAGGGTCCATGCCGGGTTGGCCAGATGCGGACGCCCTACAGCACACAGATCGGCGCGGCCGGCAGCGATCACGCTGTTCACATGGTCGGCTTCGCTGATGGCCCCCACCGCCATGGTGGGGATGCCGGCCTCTTGCCGGATGCGGTCGGCAAATGGTGTCTGGTACATCCGTCCGTACACCGGTTTTTGGTGCGGACTGACCTGACCCGAAGAGCAATCCACCAAATCCACCCCCGCAGCCTTGAACGCCTTGGCGATGTCAACGGCGTCGTTGGGCAGTGTGCCGCCCTCGACCCAATCGTGCGCCGAGATGCGCACCGACATCGGCAAGTGCGCTGGCCATACGGCACGCATGGCGCTGAACACTTCCAGGGGATAGCGCAGACGATGGGCCAGGTCACCCCCATAAGCGTCGTTGCGGCGATTGGTCAGGGGAGACAGAAAACTCGACAGCAAATACCCGTGGGCGCAATGCAATTCCAGCCAGTCAAAACCTGCTCGCGCCGCACGCTCGGTGGCTTGCACAAACATCTGCTTGACGGTGTCCATGTCCTCCCGTGTCATGGCGCGTGGCACTTGCCCCCCTGCCAGATAAGACTGCGCCGAGGCGGCCAGCAACGGCCAGTTGTCTTGTGGCAGCGCATGATCCATGCCGCCCCCCTGCCAGGGTGCACAGGTAGACCCCTTGGGCCCCGCATGACCGAGCTGAAGTCCGATGCGGGCATCGGTCTGCGCGTGCACCCAGGTCACGATGCGCTGCCAGTCCTGCATCTGTTGGTCATTCCACAAACCTGGGCAACCCGGTGTGATGCGCGCCTCGGGACTGGGACATGTCATCTCGGTCATCACCAGGCCAGCGCCGCCCATGGCACGCGCACCCAGGTGCACAAGGTGGAAGTCGCCCACCCGTCCCTCCTGTGCCGAATACTGGGCCATGGGGGACACGACCACGCGGTTCTTGAGAGTGATGCTGCGCAATCGGTACGGCGTGAACATGGGGGGGCGGGCTCCGGTAAGCGAAGCCTGCTCCGCAAACCAGCGCTCGTAATCTTCCAGCCAGGTCTTGTCACGTAAACGCAGGTTCTCGTGACTGATGCGCTGGCTTCGGGTGAGCATGGAGTACATGAATTGCTCGGGGGCGAGCTGGTCACAGTAACGCTCCCCGCACACTTCGAACCATTCCATGGCATTCCAGGCAGCGTTTTGCAAGCGCACCACATCGATGGCACGTACCGCCTGGTATTGCTGGAGCACCTGCTGGATTTGCTGAGGCATATCACCAACACGCTTGAATTGACGCACCAGTTCGATCGCATCTTCCAACGCCAGCTTGGTGCCAGAGCCAATGGCGAAATGGGCCGTGTGCACCGCGTCGCCCATCAGCACCACATGGCTTCGCCCATTGAAGTGCGACCACTGCTCGCATTTCACGCGCTGAAAATTCAACCAGGCAGAGCCGCGCAAATGACGCGCATTGGTCATCAGCTTTTCACCCTGCAAATTGGCGGCGAACAGTTTCTCGCAAAAAGCGATGGATTGCTCCTGATCGGCCCGGTCCAGGCCATGCGCCAACCAAACATGCTCTGGGCATTCCACAATGAAGGTAGACGTCTGTTCGTCGAACTTGTAGATGTGCGCCTGAAACCAGCCGTGCTCGGTCTTTTCGAACAAAAAGGTGAAGGCATCGTATTGACGACGTGTGCCCAGCCAGATGTAACGATTGGGGCGCGTGACGATGTCAGGCTTGAACACTTCCGGTACGCGATGGCGCACACGCGAATTGATGCCGTCGCTGGCAACGATCAGGTCTGCTTCGGGAAACGCCAGATCCGATTCCACGTCCTGTTCAAATAACAGCTTGACCCCCAGTTGCTCACAGCGCGCCTGAAGAATGTTCAACAGCTTCTTGCGGCCAATGCCGACAAAGCCGTGCCCACCGGAGCGGATCACCCTCCCCTTGAAATGCAACTCGATGTCATCCCAGTGATTAAAGGCCTGCTGAACCTCATCGGCCGTAGGCTGATCCCATTCACGCATGTGCTCCATGGTTTGATCGGAAAACACGACCCCCCAGCCGAAAGTGTCGTAGGGCTTGTTGCGTTCCACCACGGTAATGTCGTGCTGAGGCCCCAGCTTTTTCATCAACAAAGCGAAATACAGACCGGCGGGGCCGCCCCCAATGCAAACGATTTTCATGCCTGTCCCCAGGTGATTGGCTTATTTATTTTAAGCTTGAAGTAATTCTGTGGACCAGAATTTAACTTGGCATTGGGAATTACCCGAGTCAGTTCATATCTTCGCTATTGCGGCATGGCGCG
>VERE01000068.1 GCA_018882835.1 Limnohabitans sp.
TTTGGCACCTCGATGTCGGCTCATCTCATCCTGGGGCTGTAGCCGGTCCCAAGGGTATGGCTGTTCGCCATTTAAAGAGGTACGTGAGCTGGGTTTAAAACGTCGTGAGACAGTTTGGTCCCTATCTTCCGTGGGCGCTGCAGATTTGAGGAAGCCTGCTCCTAGTACGAGAGGACCGGAGTGGACACACCTCTGGTGTATCGGTTGTCACGCCAGTGGCATTGCCGAGTAGCTATGTGTGGAAGAGATAACCGCTGAAAGCATCTAAGCGGGAAACTCGTTTCAAGATGAGATCTGCCGGGGCCTCGAGCCCCCTAAAGAGTCGTTCAAGACCAGGACGTTGATAGGTCAGGTGTGGAAGCGCAGTAATGCGTTAAGCTAACTGATACTAATTGCTCGTGCGGCTTGACCCTATAACTTTGATCGTTCGATCAGGGTTGTTATGCCAAGTGACGCATTCAAAATAAAGAAGCTGATTTGCACTCTATGAATTCGTTGTCTTGATCTGATCAAGGCAGCAACAAGTTATGCCTGATGACCATAGCGAGGTGGTACCACTCCTTCCCATCCCGAACAGGACCGTGAAACGCTTCAGCGCCGATGATAGTGCGGATACCCGTGTGAAAGTAGGACATCGTCAGGCTCTTACAGCCCAAAAAGCCCATCTCCTTCGAGATGGGCTTTTTGTTTTTGGGCGGGCTGTTGACTAGATGTTGATCAGTTCAGGGCCCAGGCGCTGCATGACTTTGGCGCGCACCAAGTCATCCAGGAGCCGATCGATCCAGGCTGAAAAATTTTCTTGCGCGAAATGGCTCTCGTGCAAATTGCGCAAGTAAGCGCTGGCGGCTGACCACTGGGTGAACTCTGTCAGGGAAATACGCTGTAACTCCAGCAATTTAAACTTCAACAGCACTTTGGCAGCATGGCTGGCATGCTTCACGGGCTGTTGCATGAACAATGCCAGCCGTTCGCGTGCACGCACCAAGGCATTTGCAACGTCGGTGAACACAGCGCCATGGCCAGGGACCACCACAGCCGGGTCCAGGCTTTCGATCAGGTCCAAGGTCTCACCGATTTCCTTGAAGCCGCTTTCTCCCACAATTTCCGGGAACACCACGCCAAAACCATGCTCCCATAGCGCATCTGCGGACAGCAAGATACGTGAAGCTGGCTCGAAAAGAATCACGGAATGAGGGTCATGCCCAGGGGCTGCATGGACAGTCCATGTGCGTCCTGCCAAACAGAGCGAGGTCCCCGGCTGTAAGACGCCGCTCACCTGAAATCTGGGGCAAGTTTGACCTGTTGGTTCGTAGGTTAGCTCGACAGTGTTCCAAGACCTGACAGCCTCGGCCAGCCCAGGGGGAACCAGGGTTTGCAAATTGGGCCAGGCGGCTTGCAGCAGGGCGTTTCCTCCGCAGTGGTCGCTGTGTAAATGGGTATTGAGAAGCCGATCCAAGGGGCGCGCGCCTAGGGCATGCTGAACAAGGCTGAGGGTTTGTGTACTGTGTGTGCAATAGCCGCTGTCAATCAAGACCGCTTCATCTGGCCCCAGAAGCAACAAATTGTTGGAGGATAGCCAGCCGCGCTCAAAAAAGAGCATGTCCGCAGGTAGCAAAGGATGCAAAAGAGTCTCTGTCTAAAAATTAATGTGGTGAACGCAATTCTCGGCGAAGAATTTTGCCAACATTGGTCTTGGGGAGCTCGGTTCGAAACTCTATGTACTTGGGCACTTTGTAGCCTGTCAGTTGATCTCGACAGTAAGCTGAAACCATCTCCTCGGTGAGCGCAGGATCTTTGCGAACGACGAACAACTTGATGGCTTCGCCTTGTTTGTCATCGGGCACACCTACAGCTGCACATTCCAGAACGCCAGGGCACAGGGAGACGACATTCTCCAGTTCGTTGGGAAACACATTGAAGCCGCTGACCAGAATCATGTCTTTTTTGCGGTCCACGATGCGCGTGTAGCCTCTTTCATCCATGACGCCGATGTCGCCGGTGCGCATGAAGCCGTCTGCGGTGAATGCTTTGAGGTTTTCTTCTGGCTGTTGGTAATACCCTGTCATGACGTTGGGGCCGCGGATGCAAATTTCGCCGGTGTGTCCCGCGGGCACATCCTGGCCATCGTCATCCTTGATGGCGATGTCAATGCTGGGAAGTGGCAAACCAATCGTCCCACTGAACACCGTTGTATCGATCGGGTTGTTGGTGCCAATGGCACAGGTCTCGCTCATGCCCCAGCCTTCGACCATGGCACACCCTGTGACTTTTTGCCATTCCCTGGCCGTCCCTTCGGATGCAGCCATACCGCCCGCTTGAGAAACACACAGGGAAGAGAAGTCCAGCGCTCTGAATTCGGGGTTCTGCAGCAGCGCATTGAACAAGGTGTTGACAGCCGGCATCAAATGGAAGGGACGCCGCTTCAGGACCGCTACGAACTTGGGAATATCGCGTGGGTTGGGAATCAGCGTCAATTGCGAGCCCCAGCGAATCGACAAAAAGCACAGGGTCAGCGCAAAGATATGGTACAGGGGCAAAGCCGCGATGCTGTTGGATTTGGAGACATCGCCAATGCGTTTCAAGGCCGGTGAAAACCAGGCTTCCGCTTGCAGAACCGCCGCGATCACATTGCGATGCGTCAGCACCGCACCCTTGGACAAGCCAGTGGTGCCCCCGGTGTACTGCAAAAAAGCCACCGAGTCCAAATTCGTTGTCGCGGGCTGCAAACGCATCCCATGGCCAGCACTCAGGGCTTGTTGAAAAGTGGTGATGGTTCGCTTGAGGCCGTTTGCCGAGGACTCGGGCAAAGCATAGCTCGGCACCAGTTTAGCCAAGTGCCGCACGGCAAAGGTGATCCACCGTCCGTACAGCGCGCCCAACATGTCACCCAAGGTCGCTACCACCACCACCTTCACTTGTGTGCGTTCCAAAATGGGTTGCAGGGTGTGCGCAAAATTTTCCAGAATGACGATGGCGGTGGCTCCCGAGTCTTTGAGTTGATGCTCCAACTCGCGCGCGGTGTACAGCGGGTTGACATTCACGCAGGTGAAGCCTGCCCGCAAAATGCCGGACATGGTGACGGCGAATTGGGGGATGTTGGGCAGCATCAGCGCGATGCGCGCATCACTTGCCAAACCCTGCTGCTGCAACCAAGCTCCCATCGCGGCTGAATGACGGTCCAATTCTGCGAATGACATCCAGCGTTCCATGCACACCGAAAAGGGGTTCTGGGCATGCTTTTCAAAAGAGCTTTCAAGAAATTGCCCTAATGAGGTGAATGATTCGGTATTGATTTCCGTCGGAACCCCTTCGGGGTAATGGGCTAGCCAAGGCTTGTTCATGGTGGGTCTCCAGCGGGCATTCTCGGCGCTAAGCGATCGCAAGTGGATTGGGGCTTATCCCCTCTTGAACCCGTTTAAAAGCGTTTTTTGTATGAGAGTGTGCGCATACTTGGCACTCTCTAAGCTCAAAACTCTAAATAAAGCGGCATGATTTCTTTGAAAAATAAGGGAAAACCCGTATCCTTCAGACATGACCTTGATCCGGACACTGCTCAAAACCTCGCTGGACACAGGACGCCAGATCCTCGCTGGTCCCCTGTCGGGCGCGGTGGACGTTGCGCCTGCGCAAGGGGTGATGGTGCCGATTTGTTCCTTGGGTCCTGAACAGCGGCCTCGCATTCTGCAACACCTGCTGGCCCTGGACCCGCAAGACCGCTCCCTGCGTTTTGGCTACGCTGCCAACGATGAACAAATCCAGCGATATGTGGACGGCTTGCACTTCGAGCGCGATGAAATATTTGGCATCTTCAACAGCCGATTGGATATTGTGGCCATGGCCCACCTGGCCTTGAACCTGGAGTCCGGTACCGAAGTCTGTGCCGAGTTTGGCGTGTCGGTGCAACGGCGCTCACGTGGGCGGGGTTATGGCGCGCGGCTGTTTGAGCGCGCTGCCATGCATGCGCGCAATGAGGGGGTATTGCTGTTGTTCATCCATGCACTCAGCGAAAACGTTCCCATGATCAAGATCGCCCGCAAATTTGGCGCGACGGTGGAGCGCGATGGCGCGGATACCGAAGCTTATGTGCGCTTGCCGCATGCCGACTTTGACAGCCAGCTGACTGAAATGGTGTCTGAGCAGTTTGCCCAAACCAATTACGCCATCAAAGAGCAAGTGCGTCGCTTCCTTGATTTTTTGGCGCACGTCCAAGAGGTGCGCAAAGGGGTGCGCGAGGCGCGTCACCAGTCTGCGGAGTAGCAACTCACGGGCCTTTTGCCCGGCTTCACTTGATCTGTCATGTCAATCCGCTATCCTTGGAGGGTTGAAACTCACGCGGCCCCAGGGTCGCTCCACCGTGGCAGAACCTCATTCGCGCGCGCATGAACCACAAGACAAGCGCAGCCTGATTCAAAAACTAACGGATTTCTTGCATCCAGGTCCCGACTCGCGGGAGGAACTTTTGTCGGTGCTGGCGCAAGCCGAGGACCGACAGCTGATTGGCTCGGAGAGCCGGGTCATGCTGGAAGGTGTACTGCGCATCGCCGACATGACTGCCGGCGATGTGATGATTGCTGCGCCCCGCATGGACCTAGTGGACATTCAGGCCCCCATCGAAGAATTGCTTAACCAGGTGATCGACATTGCCCATTCGCGCTTTCCGGTGTTTGAAGGCGAGCGCGAAAACATTCTGGGTATTTTGTTGGCCAAAGACTTGTTGAAATTGCAGCGTGCGCCAGAGCTGAACATTCGCGCCCTGTTGCGACCGGCCGTGTTTGTGCCCGAGAGCAAGGGCCTGGTGGATTTGCTCCGAGACTTCCGTGGCAACCGCAACCACCTGGCCATCGTGATCGATGAGTTTGGCCGGGTCGCAGGCTTGGTCACGATTGAAGACGTGCTGGAACAAATCGTCGGTGAAATCGAAGATGAGTTCGATACCGAAGCAGAGGCGGGCGATATTTTTGGCTTGGCTGACCGCACTTACCGCGTGGCGGGCAGCACCGCCGTTGAGCGTGTCAACGAGGCGTTTGGCGTGAGCTTGTCGGTGCGTGAGGGCGACGAAGAATTCGACACCATCGGTGGTTTGATAGCCCACGAAATGGGGCATGTTCCTGTACGAGGCGAAGTGCATGAACTTGGTGGCTTGCGTTTCGAGGTGATGCACACCCGGGGTGGGGCGGTCAAATGGTTCCGGGTGTCCCCTTCCAACACGGCACCCTGAGCAGCGCCAGGGGCCGGGCCTGTCTGGTCGCTGTCGCTGCCGTGGCGCATGCCTTGGCCATGGGCTGGCCCGGCTCGGGTGCGGTCAGTGGCTGGCTGCAATGGCTGGCACTTACCGGGCTGGCTTGGGTACTTTGCCAACAAACTTCGGTGCGACAAGCTGCAGCGTTGGGCGCATTTTTTGGCACCCTCAGCTTGACGGGCTCGACTTGGTGGCTGTTCATCTCTTTGAACACCTACGGTGGCTTGCCTGCCGCTTTGGCGGCAGTGTGCGTGCTGCTGCTGAGCGCGGCCTTGTCTTTGTATTTGGCCTTGGCTTGCGGGTTTTGGAGGGCCTGTCGGCCTGCATTGACCTCTGTGTTTTCGCGCGTCATTTTGTTCGCTGCCTGTTGGGGCTTTGCCGAATTGGCCCGCGGCGTTTTTTTGACCGGCTTTCCCTGGGCGGCCGCCGGCTATGCGCATGTTGATGGCGGCCTGGTCGCGTTGGCTCCCTGGTTGGGCGTGTATGGCATGGGCATGGTCAGTGCAGCTTTGGCCATGGCCTGTGCACTGGCTCTCACTCACGCGCAAGCGCACCGCCCCTGGGTGGTGGCAGGTGCTGTCTGCGTGATGGCCTGGATGGCATGGCCTTATGTGCCGGCACAGCGCGCGCAGGCTGTCCCAGTGCAGCGGCCCTTGCGTGTGGCCTTGTTACAAGGGAATGTGCCGCAAGATCAAAAGTTCACGGTCCAGCGCGGGTCTGCACTGAAATGGTATGAGGCGCAGTTGACTCAAAGTGGGGCCGATCTGGTGGTGACGCCCGAGACCGCCCTTCCCATGGCCACGCAACACTTGCCCGAGGGCTATTGGCTGGGACTGGTAAGCCATTTTTCTGCGAACTCCCGGGCCGCTTTGATTGGCGTCCCGCACTTGGAGGAGGGGCAGTACCACAACAGTGCCTTGGGCTTGCATGCAGGAGCGCCTTACCGCTACGACAAGTCGCACCTGGTGCCGTTTGGGGAGTTCGTGCCCCCCATGTTTCGTTGGTTTACCCAGATGATGAACATTCCCCTGGGCGACTTCGGCCGGGGCACACCAACGCCGCCTACCTTCGATGTGGTTGGGCAGCGACTGGCCCCCAACATTTGTTACGAGGACTTGTTTGGCGAGGAGCTGGCCCTGCGTTTTCGCGACCCGCTTCAGTCGCCCACCCTCTTGGTCAACATGAGCAACCTGGCCTGGTTTGGCAATACCGTGGCACTGGACCAGCATTTGGCCATCTCGCGCTTGCGCACGCTGGAACTGGCACGGCCCATGATCCGGGCCACCAACACCGGCACCACGGCCATCATTGACCACAGAGGGCAAGTCACGCATCGCTTGGCACCCGAAACACGCGGTGTTTTGGAGGGGGAGGTGATGGGCCAAGCGGGCCCGCCCACCTTCTTCGCCTGGTGGGCGAGCCGCTGGGGCTTGGGCCCTTTATGGGGTTTCTGTCTGGGCATCATGGCCATGGCACTGGGGACCCGTTGGCGAAAGAGCCTAAAAGCCGGCCATTGAGGTCCAGAAATGCGCTCTCAGCCCCGTAAAATCAACGCTTTCAGCTTCTGACTTCTGGAGGCTGCGTTTGCGGTGTCTGCCGCCGACCCCGATGGCGCTTTTATGCTGACTTTTCAACAAATCATTCTCAAACTTCAGTCTTACTGGGACCAGCAGGGCTGTGCCTTGCTGCAGCCCTATGACATGGAAGTGGGAGCGGGTACCTCGCACACTGCAACGTTTTTGCGTGCCATCGGCCCGGAGCCCTGGAAGGCAGCTTATGTTCAGCCCAGCCGCCGCCCCAAAGATGGCCGCTACGGCGAAAACCCCAACCGCTTGCAGCACTATTACCAATACCAGGTGGTGCTCAAGCCTGCGCCTGCCAACATCCTGGAGCTCTACCTGGGCTCCTTGGAAGCGCTGGGCTTTGACTTGAAAAAGAACGACATTCGTTTCGTTGAAGACGATTGGGAAAACCCAACCCTGGGCGCCTGGGGCTTGGGCTGGGAAGTCTGGCTCAACGGCATGGAGGTGACGCAGTTCACCTATTTCCAGCAGGTGGGCGGTATCGATTGCCGCCCCATCACCGGCGAAATCACCTATGGCCTGGAGCGCTTGGCCATGTATTTGCAAGGAGTCGACAATGTCTACAACCTGCAATGGACCGATGATTTGAAATACGGCGACGTCTACTTGCAAAACGAGCAAGAACAATCCGCCTACAACTTCGAGCACAGCGATGCCGAGTTTTTGTTCACAGCATTCGGTGCCCACGAAAAACAGGCGCAGCACCTCATGGCGCAGCAACTGGCTTTGCCAGCCTATGAGCAAGTGCTGAAAGCGGCCCACACCTTCAACTTGCTGGACGCGCGTGGTGCGATCAGCGTGACCGAACGTGCCGCCTACATTGGCCGCATTCGTAATCTGGCGCGCGCCGTGGCGCAGAGTTATTTTGAGAGCCGTGAGCGCCTGGGCTTCCCCATGGCGCCGCGTGAATGGGTCGATGCCATGACCCGCAAGACAGCTTGAACGGAAGCTCTCATGACCACACCGCATCTCCTCGTTGAATTGTTTGTTGAAGAATTGCCGCCCAAGGCGCTTCAAAAGTTGGGTGACGCCTTTGCCGGCGTTTTGTTTGAGCAACTGAAGCTGCAGGGCTTGACGCTGGCCACTTCAGACTACACCGCCTACGCTTCCCCGCGACGCTTGGCCGTTCTCATTTCCAATGTGCAGGCCAAAGCGGCCAACCGCGAGCTCGAGCAAAAGCTGATGCCCGTCAGCGTGGGCTTGGACGCCAAAGGTGAAGCCACCCCTGCCTTGCTGAAAAAATTGAATGCCCTGGGTGCCGGCCCTGAAACGGTAGCCCAGTTGCAACGAAAGCCAGATGGCAAAGCAGAAGCCTTGTTTTACAAAAGCATGGTCAATGGTGCCGACCTGCTGGATGGCTTGCAGCGCGCGCTCGATGAAGCGATCGCCAAGTTGCCGATTCCCAAAGTGATGAGCTATCAGCTGGCACAAGACTGTGAGTTGCCAGGCTGGAGCAGCGTGAATTTCGTGCGTCCCGCGCATGGCCTGGTGGCCTTGCATGGCGAGGCCGTCATTCCTGTCAAGGCGCTGGGCTTGCGTGCTGGCCGCGAAACACGCGGCCACCGTTTTGAGGCTCAAAAAGAAGTGATCTCCCTGGCGCATGCGCAAGACTATGCAACCCAGCTGGCCTCGCAAGGCGCCGTGATCGCCAGTTTCACCGAGCGTCGCGCTGCCATCGCGCAACAACTGCACGCCGCCGCCCTCGGCGTGGGCGGCGGTGCGCGTCCCATCGAAGATGCGGCCCTGTTGGACGAGGTTACCGCCTTGGTCGAGCGTCCCAACGTGTTGATTTGCAGCTTTGAAAAAGAATTCTTGGCCGTGCCCCAAGAATGCCTGATTCTCACCATGAAGGCCAATCAAAAGTATTTCCCCTTGCTGGATGCACAAGGCAAGCTGACACACCAATTCTTGGTGGTCAGCAACATCCAGCCGGCCGATGCCAGTGCGGTGATTCAAGGCAATGAGCGGGTGGTACGACCACGTTTGGCTGATGCCAAATTTTTCTTTGACCAGGATCGCAAAAAATCGCTGGCCTCACGGGTTGAGGGCCTGGCCAAAGTGGTCTATCACAACAAGCTGGGCACGCAAGGTGAGCGTACCGAGCGCGTGCGCATGTTGGCGCGCGGCATCGCGGGTCTGTTGGAACATTCCGGCCACAAAGACCTGACCCAAGCCGCAGACACCGCCGCACAACTCGCCAAAACCGACTTGCTCACCGACATGGTGGGCGAGTTCCCTGAGCTGCAAGGCATCATGGGGGGGTATTACGCGCGCCACGATGACTTGGGCGAAGACATCGCGCAAGCCATTGAAGACCATTACAAGCCGCGCTTCGCAGGCGATGAATTGCCCCGCAATTTGGTGGGCACGGTGGTGGCCCTGGCGGACAAACTGGAAACCTTGGCCGGTATGTTTGGCATCGGCAACTTGCCCAGCGGCGACAAGGACCCCTTCGCTTTGCGCCGCCATGCGTTGGGCGTGATTCGCATGCTCAGCGAACAGTCTTTGCCCTTGAATGTTTCCGACCTGCTGGCCTTGGCCTTCGAGACTTTGGCGGGCAAGCTGTCACAAGACACGCAGGCGGCACGCGAGGCGTTGCTGGCTTTTGTGTTTGATCGTCTGGCCGGCAGCTTGCGTGAGCAAGGCTTCAGCGCGCAAGAGGTGGAGGCGGTGCTATCGCTGCGCCCCGAGCGCTTGGGCGAAGTGCGCCGGCGCCTGGAGGCGGTGCGGGTATTTGCACAATTGCCGGAAGCTGCGGCGCTGGCAGCTGCCAATAAACGCATCAGCAACATTCTGAAAAAAGCGCAGGAAGTGGACCCGCACGTCAGTGAGGTATTGCTGCAAGAGCCGGCAGAAAAGAATTTGTTTGCGGCCATGCAAGCCACAACACCTAAAGCCCAACAACAATGGATGCAAGGCGACTACACAGCCTCTTTGCAAACCTTGGCCGCTTTGCGTGCGCCGGTCGATGCCTTCTTTGAGGACGTGATGGTGAACGCCGAGCAACTGGACTTGCGCCTTAACCGACAAGGTCTGCTCAAACAATTGCACGTGGCCATGAACCGCGTGGCAGACCTGTCACGGCTGGCGGCCTGAGGCGACACCATGATGAACACCAAGCTGGTCATCCTGGACCGAGACGGCACGATCAACGAAGACCGTGACGACTATGTGAAATCTCCGGAGGAGTGGCAACCTTTGCCGCAAGCCCTGGAGGCCATTGCACGGCTGAACCATGCGGGCTGGCATGTGGCGGTGGCGTCCAACCAGTCGGGTTTGGGGCGCGGCTTGTTCGATGTGGCCACGCTCAACGCCATGCACGCCAAGATGAACAAGTTGTTGGCAGCTGTGGGGGGGCGTGTCGATGCGGTGTTTTTCTGCCCTCACAGCCCAGATGAAGCCTGTGGTTGTCGCAAACCTTTGCCGGGCTTGTTTGAGCAAATTGGTGAGCGCTATGGCATCGACCTGCAAGGGGTGCCCTGTGTTGGCGATTCTCTGCGTGACCTCCAGGCTGGGCATGCGGTGGGCTGTGCCCCCCATCTGGTGTTGACGGGCAAGGGAGAACAGTTTCGCCAGCGCGAGTTGCCCCCGGCATTTCCAGCGGGCACACAGGTTCACAACGACCTGAGCGGGTTTGTCGATTGGTTGCTGGGCGTGTCTGAAGACGGCGCACCGGCCAAAGCCAAAACATGATGGCCTTTTTACGCTCCACGGTTCATTTTGTGTGGTTGCTGCTGACCGTGGTGCCTTATGCCCTGTTCATTTTGGGGATGGCCGCTGCGGGCGTCAAAGGCGAGCGCCTGTACTGGCTGGCGGCGAAGTGGCTGACCATGGCGATCCAAAGCGCGCGGCTTCTGGTGGGCATTCAGTACCGCATCACGGGCATGGAAAACCTGCCCACTGGCAGCACCAGTCCGGCCGTTCTCTTGGTCAAACACCAATCGACCTATGAAACATTTTTGATGCCGGCCATCATGCCGCACCCGCTTGCCTACGTGTTCAAACGTGAGTTGCTGAGCATCCCCTTCTTTGGATGGGCCATGGCGCGACTGGACATGATTCACATTGATCGCAGTCAACGCGCCCAGGCCTTCACCAAGGTGGTGCAACAAGGGCGTGAGTTGCTGGCGCAAGGGGTGTGGGTCATCATGTTTCCTGAAGGCACGCGCATCCCCCGGGGCGAAGCGGGTGTTTACAAAACAGGCGGTACACGGTTGGCCATTGAAACCGGTGCGCCAGTGATACCTGTCGCCGTCACTTCCGCCAAATGCTGGCCCCGCAAAGCCTTTGTGAAGCAAGCCGGCATGGTGGATGTTTCCATTGGCGTTCCCATTCCGACCCAAGGCCGAGAGCCGGAAGAGCTGATGCAGGAAGTCTCGCGCTGGATCGAGTCTGAAATGCGTCGCCTCGACCCTGAAGCCTACTCCGGCGAAACCTCAACACAGTCATGAAGCGCTTGGTGCAACTGGTCTTGGACTTGTTTGAGCCAGCGACCGCTTCACCGACCACATCCGCTGAAGCGCCCACGGCCCCAGGCGAGCCACATTTTGTGCACCCACGTGCCAATCGAAAAATCGTTTTGTCCAACACCCCGGTGGCCTATGTCATGGTGCGCGCGCGCCGGCGCACCATTGGCATGCTGGTGGGCCCCGATGGCCTGGAGGTGCGTGCGCCCCGTTGGGTGGGCATGGCTGAAATCGAAAGCACCTTGCGGGAAAAAAGCGAGTGGATCGTGCGCAAGCTGGAAGAGATGCGACAGCAACAAGCCCAACAAGCGCAAGCACAAATTGCCTGGGCTGAAGGCGCAACGTTTCCTTATCTGGGCCAAGTGGTTCGTCTTCGCCTGGGCCCCTCTGCCTGGTCTGAAGGGGCCGGGGCTGTGCTCGAGCCCGGCGATCCGTTGCAGGGCAAAGAGGCTTGTTTGCACATCGGCCTGCCCTTGACCGCCAGCGCCGAGCAAATTCGGGACGCCACCCAAGCCTGGCTGATGCGCCAGGCACGGCGCGTGTTTCAAGAGCGCCTTGATCACTTTGCGCCGCAACTCGGCGTGACCTGGACACGCCTGAGCCTCAGCAGTGCCAGCACGCGCTGGGGCAGTGCCAGTGCCAATGGGGCGATTCGCCTGAACTGGCGGCTGATTCACCATCGGCTGGAGATACTCGATTACGTGGTGGTTCATGAATTGAGCCACTTGCAGGTGATGGATCACAGCCCACGTTTTTGGGACACCGTCAAAACCGTGCTGCCGGATTACGCGCAGCGTCGTGCCATCCTCAAGACGGAGACTTTGCCGCCGTGGCAGTGAAGCGGTACACGCCTTGCGCGTCCTGATGGCGCTGTAGTCTGCCGGCATGCCACAGCGCATGGATGTGGGCAATGGCCTCGCCCATGGCAAATGTGGTTTGATGCAAATCCAATGCGCGCTTGAACAATACCGGCAGCACTTGCATGGCCGTCAAGTCGTGGCCATCGCAGGCCTGCATGACGTCGTTCAAGCGGTCGCGGTGGTGGTCATGCAGTTGCTGGATGCGCTCGTGCAAGCCTGTGAAAGGGCGGCCATGCGAGGGCAACACCAGCGTGTCTTGGGGCAAGGGCTTGAAGCGGTCAATGGATGCCAGGAACTGGGTGAGCGGATCACCCTCGGGCTCCACTTCGTAAACGCTTACATTGCTGCTGATGCGAGGCAGCACCATGTCGCCGCTGACCAGCACCTTGAGACCTTCGCAATATAGAGCGATGTGTTCTGGCGCATGCCCAAAGCCGTCTATGCACACCCATTCGTGCGCGCCAATGCGCAAGCGCATGCCGTCCATCAGGCGACGGTAGTGCGCTGGCACATCTGGCACCAGGTTTCGGTAGTAATTGGTGCGACCACCAATTTCAGCCAAGGCCTTGGCATCGGTCATGCCATGGGCGGCAAAGAAGCGGGCGGCGGCTTCGCCGCCATTGCCGCTGGTACCCAAGGTGGCGACCCGGGCGTTGTAATAATCCATGCCACTCATCCACAGCGGGGCTTGCCAGCGCTCGCACAGCCAATGCGCCAGGCCAATGTGGTCCGGATGCATGTGGGTCACGATGACCCGCAAAATCGGCAGGCCTTCCAGCTGGCTTTCAAAAATGCCTTCCCACTGGGCGCGAGATTCCGGGCGGTCGATGCAGCAATCCACCACCGTCCAGCCCTGGCGGCCGTCCAGGGTGTCGCGGATCAGCCACAAGTTGATGTGGTCCAGGGCGAACGGCAGGGCCATGCGAACCCAGCGAATGCCCGGCGCAACCTCCAGCGTCTGGGCGGGTGGCGGCAGGACGTCGCCCAGCGGATAGTGAAGTTGCGCTTCTAAGTGGTTCATGTGCCCGATTTTCCTTCATAATTGACGTTTACGTAAACGTCAATTTGTCATCATGGCGACCACCTACTCCATCAGCGACCTGGCCCAGGAATTTGACCTGACGACACGCGCCATCCGTTTTTACGAGGACATGGGGCTGCTGCAACCCGAGCGTTCCGGCGCGGGTGGGCGCAGCCGTGTGTACAGCGCCCGCGACCGCACCCGCTTGCGCCTGACGTTGCGCGCCAAGCGGCTGGGACTGTCCTTGAACGAGGCCAAAGAAATCATCGACATGTACGACAGCCCGCGCGACACCGTGCCGCAGTTGCAAAAGTTCCTGGTCATTTTGGCCGCCCACCGCCAGCAACTCGAAGCCCAATTGCGCGAGGTCGAGGCCAATCTGGACGAAGTGAAAGTGCACGAAAAAGAAGCCCGCGCCTTGCTGGCCAAGCATGCCAAGAAGGCCACGGAGAAAGCATGAGCACCCCCTCGTACAACACGGCACCAACGCCTTTGTTTGATCGGATCCACCAGAGTTTTTTACGCCAGGGCATGATGCAGCAATTGGGGGCCCGGTTGGACCGCGTCGCGCCTGGCGAGGTGGACATTGCCTTGCCATATTCTGAACGCGTGACCCAACAACAAGGCGGTTTTCATGGCGGCGCCATGGGGGCCCTGGCCGATATTGCCGGAGGCTATGCAGCCCTGACGGTGGCGCCCGAAGGCATGGAGGTGACCACGGTGGAGTACAAGAT
The DNA here is from genome assembly GCA_018882835.1 of Limnohabitans sp. Classification (GTDB taxonomy): domain Bacteria; phylum Pseudomonadota; class Gammaproteobacteria; order Burkholderiales; family Burkholderiaceae_C; genus Limnohabitans. The sequence goes on from VERE01000068.1 coordinate 13,904, forward strand.
CAATTTTCTGGCTGCCTTTCAAGGCGGCGAGTTGCGTGCCGTGGGCAAAGTGCTGCGCGCTGGCAAGCGACTGATCGTGACCACGGTGCTGGTGCAGCATGTTTCCGCAGCAGGCAACACATCGGACTGCGCCGTGATGCAACAAACCGTGATGCCGGTTCCCAAAATATACGACTGACCCCCCTATCTCACCGACAAGCCAGGAGACCTGAATGAGCAACTTACCCGGACTGAATTTCCAACTCGGCGAAGACATCGACGCCCTGCGGGATGCCGTGCGCGAGTTCGCGCAAGCGGAAATCGCGCCGCGTGCCGCTGAGATCGATCGCACCGACCAGTTCCCCATGGACCTGTGGCGCAAGATGGGCGATTTGGGGGTGCTTGGCATCACCGTGCCCGAGGCCTATGGCGGCGCCAACATGGGTTACCTGGCCCACATGATTGCCATGGAAGAAATTTCGCGCGCCTCTGCCAGCGTGGGCTTGAGCTATGGCGCGCACAGCAATTTGTGCGTCAACCAGATCAAGCGCAACGGCACCGACGCGCAGCGACAGAAATACTTGCCCAAGCTGATCACCGGTGAGCATGTGGGCGCTTTGGCGATGTCGGAGCCGGGCGCTGGCAGCGACGTTATCAGCATGAAACTCAAGGCCGAAGACAAAGGCGGTTACTACGTGCTCAATGGCAACAAGATGTGGATCACCAACGGCCCGGATGCGGACACGCTGGTGGTCTATGCCAAGACCGAGCCGGAGATGGGGGCCCGCGGCGTCACCGCGTTTTTGATTGAAAAAGGCATGAAGGGCTTCTCGATTGCGCAAAAGCTGGACAAACTGGGTATGCGCGGAAGCCACACCGGTGAGCTGGTCTTTCAAAACGTGGAGGTGCCCGCCGAGAACATCCTTGGGGGCCTGAACAATGGCGCCAAGGTGCTGATGAGCGGTCTCGATTACGAACGCGCGGTGCTGGCCGCCGGCCCAATTGGCATCATGCAGTCGGTGATGGACAACGTGGTGCCTTACATCCATGACCGCAAGCAATTCGGCCAAAGCATTGGGGAGTTCCAGCTGATTCAAGGCAAAGTGGCCGACATGTACACCGTGTTGCAAGCGGGCCGTGCATTTTGTTACACCATCGGCAAGAACTTGGACTTGTTGGGCGCCGAACACGTGCGACAGGTCCGCAAAGATTGCGCCAGCGTCATTTTGTGGTGCGCTGAAAAGGCCACCTGGATGGCCGGCGAGGGCGTGCAAATTTTCGGCGGCAACGGCTACATCAACGAGTACCCTCTGGGCCGTTTGTGGCGCGATGCCAAGTTGTATGAAATCGGTGCCGGCACCAGCGAAATCCGGCGCATGCTGATTGGCCGCGAGTTATTCGCGGAAACACTCTGATAGGTAACCTGGCATGAGCGCCTCACTGCAACATTTGTTTGACAACAACCGTGCCTGGGCGGCGCGCCGGGAGCAAGAGCGCCCCGGCTTTTTCAACCAGTTGGCACAGCAGCAAAGCCCCAAGTACCTCTGGATTGGCTGCTCCGACAGTCGCGTGCCCGCGAACGAAATCACCGGGCTGGACCCGGGTGAGGTGTTTGTCCATCGCAACGTGGCGAATGTGGTGGTGCACTCCGATTTGAATGCCTTGTCGGTGATTCAATTCGCGGTCGAGCATTTGCGCATCGAGCACATCATGGTGGTCGGTCACTATGGCTGTGGTGGTGTGCTGGCAGCCACGCGCGGTACCCGCATCGGCCTGGCTGACAACTGGCTGCGTCATGTGCAAGATGTGCGATTGCGGCATCGGCAACGATTGAACCATTTGCCACAGGCCGAACTGGAAAGCGTCATGTGTGAAATGAATGTCATCGAGCAAGTGGGCAACGTTGCCCTGTCCAACGTCATGCAGGACGCCTGGGGTCGTGGCCAAAAAATTTCAGTGCATGGCTGGATTTATGGCCTGAACGATGGGCTGGTCAAAGACCTGGGGGTCACCATGAATGGCCCGCATGAAGTGGTCGATGTGTTCCGCCGCGCTTTCAAGCGCTATCCGCGCGGCAACGCTTGAATTTTTATTGCAGGAGTTTTTCATGTCTGATCCGATTGTGATTGTCAGTGCCGCCCGCACCCCTATGGGCAGTTTCCAGGGTGACTTCTCTTCTTTGGCCGCCCATGATTTGGGAGGCGCCGCCATTGCGGCCGCTGTGCAGCGAGCAGGCATCTCACCCGATTCGGTCACTGAAGTGTTGTTTGGCAACTGCCTCATGGCCGGTCAAGGCCAGGCGCCGGCGCGCCAGGCAGCTTTCAAGGGCGGCTTACCCAAAAGTGCCGGTGCGGTCACTTTGTCAAAAATGTGCGGCTCGGGCATGCGTGCGGCCATGTTTGCCCACGACATGCTGCTGGCCGGCTCGCATGATGTGTTGGTGGCTGGCGGCATGGAGAGCATGACCAACGCGCCTTACCT
>VERE01000100.1 GCA_018882835.1 Limnohabitans sp.
CTGCAGGTCTGGTGTGAAATTGGCGAAGCGGTGGCGCGTGCCGGCCTGCGCAAGCTGGTGCTGTTCAATGCCCATGGCGGCAATGTCGCGCCCATGGACATCGTGGCGCGCGAATTGCGGGGCCGCTACAACATGCTGGTGTTCAGCAGCAGTTGGTACCAGCTGCCCTTGGGCGCGTCAGTCACGGGACTTTTTTCTGACCATGAGCATCGCTTTGGCGTGCATGGCGGTGACCAAGAAACTTCCATGATGCTGGCATTGCACCCGCAAGGGGTGGACATGACGCAAGCCGAAAACTTCTCCTCTACTTCCGAGCAGCGTGCCGCCGAGTTTGAAGTGCTGGGCAATGGGCGAAGTGCCAAGATGGGTTGGCACATGCAGGACTACAACGCGAAGGGTGCCGCTGGCAATGCGGCCGCTGCGACGGCCGCCAAAGGGCAGGCCTTGGTGGCCGCGGCCGGTTTGCAACTCGCCAAGCTATTGCAAGAAGTTGGCCGTTTGCCGTTGACGACCCTCAGGTGAAGGTCGTCCAGCCCTTGTAATTGGGGCCATCCAGGTGGTTGAGGGTGTTGTAGCTGACCAGGCGATGGCCTTTGGGGTTGTATTTGAATTCGCTGACAGCGCTGTTGCGAATGTGAAAGTTCAGCTCAATCGTGGTTTCTGGGGCAGTTCCCAAAATATGGCCCACAGCGGTTGAAATGGGACCGCCACTGGAGACCAGGAGCACATTGCCTGTGTGTTCGGTTCTCACCCAGTCCAGTGCCGCGACCACGCCCGCCCGAAAATCTGTGTAACTGGGCATGCCCTGTGGGGTGACGGCGCCTTCCATCCATTGGCGCAAGCCGTCGCGCAACAAGCGGAAATGGTGTCGGTACAACTCTGGCGAGTCGGGCTTTTTCAAAGGCTCAGGGTGAACCGTGCGGATCACGGCTTCGCTGTCGTACTCGTTCAAGCCAGCTTGGCGGGTGGTGGGCAAGTCGATCTCCATGCCCTCGCGGATGCCTTGCCATGTTTCATCATGGCGTTGCAAGGTACCGGTGATGACCGCATCAAACCGATGGCCATGCTCCCGAAAGTACTGACCCAGTCGCCGACTTTGTTGCCAACCCAGTGGACTGAGTTGATCGTAATTGTCAGCGCCAAACGAGGCTTGACCGTGGCGTACGAGGTAGAGTGTTCCCATGGCGTGTGATCTCAAGGAGGATGACTGATTTTTCCTGAAATTCGCCTGCGCGTTGGTCGCTCCTGCGACCAACGCGCAGAGAGACTCAGCGCGCTGACAGTGTTTCCCAGCGCTCCAAGCAGGCCAGCAAAGCATCGTCGATCTCTGCGTCACGCGCGTGCCATGTGGCTGCTTGCTGGGGGTCTTTCACATAAATTTGCGGATCGGCCAACGCTTCACGCAGTTGCCGTTGCTCGTTTTCCAGCGCTTCAATGGTTTGTGGCAGCGATTCGAGTTCGCGCTGCTCTTTGTAGCTGAGCTTGGCCGTGGTTTTCTTGGGTGGCGGCGAGCTCTCTGTTGTGGCGGTGGGCGACTGCAGGGTGGGGCTGGCAGCCGCGGCAGTGGCCTGCGCGGCCCGCATGCGCGCCGACTGTGTCAGCCAGTCTTGAATGTCACCTTCGTACTCGCGCCAATGGCCATCGCCCTCGAAAACCAGCGTGCTGGTGACCACGTTGTCAATGAAGGCGCGGTCGTGGCTGACGATGAAGACGGTGCCGGCGTAATCTTGAATCAGGTCCTCCAACAACTCCAGGGTGTCGATGTCCAAATCGTTGGTTGGCTCATCGAGCACCAGTACATTGGCGGGCCGTGCGAACAGGCGCGCCAACAACAGGCGGTTGCGCTCGCCACCAGAGAGCGATCGCACCGGCGAATTGGCGCGTGCGGGCGAGAACAGAAAGTCGGTGAGGTAGCTTTTGACGTGCTTGCGCTGCTGCCCGATCTCAATCCACTCGCTGCCCGGGCTGATGAAATCTTCCAGTGTGGCATCCAGGTCCAGTTGTTCGCGGTGCTGGTCAAAGTAGGCCACTTGCAAATTCGAGCCGCGCCGAACGTGGCCTTGGTCCGGCTCGAGCTCGCCCAGGATCAATTTCAAAAGCGTGGTTTTGCCGGCGCCGTTCGGACCGATCAAGCCAATTTTGTCGCCTCGCAACAAAGTGCCGCTGAAATTGCGCACAACCATTTTGGCCGCCTCGGCGTGGCCCGCGGTTGCAAACGATTTGCTCACGCCATCCAGCTCCGCCACCAGCTTGCCACTGGGGGCGCCGCGTGAAATGTCCAGCTTGACCTGGCCGATCACGTCGCGCCGAGCCTGTCGTTGCTTGCGCAAGGTTTCCAGACGATTGATGCGGCTTTGGCTGCGTGTTCTGCGGGCCTCGACACCACGGCGAATCCAGACCTCCTCGGCGGCCAACAATTTGTCTGCGCGGGCCTGGACCACGGCCTCTTGTGCCAGCTGCTCTTCTTTCAGGATCAGGTACTGCGCGAAGTTGCCAGGGTAGGAGCGCAAATGGCCCCGGTCCAGTTCCACAATGCGGGTGGCAATGCTATCCAAGAAAGCGCGGTCGTGGGTGATGGTCACCAGACTACCCTTGAAGTCGAGCAGCAGTTGCTCTAGCCACTCGATGCTGTCGATGTCCAGATGGTTGGTGGGCTCGTCCAGCAGAAGCACATCGGGGGCACTGACCAGTGCTTGCGCCAAGGCGACGCGCTTGGCGTTGCCGCCCGACAGGGTGGCAATGCGGGCTTGGCCATCGAGCTTCAGCCGCGCCAGGGTTTCTTGGACCCGCTGCTCCCAATTCCAACCGTCCACCAACTCAATGGCGTTTTGCAACTCGTCCAGAGAGCCTTCCCCGCGGGTGTACTGGTCAATCCATTCGCGCACATTGGCCAGCCCCTCGCTGACCGACTCGAACACAGTCTGTGTGGGGTCGAGTTGCGGCTCTTGTGCAACGAAGGCGCGACGCAAGCCTTGTTGGCATTGCAGCGTGCCATCATCGGGCACCTCTTGCCCGGCGAGGATGCGCAGCATCGAAGACTTGCCTGTGCCATTGCGTCCGATCAGTCCGACACGCTCCTGCGTTTCGAGGGAGAAGTCGACGTGGTCGAGAAGTGCCACATGGCCGTAAGCCAATTGGGCTTGTTGTAGAGTGATCAAAGACATAGCGGGCATTATCGTGACCTCCAAAGTCACATTGCCTGGGCTTGAAAAACCATGCTATAGTTGCAGGCTCTGCTGAAAAAAGCAGAGGCGCTCAGTATGACTTTCAGCAGCCTGGTTGTTGAAATAAAAAATGCGACAACTTTGACGAAAAGACCAAACTTGTTGTATACTGGCAGGCTCCGCTGAGAATCGCCACAAGCAACAAGGCGCCTCAGTAAAAACCCTGAGTATTGACAGGTTATTAAAAAGCGTGTCATAATTCAAGGCTCTGCTAAAAACGGCGGAGGACGCAAGACAAGACGGCATCGACCGTTGCTTGCAAGCAAGGTTCATTAAAAATCTACAGCCGATAAGCGTGGGCGTTTTAAGGCGATTGCCATGGTTCTAGTAACCAAGTCGCAAGACTTAAAACGCTCATGAAGAAGTGAAGTTCACTTCAATTTCTTTTATGAGTGGACTCGAAAGAGTCAAAAAAATCAAGATCGAACTGTAGAGTTTGATCCTGGCTCAGATTGAACGCTGGCGGAATGCTTTACACATGCAAGTCGAACGGCAGCACGGGGGCAACCCTGGTGGCGAGTGGCGAACGGGTGAGTAATACAT
>VERE01000002.1:0-123575 GCA_018882835.1 Limnohabitans sp.
GCCCTGTACTGCATGCTTCGGTTTATGAAAGCACCAGATCAGCGAGTTCACGGCAGCGAGCAAAACTGCGCAGCTCATGCGCTCAATTTTCTGACTCGAGTGTGGGAAAAATCCCGCAAAAACCAGACTAAGTAAGGTCAAGAATATGCTCTTCGCTTATTGCGCCAACATCCCTCGCAACACCGTGATTGCGTCTTCTGTCGAAGACGACTCACGCATCGATGAGTTGATGGACTTTTTGCACACCCACAATATGCTTGATCACTACGCCAAGAGCAGTGGATTGGACATGGCACAGTGGGAAGCGAGCAAGAAAGCCGCGCGAGACATCCAGTCAGCGTTTGCCTGCGATGTGTCCAATGGCATTTTTGAAGCAGACACGCAGGAGCAGCATGAATCGTTGATGCGGCATCTGCACAGGCTGCATAAATTTGGAATGCTCGATCACCAGTCGATGGCCTGCGCTGAAAATTCTATTGTCTGCAAGGATTCTGCCCCGGCCACCCCATCGCTGCCCATCGATGCGCCAACACCGGCGCAAAGTCCATTGCCGACTGCGCATACCCCGGCTCTGGCTCCAGTTGCTGCAGTGACCACGATCCTCACGCCGGAGCAGATGCGAGAGGAAATCATTCGAGACATTAAGTCCCGCTACAACTCTGGTATCCCTCTACGCCTGAGCGATGCGCTTGTGCATTACTGCGCACTTGTCAACCGCAAGGTCTCCAAGGATGAGCGATCACGCATCAAGGTTTTGAGTGAGCACATCGGCGATCTTTTCCTCCACGACTATTCAGATACGCACTTCACCAAATACAAGAACGCGCAGATGTCGGAGCGCGATGTCCGGACCCTTGACGAGCAAATTGCCTTGGTGCGCAGGATCTACAAGGTGCTCATAGAGCAGCGTGTCTATTTCGGCATGAACCCGCTTCAGACATGGAGGCCGTCTGTTACTGCCAAATCGCGCAAGCTCAAGGCAGCAAGCTCTATTGTTACGGTTGATCGCATTGCGAGCGTATTTGGCTCCAAGGCATTTGCAGATTTTGGTCGGTCCCATCCAGCCTACTATCTCATCATCATGACCGCAGTCGTTACGGGCATGCGTATCACCAGCATCTGCCGTCTTCAAAGTGCCGACCTGCTGGTCACCTTGGATGGCATTCCTGTCATCGACATTTTCCACATGGACAAGACGCTCGCCGGCAAGCGTCAGGTTCCTATTCCTCAGGAACTGTTCACGGCTTTGAAGACATTCCTCGAAATGAACGATGGCTTTGGAATTGATGATCGCGGCGAAAAGGGTTGCTCTGACGCAATCCGAGATCTCAACGAGGATTTTTTCAAGCTCAACCCCAAACTGTCCCACACTGCACTCACGCCACATGGCTTGCGCACATCGCTGAACAACTACTTGATCAAGAATTGTGTTCCGATGGACATCCGCTGTGCGCTGCTTGGCCACTCATTGGGGCATGTGAACAATCGAGCCTATTCCTCAGGTGTTCCGACACCAGTTCTGGTCGCTGGCCTTTGCGGCCTGCAAGACAAGATCTTGGCCGGGTTGAACTTCGACCAAGACATTGCGCTTGAAGCCGGTTACCTCATCGCGGGCAGCACGCATCAGCTCCATCATTGTTCACCACCAATCTTGCAATGATCGTTTGTTGCAGCTAGGCTAGGCCTGAAGCAAGCTCCCTGAGTAAACCCTCAGTGCCATTCAAAGCCCATGTACTCCAAGATGGCCAATTGGTGCTTTCCAATGCGATCGGCCAGAGTTTCGACCGATGGTGTGCGCGCATAGATGCCCGTTGTCATCGTCTCGTCCACATGCCCTAGCACTGCGCCGCAGATGTACTGCTCCACACCCTCGCTCAACAGGTGGTTGTTGAACGATTTTCGGAAGGCGTGGAAACTCAGCTTGGGCACGGCATCTTCCAGCCTGTGCTCTTTGAGAAAGGCGCGGATCGGCTTGTTCACGGCGTCAGAGTACCCTTTGCCGCCGTCACGCTTTGTCAGGCCAAAGCTGCCATGTTTGCGGAGGTGGCTTTTGAGGGCATCGAATAGCTTTTGCGGCACAGGGATGTCGCGGTTGCCCGCGACCGTTTTATCGGCGCTGATGTCGATATATGGCGTCCCCTTCATGGAGACCTTCAACTCGTCGGGCCCCAAGCGCGCAAGGCTCGATACCCTCATACCGGTTACAAGGCCGGTCATCACGATCAGGTAGATGCTTGGCTTTTGTTCGCGGAGCTTGGCGAACCGGCTGTCGCCAAAGATGCGCTTGAGATCGTTATAGGCAATGGGCTTGGTGCCGCTTTGCCGACGCTCACGCTTGCTGACCAGATTTTTGCCGGAGGCCGGATTGGCACCATTGAACTGGCCCTGCTTTTTGAGGTGGTTGATGACCGCTCGCAGGAAACCGATCTTGTTGTCTACGGTCCGCGCATCGTTGCCCATGGTTGTGCGCAGGTGCACGATCAAATCGCTGACATCGGCCTCTGTCAGCCTGCGGATGTCGCGGTTCTTGAAGTACGGGGTGAGCTCTTTGGCATAGGTGGTGTAGTCCACTTTGGTCACCTCGCCGATGCGTCGCACGGAGATGTATTGACCAAAGACCCTAGCCATCTTGAACTTGTCCGCATCCTCCAAGGCCTTTTTGGGGGCAAAAAGGCTGGGCAGGGTGTGTGCCTGCCTTGCTACCGTTTGGGGCTCAATAGGTACCACGAGTTCTACGGTTTCCCCTGCCATCAGCGCTGGCACAGTTGCTGGGTCTGGGCACGAGATATTTGCCATGGGTGCCAGAGGCATGTGCAATGCCTGCGGGTCAGAGGACTGCGCATGGGGCACATGGACCCACTGCTGCGCTGGAGCTGCGGCCATGCCGCGTCCCCAGCCTGTGCTGGGCACAAGGGCAGCGTTGTAGGCCATTTGACCCATGAGCTGCATGGCTCGCAATTTGGCGAGATTGGGATCAAGCGTGCCAAGGGATCGCTTGATTTGCCTGCCTGCGACACGCAGGTGCAGGACGAAGGTATTGTTTCGTTTGTAGATGGGAAGGGTCAGGGCCATGGTTCAGATCTGCTACCAAATCTGCTACCAACTCGAAAATCACTCTACGGACTCCAGAAGGAAAAAAGCCTTCTAAATCAATGACTTAGAAGGCTTTTTATCTTTTGGCGGAGTGGACGGGGCTCGAACCCGCGACCCCCGGCGTGACAGGCCGGTATTCTAACCAACTGAACTACCACTCCGCGTGGTGCAACGTTCGCAACCGGCTTTTCAACCGATTGCCAAGTGCTGCAAACTTGGCGACCCTACGGGGATTCGAACCCCGGTACTCACCGTGAAAGGGTGATGTCCTAGGCCTCTAGACGATAGGGTCAAAACCTGGACTGTTTCCAACTCGACGCTTTCTGGTGGAGGTAAGCGGGATCGAACCGCTGACCTCTTGCATGCCATGCAAGCGCTCTCCCAGCTGAGCTATACCCCCGTTTGGGCGTCGAGAAAAAGATTGTAACCTAATTTTCAGGCTTTTGCCAATCGACTCAAAACCATTTCGCGATGGCACAAGGCCAGTACCGCATCCAGCGAGGGTGTCTGGGCTGTGCCCATCAACAACACGCGCACCGGCATGGCCAATTGCGGCATTTTCAAGCCGGTGGCCGTCAGTACCTCTTTGATGGTTGCCGCAATGGATGCCTTGTCCCAGGCAACACTTTGCAAACGCTCGGTCAGCAAAGCCAAAGCTGGCATGACCGCAGGGGTCACATGTTGTGACAGCTCTTCTGCAGAGGCTTGCACTTCGCCATAAAAAGCGGTGGCCCAATTGGCCAATGCCACCAGGGTATCGCAGCGGTCTTTGAAGAGCGCGCAAATGGCTTGCAGGCGCTCATCAGGTGTGATGCCGCGTTGCGCCAGGAAAGGTGTGACGGCAAGGGCCAAGTCCTCATCGGGCATGGCCTTCAAGTGCTGGGCATTCACCCAGCGCAGCTTGGCATCGTCAAACTGCGCGGCACTGCGACCCAAGTGGTCAAGGTTGAACCACGACAAAAATTGTGCGCGACTGAAAATTTCATCGTCGCCGTGGCTCCATCCCAAACGCGCCAGGTAGTTCACCATGGCCTCGGGCAAATAGCCTTCGTCGCGGTACTGGGTGACGGGCTTGGCGCCGTTGCGCTTGCTCATCTTCTCGCCCTGCTCGTTCAGCACGGTGGGCAAGTGCGCGTACACCGGGGGCACATGTCCCAGCGCTTGGAAGATGTTGATTTGCCGCGGGGTGTTGTTCACATGGTCGTCACCGCGGATCACATGGGTGATGCGCATGTCGATGTCGTCCACCACCACACAGAAGTTGTAAGTGGGCGTGCCGTCGGGCCGCGCGATCACCAAATCGTCGAGTTCTTGGTTGCTGATTTCAATGCGGCCTTTGACCTTGTCGTCCCAGGCCACTACGCCATCGATGGGATTGCGAAAACGCAGCACAGGTTGGACACCGGTAGGGATGGCAGGCAAGGTCTTGCCGGGCTCGGGGCGCCAGGTGCCGTCGTAGCGCGGCTTTTCTTTCGCGGCCATCTGTCGCTCACGCAAGGCATCTAGCTCTGCCACGCTCATGTAGCAGGGGTAAACATGGCCAGCGGCCTGCAACTCGGCCAGCACTTGCTTGTACCGCTCGATGCGCTGCATTTGGTAGAACGGCCCCTCATCTGGGTCCATGCCCAGCCAGCGCATGCCTTCCAGAATGACGTCCACTGCGGCTTGGGTGGAGCGATCCAGGTCGGTGTCTTCAATGCGCAAAATGAAGGTGCCCCCGGTAGCGCGCGCAAAGGCCCAAGGGTACAAAGCCGAGCGGATGTTGCCCAGGTGAATGAAGCCCGTCGGTGACGGGGCAAAACGGGTGCGAACAGCGGTCATGTGCTTACAGTGTGTCCAGGCCGCGCGACAAGTCGGCCTTCAAATCGTCAAGGTGCTCGAGGCCCACGGCCACGCGAATCAGGTGTTGCTGAATGCCTGCTGCCACGCGCTGCTCTTCGGTCAAGCGGCCATGCGAGGTGCTGGCCGGTTGGGTGATGATGGTTTTCACGTCGCCCAGGTTCGCAGTGACCGACATCAACTGCGTGCTGTCAATCACATGCCAGGCATTGCGCCGCCCCACCTCCGGCGAGTCGCCAAAGACATCAAACGACACCACTGCCCCACCCTGGCCCGATTGCTGTGCCATGGCCAAGGCATGCTGCGGGTGACTGGGCAAGCCCGGGTAATAAACCCGTGCCACACGAGGATGCGACTCGAGCCAACGCGCCAACGCCAACGCGCGCTGCGACTGCGCCTCCATGCGAATGCCCAAGGTCTCCAAGCCCTTGAGGACCACCCAGGCATTGAACGGCGACAAGCTCATACCCGCACTGCGCATGACCGGAATGAACTTCTCGCGCACCATGGCCTCGCTGGCACACAAGGCACCAGCAATCACGCGGCCCTGCCCGTCCAGGTATTTGGTGCCAGAGTGCACCACGACGTCTGCGCCCAGCGCAATGGGCTTTTGCAAGGCGGGGGTACAGAAACAATTGTCAACGGCCAGCACTGCCCCCCCCGAATGGGCAATATCTGCCAGCAAGCGAATGTCACACACTTCCGTCAAGGGGTTGGTGGGTGTTTCGGCAAACAACAGCTTGGTGTTGGGCTGCATGGCACGGCGCCATTCGTCCGGGTCGGTTTGGCTGACAAAGGTGGTCTGAACGCCAAATTTGCCAAACTCTGAACCAATCAGCTTCAGAGTCGAGCCAAACACCGAGCGCGAGCACACCACATGGTCGCCACTCTTGAGCAAGCCCATGCACAGCAAGAGCACCGCGGCCATGCAGCTGGCGGTACCAATACAGGCTTCTGAACCCTCGAGCGCGGCCAGACGCTTTTCCATGCTGGCCACGGTGGGGTTGGTGAAGCGTGAGTAGATGTAGCCCTCTTCCTCTCCCGAAAAACGGCGCGCGGCGGTTTCGCAATCGGGCTGGGTGAAACTGGAGGTGATGAACAAGGCCTCGGAGTTTTCACCGTACTGGGTTTTGTCCACGGCCGCGCGAACGGCCAGGGTGTCGAGGTGCAGGCCTTGCGGCAAATCGGGTTTGTTGGAGCTCATGAAAGGGCCATCAATCAGCAGTGTTGGGCAAGGCCAGGCGCGAGTTGTCGTCCTCGCCCTCTTCTTGTCCCACGCGGTTTTGGTTCAAACGGACAATGTCTTCCAGGGACACGTCACCAGTTACATACTGGCCATCAAAGCAAGAAGCATCAAAGCCATCGAGTTTGGGCGAGCCGTTCAGCGCGGCTTGGCGAACGGCCAGCTTCATGGCGTCCACATCCTGATAAATCAGGGCATCGCAGCCAATCAATTCGCGCACCTCTTCGACTGTGCGGTCGTGTGCCACCAACTCAGTGGGGGTGGGCATGTCAATGCCGTACACATTGGGAAAGCGCACCGGTGGCGCGGCACTGGCCATGTACACCCGGCGGGCGCCAGCGTCACGCGCCATTTGCACGATCTCGCGGCTGGTGGTGCCGCGCACAATAGAGTCATCGACCAGCAGCACATTGCGGCCTTTGAACTCGCTGGCAATCACGTTGAGTTTTTGCCGCACCGAGCGCTTGCGAACACCCTGCCCTGGCATGATGAAGGTGCGGCCCACATAGCGGTTTTTCACAAAACCTTCGCGGTAGGGCTTGCCCAGCAAATGGGCCAGTTGCGTGGCGCTCGGACGGCTCGATTCCGGAATGGGAATGACCACATCGATGTCTTGCGGCGGCACGGTGGAGATGACGCGCTTGGCCAGGGTTTCGCCCAGATTCAGGCGGGCCTGGTAAACCGACATGCCATCGAGCGTGGAGTCGGGGCGCGCCAGGTAAACGAATTCGAATATGCAAGGATTCAGGCTGGGCTTTTCAGCGCATTGTTGCGCGTGGACCTGGCCCGCCAAATCGATGAACACAGCCTCGCCGGGGGCGATGTCACGCTCGAACACATGACCCGTGCCTTCCAGGGCCACCGATTCGCTGCCCACCATGACCGTACCGTCTTTGCCGCGGCCCATGCACAGCGGGCGAATGCCATAGGGGTCACGAAACGCCAGCAAGCCATGACCGGCAATCAGAGCGATCACCGCATAGGAGCCGCGGATGCGCTGGTGCACGCCGCGCACGGCGGCAAAAACATCTTGCGGTGCCAGGGGCAAGCCACGGGTTGTTTTTTCAAGTTCATGCGCCAGCACATTGAGCAGCACTTCCGAGTCGCTCTCGGTGTTGATGTGACGGTGATCGGTGGAGAACAACTCGGCTTTCAAGGCTTGCGCGTTGGTCAGGTTCCCGTTGTGCACCAGCACCAGGCCGAAAGGCGCATTCACATAAAACGGCTGCGCTTCTTCTTCGCTGTAAGCATTGCCGGCCGTGGGGTAACGCACTTGGCCCAAGCCGGTCGGTCCAGGCAAGGCCCGCATATTGCGGGTGCGAAACACATCGCGCACCATGCCCTTGGCCTTGTGCATGAAAAACTTGCGATCTAGCTGGGTCACGATGCCAGCGGCGTCCTGCCCCCGGTGCTGCAACAGCAACAGGGCGTCATAAATCAACTGGTTCACTGGTGCGTTGCTGACAACGCCGACGATTCCACACATCAGGGAAGGTACTTTCCAAAATCAGCCGGCAGCACCGGCTTCAAAAAATGCAACAACTGCGTCAACGCTCGGGCGCCTTCAGACTGCCGCCATGTGGCGGTGTCTTGTATGGGCGTCATACCTGCGATCACCGTGATGACCAGCAACACAATCACGCCGCGCAGGCTTCCAAAGACAGCCCCCAGCATACGGTCCAAAACACCCAGGCCCACTGCGGCCACCAACTTCTGCAACACCCACCCGGACACAGCCGTCAGCACCAGCACCGCGATGAACACCACCACAAAACCCGCCAGATAACGCAAGCCCTCGCTGGCGCCTTCCATGGGCATGCGCTGCCCCACCTCGGGCGCAAACATCTGCGCCAGCAAGAAGCCTGCAATCCAGCCCGCCAGGGACAGCACTTCACGCACCAGCCCCCGCCAAACCCCCAACAGCATGGACGCCGTCAGAATGGCCAGCAGGATCCAGTCCAGTGCAGCCATGCGTTCAGAAAGTCAAAAGAGTCGCTTGCAATTGCATGCTCTTGACCTTGGCCAATGCTTTTTCAGCCTCTGCTTTGTTGGTATAGGGCCCCATGCGCACACGCGTGCGTTTGCCTTCTTTGGTCTCTGCCAACTGGGTGTAGGTTTTCAAGCCAGCTTTTTCAAGTTTGGCGCGCACTTCTCGCACCTTGGCGTCTTCTGCATAGGCCCCCACTTGCACCACATAGCGCGGGCTGGCCTCTTCTTTGGTGGCAGGCGGCGCTTCTGTGGGCTGGGCAGGGGCCAGTGCCACGGTGGGCGCATCTTTGGGGATGGCTGGCGCGGCTGCAATGACTTCTTCTTTGGGGCCCAAGCTGGCAGCAGGTGCCAGCTCAGCGGGCCTGGTCTCTGCCTCCGTGGGCGCTTTGACCAGCGCAGGCGGCACGGCGCCAGGCGCAAGCTTGTTCTTGTCGGGAATGTCGATGGGAATATCCACCGAAATGGGGCGCGGTTGGGTGTCAAAAAGTAACGGAAAACCCACCACCGCCAACAAGACCAGAACCGCAGCACCCATCAAGCGCTGGCGGGCCCGACGCCGCAAGGCTTCAAGGCTCTCTGCAGGGGACGCACTGGCCAGCGCTTCATCGCTACCCACCCGACCCGGCAATCGAAATTTGAAAAAAGCCATGAACTTAAGTATTCAGATGAGGCGCATCCAAACGGGGGATTCCCCCTAAGAGAATGCCGCCTACCGTGTAGAAGGAACCGAAGACGACGATTCTATCAGCGGGGTTTGCCGCAGCAACGGCTGCTTCAAGCGCAGCTTGAGGGTTCGCATGACATGACACGCGGGCATCGGGCCTGAGGCTCAATGAGTCCCAAGCGCTTTTCAATGCCTCTGCCGAGGCAGCGCGCGGCGTTGGTAAATCGGTGAAGTACCAGGCATCGGCGAGCGGCGCAATGCGGGCCAGCATGGGTGCCACATCTTTGTCAGCCATGGCCCCCATCACCAGGTGGGTGCAGGGGTAAAAGCCCATCGCGTCCAGGTTCTCAGCCAGCACCGCCACGGCATGCGCGTTGTGCGCCACATCCAGCACCAGCGCCGGCTGCCCTGGAACGATTTGAAAACGCCCAGGCAAGGACACCATGGCCAGGCCATTGCGAACCGCTTGCGCGGTGACAGGGATTCGCGACCGCAGGGACTCCAGGGCAGCCAATGCACCAGAGGAATTCATCAGCTGGTTGGCCCCTCGCAAAGCCGGGTATGCCAGACCGCTGTAGCGGCGACCGCGGCCACTCCATGACCACTGTTGTTTGTCACCCGCGTAGTTGAAGTCGTGGCCCATGCGCCAAAGATCGGCCCCGATCGCCATGGCACGGTCCAGCACACTTTGGGGTGGCACAGGGTCACTCACGATGGCGGGGCGACCCGTGCGAAAAATACCGGCCTTCTCGCGGCCAATCGTCTCGCGATCGTTGCCGAGGTAAGCCATGTGGTCCAGGTCCACGCTGGTAACGATGGCGCAATCGGGGTCGATGATGTTGACCGCGTCCAGTCGCCCCCCCAGCCCCACTTCCAGGATGATCACATCCAGTTGTTTGTCTGCCAACAGACTCAGGATTGCCAAGGTGGTGAACTCAAAGTAGCTCAGCGACACGTCTGCGCGCGCCTGGTCCACGCGTTCGAAATGCGGCACCAGCACCTCGGGCTCGACAATCTCGCCAGCCACCCGGCAACGCTCCTCAAAATGCACCAGGTGTGGCGAGGTGTACACCCCCGTGCGGTACCCGGCCTCTGACAAGATGGCCTCCAGCATGGCGCAGGTCGAGCCTTTGCCATTGGTGCCGGCGACCGTGATCACCGGGCCCTCAAACTTTAAAGCCAGTCGGTCCGCCACCGTCTGGACGCGTGCCAACCCCATGTCGATGGCAACAGGATGAAGGCGTTCACAATGGGCAAGCCAGTCGTCAAGATTCATGCGGGAATTGTCGCCGAGTCTGCGCCTGTGCGCTGAAATCGGGCATCATTGCAGCATGAAAGATACTGCAATTCACGTCTATGGCATTCCCAACTGTGGCAGCGTCAAGAAAGTGCGTGTGTGGCTGGAAAGCCAAGGCCAAGCCTACCTGTTCCATGACTTCAAAAAAGAGGGCGTCGACCCTGTTGCGCTGGACCACTGGCTGCACCAGGCGGGTTGGGAAACGCTGGTGAACCGCAAGGGCACGACCTGGCGTCAACTGGACGCCAACGCGCAAGCCAAGGTCTCCGATGCCGCCAGCGCGCGCAGCCTGATGCTGGCCCATCCCAGTGTGATCAAACGGCCGGTCTTGGTCGCTGGCGCGGACCGCCAGGTCATTGTGGGAGTCAACGAAGAAGCCTGGTCCTGCGTTATTTCCTAAAACAAACGCAAGATTTTTTTCTTTACTTACTTTGACGCGCACAACCATTTCTCAAACGCTGAAGTGCTTAAACTCACATCCTCAATGAGGACATCTTCATGAAAAAACTTACCCTCGCCCTGTCCGTTTTCACGTTGGCTTCGGCTGCCAGCTTCAGTTCACAAGCCCAAGAGGTGGGTCGGGTCATTTCCAGCACCCCCGTGATCCAGCAAGTGGCTGTGCCGCGCCAGGTTTGTAGCAACTCTCAGGTTGTCACCCCCGGCCAAAAGTCCGGCGCAGGTGCTGCCATGGGGGCCATCGCAGGGGGCGCCATTGGCAACAGCATGGGTCAAGGCTCGGGCCGTGCCGCCGCCACCGTGTTGGGCCTTTTTGGGGGTGCTTTGCTTGGCGACAAGGTAGAGGGCGCCCCAACCCCCGAAGTGCGCAATGTTCAAAACTGCACCAACCAGGTGTTCTACGAGAACCGCACGGCGGGCTATCACGTGGTTTATGAGTTCGCCGGCAAACAGTACACGGTTCAAATGCCCTCCGACCCGGGCCCCACAGTGCGCTTGCAAATCACGCCCATGGTGCCTGCGCCGTCCGCCACACCTGTGACCTTGCCCTCAAACCCTGTGCCCATGCCCATGGCACCTGCCGGCGTGCCTCCCGTCGGTTCTGCGCCCCAAAGCTGATCAACCGTCCACACCTGACCCTGAAGGGCGCCAAGCGGTCATCGCTTGGCGCCCTTTCCCTTTCAGTCAACTGGCTGCGTGTGTCCTAGAATTGAGGGTTTCCAAACGACACATTCATCATGACGAAAGCAACTCAAGCCGCGAAATCCGGCAACGGTCCGAAACGTGTGGTCCTGGCCTACTCGGGTGGCCTCGACACCTCGATCATCCTCAAGTGGCTGCAAGATGAATACGGCTGCGAAGTCGTGACCTTCACCGCAGACATCGGTCAGGGCGAAGAAATTGAGCCTGCACGCGCCAAAGCCATCAAGATGGGCATCAAGCCGCAAAACATCTTCATCGAAGACTTGCGTGAAGAGTTTGTGCGCGATTTCGTGTTCCCCATGTTCCGCGCCAATGCACTCTACGAAGGCGAATACCTGCTGGGCACCTCGATTGCGCGCCCGTTGATAGCTAAGCGCCTGGTGGAAATTGCCCGCAAGACCAAGGCCGACGCCATCAGCCATGGCGCCACGGGCAAAGGCAACGACCAGGTGCGCTTCGAGCTCGGCGCCTATGCGCTGATGCCCAACGTCAAGGTCATCGCCCCCTGGCGCGAGTGGGATCTGCTGTCACGTGAAAAGCTGTTGGCTTACGCCGACGAGCACGGCATTCCGGTGGACTTCAAGAAACGCAAGGGCGGCGCACCTTACTCGATGGACGCCAACCTGCTGCACATCAGCTACGAAGGCGGCATTCTTGAAGACCCGAACTTTGCTCCCGAAGAAAACATGTGGCGCTTGACTGTCAGCCCTGAAAAGGCGCCGGGCAAGCCCCAAATCATTGAGCTGAGCTACGCCAAAGGCGATATCGTGGCCATCGACGGCAAGAAGATGAGCCCTGCCCAAGTGTTGTCGCACCTGAACGAGGTGGGCGGTCGCCACGGCATTGGCCGCCTGGACAAAGTGGAAAACCGCTATGTCGGCATGAAGAGCCGCGGCTGCTATGAAACCCCCGGCGGCACCATTCTGTTGGCCGGCCACCGTGCCATCGAGTCCATCACGCTCGACCGCGAAGTGCTGGCCCTCAAGGACGACCTGATGCCGCGCTATGCACGCCTGGTTTACAACGGCTATTGGTTCAGCCCCGAGCGCGAGTTGTTGCAAGGCCTGATCGATGCCTCGCAAGCCACCGTCAACGGCAAGGTTCGCCTCAAGCTCTACAAGGGCACCATCATGTGCGTGGGCCGCGAAAGCGCCACCGACAGCCTGTTCGATACCCGCATCGCCACCTTCGATGACGATGGCGGCGCCTACAACCAAGCCGACGCTGGCGGCTTCATCAAACTCAACGCTTTGCGCATGCGCATTGCCGGCAACCTCAAGGCTGCCCGTGCCAACGCCGCCAAAAAGCCGGCTGCCAAAGCCAAGAAGCCCGCAGCCAAGCCTGCCAAAAAGAAATAAGCGAGCCTGTTCATGACCACTGACAAAATTGACGGCATCAGCGTCACCACAAAAGCCAATGTCTATTTCGACGGCAAGTGTGTGAGCCACGGCGTCACCTACCCCGATGGCACGAAAAAGAGCGTTGGCGTGGTGCTGCCCTCCACCCTGACCTTCAACACCGGCGCCCCCGAAATCATGGAGTGCGTGGCCGGCGCTTGCGAGTACAAGCTCAAAGGCAGCGATGCCTGGCTGCGCTCAGGTCCAGGCGACAAGTTCAGTATTCCTGGCAACTCCTCGTTTGACATTCGGGTCACCGAGGCCTACCACTACATTTGCCACTTCGGCTGAAAACAGCCGTCATCGCCAGCGAAGTGCGGCGATGACGGTTTTTGTCACAGCGCCAGGCGCGTGCGGGCTTCCTGGTACTCGCGCTTGAGGCGCGCCACCAGTTCGGCCGTAGGCACCACTTTCTTCACGGCGCTGATGCCCTGGCCGCAGCCCCAGATGTCTTTCCAGGCTTTTTTGGCGTCGCCGCCGAAATTCATCTTGCTAGGGTCGCTCTGCGGCAAGTTCTCGGGGTCGAGGCCAGCGTTGCGGATCGACGGTGCCAGGTAGTTGCCGTGCACGCCGGTGAACAAGTTGCTGTACACAATGTCGTCCGAGGTAGAGTCGACCACGCATTGCTTGTAAGCGTCGAGCGCACGCGCCTCTTCGGTGGCAATAAAAGCCGAGCCAATGTAGGCAAAATCAGCGCCCATGGCCTGGGCTGCCAAAATGGCGCCGCCGTTGGCAATCGAGCCGCTCAAGGCCACGGGGCCGTCGAACCACTCGCGAATTTCCTGAATCAAGGCAAACGGGCTCTTCACGCCCGCATGGCCGCCGGCACCGGTGGCCACGGCAATCAGGCCATCCGCTCCTTTTTCAATCGCCTTGTGCGCGAACTTGTCGTTGATGATGTCGTGCATCACCACCGCGCCATAGCTGTGCGCAGCCTGGTTGATTTCTTCGCGCGCGCCCAGCGAGGTGATGATCATCGGCACCTTGTACTTGACGCACATTTCCATGTCGTGGTCCAGGCGGTCATTGCTCTTGTGCACGATCTGGTTGATGGCGAAAGGCGCCGCCGGGTTGTCCGGGTGAGCGCGGTCGTAGGCTGCGAGGGTCTCGGTGATTTCTGCGAGCCACTCATCCAGCTGCGAGGCAGGCCGTGCATTCAACGCAGGCATGGAGCCAATGACGCCGGCCTTGCATTGCTCGATCACCAGTTTGGGGTTGCTGATGATGAACAGCGGCGAGGCAATCACCGGGAACTTGAGTTGACGCAGGGTCTGCGGCAGATTGGACATGGTGTCTCCTGAAATATTTTTATGGGGAACAAGCAGATTTAGAAGGCTTCCAGCGCCATGGCAGTAACGCTGTCGGCGCCCTCCACGATGCTGTCGCGCAGGCCGGGGATCTTGCTCAGCAGATGGTCGGCATAAAAGCGTGCGGTGGTGATCTTGGCCTCAAGGAAGGCCTTGTCTTCACCAGTGGCCAGCAAGTCCTCGGCGACGCTCAGGGAGCGTGCCAGCTGCCAGCCTGCCATCAAGTTGCCAGCCAGCATCAGGTAAGGCACGCTGCCTGCGAACGCTGCATTGGGATCGGTCGAGGCGTTGGCTGCAATGAAGTCCACAGTGGCTTCAAAGGCCTCACGCGCGGCCTTCAAACGCTTGGCCACGGCCTGGCTGTGGGCGCTGCTGCGCTGGGCCAGGGCGGCTTCGGTTTGGGCAATTTGCCGGGCAATGCCTTTGGCGGTTTGGCCACCATCGCGCGCGGTCTTGCGACCCACAAGGTCGTTGGCCTGGATGGCGGTGGTGCCTTCGTAAATGGTCAAAATCTTGGCATCACGGTAGTGCTGCGCGGCACCGGTTTCTTCAATGAAGCCCATGCCCCCGTGAATCTGTACGCCCAGCGAGGTGACTTCCAGGCTCATCTCGGTGCTGTAACCCTTGACCAGGGGCACCATGAATTCATAGAAGCTCTGGTTCTGGCGGCGCACTTCCGCATCAGGGTGATGGTGGGCAGCGTCGTAGGCCGCCGCCGCCACCGCAGCCATCGCACGACAGCCTTCGGTGTAGGCACGCATGGTCATGAGCATGCGACGTACATCGGGATGGTGAATGATGGGCGCCGAGGCCTTGATCGAGCCGTCCACCGGGCGCGACTGCACCCGGTCACGCGCATACTGCGCGGCGCGCTGGTAGGCCCGCTCGGCCACGGCAATGCCCTGCACGCCCACGGCGTAACGGGCCGCATTCATCATGATGAACATGTATTCGAGGCCCCGATTTTCCTGGCCCACCAAGTAGCCCACCGCGCCACCGTGGTCGCCGTACTGCAACACGGCGGTGGGGCTGGCTTTGATGCCCATTTTGTGCTCGATACTGACGCAGTGCACGTCGTTGCGTGCGCCAAGAGAGCCATCCTTGTTCACCATGAACTTGGGCACCACAAACAAGCTGATGCCCTTCACGCCTTCAGCCGCGCCGCTGACGCGGGCCAGCACCAGGTGCACAATGTTTTGCGCCATGTCGTGCTCACCGTAGGTGATGAAGATTTTGGTGCCAAACACTTTGTAGGTGCCATCAGGCTGCGGCTCGGCGCGCGAGCGCACCATGGACAAATCGGAGCCGGCTTGCGGCTCGGTCAGGTTCATGGTGCCGGTCCATTCACCGCTGATCAGCTTTTCCAGGTAGACGGCCTTGAGTTCGTCGCTACCCGCCGTCAACAGCGCTTCAATCGCGCCGTCGGTCAGCAAGGGGCAAAGGGCAAAGCTCAGGTTGGCCGCGTTCAGAATTTCGCCGCACGCCGCGCCAATGGCCTTGGGCAAGCCCTGGCCGCCAAACTCTGCCGGATGCTGCAAGCTCTGCCAGCCGCCTTCACAGTACTGCTTGTAGGCCTCTTTGAAGCCCGGCGTCGTGGTCACCACGCCGTCTTTCCAGCTCGAAGGGTTTTTGTCACCTTCCCAGTTCAACGGGGCGACCATGCCCTCGTTGAATTTGGCACATTCCTCGAGCACCGCTTGTGCGGTTTCCAGGCCTGCATCCTCGAACCCAGGAATGGCGGCAATTTCATCGATGTTGGCGAGATGCTGCAAATTAAACAGCATGTCTTTGACGGGCGCGGTAAAGCTCATGGCGATTCCTCAATCAAACGTTTTTCACTCAGAGTTTGCCCACCAGCTCGGGCACAGCGGCAAACAGGTCGGCTTCCAGGCCGAAGTCGGCCACGCTGAAGATCGGCGCTTCGGGGTCCTTGTTGATCGCCACGATCACCTTGGAGTCCTTCATGCCGGCCAGGTGCTGAATGGCACCGCTGATGCCGCAGGCCACATAGAGCTGGGGCGCAACGATCTTGCCGGTCTGACCCACCTGCCAGTCGTTGGGCGCATAGCCCGCATCGACAGCGGCACGGCTGGCACCGAGTGCGGCGCCGAGCTTGTCGGCCAAGGGCGTCATCACTTCGTTGAACTTTTCAGAGCTGCCCAGGGCGCGTCCACCGGAGACAATGATCTTGGCAGCGGTCAACTCGGGGCGATCGCTCTTGGCGATTTCGCTGCCCAGGAAGCTGCTCTTGCCACTGTCAGCCACAGACGCGGCGCTTTCAACGGCCGCGCTGCCACCTGTGGCTGCCGCGGCATCAAAACCCGTGGTGCGTACCGTGATCACCTTGATGGCGTCGGTGGACTGCACGGTGGCAATGGCGTTTCCCGCGTAAATCGGGCGCTCGAAGGTGTCGCCGCTCTCGACCTTGGTGATGTCAGAGATTTGCCCTACATCCAACTTGGCCGCCACGCGAGGGGCGACGTTCTTGCCGCCAGCCGTAGCGGGAAACAGGATGTGGGTGTAGTGCGCAGCGATGGCCAGCACCTGGGCTGCCACGTTCTCGGCCAACCCATGCGCCAGCGCATCGCTGTCGGCATGAATCACTTTGCTCACGCCCGCTATTTGGGACGCGGCTTGGGCCGCGGCGCCAGCGTTGTGGCCCGCCACCAGCACATGCACATCGCCGCCACAGGCCAGCGCTGCGGTCACGGTGTTGAGGGTTGCGCCCTTGATGGACGCATGGTCGTGTTCAGCAATCACGAGAGAGGTCATGTCAATTCATCCTTGGCTTAAATCACTTTGGCATCGTTCTTGAGTTTGTCCACCAGGGTGGCCACATCGGGCACCTTGATGCCAGCGCTGCGCTTGGGCGGCTCGGTGACCTTGAGGGTCTTGATGCGCGGCGCTACATTCACGCCGAGGTCTTCGGGCTTGAAGGTGTCGAGCTGCTTTTTCTTGGCCTTCATGATGTTGGGCAAGGTGACATAGCGCGGCTCGTTCAGGCGCAGGTCGGTGGTGATGATGGCAGGCATGGACAGCGACAAGGTCTCCAGTCCGCCGTCAACCTCGCGTGTCACCCTGGCTTTGCCGTCGGCGACTTCCACTTTGGAAGCAAAGGTGGCCTGCGGCAGGTCGGCCAGTGCGGCCAGCATTTGGCCGGTCTGGTTGCAGTCGTCGTCAATCGCCTGCTTGCCCAGAATCACCAGGCCTGGCTGTTCTTTGTCGATCAGCGCCTTGAGCAACTTGGCCACGGCCAAAGGCTGAAGCTCTTCTGCCGTCTCTACCAAAATGGCGCGGTCAGCGCCAATGGCCATGGCCGTGCGCAAGGTTTCCTGGCATTGCGTGACGCCACAAGAAATAGCGATCACCTCGGTGACCACGCCCTTCTCTTTCAGGCGCACCGCTTCTTCCACGGCAATCTCGTCGAACGGGTTCATGCTCATCTTCACATTGGCGATGTCCACGCCTGTGTTGTCCGATTTGACGCGCACTTTGACGTTGTAGTCGACCACGCGTTTGACAGGTACCAAGACCTTCATGGGTTAGCTCCAAAGTTTAAAAATAAGGACCATCGGTCAGAGCGCAAAGCCCCAATTGACGTTTACGTAAACGTCAATTTTAGAACAAGTTCGGGGTTTTTGCGAACGACCGTGCTTTTTTATGGTTCTGCCCTCTAGTGTAGAGGGAGATGCCCCTGTTTTTGCGGGGGATTGCCCGAACTTTCTGAGGGAATGAGTTCACTGACCGTTTGGTCGGTTAATTCGGGAAAGTCATGAGGGCGACAGGCCTGGATTGCCTATACATTTGATGGCACATTGCCTATCTCTGGAGTTCTCATGAAACGTTTCGTCCTTTCAACCCTGGCCCTTGCAGGCGCCTTTGCCGCCCAGGCCCAAACCGTGCTGACGGTATCAAGCTGGGTAGGCCCCACGCACACGCTGTCACTGGCGCAAAAAGAATGGTGCGAAACCCTGGAGCAAAAGACCAATGGCAAAGTCAAGTGCAACATTTTGCCGCGTGCGCCCACCGCCGCACCTGGCACCTTTGATGCAGTGAAGAACGGCCTGGTTGACGTTTCGTTCACGGTACACGGTTACACCCCGGGCCGTTTCCTGCACACGCAAATGGCCGAGTTTCCTTTCCTCGGCAACTCCGCCGAATCGTTGTCAATTGCCTTCAACAAGGTGGCCAGCAAATACCCGCAATTCACCGCCGAACACCAAGGCGTGAAAGTGCTGGCCTTCTTCACCCATGGCCCCGGCATCGTCTTCAACACCAAGCGTGAAATCACCAAGGTGGACGACCTCTCCGGTCTGAAATTCCGCGTTGGCGGTGGCATGGTCAACGAGATCACCAAAACCCTCAACATGAACGTCACCCTCAAGCCCGCGCCCGACTCTTATGAGTTGTTGTCGGGCGGCGTCATGGACGGCACCCTGTTCCCGGCCGAGTCCACCGAATCGTTCCGCATCGACAAAGTGATTCGCTACGCCACCACCTTCCCGGGCGGCCTGTACAACACCAGCTTCGTCTTCATGATGAATCCGGCCAAGTACGACAAACTCGGCCCCGAGGAAAAGAAAGTGATTGACTCGATGTCCGGCGAGTACGTGGCACGCCTGTTCGGCCGTGGCTGGGACAAAGTGGACCGCCGCGCTTTTGCGCTGATGCAAGCCAACAACGTGACCGTCACCAAGGCGGATGCCAAGTTTGTGGCTGACGTCAAAGCCAAAACTTCATCCCTGGAGTCGAAGTGGGCTGCCGATGCAGAAGCCAAGGGCCTCAAGGACGCCGCCAAGGTGTTGGCAGAGTTCCGCTCGGAAATCGCCAAGCTGGAAAAGTAAACTACAGGGTTGCGACAGGACGGCCTCCGCGTGAGGCCGTTTTTTCTGGCTCGGCCAGCCAGCCTTTGAGGATTTGAATTTTGAAGAAACTGCTCGAACATTTGTGCGGTGCGCTTTGCGCGCTCGCATTGTTTGCCATCATGGCGCTGACATTCTTTGACGTCGGCGGTCGCAAACTGCTCAGTCACTCCATTCCTGGCTCGTTGGAGCTGACTGAATTGTTGATGGTGGTGGTCATTTTTGCCTCTCTGCCCTTGGTGTCCAACCGTGGCGAGCATGTGGTGTTTGACTCGCTGGACAGTGTCTGGCCCGAGTGGGTGTTGAAGCTGCAGAATGTATTGGTCCACCTGCTGTGTGCTGCGTGCATGCTAGGTTTGGCCATGCTGATGTGGCAAACCGGCAGCCAGTTTTTGGCGACGGGTGAAACCACGGCACAGCTCAAAATTCTGAAGGCGCCCTTCATCTATGGCATGAGCCTGCTGTGCGGCATCACGGGGGTCTTGCACCTGGGCCTGATGATCAAACCGCCAGCTGCGCTGCAAGAAGGTGAAGGGGTGGCACTGTGATTGAAGCACTCATTGGCTTTGCCGCTATTTTTGCCCTTGCGCTGCTGCGCGTGCCGCTGGCCTTTTCCATGGGCCTGGTCGGTATTTTTGGCATTGGCCTGACCATCGGCTGGCAAGCCGCCTTTGCAGGCGCTGCCCAAGTGGTCTACGAGACCGGGTTCGCATACACCTTGTCCGTCATCCCCCTGTTCATTTTGATGGGCAACTTTGTGGCACGCGCTGGGCTGGCGCATGAATTGTTTCAGGCGGCTTATGCCTTCATTGGCCATTTCCGGGGTGGCTTGGCTCACGCCACTGTGGCGGCCTGTGCCGGCTTTGGCGCCATTTGCGGCTCGTCCATTGCCACCGCAGCGACTATGAGCAAGGTGGCCTATCCCTCGATGAAGCGGTTGGGCTACAGCGACGAGTTGTCCACCGGCGTCATGGCCGCAGGTGGCACGCTGGGCATCATGATTCCACCCTCCACCATTATGGTGATTTACGGCATCATTACCGAAACCAACATCGGAAAGCTGTTTGCCGCCGGCGTCATCCCAGGCGTGCTCACCGCCTTGCTGATGATGCTGGGTATTGTTCTGATGACCCGCCACGACCCCGAACATGCCCCAGCGGGCGAGCGCACATCTTGGCCCGACCGCTGGCGCGCCCTGAGCGGCATCTGGGGCGTGGCCCTGCTGGTGGTAGTGGTGCTGGGCGGCATCTATGGCGGCCTTTTCACTGCGACAGAAGGTGCTGGCTTTGGCGCGTTCGGCGCCTTTTTGTTTGCCCTGGCTCGGCGTCGTCTCACCTGGCTGTCGCTGTATCAAATTCTGGTGGAGTCTGCGCGCACCACGGCCATGCTGTTCACCTTGTTGATTGCCGCCTCCATCTTCGCCAACTTCGTGAACTACACCACGATGCCTACGGACCTGAAGGAATGGATCACCCACCTGGGCTTGTCACCCATCATGATTGTGGTGGCCATGATGGGCATCTACATTTTGCTGGGCACGGTCATGGAAGAGCTGACCATGGTGCTCCTGACCATCCCCTTGTTCTTCCCCATCGTCACGTCTCTGGGCTTTGACCCGGTGTGGTTTGGCGTGCTGATTGTGATGATTGTTCAGATTGGACTGATCTCACCGCCAGTGGGCATGAACCTGTTCGTGCTGAACTCATTGTTGCCGGGTGTGAGCCTGGGCCAAATTTTCCGCGGCTGCTGGCCCTTCGTGGCCATCATGGTCGGCGTGCTGGGCTTGCTGGTGGCCTTCCCCGGCCTCAGCTTGTGGCTGCCCTCGATGATGAATTGATCACACCCCAGGCGCCCCTGACTGGTGGCGCCAGTCTGTGGGAGGCGATGTGATGGTCACATGCGCCTGCCGAAGGGCATTCAAAATTGCCACATTGACTGCAGAGCGCACATTCAACTGGCCGTTGTCGGGGTCATTGATCCAGAAGGCCACCGAGAATTCCAAACCGTCGTTGCCCAACAAAGCCAGGTGCGCTGCAGGCGCGGGGTCGGCCAGCACGCGCGGGCAACTGAGCGCGGCCTCGCACAACAACTTTTGCAGGTGCGGCACGTCGCAGTCGTAAGACACAGTGACCGTGCAATTCAACAGTATTTTGGAATCGACCAGCGACAGGTTTTCCACCCGCTGCGTGATCAAGGCCTCATTGGGCACGATCGCTTCGCGGCCATTGGCCGCCCGAATTTGCGTGTAGCGCGTTTTGATGTCGGTGATCTTGCCTTCAAAGCCATCGATCTTCACATGGTCGCCAATGCGCAAGGAGCGCTCGATCAGAATGACAAAGCCGCTGACGTAATTGGCCGCCAACTTCTGCAGGCCAAAACCCAAACCGACGCCCAAGGCACCGCCCAGAACTGACAAGGCCGTCAAATCGACGCCCACGGCTGACAGGACGAACAGCAAGCCGAGCAACAACAACAAGGCACGCAAGGCATTGGAGGCCACTTTGCGCATAGACAAATCTTGCACAGTCTGCACCAGCACCTTGCGCTCAATCGTTGCCGACAACCAGAGCGCCAACACCAGCACCAGGGAAGACGACAAAACGCCCTCTAACAAAGTGCGCAAATCCAGATGGGTTTTGCCAAAGGACAGATGAATGGCCTCCAGCTCGGCCAGGACGATGGGCAGTCCTCCCGTGATCCAAAGCACCGCGATGACCCAGGCCACCCAGGAGAACCCCTGCTCAATCAGCCGCACGCCATGAGATAAAGGGAAAACGGCTGTCATGACGCGCGCCATCAAACGAATGGCCGCCAGCGACAGAAGAATGGGCACCGCCACTTTCAACACCGACGCGCTCGCATGGTGCTGCACCCAAGCCAACTTGGCGCCATAGGTCAGCACCAGGGCAAGCGCGGGAAACATCAGGCCATCGACAATGGATCGCCCAAACCAGACCGATTCGGGGCGTGCGCCCTGTCCTAACCAGCGGGATACCAGCCATGCCACGCTCAATGCCAAAAGCAACAAGCCACACTCCGGCAAAACGCCCGGACTGCGCAAGTCTTGTAAAAGTTGCAGCAACTCGCTCATATTTACAAATCTGCCAGCGCGCGCAGATGTGCCTCCACGCTGCGCGCCAGTGCGCTGAGGTTGTAGCCCCCCTCCAGGCAAGACACAATGCGTCCGCCAGAATGCCTCTTGGCCACCTCGCGAATGCGCCAGGTGATCCAACTGTAGTCCGCTTCCGTCAGGCCGAGTTGCCCCATGTCGTCTTCTCGGTGCGCATCAAAACCCGCGCTTATGAAAATCAACTCGGGCCGATGCGCCTCCAGGCGAGGAATCCAGAAAGTCTCCACCAACTCGCGAATTTCCATGCCTCGCGTGTAAGCCGGCACCGGCACATTCACCATATTGGCTGCAGGATTCTCTGCTCCGTTATAAGGATAGAACGGGTGCTGAAAAAAACTGACCATCAACGCCCTGTCATCACCCGCCAGAATGTCTTCGGTGCCATTGCCATGGTGCACATCGAAGTCCACCACCGCCACACGTTTGAGGCCGTGGCGGTCTAACGCATGTTTCGCCGCAATGGCCACATTGTTGAAAAAGCAAAAGCCCATGGCTTGTTGCCGGGTGGCATGGTGACCCGGCGGGCGTGTGGCGCAAAACGCATTCTCCAGTTCGCCGTCAATGACCGCATCGGTTGCGGCAATGGCTGCGCCGGCAGAGTGCAAGGCCGCTTCCCAGGTGTGCAGGTTCAAAGAGGTGTCGGGGTCCACTTGCAAATGCTCGGGACCGCCAGCCATCAGGTCTTCGCGCAATCGGTCACTCAGGCCGCGCAAGGCTGCCACATGCATGCGGTCATGCGCCAACTCGATATCGCTGAGCGCTGCGGGGGCGGCCTGCATGGGCGTGAGCCCCATGCTGACGCCGGAAATCAGCAAACGGTCCTGGATGGCGTCCAGCCGCTGGGGGCACTCGGGATGCCCGCTGCCCATGTCGTGCTTCCAGCACGTAGGATGTGTGTAGTACCCAGTCCTGCTCATGCTTTCAGCTTACCATGGGCTCGCTCTGGACTTACATACACTTGCGCAAAGACTGACGGGAATCAATGTGAAATTTGCGCTTCGAAAAAACCTGGGATTGTGGGTTCTGACAGTATCTGTGGCTTCAGCGGTTTTGTCAGCTTGGACGCCTGCGGCCTTGGCTTCCAACAAGGCGGCCACGGCCACGCCCCGCAAACCTCAAACCCCCACAGGCCCCCCCTTTGGCCAGCGCGCCGATGCCATGGCCTTGGCCGATACCTTGGCGCAGCGTCATGCATTGCCTGTGCAATGGGCTCGCAAACAATTGAGCCAAGCCCGCGAAATCAGCAGCCTTCCCAAATTGGTCTTGCCCCCACCCGTGGGCGTTCCCAAGAATTGGGCCGCATACCATGACCGGTTTGTGGAACCGCGGCGGATTGAGGCAGGTCGCGCGTTTTGGGAAAACCACCGCTCCGCACTGGCCCGCGCCGAGTCGCAGTTCGGGGTGCCGGCGGCCATGATTGTGGGCGTCATCGGCGTCGAAACCTACTATGGTCGGCACATGGGCAACTACCGTGTGATTGACGCCTTGACCACCCTGGGTTTGAATTTTCCGGCGGCGCATCCGCGTGCGGCCGAACGACAAAAATTCTTTCAAGATGAGTTGGGTCACTTGCTGGTGCAAATGCGCAAGTCCCCAAAAATGACGTTTTCTGGCAGCTACGCAGGCGCCATGGGCTGGCCCCAGTTCATGCCCTCCAGCTGGGCGCGTTTTGCTGTGGACTTCGATGGCGACGGCCGCATCGACCTGATCAACAGCCCCATTGACGCCATCGGCTCGGTGGCGCGTTACTTCCAGGCCTTTGGCTGGAAGACAGGCATGCCCACACATTACGAGGTGAACCTGGACAGCCCAGACTTGCAAAAGGAGGTCTTGCTCGCCCCCGACATTTTGCCCAGCTTCAGCGCCGCGCGCTTTCAAGAGCTGGGCGCACAACTTGGGCCTGAAGCGCAAACTCACCCGGGCCTTCTGGCGCTGGTGGAGTTGCAGAATGGCGAGCAACCTGCTTCTTATGTGGCGGGCACGGAGAATTTTTATGTGGTGACGCGGTACAACTGGAGCAGCTATTACGCGATGGCGGTGATCAAGCTGGGTGAGGCTATCAAAGCCGCCCGACCTTGACCCTCCGAGATTGCGAGGTCCCAAAGGGGCCGCGGCAATCGCAAGCCGAAAAAAATCGCCGCACTTCGCCCGCGACGACGGATACATTCGCGGGGACGGAAATTCCGAGCGGTAGCGGAGACTCACCCCCCATTTCGAGCTCGACAAAGCGCTTGCAAGTCATTGTCGCGAATGAAGCCGCATTGCCCACTGCCAGCGCCGGTTGATGCTCGGCACATGGCCTGCAGATCTGAGTCACGAATGAATCCACACTGCCCGCTTCCGGATCCCGTTGATGCGCGGCAATAAGCCTGCAAATCACCATTTCTGATAAAGCCACATTGCCCGCCGCCACCCCCAGTGACAGCACGGCACATGGCTTGCTGGTCGTTGTCGCGGATAAAACCGCACTGCCCCGATCCACTGCCTGTGGTTGCACGACAAAATGCTTGCATATCCTGGTCACGAATAAAGCCGCACTGACCTCCACCACTGCCCGTGCTGGCACGGCATTGGGCTTGTAAATTTGGGTCTTTGATAAAACCACATTGACCGCTTTGTGCTGCAACACCGCTCATGAAAAATGCGGCTATCCAGCAAAAATGAAAAACAAGTCTCATGGGCACCCGCTGGGATGATTTCATAGCCAGATACTATGTCAGGTTTCCATAGCGATGAAGTGTCGGTTGAACCCTATTGTTCATCTGCTCCATGAACTCGCTGTGCTGCCTGTCGAAGCCAGGGCGCTGATGACTTCAGCGCATCGGTGATTTTTAGTTAAGTTAATATGTCCTTCAGGCGCATGGTGTTGTAGCCTTCCCCGACAATGACAGCAATCATTCTTAAAATAAATACATTTTTGAATGAAGCTAAATTTCTAAGCACGCTTTTATGCTGGACCAGTCATTACGCAATGGCAGTGATCAAGCTGGGCGAGGGGGTGAATGTCACCTTGTCACACTGAACACACCCCCCACTTAAACTACATCCAAATTAACAATGTTTGCCCTGGCAAATGCCCCCACGGAACCCATCGAAAGGCAACTAAAAGCCGCTGACGGCTATGTGTTGCACGCGATGCAATACATCGCCAGCGGCCAACCTAAAGGCTACTTGATCGTGGCCGGCGCAACCGGCGTGCCGCAACGCATTTACAAGCGATTTGCGCAATTCGCTGCAGCCGAGGGCGTAGAGGTGTGGACTCTGGACTACCGTGGTATTGGCCTTTCCAAGCCGGCCAGCCTGCTCGGATTCGAAATGGACTACCTCGACTGGGCGAAGCAAGATTTGGCAGCGCTGCTGGCACACCTTGCGGCTCAAGGGGACATGCCTATTTGGATGGTCGGTCACTCTTATGGGGGTCACGCTTTTGGCTTGTTACCCGGCAAAGAGCGCGTCAAGCGCTTTGTCACATTCGCCACCGGTACAGGTTGGCATGGCTGGATGCCACCGTTAGAGCGCTTGCGCGTCTTGTTCATGTGGCGGGTGCTGGGGCCGTTGATTGTGCGAGCCAAGGGTTACTTGGCTTGGAGCCTTCTAGGCATGGGGGAAGATTTGCCGCGAGGGGTCTACACGCAGTGGCGGCAATGGTGCCAATGGCCTCGCTATTTTTTTGATGACCCTGAGCAAAAGCATCTCGCCGCTGAATTTGCGAAAGTGGACATCCCCATTCGGGCCATCAATGCGAGCGATGACGCCTGGGCGCCACCTGCATCACGCGATGCGTTCATGTCGGCCTACAGCCGCGCCAGCGTCGAAGCCATCACCCTGGAGCCCGCCAGCCTTGGCATGCCTGCGATTGGGCACATGGGCTATTTCCGACCTCAAGCGCAGGCCTTGTGGAAAGAAACCTTGGACTGGCTGACCCAAGATGTGACAGCAAGCTCGATCGCATAGATTGCGATTGCAGCTAGCCCCTCCCCTGTTGACCTGTCAATCAAAGTCAACCGCCGGCAATTTCAAATTCAACCAAAGCGTCACCAGCCTTGTCCCGGTGGTCACGAACGTGCAAGCTGCGAGCGCCACCCATTCTGGCATTGCCATCCAGGCCAATACAACGTAAACACTCGCCCCAAACAGTGCACAAATAGCGTACGGGCGATGATCCCTGAAGAGGCTGGGAATTTCATTGCAAGCCATGTCTCTCAACACGCCCCCAAAGGTACCGGTCACGACGCCCATCATGACGGCCACGGCGGGGGGTTGCCCCATCGTCCATGACAAGTGCAGCCCCGTGGTGCAAAACAATCCCAAGCCAAGCGCATCCGGAATGGACAGCAATTTTTCGCTTGTCTCCAGCTGGTGGTGTTTGAAAAAAGTAGCGCAGGCAGCACACAACAGCAAGATGCCCAACAACGCTTCTTGATGCTCGACCCAGAAAAAAGGGCGCCGGTCGATAAGCACATCGCGCAAGGTTCCACCGCCAAAGGCAGCCAGAAAGCCGCAGACGCAAATACCCACAATGTCCATGCGCTTTCGTATGGCCCCCAACACCCCTGAGACAGCGAATGCAGCGGTCCCCAGGTATTCCAACGCGACCAGCGTATGCAGGCGAAACGATTCGATGTTGCTCACAGCCAAAACCGATGTGTCATTACTCGGGTTGCAAATTGATGGCTTTAGCGATGGCGCGGTAACGCGCAATGTTGTCGCTGTACACCTTGTTCATTGCCGTCAGGGGTTGGGGGCGAGGCACCACCATGGCCTGCGCCTCCAGCGCCGCGCGCACGGCGGGGTCATTGGCAACTTCACTCAAGGCTTTGTGCAATGCCTGGACAACAGATTCGGGGGTGTCCTTGCGCACGAAATAGCCTGACCACATTTCAAACACAAAGCCTTTGAGTGCTTTGCTTTCGTTGAGCGTGGGCGCTTTTTTGAACATGGCTTGACGCTCAGACGACAGAACCCCAACGACCTTCAGCTTGCCATCGTCAACCAACTGGCCATGACTTTTGCCAAAAGGCGTCATGAAGATATCCACCAACCCGCCCATCAAGTCCTGCTGCGCAGGCGCGCCACCTTTGTAAGGGACATGCGTCATGGCGATGCCCGTTTGCTTGGACATGTGTTCGCCCAGCAAGTGGTACATGGATCCTGGCCCCACACTGGCATAGGTCATCGGTGTACCAGCATCTGCGGCTTTTTTGGCGTAAGCGATGAGCTCATCGCCATTGTTCACTGGCAGATCCTTGCGTGCAAGCACCGCCATGGGATTGATGGTGATCATTTGAACCAGGCGGAACTCCTCGCTCTTGTACTTCACGGCAGAGTTTGACAATGGCGCCAGGATCAGTTCGTTGGGACCGCCTTGAAAAATGAGATGGCCATCAGCGGGAGAATGGAGGACCTTTTGTGCAGCGATGGCGCCACCGGCGCCGCCCAAGTTCTCGACGATCACGGGCTGGCCCAAATGCTTGGCCAGTGTCACATTCAAGGTTCGCGCAATCACATCCGATACCCCGCCTGCGGGATAGGGCACCATCAAAGTCACGGGTTTGGCGGGAAATGTTTGTGCCAGGGATGTCGTTAAAAGTAACAGGCTGACGAATGCGCCGCAAAAGGGTTTCAGAGAAAACTTCATGGGTGTCTGCTTGGTAGATAGAAAATTTCAAGCAGATGCTAAGCGTACTAATTTATGACGTCCAATGCATTTTAAATAGTTTAAATATGATCTTAAATGCATTGATTATTTTATGAACCCATTGCCTCAGTCTCGCCATGAGGCACCGGGCAAATCAACGAAGCAAAACTGACCTGAAGAAGATGGTTGTGAATTGGTCTATGGGCTGCAGACTGCGCATAAGTTTTGACCGCAGGATTGCGCCTTCCCACCCCACCCAAAAAAATCGCGACAGCGCTTGGGGATCTTGGTCCTGAGCCAATTCTCCAACGTCGATGGCCTCGCGAAGGCAGTCTGCCACACGTTTTTCCCATGACAACAAGACCCCTTCGAGTCGCTCGCGAAATTGTGTGTCAAGGGCCGCAAGCTCTTGGCCTAAATTGCCGATAAGACAACCCCGCCTGAAGTCAAATTTCACCATGCCATTTTTAGCGTTCACCGTGAAATTGGACAAGCGCTGAAGTGGCGACTGCGTGGTATCACCAAAAATGCGGTCCATTTTTTTGGCGTAGTAGGCTTCGTAGTTATCGATGACGGCATGTCCAAAATGATCCTTGCTTTTAAAGTAATGGTAGAAGGAGCCTTTGGGCACGCCCACGCGCTTGAGCACCTCATCAATGCCTGTTATTTGAAAACCACGCTCAGTCAACAACTCGGTACCGCACCACACCAAAGCGTTGCGCGTGTCTGATCGTGAAGCTGCGCGAACACCGCCTTTGCCGACGGGCAATGAAACAGAATGGGCATGGTTTTCTGACACGTGACATTCTCCTACTGACATTCGGTCTGACCCATGGCTTATTGGGGCCAGTAACGCTGTTTGACCAATTTTTTATAAAGCTTGCCCGTCGGCAATCGCGGGAGTTCCAAGTCGAAATCAACCGACTTGGGACATTTGAAGTCTGCTAATTTTTCACGGCAAAAAGCCTGCAACTCATCCACCAATTCGGGCCCCACATCGCTGGCGCGAATGGGCTGCACAACGGCTTTGACTTCTTCACCCCAATCACTGTTGGGAACGCCCACCACAGCAACATCCAAGACTTTGGGATGCTGCAGCAAAACATTTTCAATTTCTTGCGGGTAAATGTTGACGCCTCCGCTGATGATCATGAAGGCTTTGCGATCCACCAAGTAAAGATAGCCCTCGGCGTCAAGGTAGCCAATGTCTCCCAAGCTCGTCCAACCCAGGGCATTGCGTGTTTGCGCAGTCGCCGCAGGATCATTGTGATAGGTGAATTGCGGACCGTCAGAAAAATACACAGCACCCACTTGTCCGATACCCAAGGGAGCGCCCTCTTCGTCACAAATATGCAATTGGCCTTGCGAGGCACGCCCCACCGATCCTTTGTGGGCCAACCACTCCGCTGGGGTGATGCTGCAAAAGCCATTGTTTTCAGTGCCTGCATAATATTCATGCACGATGGGCCCCCACCAATCCATCATTTTTTCTTTGACATCGACGGGGCAAGGCGCTGCAGCGTGGACGGCCATTTTCATGGAAGAGAGATCGAATTTCCCGCGTGTCACTGGGTCAAGTTTGAGCATTCGCACAAACATGGTCGGTACCCATTGGCTGTGGGTAATACGACAGCGCTCAATGGTCTGTAGGGCCAACAAAGGATCAAATCGCTCCATGACTGTCACAGTGCCTCCCTTTTTGATGACCGTCATGCTGTGACGCAAGGGTGCGGCATGGTAGAGCGGAGCTGTAGAGAGGTAATGGCTTTCGGCATCGTAGCCAAACAGTGGTGACAGCAATTTCACCAACATGGTTTCCTGGCCTGCGGCTGTCTTGGGCAATGGCCACAGCACCCCTTTGGGCCGCCCGGTGGTCCCCGACGAGTAAAGCATGTCGCTGCCTTGCCATGCTTGTGGGGTTGGCGTCGTGGGCTTTTGGGCGCACTCAAATCGCCAATTACCATGGGCAGGCTGTAAATGACACTCTCCAACACTCATGCATTGAAGCGTACTGGGGAGCTTGTCAAACAAGCCTTGATCAACCGCTTCCAAGGTGGGTGTGTACACAAACAGGCGTGCTCCACAATCCTGAACGATGTAAGCGATCTCGTCAGTCGTCAGACGGGTGCTGATCAGGGTGTAATACACACCGCTTCGATCCAAACCAAAGCACAGCTCTAACAACTCACGACAATTGTTCATCAGCACGGCCACATGCTCGCCGGGCAGAATGCCCGAGTCCGCAACCCAATGTGCAACTTGGTTAGCGCGGTCTTCGAGTTGTGCAAAAGTAACTTGCTCGCCGCTTTCGCACATCTGAAATGCAATTTTTTCGGGATCAACGCGCAGTGGATGGATAGGAATCAGCATCGGTCCCTCATGTTGAAGACACGCAATCAACCAGCGTCTGGCTTGAACCGCAGGTCATGTGACACGCGTTCGAGCAGCATTGCCGTTGAACCATCAGTCAATGAAGCGGCATGCGCTGCCGTGAGATGCCTCAAGAAGGCGTAATGATCCAAGAAACCCTCTGCCCCCATGGCGTGCAACAAGATACCCAATTGCGTCTGAGCCACGCTTGTGGCGTACAGCTTGGCCTGAGCCGCGGCAGATTGAACATCCAGCCCCCTGTCGATGCGGTCGCAGGCCTCCCTCACCATCAGCTCAGCAGCTTGCAAAGCTGTGGCTGCTTGCGCCACCTGCCATCGCCAACCTTGAAACTGTTCCAAAGGCTGGCCAAATGCAGCTCTCTTGTGTCCATACACCCGCACATCATGCAAAGCTCGGAACACCATTCCGCAACACATGGCCGCCACATAGGTTCTCGCACGATTGATCGCTGCCATGATGTCAACAAATGCTTCGCCAGGTGCATAGACCAGGTGAGAGGCATCGCAGTAGACATTCCTCAAGCGAAATCCTCCAATGCCCATGCTGCTCAGCGCAGTGTGCGTTGTGACGGCCACACGCTCGAACCCCGGCGAGTCGGCAAGCACCCAAAAAGCGGCAATCCCTTTCACACCAGAGCCTGTTTGCGTTTGGGCATACACCACGACAGCGTCGGCATGCGCCGCATTGATGACCCAAGTTTTTTCGCCATTCAGCAGCCAACCATCTCCTTGCCGGATGGCTGTGGTTTGAATTTGACCCAAGTCCGAGCCCGCACCTGGCTCCGTCAGGGCCGTGCATGCCACCGTCAGGCCACGCATCAAATTTCCTGCGTAAAGGGGTGCCAGGGCATGTGGCGATGCCTTCGCCAATTGCGCGGCAACATTGTGTGAATTCACTAATGCCATGGCCGCACTGAAGTCAATTTGCGCCAGCTTGTGCAGCACCCTGGCGGTGTCGGTGAAAGGCAAAGCCATACCGCCCCATGCAAGCGGAACTTGCAAACCCAGCAAACCTGCATCGCCCGCGGGCTCAAATAATGCCTTGCGGTCAAAAAGTCCCCGTCCCCATTGGGCAGCATTTGGCACCAGGTGCCGTTGAGCAAACTCATCCGCAGCCTGGATGACGTTGTCAGAATTGGATGGCAGTTGATCGGTGCTTGGGGTCATTTCTTCATGCTTTGCGGGTGGATTTGTGATCCACGACGACGGGCTGGCTGACGTGCATGCGCCGCCACAAAGTCGCCATCAAGGGCACCAAGCCTTTGGGTAGGAATATCGTTGCTACCACCAGAATCAAGCCGTAGGTGATCAGGCGAAAACTGTCGGCAAAGCGCAGCAGCTCAGGTAAAAATGTGACCGACACTGCGCCTACTATGGGCCCCGACAGCGTCCCGCTGCCACCCAAAATCACCGCCAGGATGATGTTCAACGATTGGTCTACCCCAAAAGGTTCTGGGTTCAAAAAGCCGATGTAATGCGCATAAAGCGAACCCGCCAACCCCGCCAAAACAGAGCTCATCACGAATGCAAACAATTTGTACCGAGAAGTCATGACGCCCATGGCCTCTGCCAGGTCTTCGTTTTGACGAATGGCCAGCATCACACGCCCAACTCGGGAGTGCAAAACGAAAGCGCAACACAGGGTCGCCAGGGTCGCCGCTGTCAACGCCAGCGCGTAATAGTTGAGGTTGCTGCGCCCTTGGAAACTGAAAACGTGGCCCCCCAGCGTCAATTCCGATGGTCGAGGCACATCCGGTATGCCCGCTTCACCGCCAGTCAGCGCACTGAACGTCATCAACACAATGAAGATGACCATGTTGTAGGCCAGGGTGACAATGGAAAAGTAGTGCCCTTTGACACGCAAGCTGGGATAACCCGCCACGATGGCCATCACGCCTGTCAGCAAAGGGGCAATCAGCAGCATGGCCCAAACCGAAACGCCAAATTTCATGGTCAAAAGCGTGGAGATGTAGGCACCGATCCCCATGAACCCAGCTTGGGCAATCGACACATAGCCCACAAACCCCTGCGTCAAATTTTGTCCCTGCGCCAGCACTACCCAAATCAATGACAAGGTCATCAAATGGATGTAATAAGGCGATTTGAAAACATGGGGTAACGCCAAGGCAACGGCCACCACAGCGACGCTCAACATCCAACGATGACTCATCTGGTGCCTCATTTCTTTCCCATCAAGCCTTGGGGCATGACCAGCAAGACCAGGATCATGATCAGGAAGGAAATCACGTCCTTGTAGGCTGACGATAAAAATCCTGCCGCCAAGGACTCGCTGACGCCTAGCACCAAGCCACCCAAAATAGCGCCCGGCAAAGACCCCAGCCCGCCCAGTATCAGGACCGCGAAGCCTTTCACCGCAAAACTTTCGCCGACACCTGGCGCGAGTGCCAGCAAAGCCCCAATCAGGGCGCCCGCTGCAACGCCAAGGGCTGAAGAAATCCCGAACACAACCGATGAGACAAAATTCACATTCACGCCCATGAGTACCGCAGCATGGCGGTTTTGAGCCACGGCGCGCACAGACTTGCCGGTTTTTGTTTTCAGAAGAAGCCAGGTGACTGCCGCGACCAAGCTAACTGCTGTCACGATGACCACCAGACGCAACTGCGCGACGAAGATGCCACCCACATCAAACACCTGCTGGTAGGGCGTTTGAATGATCACCTGATCGGCACCAAACAACAACAGGTTACCGCCCTCCAACATCATGGTCAGGCCCAGCGCAATGATGAAGGCATTGATGTGGGGTGCATCGCGCACAGGCCGATAGGCCAAGCGCTCGATGAGCATGCCCATCACCGCTCCCACCGGCATGGCCAATGCAATGCTGGCAAAGAAGGAGAGGCCCATTGAGGTCGAGAATACAAAAGTCAAATAGCCCCCGAACATGGCCAGCGAGCCATGCGCGAAATGCGCGATGCCTAAAATTCCAAAAACAACGGTCAAGCCAAGTGCAACCAATGTGTACACAGAACCAATGGCCAGGCCATTGAGTATTTGTTGCAGTAATTCATTCATCGCTTTTCACCGTTGGGAGAGGCCGCTCAGCAAAGGCAGAGGCCCTTGCGACTCAGCGCGTGACTGAGTCGCAAGTTGGCCGCCCGTTCGTTATTTGCGAATACTGCGCAAAAATTGCGAATAAGCCTTGTTGTCCGATGGCAACTCAGACACAAAAACCCACTTGCCCTTTTGCCACTGAAAAGCGCCATTGGAGGTGTAGGCCTGCCCGTTCTGGTCGAACATGGCATTGCCATCGTTGGCGATGTACTTCATCACTGCCTCTTTGGGAATTGGCAGCGTGCGAACCGCATCGGCGACTTTCTTCGCATCGTTGGCGCTGCCAGCGCGCTCGATCGCATTTTTCAGCACATATACCTGGTCATAGGCGTAAGGCGAACTGGGTGTGGGCGATTGGTTGAATTTTTTTCTGTAATTGGCATCGTAGGCTTTGGCCTGGGGACCTAATGCTTCCACAGTGAGCTCGGTGGGACGCAAATCCCAGACGCCTTCCATTTGCGCACTGGTCACCACCTTCAAAAACTGCTCTTCACTCCCGCTGGTGAAACCGTAGCGCGGAACGTTGAGCCCCAGCTCCACCGCTTGGCGGTAGACAAAAGCGGCAGGTTCAACATAGCCCACAACCAGGATGGCATCGGGCTTGAGTCCGCGGATTTTGGTCAATTGCGGCGTCATGTCGCGGTCACGAAGCCCAAAGGCCTCTTTGGCGATGATCTTGCCGCCTGCCTTGTTCAACTCTTTTTCGAATGCGTCCACATACTGGGTGTAAAAGCCCACTTCCAATGCACCAATCACCGCAACATTGCGGGCGCCTTTTTGTGCGACAAATGTGCCTGCGGCAGCGCCCGTAAAGTCTGCTGGCGGACGTGTGCGAAAGACATTGGGAATACCCTGGGCAGTGATGGCACGCTCTGCAGCATTACCCACCAACATGACGGTATCCTCTTTGGCAATGAATGAAGCAACCGCACTGGTGGAGCCTGAGCAGCAGAATCCCAACAGGTATTTCACATTGTCACGGTCAATCAGCTTTCGCACGCTGTTGGTCGCCTCTGTGGGGTTGGCTTTGTCGTCAGAAGTGATGACTTTGAGTTTGTAATTGGTTGAGCCCGCCTTGATACCCCCTGCGGCATTGATCTCGTCGGCAGCCATTTGAACGGCATTGGCCTGCGGCAAGCCGTAGACGGCGCCACCTCCCGTCAGGGCATCGTTCACGCCGATCACCAACACTTCATCCGCTGCATGTGCGACAGGCATCAAGGCCGCACTCAAGGCAAGTGCAGCCCAAGTCAAAGGTGTCTTCAGTTTCATTTGTTGTCTCCGGTTTGTAAAAATCGTCGTTACAGCAAACACTTTTTAGGCGGCTGCTTTGACCTCAATAGCCCAAATAGGCCTTACTCACTTGCGGATCGTTTTTCAGTTCCTGGCCCGTGCCATGCAACACCACCTCGCCCGCTTCCAATACATAAGCGCGATCAGCCAAACGCAGAGCCATGGCCGCGTTTTGCTCGACAAGAACGATGGTCGTTCCCATCGACTTGATGCGCATCAGGATTTGCTCGACCTCTTCGACAATTTTGGGCGCCAAGCCCAGCGAAGGCTCATCAAAAATACAGAGCTTGGGCCTGGCCATCAAAGCCCGTGCAATGGCCAGCATTTCTTGCTCGCCGCCCGACAGTGTTCCTGCGCGCTGTTTTGCTCTTTGCCTCAGCACCGGAAACAGGTCAAGCATGCGCTCGATGTCACCGAGTTGCTCGCTGTCCTTGCGTGTGTGCGCTCCCATTTCGAGATTTTCCAGAACGGACATCTCGGCGAAGACTTGGCGCCCTTCAGGGCACATGGTGATGCCTTTGCGCACAATCGCATGGCCGCTCAATCCGGTGAGCGGTTCACCCATGAATTCAATTTGACCTGTGCGCGCTTCATTGAGGCCACAAATGCAACGCAGCGTGGTGGTTTTGCCAGCGCCATTGGCCCCGATCAGCGCAACACATTCACGCTCGTACACATCCAGGCTGATGCCATGCAAGACATCGACCTTCCCATAACCAGCGGTCAGGCTCCGAATGTGCAGCATCAATGCACCCCACCCAGATAGGCTTCAATGACAGCCGTGTCGCGCTGAATTTCAGCGGGTTTACCTTCGGCTATTTTTTCACCGAAGTTCAGCACCACAATGCGGTCACAGACTTCCATGATCAGCCCCATGTGATGCTCGATGACCAAGACAGCCAGGCCGCGGGCCCGTATGCGCAGAATGACCTCAGCCAGTTCTTTGCGCTCTTTGGCCACCATGCCTGCAGCAGGCTCATCCAGCAGTATCAGTCTGGGGTCGCAGGCCATCGCGGTGGCGATCATCAACAACCGCTGCTGCGCCGATGAAATCGTGGAAGTGGGGTCATTCATCACCTCACCCAAGCCAACAAATTCCACCAACTCTTGCGCTTTCGCGAGTTGCTCTGCGTCCTGCGCTCTGGCGTCTTTCGTTCTGAAAATTGAGCGCCAGGGAGAAACCCGGTAACTTGTATGACAGGAC
Organism: Limnohabitans sp.; assembly: GCA_018882835.1. Taxonomy (GTDB): domain Bacteria; phylum Pseudomonadota; class Gammaproteobacteria; order Burkholderiales; family Burkholderiaceae_C; genus Limnohabitans. The sequence continues at coordinate 35,580 of VERE01000002.1, forward strand.
GTCAAGACTTGGTCCAGCACACTGAACTCTGCCAGCAAACTGGTGGTTTGAAAAGTCCGCGCCAACCCCAGTGGCACACGTTGGCTGATCGGCAGATGGTTGACTTTTTGGTTGCGCCAGACAATCTCGCCAGAGCTTGGCGGTACAGCCCCTGAGATGAGATTCACCGAAGTGGATTTGCCAGACCCATTGGGACCAATCAAACCCACAATCTCGTGTGCGCACACATCAAAGCTCAAGTTCTTGACAGCTTGCACGCCACCGAAATTTTTGCTGACTTGGCGCAAAGTTAACAGTCGCTCGAACTCAGGCATTTGATCTGTGGCTTTCCGTAACGGCACTTAAGTGCCTGGAGGTACTTTTGTGCAGCAGGCCGCTTTCAGCACAAAACCATGTGAATCAGTTTAATATTAGACCGGTCGTCTAGTGTTGGGGTATTCCCTGTTATTTGGATGGCGTGCGTTGGAAACTACCCGCTCCGCACCTGGTGCGGCACAGAGTCTGTATGAGCGTGAATGCTCATTTTTAGCTGTGTTCGGTCAGATATCAATCGACCTTGATTTTGTTGCGCGCTATGACATCACCATAAATCGCCGTGTCCTGCGCAATCCTGGCTGAAAGTGCCTTTGCATCCACCTCATCGACTCGCCACCCCTGCAAGAAAAGCTTTTGCCGCATCTCACGGTTGGCAATGATTTTTTCCAGCTCAGTGCGCAGGCGTTGCACCTGCGCTGCAGGCATTTTGGCGGAAACCATGACCGCATTCCAAACTTCGATATTCACGCCTTTGACACCCAACTCCTCCATGCCCGGCAAGGTGGGGGCCAGCGGTGAACGCTTTGCCGAAGTGACCGCAATGGCGTCCAGCTTCCCTGCCTGAACCAGCGGCATCACAGTGGAAGTTGGCAAAAGCGTCATCTGCACCTGGCCTCCGAGAATGGCGTTCAAAATGGCAGGCCCGCCCGTGAATGGCACATGCAATGGCGCAATTCCCAAGCGCAACTTGAGAAGCTCCATACCCAAATGACCGCCAGAGCCAGCCCCTACAGAGCCGTAAGCCAAGCGATCCCCCTCCATGCGTGCCTGCTCCACAAACTGCGCGGCGGACATGGCGCCCTGGGGTGGCTTGGCAACCACCCAAACCAGGGGGGCAGACCCGATCAAAGCAACAGGGGTCAAATCTTTGAGGGGGTCATAGGGCAGCTTCGGGTTCAGATGTTTGGCGCTGGTCAAAGGGCCATTGCCAACGATGCCCAACGTGTGCCCGTCATCGGCTTTGGCAATCTGATCCGCACCGATGCTGCCACCACCCCCTGGTTTGTTCTCAATCACGACGGGTTGACCCAAGGCTTTGGACAAAGGCTCGGCCAACAAGCGCGCTTGCACGTCTGGTGATGAACCACTTGGGTAGCCCACAATCATGCGAAGCGGCCGATGGGGCCAAACCTCTGCCGCCTGGACCGCTATGGCGAAAGCCACCCCTCCAAACAGGGAGACGCAGCCAAATGCAATTTTCATCATATTTTTTCCTTTGCCGTCACAAAGCGCTGGCCACTCCTGGGCGACCTTGCAGCCTTGCCTACCACCTGTGAAATGCCCATCAAAATAACTGAACTTTGTGGCCCTTTTGACAGGCGCGGACTGAAGCCAAGTGGGTCAAGGACATCATGGCTTCCTTCGATTTATTTCACATCAACTTACGGTACTGAACAAAACCGCTTTTGTCCGCGATACGGTCGTACAGCAACATCGCGTCTGAATTGGTTTCATGGGTCAACCACCAGACACGCGACCCCCCCGTCTTGGCAGCATGTGCATAAACGTGCTCAATCAGCGTCCTTCCCACGCCCTTGCCACGACTATCTGGCGCCACAAACAAGTCTTGCAGATAAACGTAATCACCGGTGGTCCAACAACTCCGGTGGTGGATGTAGTGCACGATGCCAATGAGTTTTCCGTCCGTTTCGGCCACTGCACAGTGCATGGGTTCAGAGGGGTCAAGAAAGCGAGACCAGGTGGTCTCTGTTGTGGCTTGCGGAATGTCGGTTTTGTAAAAAAGCTGATAGCCCTTCCACAGCGGCAGCCATTGTGCGAAGTCTGTTTCGCGCGCCAAGCGTATGTTCATGTGGTTCCTGCAGGGTGAAGAGATTGCAACATCCGCATATTACAAGGCGTCATTTCGAGGCTCAAAATACACTCGCTAACGCGAAGACGGTTTCGCGGGCGCGATCAGTGTTTGTGCTGACTGTGGTCGTGCGGCGCAGGGGGCTTGGATGAGACGCCCGACTTCTCTGACGCGCTCTGCACATCTAACGTCCCGCGCATGCCGGCCTCATAGTGGCCAGGGATCAGGCAGGCTATTTCCAATGTGCGTGCCTGGTCAAAGTTCACCACGAGTTCGCCGCGCTGACCCGCAGCCACAGAGATGGCAGCGCCACCAGCGGCGCCGTGTGTGCTGCCATGACTTGCTCCCTTTTGCATGGCCAAGGCATGCGCCTTGATGTCGTCTGCACTGCCGAGCACCATCTCATGCTCGGTCTTGCCGTCGTTGTGAACCACAAAGCGGATCGTCTCTCCCGCCTTCACTTCAATGCGGTTGGGCGTGAAGCGCATTGAGTCGTCCATACGGACTTCCACACTGCGTTGCACCACCCAGGCGCGCAGCTCTGGCGCGTTGCCCTGTAAGGTCGCTTCGCCATGGGAATGACCATGCGCGTCACCGGCTGCACCCCACTCGGGATGCTGTTCCAGCCACTGCCAGGCACCATAGCTGCTCAGACTGACCAGCACCCCGGCCACCAGCACATATGCGCGCGAACTGCGGCGCCAAACGTAACTGCTGCTGAGCGCCAAAGCAAAGACAGACACAACAAAACCCAAAGGCACGACCCAAGCGCTGCGCGCTGGCGAGTCTGGGAAATGCTGCAAACCGCCCGTGAAAAACCCCAACCCAATGGAAAGCAAGGCACCGATGGCAAGCGTTCGAAGCAAGCCCGACTCGGCAGACTCTTGCTGACTGTCGCTCAGACGGTGCTCCAACAGGGCACCTGTGACAAACAATGCCATGCCAATGGCCGCAGTCCACAGCGAGCGTTCGCCACTGAAAAAGCCGTGATTCACCGCACCTGAAATAAAGCTGATGCCGCTGTACTTGAGCAGCATGGCCGCATGATGGTGATGGAAAGCGAACGTCATGATGTTTCCTTGATGTTCTCAGTTTAGCCCGATTGCGTCTGAGCCTAGGGTTTGCGATAGTCTCCATAAAAATGATTTTGTGCACAATTTATAAATCGTGCAAAATTCAACAACGCCCACCACTGTTTCCGAGCAAGCATGTTTGGCCCTGCGCCAAGATGTTTTATCGGGTCGGCATGCGCCAGACGGCAAACTCAAGCTGGACACGCTGCAAGCCATGTACGGCTTCTCCAGCAGTCCATTGCGTGAGGCCTTGAACCGTCTGGTCCAGGAGGGACTGGTCATTGCCGATGAGCGGCGGGGCTTCAGGGTCACCCCGATTTCGCCGGCCGACCTGGCCGACATCACCAAGATGCGCTTGATGCTGGACATTCCTGCTTTGACGGAATCCATCCAGGCGGGTGACGATGCCTGGGAAGCCGATATCGTGGCGGCATTCCATCGGCTGGAAAAAATCGAATCCCGGCTGCCACAAGGCCCGGTGGTACTCGATGCCGAGTGGAGCCAGCGCCATCGAGACTTTCATTTGTCCATGATTGGTGCCTGCCCGTCCGAGCGTCAACGCGCATGGAGCATCAGTCTGTTTGATCAGGCCGAACGCTACCGCCACTTTGCGGCACGCCATCGCACCGTCCCCAAAAAGAAAGACGATGAGCACCGCGCCCTGATGAATGCCGTGCTGCGACGTGACGCCAAAACTGCAACCGTGCTGCTGTCTGAACATATTTCAAGCACACAGGCCAATGTCCTGGCGGCGTTCAAACGCCAAGCCCAGGCACGCGCCTGAATGCAGCCCAGCCTTCAAAGGAATGCCATGCTGAAAGTCAGTCACCCCACACCCTCTCATTTCGGGATTTATGTCACCGACGTCGAGAAGATGGTTCACTTTTACAAAACCGTTTTTGGCCTGGTGGAAACCGACCGGGGCGTTGGCAAGACATTCAAAGCGCCCCTGGTTTTTCTAAGCGCCAGCCCGCACCAGCACCATCAACTGGTGATCGCTGGTGGCCGCCCCGCCGAGGCGACCTTCAGCACGGTCATGCAATTGTCGTTTGCGGTGCCCTCGATACAGTCACTGCGTGACCTCAAAGACAAGGCCGTTGCATTGGGAGCCAGCAAATTGCTGCCACTCAACCATGGCAATGCCTTGTCGGTTTACTTTGCTGACCCAGAAGGCAACACGGTGGAGATCTACCTTGACATGCCTTTTTACATCTCGCAGCCGCACGGTGATCCCCTGGACCTGAGCCAGGATGATGAAACCATCCTGCGTGAGACCGAAGCCATTTGCAGAAGCGACCCCAGCTTCATGCCCATCGACCAATGGCAAGCGAAATTTGGCAACGCCCACTGACACCCCATTCATCAAGGAACTTTCATGAAACTGCTTTCATTCATCCATCAAGGACGCGAAACCTGGGGCGCCCTGGTCGGCAGCGATGCCATTGTCGATCTTGGCAAAGCCATGCCGCAATACCCCACGCTGACCGATTACATCGCCTCGGGCGCCTACCTCAAGGCCAGTGCAGACGTGGCCAACAAGCCCGCCGATGTGAAACTGGCCGATATCACCTTTTTGCCCGTCATTCCCAAGCCTGAAAAAATTGTTTGCGCGGTGCGCAACTACATGGACCACCATCAGGAAGTTCTGGCCGCCGGTATGCAACGCGAGTTATCAGAAGAGCCGCCCATCTTCTTGCGGGTATGGCGCTCGCAAGTAGCCCATGGCCAACCCATTGTTTGCCCCAAGGTGTCTGCCTCGCTTGACTGGGAGGGCGAATTGGCCGTGATCATTGGCAAGGAAGGCCGCAACATCGCCGAAGCCGACGCCTTCGACCACGTGGCCGGCTACTCTTGCTACAACGACGGCAGCATCCGTGAATGGCAGTTCCACGCCAAGCAAATTGCCTCGGGCAAAAACTTTGAGTCCACCGGCGGGTTCGGCCCTTGGATGGTCACCGCTGATGAAATTGCGCCGAACCAGCAACTGAAGCTGGTCACCCGGTTGAATGGGGAGGTCGTGCAGTCCAGCCACACGGGCCACATGATTTTCTCGATCGCCAAGCTCATCAGCTATGCCTCCGCCATCTTCACGCTGGTGCCTGGCGACGTGATCGCCACGGGCACTCCTGCCGGGGTGGGCTGGAGTCGCAAGCCCGCCTGGTTCATGAAGCCAGGCGATGTCTGCGAAGTTGAAATCGAAGGCATTGGCACCCTGGTGAACCCGATCACTGCCCAAGCCTGAGCGCATGAAGGCCATTCAAGTCCAGGTGCCAGGTGGCCCTGAAAGCCTGATGGAAGTGGATCTGCCAGATCCTTTGCCAGGCCCTGGACAAGTCCGCGTCAAAGCCAGCGCCATTGGCGTGGGCCGTCCCGATGTCCTGATACGCAAAGGGACCTACAAATGGATGCCCCCACTCCCTGCGATTCCTGGCGCTGAACTGGCCGGCGAGATAGATGCCATTGGTGATGGTGTGCAACAGTGGCAGGCAGGCGACCGGGTACTGATCAGCGCCCGGGAACTCGCCCAGCGCGGCGGTTGTTACGCACAAGCCATCGTGGTGCCTGAAGGCGCGCCTTACCGCTTGCCCGCTTCAATTTCTTTTGACGATGCCGTCAGCCTGCCCAATTTGCAACTGACCCTGGCACTCATGCGTGTGGCCGAGGTGAAAAATTCCAGCCCGTATGCCCTGATCACGGGTGCTTCGGGGGGCGTGGCCGGCATGCTTTGCCAAGTGGCCAAGCACAAAGGACTGACCACCATCGGCACCAGCCGAACCCCTGACAAATGCAGCTTTGCCCTGGAGCAGGGGTTTGACCATGTCATCTGCACAGCGCAAGCCGATTTGAAAGAGCGCTTGCAGGAGATCACGCAAAACCGTGGCGTGGACCTCGTGTTTGACCATCTGGGTGGGCAAAGTCTGATTGACGGCCTTCACAGCCTGGCGCCGCTGGGCACCCTGGTGTCGTACAACATCATTCAGGGCATGCCGACCGAAGATGTTTTTCAGGCCATGCGTCATTTGCTGGGCAAGAGCCTGGCGGTGCGTTGCTTCTCGATGCATACCTTTGATGAGGACATTGTCATCAGGCGGGCATTGATGCAAGAAGCCATCGAGCTCATGGCGAACGCACAGGTCAAGGCGCCAGAATGCCAGGTTTTTAAATTCAGCGAGGTTCGCCAAACCCATGCCCTGCTAGATCGTGGCATGGTCAGGGGAAAGCTGGTCATGCACCCGTGAGATCCGGGCCTGCCAGCTTGCACAGACAAGACGCAGGGCCACCCTTCAGGAGACAAACATGCTTCGTCGCTCTTTACTTATTGCCTTGGCTGCAAGCCCTTTGCTGGCAGCACCGCCACTGGCTGCACAAACCTACCCTGATCGGCCCGTCAAGATCCTTCAGGGCTTTGCACCGGGTGGCAATGCCGATGCGATAGCCAGAGCCGTTGGCCAGGAAATGGGCAAAGGACTGGGCCAATCCATGGTGGTCGAGGCACAGGCGGGTGCCGGAGGAACGATTGCGGCCAACACCGTGGCCAAAGCCAAACCTGATGGCTACACCTTGCTCCTAGCCACCGGAGGACATGCCGTTGCAGGCGCGCTCTACAACAATTTGCCTTACCGCACAGTGCAAGACTTCGAGATGGTCAGCACCATCACCTACTTTCCATTCCTGGTGGTAGTGCCCGCCAGCAGCAAGTTTGACAGTCTCTCCAGCCTGCTGGCTGCAGCCAAGGCGAACCCCGAACAAATCAGTTATGGCACAGCAGGCATCGGCTCGACGCATCACCTTGCGGGAGAACTGTTGGCCAGCATGTCGAAAACACAGCTTCTGCATGTGCCGTATCGAGGTGACTCCGGTTCGCTCGCAGCCTTGCTGGCGGGTGACATTCCCATGATCATTGCGCCCCCCACTGCCGTGATGGCCAACATCAAGGCGGGCAAATTGCGCGCCCTGGCCTCCACGGGGCCGCAGCGCTGGTCGGTGCTGCCAGAGGTGCCCACCGTTTCCGAGCAAGGCGTGTCAGGTTATGACGTGCGCTCTTGGGCCGGACTGATGGCACCCGCTGGTACGCCACGGGCTGTCATAGACCGGCTCCATGGCGAAGTACAGAAAGCATTGGGTGTGCCGGCTGTCAAAACCCGTCTGGAAGAGATGGGCGGTGAAGTGCGTGGCAGCAGCCCAGAAGAGATGAAAAACCTGGTGGCCAGTCAAACCCAAAAATGGATCCAGGTTGTCTCCGAAGCCAAAATTCCGAAGCAATAAACCTGGCCTGCCAAGGACCGTCCAGGTTGGTTTCATCTTTGGGTGTGCAACAGGCTCACTGCTGATCGTTGTTCTCTTGTAGTTTGACAGGACAAGTGTTGAAACCAATCAGGGTATAGGCACCACAAAAGCTGAACACGCCCGTGGCCAAAACCACGACACCCAGCCAGCCCCAAGCCCCAACTTGTCCGGTTGCCGCCAAAGCGATCAAGGCAAGGCCTGCAATGATGCGAATCACGCGGTCAATTCCGCCCACATTTTTTGTCATGATCCATGATCTCCATTGAGTGAATTCAAACAAACGATCCATCAAGCCTGGGTCGGGTCAAATGCATCCCAAGCCGCAATGGCTTCGGAGGCATACATCAAGGCAGGGCCACCCCCCATGTAAACGCAGACTGCAAGCATTTCCTCAAATTCTGCGCGTGTGCATGCCAGCCGATGCAAGGCTTTGACATGAAAGCCAATACAGCCCGAGCAATGTTGTGTGATGCCGATCGCCAGAGCCATCAGCTCCTTGTGTTTTTCGCTGACGGCACCGCTTGCCATGGCTGACTTGGCAAGTTGTCCAAAGCCTTGCATGGCCTCAGGTTGTGATTTTCGCAAAGTCGCCATGGACTTGCTGATGTTTTGAATCAGGGTGGGGTGGTCAAAAGAACTCATGGGTCTCTCCTGGGTTATCAATGCTCTGCACGGGGCAAGTCAAGAAATGCGGCCAACCGCGCAACTCAGGAACGATTTGGCGTTCGCCACGCCAGCGCTCACTCCGTGCAGTGTGCCGCGCTCGGGGTACCCCATGGCGCGCAACTTGTCGGCAACTTGGGGGCGCGTATCTTCAGCGCCCTCGAACTTCACCGACTGTTGGGCCATGTCAACCTCGGCGTTCGTGACGCCAGGCAATTCAGCCAATCCCTTCAAGATAGAGCGAACGCATCCCCCGCACTTGAGGTTTTCAATTTCAATCATCATTTGCTTGGTCATTTCAGTATCCTCCAGTGGCATGCCTCATGGAAAAATTTCACGTCGGCATGGGAGAAGTATCCTGCTGCATCGGGAATCGTCCTATGATCTAGGTCATATGAAACAGGTAGTTCTGCCGCCCCCACTCAAGGCCCTTTTGCCAGCGGAAATTCAATCCCACTGCGAAGGTGCCTTTTTTAAGAAAAATGAGCTGGTTTTCCAGGCTGGCAAGAAACCTGTATGGATGTTTTATGTGGTCTCAGGCGAGTTGATTCTCGAGCGAACTGGCTTGCATGGGGAGTCGGTTGTGCTGCAGCGAATCCGCCAAGGCTTCATCAGCGAGGCCAGTTTGAAGGTCCCGGCCTACCATTGCGACGCCCTCGCGATGGTGGACTCCATCGTCATTCAAATTCCGGTGAAAGCGCTCACGCAATCTTTAGAGCACGACCCCGAGTTCGCCGGCAGATGGATCAGCATGCTCAACCAGGAGGTCCGACGGCTTCGCCTGCACCTTGAGCGGCTGAGCATGAAGTCCATCCGGGAACGGATCATTCACCTGATTGAAACCGAAGGCCAGGCGGGGCAATACGCTGCCCCCTCGGGTCTTAAAACGCTTGCCGGCGAATTGGGCGTGACACACGAGGCTTTGTACAGGGCCGTTGCACTCTTGGAATCGGAAAAGGTGCTGCGCAGAGAGCACCCCTATCTCATCCTGAATCGCTAGGCAAACCAGGGGGCTGTTTGCCTCAATGCTTATCGTCTTGTCCTTGTGATGGACCACCCTGCAAAAGACCATGCAGCAACCAGCCCAACAGGCCGCCCACCAGTTGTGCCAGCATGAACGCCGGGACATCCGCAGGGGAGATGCCGGCGAAAGTATCAGACATCATCCGACCGAAAGCTGCCGCAGGATTGGCAAACGAGGTGCTGGCGGTAAACCAATACGCTGCGCCAATGTAGCAAGCCACAAGGGCCGATGCTTTGCCCGCTGGCGAGCGCAAGATCACGAACAACAAGCCCGCGGTGGCCACAACTTCGGCAAACCACTGCGCTGGCCCCGTTCTGACTTTTTCAGACCACTGCCAAACCTCCAACCCAAACATGGCATGGGCAACCCATGCCCCCAGCACGGCCCCCATCAATTGCGCCAGCACATAGCCAGGCAAGAGCGGTGGCGCCAAATCCTTGCGGTATGCCATGACCATGGACACAACAGGATTGAAATGCGCGCCACTGACAGGGCCCAGTGTTTCAATCAAGACGTACAAGGCAAACACCGTTGCCAGCGTGTTGGCCAGCAGTGCCACGGCGATGTTGCCGCCCGCCAGCTGCTCGCCCATGATGCCCGAGCCGATCACAGCGCATAACAATGCTGCTGTGCCGACAAGCTCCGAAAAGTAGCTGCGCCAAGCACTCATTGTTGGGCCAGCTCTCGTGCCGTTTTCTGTAGCGTCATCTTGCCCAGGCTGGACAACGGAAGGTTCACAAAAACCTCCAGTCGCTTGCCAATCAGGTGTAGCGTCTGCAGGAACGCTTTGCGCTTGTGATCGTCATCGGCATCGCCCGCCGAGGGATCGGCGTAGCCCCAGTGCGCCGTCGCGGGCTGTCCGGGCCAAAACGGACACACTTCTCCGGCGGCGTTGTCACAGACGGTGATGACCAGGTCCATGTGGGGCGCATCCGGCTTGGCAAACTCATCCCAGCTTTTGCTGTACAGCCCTTCGGTTGAGATACCCGCCTTGGCCAGCGTTTCAAGGGCCAGCGGGTTGGGCTTTTGGTTGTCGCGCGGACTGCTGCCCGCAGAGTAGGCCTTGAAACGGCCTTGGCCCAAGTGGTTCAGCATGGCCTCGGCAAGAATGCTGCGGGCCGAGTTGTGGGTGCACAGGAACAGGACGTTCAAAGGTTCGGTATGGGGGGTCATGGTGTTCATTTCAGCAGCAAGATGTTGCGGTGGCGTCGAGGCAGTCTTCAGCGCCTTGGCAACAGTTCTCGGTGAGATAAGAGAGCAGGCCATTCATCTGGCCAAACGCCACACGGTAGATCAGGTGACGACCGTTTCGCTCCTGACTGATCAAGCCGGCGTTCATCAACTCCTTCAGGTGGAAAGACAAGGTGGCATTGGGCACGCCCAAGGCTTCCCCCAACGCACCAGGCGTAGCGCCCGCTGGCCCTGCAGTCACCAGGCTGCGAAACACCTGAAGACGGTTGGCTTGCGCGAGCGCAGCCAGTGCTTTGACAACTTCTTTTTCTTCCATATTTCCATCTTAATAGAAATATATGACAGAACGTTGACACACGACCTCCTCCCAGGTCAGCTGCGCCGTGCGCCTTGCTTCAAACCACAGGCACGTCATCCCAATCTGTGGTGTAGTTGGGTGATTTGCGCTCTTGCCGCATCTGCCAGCCCTGGTAAGCCCCTTGCGTGGACACCTTCACGGCACCCCGCCCGTAGCGCGCGTTCAAGTGGTCCAGCGCCTGCATCAGCTTGCTGTGGCCTGGGGGCGAGGCCTCCAGCCAATCGCCCTGCTGATGGGTCACGGGGCTGAGCTCACTCAGCATGACCCCGGCTTTCTTGTACTGGTAGCCCTCGCGAAACATTCGCTCACACAAGGCGTCGGCCCACCGGTTGACCACCAGGGTGTCATGGGTGGGCTGCGGCAGGGGGACCGCCATGCTGGGCGAGTACTGCGCAAGGTCTTTTCGGAAACGGTTCGTCTGCAGAAACACTTGAATGACGGCAGCCTGGCTGTTTTGAGCGCGAAGTTTTGCGCAGGCATTGGCGACAAAGGTGGACAGCGCATCTTTCAAGACCGGCAATTCTGTGACCATGCTGCCAAACGATCGGCTGGCGATGATGTTCTGCTTGTCGGCTGGCACCTCCTCCAGCTCGATGCACGGCGTTTCTTGCAATTCCCTTTGCGTTTTTTCCATGACAACGCCAAACTCGGCGCGCAAACTGGGGATGTGCGCTTCTCGCAAATCCCAAACGGTTTCCACGCCATGCGCAAGCAGCCGCTGCGTCAATTTGCGCCCCACGCCCCAAACTTCGCTGACGGGGATGCGTTTCAGCAAGGCGGTTTTCTGCGCATCATTCAAGGCGTTGTAATTGAAGACACCTTGGGATCGGGGGTGTTTCTTGGCTACGTGGTTGGCCAGCTTGGCCAGCGTCTTGGTGGGGCCAATGCCCACGCACACGGGCATGCCGGTCCACATCCTCACGCGCTCGCGCATGGCGTAGCTCAGCGCGCGCAGGTTCGGCGCGCCCGTGAGGTCGACAAAGCTTTCGTCAATGGAGTACACCTCCTGATGCGGAGAAAACTCACCCAGAATGCGCATCACCCTGTTGGACATGTCGGCATACAAGGCGTAGTTGCTGCTCAGCGCCAGAATGCCATGCGCTTTCGCCAACGACTGGCACTCAAACCACGGCTGGCCCATCTTCACGCCCAAGGCTTTGGCTTCGTTCGAGCGTGAAACCACGCAGCCATCGTTGTTGGACAGCACCACCATGGGCACGCGCGCCAGGTCGGGCCGAAAAATTCGCTCGCAGCTGACGTAAAAATTGTTGCAATCTACCAACGCCAGGGCCTGGACGTGCGCGCGCGCCATGACATCAATAAAGCTTGTGCAGGTTGCGTGTGACCACGCCCCAGATGAGCAACTCTTCGCCGTCCTTGAGTGTGATGGGCGGGTACAACGGGTTTTCTGCGATCAGCTTGACCACCCCGCCACGACGGTACAGGCGCTTGACCGTGAAGTCGTCGTTCAAGACGGCCAGCACGATGTTGCCGTGCTTGGCCTCGATGGAGCGGTCGACCAGCAGCTCGTCACCTTCGTAAATACCAATGCCGTTCATGGAGTCGCCCTTGACCCGGAAAATAAAGGTGGCCTCCTTGTTGCGAATCAGGTGCTCGTTGAGATCAATGCGTTTGCGCGTGTGGTCGGCGGCGGGCGAAGGGAAACCGGCCCGCACCGTCCATGCGCACATGTCCAGCCAGACCTTGGTGTCTGGCAAAAATACGGGTTGGGGTGTGGAAATGGCAGGTATCGTCATCTCGTCAAATATACTGTATTTATATACAGTATATCAAGCATATGCTTTCCCTAAGGCCTTGGCGCAGCCTCTGCCCGAAGCTGCGGCATGTGTTCCCAGCGCATGAGCTCTGCGGCCTTGGCATGATCCGCACTGAGCCAGGCCGCGTGCAGCTCTGGCGCAATGATCACGGGTGTGCGCTTCTCGTCACCTGGCTTGTGGAATTGGCACATCACAGGATGCGCGTCTGCGTTCACGGTCAGCATCGAAAAGCTGACCACCCCCTCGCCCGTTGCAGGGTGCGTCCAACGGTCCCAAAGGCAAGCAATGCCGAAGGGCTCACCGCAGGCCAATTCAATTTTCCAGCGCACCGCCTTGCCTGACGAGTAGCTCGGTTCGAAGAAATGATCGACCAGCACCAAGCCCCACTGGCGATGCCTCCACGGTGAGCGGTAGCTGGGTTTTTCGGCGGCGGTCTCACTGCGCGCGTTGTAGGTGTGCCGGGCAATCTTGTCGTCTTTCGCCCAAGCTGGAATCAGCCCAAACCGGGCCAAGCCACACGCAACGCGGCCTGACTGATGGCTTTTGACAACCAAGGGCGCGGGAAAGCCGGGATAAGACTCTGCGGGGTAATCTGTGGGCAAATCGACCCCCAGCTTCTCCTTGACCCATTGGGCACGTTGCGTTGGCGTGAAGTTAGTGCACAAGCTGTTGACTCACATCTAGCGAGATGGGTGACATGCGTCCGGTGTCGGGCGCACTGGCCCTGTCTGTCATGGATAGGCTCGCAAGCTTACAGTGCCTCAGGTCTGCCCTTCAGGCTCCAGGGGCATCGGATACTCTTCGGCATTGCAGACCATGCCTCTTTTGGAGAAGTCCCAGCGGGGCGGTGCAAATATATCCACCAACACCCCCGGCGTATCGGTGTTGCGACTGGTGTGCACGACCTTGGGCGGCACAATCAACAACGAGGGGCTGCCCATTTGCTGGGCTTCGTCCTCGCGCCACAAGGTCATGTCAGGTCCCCAGGGGTAGCGAAGGTGATGGACGTAGGTGCCAGACAAGGCCAAAGAGCCTTGCTCGAAATCATCATGGCTGTGAGGGCTGAGCTTTCGCACATCACGCGGCACGGTGCGCTTCATCAAGGGATTCACCATCAGCTTGCAACTGCGAAAGACACGCATTTGGCTGCCCTCACTGGCGTAATTCGCCAGTGGGTAGTGGCGCAATCGATATCCACCGACGGGCTCGGGCCAGGCCACCAAGGGGCTGACATCGGGATTAGGCACTTGGTATGTGGCATGGTTATCGGCAAGCATGAGCACATCGGTCACATCGCTGGAGAAGATGCGCACGAGCAAGCCCGCGCCCGTGGCAACCTCCACGCGACTGTTGCCGGGCGGGACAATCGTCAGGCTGTCGGCCTCGGCCTTGAGTGTCTCGCGCCCCGCTTGTATGTTGACGCACAGGCCAGGGGTCTCGGGGACCAACAGCACATACTCATCCAGGTTGTCGCGCACCAGGACATCGCCCGCTTGGGCTTGCGACACCACAACCACAAAATTGGCGCCACGTGTGACCCAACCGGGGCAGGTATCTCCTGGCAGCGAACGAGGCGCACTGGCATGGTGACGGGCATAAGTAGGTTGTTGCGATGGCAGCAAGGTCATGACAATTCCTCTGGATTCATGCGGTGATGGCAATGGCTTGCGCAGCCTGGCGCAACAAGGTTTGGTCTGATGCAACGATGAACCAATTGGCTCCCAGCGGCTCAAATTGCGCGCGCTCTGCTGTGCCGGCCACATGCATGCCAGCAATCTTGCCGGCGCGATGGGCGACGGCCAGGACATGCTGTGTGGCCGCAGTCACTTGGTCGTCCCGGGAGTTCTCCAGGCCCTTGGACAAGGCCAGGTCGGCGCGCCCCACGAACAATCCGGCCACACCAGGCTCGGCCGCAATGGCTTGTGCCTCTTGCACAGCCGCTGCCGATTCGATCTGGCAAATGACCTGTGCTTCATCACCGACCCGCAAAGCGTCTTTCATGCCCATGCTGCCGTAGGCTGCAAAGCGCGGCGAGCCGGAATAGCCTCTGTTGCCGCCACGGTAACGCGCCATGGCTACCACTTCGCGAGCCTGCGCGGCACTGTCCACATGCGGCACCAGCAAGCCATGCGCGCCGATATCCAAGGCAGAAAGGATCACCGAGGGGTTGATCTCGGCAATCCGGATGAACACCTTCAAATGACTGGCCCGGCCAGCCATGACCATCAAGTCCAGCATGGCGCGATCCAAGGGCGCATGCTCTGCGTCCAGGCAAACGAAATTCAGAGCGGTGGTGCCCAGCACTTCGACCACATGCGGCGAGGCAGTTTTGACAAAGGTGCCAATCTGGCTTTGAAGACTCATGGCGGTGCTTTCAGGAGGTCATTTGGGTGGCTTTTGAAGTTGCACCCGCGTGTGCAGCGTGCCCAGTTCGGCATAAAGGGGCCCGCCCAAGCGGGCAATCGGTCGCATCTTGACACTGTCGATGTAGCGACCATCAAAGACCGACGAAGCGATGTGAAAGGTCAATATTTCCCCAATGTAGAGGGTGTTCAAACCACGCCCAAGGGGAATGGAGCGCTCCAGCCGGCATTCCATCTGAATCGGCGATCGCGCCACACGCGGCACCGCAACACTTTGGCCCGGCAACAGTTCGATGCCCAAGGCTTCCACCTCGCTCACGTCTGGCGGATACTCCGCGCTGGACGCGTGCATGAGGTCCATGTTGTCCACGGTAGAGACATTCACCACA
The DNA here is from genome assembly GCA_018882835.1 of Limnohabitans sp. Lineage (GTDB taxonomy): Bacteria > Pseudomonadota > Gammaproteobacteria > Burkholderiales > Burkholderiaceae_C > Limnohabitans. Next base: position 50,831 of record VERE01000002.1, read on the forward strand.
AACTCACCCGTCTCCAAAATGTTGCGTGCAGTGTCCTTGAGCACGCCCTCCCTGTTGCCAATGTTGACGGCCAGCATGGGCGGGCTGTGTGCCACATAGTTGAACGAACTGAAGGGCGCGACATTGACGACGCCGGCATTGCTTCGCGTGGTGATCCAGGCGACAGGCCGGGGCACGACGGCGCCCACCAACAACCGATAGGCTGTGGTGGTGTCCATCGTGGTCGCATCCAACGAGGTGAAGTGTGTGTCAGACATGGCGTGTTTTTTAAACTCAAGGTTTGTGATGGGTGCCACCCTTGACGAAAACACGCCGTCCGGTGTCATGGAAAAGGGCTTGCTTTTCCGCATCATTGAGCAGTTTTGCGGAGTCCAGTGCGCGCTGCACCATGTCTTCGTAAGTCCCCGACGAGGTGCCAATGTCCGAACCCCACATGATGCGGTCGGCACCGTACATGTCCGTGGCACGTCGCAACACTTTTTCCGCGGGGATACCCGCTTCGCGGCAAATGTCCAGGTTGATCGAGGTCCATTTGAACGACATGTTGGCAATGGGCGCGAGCGTTTCGTAGCGCTCATCCAAACCAAAATGATCCCCCTCCTCCATTTCTGGCTCCAGAAGATGGTCCAGCACAATGCGCACATTGGGAAACGCCTTGGAGAGCTCAATCAAGGTGGGAATGGAAGGCCCGCCGCCCCCCGTCGCCAAGACCTCCAGGTCCATGACCAGGCCGTAGTCGTTGGCGACAGCCCAGGTTTTCAAGGCCTGCGTCGAATTGAGCCAAGGCATGCTGCCATCGGGCTCGCGGCCGCCGAACAAACGCACACCCGCAAGCTGGTTCTTCTCAATGTAGTGCTTGACCAGATCGGGCGTGTCAGCCGCTTCGGCATCCAGGATCACCACGGCCGAAAAAATGTCAGGGTAGCGGTCGGAAGAATCCAGAATGTAGCTGTTGTCGTAGCGGTAGATCATCCGCTTTTGCACCGCCACAGCCCCGTCGACATTCTGCGCTTGCATCCAGGTCAGCATGCGCGAAACATCGGGAATTTCGTTGATCGGGTTGGGGCCGTGGTGCCCGCCGGGCTTGCCGATGACGCCTGGCGCGCGGTAAGGGGCATTGGCTGCCCGTTGCATGGGGTTGCGAGGGTAGGCCTGTTGGTCATCAGCGACCAAATGGGCGTGGGCATCAAACAGCAAGGGGCGTTGAGAATCGGTCATATGAATGGCGGGAAAGTACTCAGTTGGCAACGACTTTGGCAGCGGCAATCACCTTTTGCCATTTCAAAGAATCTTCCTGGATCATCTGGTGCAGCAACTCGGGCGAACCCAAATTGACCACAGCGCCATAGGTTTGAAGTTTGGCCCGCCCGTAGGTGGACCCTACGATGGCATTGATTTCCGTGTTCAATTTTTTGGCGATCTCGGTCGGTAGCCCTGCGGGCCCCACAATGCCAAACCAGACCGTTGCAACCAAATCAATGCCCTGTTCTTTGGCCGTTGGAATTTCTGGCAAACCAGGATAGCGAGCGGAAGAGGTGACGGCCAGCCCGCGCAACTTGCCAGCACTCAAATTGGGAATAAAGGCTGTGATCGGGGCCGACAAAGCCTGGATGTTGCCGCCCAAAAGATCGGTCATGGCTGGCGTGTCACCCCGAAAGGGGATGTGGGTGAGCGGCGTCTTGGTCACGATCGACAGCTGTTCCAAGGCCAAATGGCCAATCGTGCCATTGCCGGGCTGCCCCACGGTGAACGACTGGGGGTTGGCCTTGGCCTGGCGCAAGAATTCTTTCAAATTCATGGCGCTCACCTTGGCTGGGTTGCTGGTGATGACCAACGGAATTTCGCAAACCAGGGCGATGGGTGACAAGTCCTTGTCCGAATCGAACGGCATGGTCTTGTACAAAAATTTGTTGTTCACCAGGGGGCCTGACGTGGACAACCCAATGGTGTAGCCATCGGCTGGCGCTTTGGCAACGGCGTCGGTCCCAATGTTGCCCCCTGCCCCTGCGCGGTTATCGACGATAAATTGCTGGCCGAATTTCTCGCTCAGGCCTTGCGCTATGAAACGCGCGACCAAATCAGTGCTGCCCCCTGCTGGAAAGGGCACCACGATGCGCACAGGCTTGCTGGGCCATGGCATGTTTTGAGACCACGACTGCAAAGGCCAGGAACAGAGCAAGCTCAAGGACACGACAAGCTTGGTCAGGGTCCGGCGAGGGAATTGGATGTGCATAAGCAGCCTTTTCTGATGAGGGGCAGATGTGTCAGCCCAATGAACCCACGACTCGTGCCTTGGCCATCTGCGCCAGGATATCTGGCATGCGGGCTTGGGCGCGGGTCGCAACGGATTGATAAATGCTCTGCCCCTGTGCATCAATCGCCACGGTCGCAGGGCCCAAAGATTGAACATCCAATGTCAGCAATCGAAATTGCGAAATGTATTCGGTCCAGTGCATGCTGTGTACGCCACGCAGGGCCCGTGACAGCAAAGGGCTGCCACCGCCCAGAAACGAAAGGTATACGCAACCACATTCTTGGAGGGTTGCCACGCTTTCATCGTTCAGGCCGCCCTTGCCACCCACGATGCGCGGACCCAGACCACGCACAATTGCAGGCATCCAGGCGTTGTAGCGGGTGCTGGTGCTGGGGTTGAGGTACACGGGCTCACACAAGCCGTCACGCTCTCGGACATAGGTACTCAAGTGCAAAAAAGCGCCGCCTCGAATGTCCACTGGCAAGGGCTTTCCTTGCACAGCGGCCTCGGCCATGCGCTGGTGCGTCGGAATGCCAATGCTCACGGTCACCCTGCCACTGAGGCACACCAGTTCGCCGACACGCAATGCGCGCACACGGTGCTCGTCAAGGGGCAATGCCAACTCATGAACAGCGCTGTGCGGCAACTTATTCATAGAGCATTTCCACCCGCCCGTCATGGTGAATGCGGGCTGCTGTGCGCCGGTTGATCCAGCAATTCATGCTGACCGCTATGGGCACAAAGCCATGCCCTGCCGAGTAGTCCACGTTCACTGCCATGGCACTGCAGTCGCCCGAGGTCCCCATGGCGCCCAGGCCCATTTGGTTGATCGCCTCCAGCAACCTGCGCTCCATGCCTGCCAGCATGGGATCGGGATGGGCGAGGCCATGCGGTCTTAGCATGGCTTCCTTTGCCAGCTTGGTGGCATGGTCGAGCGAACCGCCAATGCCCACCCCCACCACAATCGGCAGACAGGGTTGGGAGCCCGCACGCAAAATCACATCGAGCACATATTTTTCAACCTGCTCGATGGTCGGATACACAAAGGTCTCGGCCGCCTCCCACCGTCCAGTGCCCATGGCCTTGGGAGAACAGACAATGTCCATGTAATCTGCATCGTCAATCAAGTCGAATGCAACGATCGGAATGTCTTTGCCCGCATAGCTGCGTGCATGCGTCAATGGATGGGTGACCATTTTCAAAATGGGAGGCTGGATGTTGGCTACCAACTCCGCAAACCCGTCTGTGATGGCCTGGCGTACCTTGCCAGAAAATTGGACACGCGTGCCGATCTTGACGCTGTAGGTGGGAATGCCGACATCGCTGCAAACCAGGCTGCCTTGCTGGTGCGCCAGATCGGCGCTTTCAACCATCATCATGATGGTGTGACGCGCGGTCGCGTCTGTTTCGCGATGCTGCGCCTGGGCCAAGACGCTGCGCGTGTCATCGGGTATTTTTTTCAGCGCCCTCTCATACAACAAGGCGCTCACCGACTTGATGGTGTCCGCTTCAATGGGCATGAAAAACACTGCGTGTGAGAGCCATGGGAGGATGATCTCTACTTTCAGCCCAAGCATCAAGCGGTATTTCCATACTTTTCAATGGGTGAAAAGTATGGCAATGCTGACAGAGGATCGCCGCGCTGCGCTCGCGCAACCGGCAGGGGCCAGGCAGGCAGGCTAGGCGAAAAGAGATTTGTGCTGTTCTCGCAGCAGGTTCTTCTGAACTTTGCCCATGGTGTTGCGAGGCAACTCCGGCACCACAAAACAGCGCTTGGGAATTTTGAAGTTGGCCAGGCGTGACTTGAGATCGGCAACGATGGCATCGGGATCGAGCTTGGCCCCTGGCTTGGCAATCACCACGGCCACGCCCACTTCGCCAAAGTCGGGATGAGGCACGCCCACCACCGCACTTTCAGCCACGCCGGCCATGTCATTGATGAAGCCTTCAATTTCAGCTGGATACACGTTGTAGCCCCCGCTGATGATCAAGTCTTTGCTGCGGCCCACGATGGTGACATAGCCGCGCGCATCGATCTTGCCCACATCGCCCGTCTTGAAATACCCATCTGCGGTGAACTCTTCGGCCGTTTTCTCTGGCATGCGCCAGTAACCTTTAAAGACATTGGCACCCTGAACTTGAATGCCGCCAATTTCGTCAACGCCCAGCGGTTGGCCTGCGTCGTCAAGCACGCGCAAACGCACCCCAGGCAAAGGGAAGCCGACCGTACCGCCGCGTCGTTCGCTTTGGTTGTTGTAGCGAGCGTCCGCGCGGTAAGGGTTGGACGTCAGCATGGCCGTTTCGCTCATGCCATAACGCTCCAAGATCGTATGGCCTGTGCGCTGCTGCCATGCCTGAAATGTTTCGATCAGCAAGGGCGCAGAGCCGGCAATGAACAAACGCATGCGTGCAGCCGCCTGCTGGTTAAGCGCGGGCTCGGCCAGCATGCGCACATACAAAGTGGGGACGCCCATGAAGACGGTGGCACGGGGCAAATCTGCAATCACACGCTTGGGATCGAATTTGGCATGCCACAGCATCTTGCTGCCGTTGAGCAAGGCACCGTGAATGGCCACGAACAGTCCATGCACGTGGAAGATAGGCAAAGCGTGAATCAACACATCACCTGGCTGCCAGCCCCAGTATTCTTTCAACATCACGGCGTTGCTGAGCAGGTTGTCATGCGTCAGCATGGCGCCTTTGCTGCGCCCGGTGGTTCCGCTGGTGTACAGAATCGCGGCAAGGTCATCGGCTTGGCGCAGCGCCACTGTGTGGCGATCGTCGCAGTGCGAGGCACGCTCCAGCAATGAGCCGGTGCGGTCGTCGTTCAAAGTGAAGACATGGCGGGTGCCGGCCTTGAAGGCGATTTTGCTGACCCAACCGAAATTGCGGCCCGAGCACACCACCACCGCAGGTTCCGCATTGCCAATGAAATACTCGATTTCCGCGCTTTGGTAAGCGGTGTTGAGTGGCAAAAAAACGTGCCCAGCCCGCAAGGTTGCCAAATACAGAATCAGGGCTTCAACCGATTTTTCGACTTGAACAGCGATCCTGGCGTGGGCGGGCACGGCCAATGCGTCAAACAAATTGGCCATCATGGCACTGGCCCGGTCCAGATCACGCCAGCTGTAGCACAGGCCGTCCTCTGTTTCTACAGCGACGGCGTCAAGGTCTTTCGGAAAAGCCGCAAGCAAGGCGGCAAACAGGTTGTGGTTACGCATGAAAGGGCTAAAGAGTAAAGTTCAATCGAGCTTGGCGCCTGAGGCTTTGACCACCGCTGCCCAGCGCTTGATTTCGTTGCTGACAAAACTGCCAAATTGTGCGCCCGTGATGCTGGGAAATTCTGCACCGTTGCTGGCCCAGATGGCTTTGATCTCGTCGGTGGCAGCCAGGCGCTTGGTTTCTTCCAACAGGCGCGCCTGAATGTCGGCGGGTGTTCCCCGGGGCGCCCACAAACCATACCAGGTGGTGACGGTGTAATCCGGCAAACCCAATTCGGCCGCGCAAGGCACATCCGGAAAAGAAGGATTGCGCTTGCTACCAGACACCATCAGGGCCTTGATGCGCCCTGCCTTGATGTGCTGCGCAGACGAGCCCAGGCCGTCAAACATCATGTCGACGTTTCCGGCAATCAAGTCTTGCAAGGCAGGGCCCGCGCCACGGTAAGGGATGTGGGTGATGAAGGTCTTGGTCTGCAGTTTGAACAACTCACCGGCCAAATGGTGCGATGTGCCCCCCCCTGCGGATCCGTAATTGAAACGCCCCGGGCTTTTGCGTACCGCCTCCATGAAGGCCTTGTAGTCACCTTGCAAGTTCTTGGGGTTCACCACCAGAACTTGCGGCACCATGGCTACCAAAGCCAGGGGCACAAAGTCTTTCTCCAAGTCGTAATCGAGCTTGGCGTACATGGCTGGCGCAATCGAGTGGTGAACCGCCCCCATGAAAAAAGTGTAGCCGTCTGGCGCAGCTTTGGCAGCCACGCCGGCGCCCAAATTGCCGCCCGCGCCGCCCCGGTTGTCAATCACCAGTTGTTTGCCGGTGAGTTTGGAAAACTGTGCGGAGTAGGGTCGGGCAAAAGCATCTGTCCCACCGCCCGCAGGGAACGGAACCACCAGCGTCACGGCCTTGTTGGGCCAGCCAGGCTCCGCACGAACGCTCCACGCCTGAGTGGCGGCCCCCAGGGCCGCCCACCGCAAAACAGCACGTCGTTGCATTGGACTCTTCATGGATGTCTCCTTGTAATGCCCCGAATTCTGCCTCGGGAACGGGTTTTTAGGAAACACCCCCGACAGAGGCCCTTTGCGCATGCCGCCACAACAGGGCACCACACAACATCATTGGGACACACAGCCATTGGCCCATGCTCATGTTCAGGGCCAATAATCCAAGAAAGGCATCTGGCTCCCGAAAATACTCGGCGACAAATCGCAAAAGTCCGTAGCCCAGCAAGAATAAGCCTGAAAGGGCTCCCAAGGGACGCGGCCTTTTGCCGTACCACCACAGCATGCAAAACAGCAGCAACCCTTCCAGTAAAAACTGGTAAGCCTGTGAAGGATGGCGCGGCAACAGCGTACCGCTCTGGGGAAACACCATTGCCCAAGGCAAACTGGGATCGGCCACGCGGCCCCAAAGCTCCCCGTTGATGAAATTACCCACCCTGCCAGCGGCCAAGCCAGTGGGGACACAGGGCGCTATGAAGTCGGTCACCTGCAACCACGGTTTTTTCTGTCGCCGAGCCCACAGGACCATGGCGGCGATCACCCCCAGCATCCCGCCGTGAAAGCTCATCCCCCCCTGCCATACGGCAAACACCTCTAACGGGTGCTGGGCGTAATAGCCGGGCTTGTAAAAAAGGCAATAGCCCAGCCGCCCACCCAAAATAACCCCTAAAACACCGTAAAAGAGCAGATCTTCAACGATCTCCCGCGACCAAGCCTGACCTGCCCAAGCCGGCTGCCGGCTTCGGCGCAGCGCCAGAATGAAAAACAAAGCAAATGCTGCCAGGTAGGAAATGCCGTACCAATGCACTGCCAAGGGCCCTAGCTGCAAGGCAATGGGATTCCATTGAGGGTGTATCAACATGGTGACCATTGTCGCCTCTTTCGGGGAGGTAAACTTGTGCCTTATCACCACGCTTTGGACCCACGCCAATCCCATGGACATCAAAAAAATTCAGATCAACCGACGCTCGGCCAACATCACCGAGGGCAAGTCGCGCGCGCCCAACCGTTCCATGTACTACGCCATGGGCTACGAAGAGGGCGACTTCGGTAAGCCCATGGTTGGCGTGGCCAATGGCCACAGCACCATCACACCTTGCAACAGCGGCTTGCAAAAGCTGGCGGATGCCGCGATCGCGGGCATTGAAGAAGCGGGTGGCAACGCCCAGGTGTTTGGCACGCCCACTATTTCAGACGGCATGGCCATGGGCACCGAAGGCATGAAATACAGCCTGGTGAGCCGCGAGGTGATTTCCGATTGCATTGAAACCTGCGTGCAAGGCCAGTGGATGGACGGCGTGCTGGTGGTGGGCGGCTGTGACAAAAACATGCCCGGCGGCATGATGGGCATTCTGCGCGCCAATGTGCCCGCCATTTATGTCTATGGTGGCACCATCCTGCCCGGCTCTTACAAGGGACAGGACCTGAACATCGTCAGCGTGTTTGAGGCCGTGGGCCAAAACGCCGCCGGCAATTTGAGCGACTTCGACTTGAAAGAAATCGAAAAGCGCGCCATTCCCGGCACCGGCTCGTGCGGCGGCATGTACACCGCCAACACCATGTCCAGCGCGTTTGAAGCCATGGGCATGTCCCTGCCCTACTCATCTACCATGGCCAACCCCCATGACGAGAAGCAGAACTCGGCCAAAGAATCGGCACGCGTGCTGATTGAAGCCATCAAGAAAGACCTCAAGCCGCGCGACATCGTGACGCGCAAGGCGATTGAAAATGCGGTGGCAGTCATCATGGCCACGGGCGGCTCGACCAATGCGGTGCTGCACTTCCTGGCCATTGCGCACGCAGCAGGGGTCGATTGGTCCATCGACGACTTCGAGCGCATGCGCAAAAAAGTGCCGGTCATTTGCGACCTCAAGCCCAGCGGCAAGTACCTGGCGGTCGACCTGCACCGTGCTGGCGGCATTCCTCAAGTGATGAAGGTTCTGCTCAATGCTGGCCTGTTGCATGGCGACTGCCTGACCATCACCGGCCAGACGATTGCCGAAGTGCTGAAAGACATTCCGGACCAACCGCGTGCCGACCAAGACGTGATCCGGCCCATCAGCGATCCGATGTATGACGAAGGCCATCTGGCGATTCTCAAAGGCAACCTCTCACCCGAGGGCGCTGTGGCCAAGATCACCGGCTTGAAGAACCCGGTCATCACCGGTCCGGCCCGCGTCTTCGACGATGAGCAGTCGGCCCTGAAAGCCATTCTGGACGGCAAGATCAAGGCCGGTGACGTGATGGTGCTGCGCTACCTCGGCCCGAAAGGCGGCCCGGGCATGCCTGAAATGCTGGCCCCCACCGGTGCGCTGATTGGCGCCGGCCTGGGCGAAAGTGTGGGCCTGATCACCGATGGCCGCTTTTCGGGGGGCACCTGGGGCATGGTCGTGGGCCACGTAGCGCCCGAAGCCGCTGCCGGTGGCAACATCGCCTTCGTCCATGAAGGCGACAGCATTACCATCGATGCCCACAAACTGCTGCTGCAACTGAATATTTCAGATGCAGAACTGGCCAAGCGCAAAGAGGGCTGGGTTGCGCCGGCACCACGCTACTTGCGCGGCGTGCAGGCCAAATTTGCCTTCAACGCCTCCAGCGCCAGCAAAGGTGCGGTGCTGGACCTGTACACTCACGACAGCGTGAACCGTTAAATCATTGGACTATTTCATTTTTTTCAACTTCTGGAGATTCACCGTGAAACGTTTTGTATTCGCATTGCTTGCAACCGCCGCTTTTTCCGCACCGGTCCTGGCTGACCAAGCCTTGGCACAGGCGAAAAACTGCCTGGCTTGCCATGCAGTCGACAAAAAGGTTGTGGGCCCCTCTTACAAAGAGGTCGCCAAGAAGTACGCTGCCGACAAAACGGCTGCTGACAAACTCGCCACCAAGATTCAAAAGGGTGGCTCTGGCGTTTGGGGTGCTGTGCCCATGCCCGCCAACCCCCAAGTCAACGAAGCTGAAGCCAAGAAATTGGCCGCTTGGATTCTGACCCAGAAATAAGCACCGTCATTGCGTGCATGCTCGCGATGACGGCGGCATGAAAAAAGGACCCTCGGGTCCTTTTTTCATGGGCCGGACGCCTCAGTTCACTTCGGACAATTGATCCAGGATGGCGGGGTTTTCCAAAGTGGAAGTGTCCTGCGTGATGGCTTCGCCCTTGGCGATCGAGCGCAACAGGCGGCGCATGATCTTGCCCGAGCGGGTCTTGGGCAGGTTTTCGCCAAAGCGAATGTCCTTGGGCTTGGCGATGGGGCCAATTTCCTTGCCCACATGGTCACGCAGAATCTTGGCGATTTGCTTGGCCTCGTCGCCCGTGGGGCGTGAGCGCTTCAACACCACGAAGGCGCAAATCGCCTCGCCGGTGGTGTCATCGGGCCGCCCCACCACGGCGGCTTCCGCCACCAGCTCGGTGCAGCTGACCAGGGCCGACTCGATTTCCATCGTGCCCATGCGATGGCCCGATACATTCAGCACATCGTCGATGCGACCGGTGATGGTGAAGTAGCCGGTTTTTTCGTCGCGAATGGCGCCGTCGCCTGCGAGGTAATACTTGCCCTTGAAGTCTTCGGGGTAATAGCTTTTCTTAAAACGCTCGGGGTCGCCCCAGATGGTGCGAATCATGGAAGGCCAGGGGCGCTTGACCACCAGAATGCCGCCTTGGCCGTTGGGCACGTCTTTGCCGGTCTCGTCAACGATGGCCGCCTGGATGCCCGGGAAAGGCAAGGTGCATGAGCCAGGCACCAGCACCGTGGCACCAGGCAAGGGGGTGATCATGTGGCCACCGGTCTCGGTTTGCCAGAAAGTGTCTACGATGGGGCAACGGCCACCGCCCACATGCTGGTGGTACCACTCCCAGGCAGCCGGGTTGATCGGCTCGCCCACCGAGCCCAGCAAGCGCAGGCTCTTGAGGTTGTAGCTTTTCGGATGGACAGCGTCATTGGCTTCGGCCGCCTTGATGAGCGAGCGAATGGCCGTCGGCGCGGTGTAGAAGATGGTCACTTTGTGTTGCTCGATCATCTTCCAGAAACGGCCGGCGTCAGGGTACGTGGGCACGCCTTCGAAGACGATTTCGGTGCCCCCCAAAGCCAGGGGGCCATAGGTGATGTAGGTGTGACCCGTGACCCAACCGATGTCAGCGGTGCACCAGAACACATCGTCCTTCTTCAGGTCAAAGGTCCATTCGGTGGTCAGGGCCGCATGCAAAAGATAGCCGCCGGTGGAATGCTGAACGCCTTTGGGCTTGCCCGTTGAACCCGAGGTGTAGAGCAAAAACAGCGGGTGCTCGGCACTGACCCACTCCGGCTCGCAGGTGGTGGGCTGCTTTTCTGCGACTTCGGCCATCCACAAATCGCGGCCGGCCTTCATGGCCACTTCAGCGCCGGAGCGCTTGACCACTAGCACATTTTTGACAGAGTCGCATCCGCCCAAGGCGAGGGCTTCGTCGACAATGGATTTCAGGGGCAATTGCTTGCCACCGCGGACCTGGTGGTCCGCCGTGATCACAGCCTTGGCACCAGTGTCTTCAATGCGGTCGCGCAAGGATTGCGCCGAGAAGCCACCAAACACCACCGAGTGGGTGGCGCCAATGCGCGCGCAAGCCTGCATGGCCGCGACGCCCTCGATGGACATCGAAATGTAAATCACCACGCGGTCGCCCTTGCCAATGCCCAGCGATTTCAAGCCGTTTGCAATTTGGCAAGTTTTGGCCAGCAGCTGCGCATAGGTGGCCTTGGTGACTTCGCCGCCGTCTGCTTCGAAAATAATTGCCGTCTTGTCGCCCAGGCCGCGCTCGATGTTGCGGTCCAGACAGTTGTAGGAGGCATTCAGGGTACCGTCTTCAAACCACTTGAAAAACGGTGCATCGCTTTCATTCAGGACCTTCGTGAAGGGCGTTTTCCAGCTGATCAGTCGGCGCGCCTGTTCGGCCCAGAAGCCTTCGTAATCGGTTTCCGCTTTTTTGCACAATGCATCGTAGGCTGCCATCCCCGAAACGGCGGCATGAGAGGCAAAATCAGCGGGTGGTTGGTACAGGGCTGCAGCGGTTTCTGGGTGGCTCATGACAGGTGTCTCCTCAAATTTGGAAAAGCGGCGAACTTCCGAAATGTCGCGCCCAGCTCTTACGAGCTGCTGACTGGCATAAAGCTTACAAAAAATCGGTTAAACCCCCTCCTCATGGTTTCCCTAAAATAGGCCCATGACTAACCCTCTGCCCGGCCGCTCCCACAGCAGCACCTTGCCTCGCGTGATCTTCGCCAGCCGCTGGCTGCAACTACCGCTTTATTTGGGACTGATTGCAGCTCAAGGCTTGTATGTCTTTCATTTCTGGGTTGAGCTGACGCACTTGCTGGAAGCCGCTTTTGGCAATCAGGCGGCGCTGCAAGCGCTGATCACCGGCATGGGCTACAAAAGTGAAGCGCCTGTGACCTCGCTCAATGAAACCATCATCATGCTGGTGGTCTTGGGTCTGATCGATGTGGTCATGATCTCCAACCTGCTCATCATGGTGATCGTGGGCGGCTATGAAACCTTTGTCTCCCGCATGTACCTGGAGAACCACCCGGACCAGCCCGAGTGGCTCAACCATGTGAATGCCTCTGTGCTGAAAGTGAAACTGGCGACCGCCATCATTGGCATTTCATCCATCCACCTGCTGAAGACCTTCATCAATGCGGCCAACTACGATGTCAAGGTGTTGATGTGGCAGACCCTGATTCACCTGACCTTTCTCCTTAGCGCGCTGGCCATTGCCTACGCCGACAAGCTTTTGCACCCCCCCTCCAACTCGGACCACTGACATGACCACCATCCGACAAAACGACCTGATCGAATCGATTGCCGCTGCCCTGCAGTACATCAGCTATTACCACCCCAGCGACTACATCGAGCATCTGGCGCGCGCTTACACCCTGGAACAGTCGCCGGCGGCCAAAGATGCCATCGCCCAAATTTTGACCAACAGCAAGATGAGTGCGGTTGGCCATCGTCCCATTTGCCAAGACACGGGCATCGTCAACGTGTTTCTGAAAATCGGCATGGATGTGCGACTCGAGGGCTTCTCCGGCAGCCTGGAAGATGCCATCAACGAAGGTGTTCGCCGTGGCTACAACCACCCCGATAACACGCTGCGCGCCAGCGTGGTGGCAGACCCGCAGTTCGCGCGCAAGAACACGCAGGACAACACCCCGGCTGTGATCTTCACCGAGATCGTGCCGGGCAACAAACTGGACATCACCGTCGCCGCCAAGGGCGGTGGCAGCGAGAACAAGTCCAAAATGGTCATGCTCAACCCCAGCGACAGTGTGCTCGACTGGGTGCTGAAAACCGTGCCCACCATGGGCGCGGGCTGGTGTCCTCCCGGCATGCTGGGCATTGGCATTGGCGGGACCGCCGAGAAAGCGGTTCTGATGGCCAAAGAAAGCCTGATGGAGGACCTCAACATGTATGAGCTTCAGCAAAAGGCCGGCAAAGGCGAGAAGCTGACTCAGGTGGAAGAGCTTCGCTTGGAACTGTACGAAAAGGTCAACGCGCTGGGCATTGGCGCGCAAGGCCTGGGCGGTCTGACCACCGTGCTCGATGTGAAGATCAAGATGTACCCCACCCACGCTGCCAGTAAGCCCGTGGCCATGATTCCCAACTGCGCCGCAACACGCCATGCCCACTTTGTGATGGATGGCTCAGGCCCGGTTTATTTGGACGCACCCTCGCTGGACCTGTGGCCCAACGTCAGCTGGACACCTGACACACAAAAGAGCAAGCGTGTCGACCTGAACCATCTGACCCGGGAAGAGGTGGCGAGCTGGAAGCCGGGCGACACCTTGCTGCTGAACGGCAAGATGCTGACTGGCCGCGATGCAGCCCACAAGCGCATCCAAGACATGTTGGCCAAAGGTGAAAAATTGCCCGTGGATTTCACCAACCGCATCATTTATTACGTCGGTCCCGTCGATCCGGTGCGTGACGAGGCCGTGGGCCCTGCAGGCCCGACCACAGCCACCCGCATGGACAAGTTCACCGAGATGATGCTGGCTGAAACCGGCTTGATTGCCATGGTGGGCAAGGCCGAGCGTGGTCCTGTTGCCATTGAAGCCATCAAGAAGCACAAAAGCGCTTACCTGATGGCCGTGGGCGGCGCCGCTTACCTGGTGAGCAAAGCCATCAAGACTGCCAAAGTCGTTGGCTTTGCCGACCTGGGCATGGAAGCGATTTATGAATTCGATGTGGTGGACATGCCCGTGACAGTGGCAGTGGACGCCGGCGGCACCAGCGCCCACATCACTGGCCCGGAAATTTGGTCCAAGCGCATCGCCAGCGGAGAGTTCAAAGGCATTGCCCTGGCAGCAGGCTGAACCGTTACAGGTCAGTGGAGGTGGCGCGGCTTGCGCCCACCGCCATGGCCGCCACCGTGGCTGCCATGGCCACCGCGAGGCGGCTTGCTGATTTCCAGTGAGTTCACCAGCGCGTCAAAGCGCTGGCTGAAAAGCTTGTCAATTTCGGTGACGACGCCGCTGAGCTCCGAGGCGTCGAAATGGCGCTCCATCATGTGCACCACGTCTTCCACCAGCAGATCGCGTTGCACCTGCATGATGGCCGCAGGCGTGGGGCCGACAAACAGCATCATGAAGTCATCGCGCGACTCGCGCCCGGAGGCCTCGTCTTCCTCATCGAAGTCGGCATCGTAGAAAGTGACCTCGAGCGCCGCTCCGGTCTCGGTCAGCTCGTTCAAGCCCATGCACAGTTCTTCCAGGTTTTGACGGAAATCGTCTTCACCCGGCGTGGTCCAGCAAATTTGCAGGCGATGCGAATGCGCGTCAAAAAGGATGCCGGGCTCTTCTTCGTAGGCGCTGGCGGCCCCCTCGGTCAGCGACTTGGCGCCGGCGTAGCTCCACAAAGGGCGCATGGCATCCTGAATCTGGTCGAAAACCACATCCGCACGCAACGGCACGTCACCATGGACATGAATTTCATAAGTGGCGTTGTAGCGAGGCATGGCTGTTTCTCTTCAATGGTGCCCGAGACCGGAATCGAACCGGTACGCCCCATTTCTGGAAGCGGCGGATTTTAAGTCCGATGTGTCTACCAATTTCACCACTCGGGCAGGCTGTGTCAAGAGGCTATTGTCGCAAACAAATTCACTTCACAACATGGCGCGCCACAAAATACAATGCCGAACGTCACAGCCGATCTGGAGACAGGTTTTGGACCATGCCTTTCTGCGTGCATCCCTGATTGTTGCAGCACTCTGGCTCTCAGGGTGTGCCAGCCAGTCGTCTTTGACGGCTGCATCGCTCGACCGGCATCACCCGAGCTACCCCACAACGGCCTGCCAGGAAAAACTGGGGGCTGTCTGGATTCACCAGGACCTTAAAAATGCCAGCATGGTTTCTGCGCCCGTGATCGTGCTGGCGGCGGGCCCTGTTTCGGCCATTCCCGTCATGCTGGCCCACCTTGGCCTGGGCACGCTGGACCGCATGGACGCGGCCTCGCTGGCCCAAAGATGCGGTGGCGATGCCCCCAGCAACCTGGAGTTGGCTGGACGCATCGCTGGCGATGCCGCTTTGGGCCTTGCCACCGGTGGCGCTTCCAGCATGGTCGGCAAAGCTGTGCCGGTCAGTCCCTTGAAGTAGGCGCCGCCGAGAAACCCTCCACGGCACTCGCCTTGCGCGTCAGCCTTGATGCAAGGCAAGCTCTTCTAAGATGGGCTCTCATTACTCGGAGACTGCGTCATGAAATTTGTGCGTTTATTCAAAAATTCTGTGGCCATGGGACTGATGGCGGCAGCCCTGGTTTGCACGCCAAGTCAGGCGCAGACGGCCTCAGGCAAAACCGAGCTGCTCTGGTTGGGCCAAGCGGGTTTCCGCATCACTTCGCCAGGTGGCAAAACCATTGTCATTGACCCCTGGCTGACCGGCGGCCCCAAAACGCCAGCCCCCTACAAAACCGACATCGGCGCCCTGGGCAAGGTTGACTTGCTCCTGGTCACCCATGCGCACGTGGACCATATTGGCGATGCACCTGCGATTGCCAAATTGAACAACACCGTGCTGTATGGCCCTGCTGACATGGTGACCCCGTTGATCACACTGGGAATGTTGCCCGCCAATCTGGGACATCGTTTCAACAAAACGGGCCATGTGAAGCCCTTGCCCGGCATCAAGGTCACAGCCGTTGCGGCCGAACACTCCTCCTTGCTGGTATGGAACAACCCGGCCACCGGCAAACTCGAATCGCACCCTGCTGGCGAAGCCGTGGGCTACATCATCGAAATGGAAAACGGCTTCAAAATCTGGCACATGGGCGATACCGGCCTGTTTGGCGACATGAAGTTCATCAATGACCGCTACAAGCCTGACCTGATCTTGATGCCCATCGGGGGCAACTTCACCATGGATCCCGAAGATGCCGCTTTTGCCGTGAAGAACTGGCTTAACCCCAAGGCGGTGATTCCGATGCACTACAACTCGAACCCATTGACCAAAGGCACTCTGGCCGAGTTTCAGGAAGCCATGAAAGGGGCCCTCACCACCGTGGTTCCGATGACCGAGGGCCAAAAGGTCTCGTTTTAAGCGCCTTCGAGTTTTGCCACCACCCGGCCAAGCACTTGGCCGGCTTTCAGCTTGTCCAACACACCTGAAATTTCTGCCGGGGTGCACAGCGCCGTGGGAATCGGCTTGAGCTTGCCGCTCTGGGCCAAAGCCACCACTTCTTTGAGCTCTTGCACAGAGCCCACGTAAGAGCCCATGATGGTGATGGCGCGTTGCGCAATGGGCACGATGGACATGGGCAGCTCGCCGCCGTAAAGACCGACCACCACATAGCGGCCGCCTTTGCGCAAACTGGCAATGCCCAGAGAAGCCGTGCTCTCGGCGCCGACCAAGTCCACCACACCCCAAACGCCGCCCGACAGGGCTTGCAGCTTTTGCAACGCCCCTTCTTCCAGCGGGTTGAAAACTTCCAGGGCGCCCATCTGACGCGCAGCATCGGCTTTGGAGGCATCGATTTCGCACACGGCAATGTTCTCGTGCCCCAGGGCTTTCAACATGGCGATGGCCATCAATCCCAGGCCACCCGCGCCCATGACCACGATCCAGTCTTTGGGCGAGCAGGGCTGCAACTTGCGCACCGCGCTGTAGGTGGTCAGGCCCGAGCAGGCCAGGATGGGCGCAAACTCGGGATCGACGCCAGTGGAGTCCACCAGGTATTTGGGATGCGGCACCAGCACATGGTCGCCATAGCCGCCAGAACGCTGAATGCCAATGAAGCGCGGGGTGGCGCACCAGTTGTCCATGCCCTCCTCGCAGCGGGCGCACTTGCCACAACCGGTCCAGGGGTAGACCAGGCGATCCTGGCCAACCGGCACCGGACCTGCATCCGGACCTGCTGCCAACACAGTGCCGTAGGGCTCATGCCCCAGGGTCACGGGCAATTGCATGCCGCGCTGTGACATGTGAAATTTCTTGCCACCCCCCAGGTCAAAATAGCCATCGCGAATGTGCACATCGGAGTGACATACGCCACAGTACTTGATGTGCACCAGAACTTCGGTCCCTTGGGGCTGGGGGGTCTCGCGCACAGCACGTTGAAGGGGCTTGCCCCATTCGGTTACATCGTAGCTGATCATGGATAGGTCTCCTGTCTTGTCATGGGACACCGGTTTCCCGGCATTGCAGTGTTTTACTGCATCATAGCTTGGCTGCCTGTCTAGCTGGCGACCAGGCACTCTTGAATGGCATGCGCCAAAGCCAGGTCTTTCAGGGTCAGTCCGTTTGCGTCGTGGGTGGTCAAGGTCATGCGAACGCGGTGATAAACATTCCATATTTCTGGGTGGTGTTGCTGCGCATGAGCCTGTACCGCGACACGCTGGACAAATGCCATGGCGTCCAAAAAATGGCCGAATTCAAACTCACGCTCCAAGGCAGAGGGCTTTGATAGCAAGCGCCACTCTGGCAGGTTGCGTGCCAGTGCATCCGGCGTGAGCAAATGCGCCAACAGTCCCTGACAGGCATCCTCGACCAAATCCAGCACCTTCTCAAAACCCGCTGCGCCGCCCTCATAGGGATCAGGTACCACAGTGTCCGGATGGGTTTGAAAAAACTCCGCCATCCGTCTTACTTTGCGCATCATGGCAGGCGGGCACTGTGCTTGCAACAAAGCCAGGTTGTCCCAGTCCATCGCCAGGATGAGATCGGCTTGCTCAAAATCCGGGGGGCTGATTTGGCGCGCTTGCAACGAGGACATGCTATAGCCACGCAGGCTCGCGTGGCGCTGACTTCGCCCATCAGGCTGCGCACCTGCGTGGTAGGCGTGCGTGCCTGCAGAATCCACCAGGATGCAAGCCGTCAAGTGGGCTTTGTCGACGAAGCTTTGCATCACGGCCTGTGCCGTCGGGCTGCGACAAATGTTGCCCATGCAAACAAACAGAATTTTGTACATGGCGTGTCCGTTCGAACTAGTTGTTGTTGTACCCGTCGCGAATTTCGACATCGAAAATGACATAGGCCGGCATTTCAAACTCTCCTTTGTCTTTCATTTTGCCCGGTCCGCAGCAAGCTTGCGCCGATTGAACGAGAATTAGGTTCATGTTTGAATCCATGCGCTCTAGGGATGTCCTGATACCCACCTTGCTGGCCGCTGGCATCCTCATGATTACCATGGGCACACGCCAGTCGGTAGGTCTTTACGTAGGACCGATGAACACCTCGACCGGACTGGGTATCGCCACCATCAGCTTCGCTCTGGCCATAGGCCAATTCGTCTGGGGCGCTATCCAACCACTTGCCGGTGCTGCGGCCGACAAATACGGGCCACGCCCGGTCCTGATGGCGGGCTTGCTGATCCTGGCGCTGGGCACTGCGATCACCCCCTGGATGGCATCGGGCCTGGGTCTGACGTTTGCCATTGGCCTGATCTCTGCGGCGGGTGCTGGCGCCAGCAGCTTTTCTGTCCTGATCGGGGCTGCCTCGCAAAAATTACCGGCCACTGCGCGCGGCACGGCTTCGGGGATCATCAACGCGGGCGGGTCGCTTGGACAATTCGTTTTTGCGCCCATCATTCAAAAGCTCATACAAAGTTTTGGATGGATGGGCTCGATGTGGTCCATGGCCGTTGTGACCTTGATGGCCTTGCCCATGGTCAGCAAATTGGCACCCGCAACATCGGCAAAGCCGCTCGCCAGTGCAGAGGACACGTTGTCAAGTGCCGTCAAATCGGCCATGAAGAACCCCAGCTACATGCTGTTGCACCTTGGGTTTTTCACCTGCGGTTTTCACATCGCTTTTTTGGTCACCCACTTGCCCACCGAAGTCGATTTGTGTGGTCTGCCGCCCACGGTGGCAAGCTGGTCTTTGGCCATCATTGGCATTGCCAACATCGCGGGCAGTTTGTACGCCGGTGCCTGCATCAACCGCTACCCGGGCAAATACATTCTTGCAGCCATGTACGCATCGCGGGCTTTGTTTGTGGCCATGTATATGGCAGCCCCCAAAACAGACCTGACCTTCTATCTCTTTGCCGCGGGCTTGGGCTTCACCTGGCTGGCCACGGTGCCGCCAACTGCAGCGGTCGTCGGCAAAATTTTTGGCGTACGCTACCTTGCCACACTCTTTGGGCTGACCTTGTTAACCCACCAAGTCGGCGGATTTCTGGGCGCTTACCTGGGTGGCCTGGCCCTGACGGCATTTGGCGATTACGAGAGCATGTGGTGGGCGGATGTGGCCCTGGCCTTGTTCGCTGCTTTGGTGAATTTACCCATTCGCGAGGCCAGTGCCGCTCCCAAGGAAGCGGCTGTCCAACCCAGTTGATGACTTGCCGATGAAATCGAGGCCTTCACGGCGGGCAGCCCGACGGATGGCCCCCAAAGTTCACGCCGGCATCAAGCCGAGGTCAAGATGTGAATCTTGCGCGACGCGATGAAGTCTTTGGTTTTGGCCGCATAAGCAGCCATGTGAGGCGCAGCGGCATGCGCCTTCAAGGCATCCATGCTTTCCCACTTCTCGATCACCACAAAAGTGTCCGGTCCCCAGGGGGTTTGAAACGGCGGGCCGTTTTCAAGGTCGACGGCGGCACCGTATTCGATGCAACCTTGCTCGGCCTGCACTGCAGGCACGTTGGCACGAAAGTGCGTCAGGATTTCGTTGCGCATGCCCGGCTTGGCGGTGATGACGGCGAGGACGTGAATCATGAAAATCTCCTTGGTGAAATGGGCTTAGCCTGAAGGCGTTCAGCGCAATGCCACGGCAAAACCGCGCTGGACGCCAGGGCGCGCCATCAACGTGTCATACCAACGCTTGACATTGGGGTAGTGCGCCAGGTCGACTTTGTGACGCGAATGCCGCCAGACCCAGCCCAGGATGGCAAAGTCTGCAATCGAGAGATCGCCAGCGAAGAAAGCCTGCTGGGACAGACGTTTGTCCATCACGCCGTATAGGCGCAGGGTTTCAGCCATGTAGCGCTTGAGACCATAGCGTTGGTCGTCCTCGTTCTGCAGGCCCAAAAAATGGTGCACTTGTCCCGGCATGGGACCAAAGCCACCCATTTGAAACATCAGCCACTCCAGCGCAGCAATGCGCTGTGGTCCCTTGGGCGCGAGAAACTGACCTGTCTTCTCCGCCAGATAAATCAGGATGGCGCCAGACTCGAAGACACTGACCGGGTGACCTTCGGGCCCTTGGGGATCCACGATGGCGGGAATTTTGTTGTTCGGACTGATCTTTAAAAATTCTGGCGCAAACTGGTCGTCCTTCGTGATGTCAATCACCTTGACGGTGTAGGGCAAGCCCATTTCCTCCAGGGCCACTGAAATTTTGCGGCCATTGGGCGTGTCGAATGCGAAGAGTTGAATCGTCATCAGGTGTCTTTCAGTTCAGCAAGGCCCGCAATTGTGCCTTGGCAATTTTTTCCAAAGTGGAACGCGGAAAGCTGTCA
Source organism: Limnohabitans sp. (assembly GCA_018882835.1). Taxonomy (GTDB): domain Bacteria; phylum Pseudomonadota; class Gammaproteobacteria; order Burkholderiales; family Burkholderiaceae_C; genus Limnohabitans. The sequence continues at coordinate 71,225 of VERE01000002.1, forward strand.
ACCAGTCGCACTTCGACGGGCCGTTTGAAATCGGCCAGTTGGGCCACGCAAGCGGCATTCACGCGCTGAATCAGGTCATCCGGCTGGACGCCCGGCGTTGGCAAAATGAACGCCACCGGTACCTCATCGAGCATGGGGTGTTTTTTCGCAACGACCGCGCACTCGTGCACGCCGGCAATGGCCAAGAGCACACGCTCCACTTCGGAAGCGGCGACGTTTTCGCCGCCCACTTTCAGCATGTCTTTGTCGCGATCACCGAATTGAATCGAGCCATCGGCCAGCAGGTTCACGCGGTCCCCTGTCTTGAACCAGCCGTCCGGGTCGTAGCTGTCGGCGGTTGCCTTGGCATTGCCTAAATATTCCTGAAACAAAGACAAGCCACGCTGGCCGCGAATCAGCAACAAGCCCGAACCTCCCGGTTCGATGGTCCGCGCTTCCCGAACCGGCACCGCATCGTCTTCCACAATGGCGATCTCATACTCGGGCGCCGGACGGCCAATGCTCAAGGGCACATTGGGATGGTGCAGACTGCCCACAATGCCATGGGTAATGGTTTCGGTCATGCCCCACCAGCCCAGGGTGCGCACGCCAAAGTGGGCATCGTAGGGTGGCGCGCAGACTGCCGAACCCCACCAGCGGAAATGGTGTTGCGCGGGGACCGGTTGGTTCAGCAAGGCCTTGGCACAAAAAGGAATCAGGGAGGTCCAGGTGCATCGGTGCTTCAGCGCGACAGCCCAAAAGCGGCTCGCCGAAAAGCGCGGCTGGATCACCGCTGTGGCCCCCACCCACAAACATGCCAGCACCGAGTAGGCCTGGGCATTGGTGTGGAACAAGGGCAGATAAACCAAGTGCACATCCTCCGCGCGCAGGTCTTCGTGCGCGGCATTGATGCGCGCGCCCCATAGGGCATTGGCATGGGTCCACAGCACCGCCTTGGGTCGCGAGGTGGTGCCCGAAGTGTACTGAACGCTGCAAGACGCCAGCGGTTGGGGTGCACGCTGAGGCCAGGGGGTGGTGTGCTCCAAACTCTCGAAGCGGTCTTGCGCGGCCACCGGCTGGGTCGCTGGCACCCCGCCATCGTGTGAGGTGACCACCATCCAGCGCAAGCCAGGGCAATGGGCCGACACGCGCGCGGCAAACTGGGGCTGGGTGATGGCGGCCACAGCGCCACAGTGCTCAGCGTAGTAGTTCAACTCGTCGTCAGAAGCGCGGGCATTGGTCGTCACCGCCACGGCACCCAACCAGGCACAGGCATACCAGGACAGCAAGGCTTCCAGGCAATTGTCCAAATGAATCAGCACGGCCTGCCCGGGCGCGACCCCGCGGTGCGCCAGGCCTGCGGCCATGCGCGTGACGCGCCCAAAGAACTGTCCATAGGTCAGGGTTTGTGCACGGGCAGCAGGCGCGCCCGAGTCTTCCAAGGGTTCCCACACCAGAAAAGGGTGGTCGCGCCTGGAGTGCGCTTTTTCCGCCAACAAGCTGGCGACATCCTGCCCCATGAACGGGTGCAAGGCGTGAGGACGATCGAGCAATGAGAGGGGCGGCACCATCACGGAATCCACGAAGCCCAGAACGACGCAAGTTTCTCCTGATTCCCCAAACGGCGCATTGAGGAAAACCATGGCGCCAGCGAAAAGGTGTCTCCGCGGCTACTGCGCCTTGATCCAAGTCGTCTATCATTCCTACGGTTGTTTTTTCTGATCCAGCACCACGACGCAAGAAGGCCTTCACCCATGAGCAAAACCACCCCCCAGAAAACAAGCTCCGGCAAAACGCCCGCCAAGAAGCGCATCAAGCCTTCGCAGTTGCGGTCCAGGGCCTGGTTTGACAATCCGGCCAATGCAGACATGACGGCGCTCTACCTGGAGCGGACCATGAATTACGGGCTTTCTTTTGACGAGCTGCAATCGGGGCGTCCCGTGATTGGCATTGCGCAATCGGGCTCTGACATTTCGCCTTGCAACCGCCATCACATTGTGTTGGCCGAGCGCATTCGCGAAGGCGTGCGCGATGCCGGTGGCATTGTGTTGGAGTTTCCGATTCACCCCATTCAGGAAACCTGCAAACGCCCGACCGCTGCGCTGGACCGTAATTTGCAGTACCTCTCACTGGTGGAAATGCTGTACGGCTATCCCATCGACGGCGTCGTTCTGACCACGGGCTGCGACAAGACCACTCCCGCGCAGATCATGGCTGCGGCGACGGTGAATATTCCGGCCATCGGCTTGAACTCTGGCCCGATGCTCAACGGCTGGTTTGAAGGCGAACGCACCGGCTCGGGCACCATCGTGTGGAAAGCGCGCGAGCTGATGGCCGCAGGCAAGATCGACTACCAACAATTTTTAAAGCTGGTGGCCTCCTCTGCGCCCTCTACAGGGCATTGCAACACCATGGGCACTGCCTCCACCATGAATTCCTTGGCCGAAGCCCTGGGCATGACCTTGCCGGGCAGCGCGGCCATCCCAGCGCCCTATCGTGATCGGCAAGAGATGGCTTACATGACGGGGCGCCGAATTGTCGAAATGGTCTGGGAGGACCTCAAGCCCTCCGACATCCTGACGCGCAATGCTTTTGAAAACGCCATCGTCGTCAACTCTGCGATTGGCGGCTCGACCAATGCGCCGATTCACGTCAACGCGATCGCGCGCCACATTGGCGTCGAGCTGAACAATGACGATTGGGAAAAACTGGGCTACCACATTCCTCTGATCGTCAATCTGCAGCCTGCAGGGGAATACCTGGCAGAAGACTTTTACCGCGCAGGTGGCGTGCCCGCAGTGATTGCGGAGCTGGTGGCACAAGGCAAGATCAAACCCTCGGTCACGGCCAACGGCAAGCTGCTCAGCGAAAACTGCGAAGGCAAGTTCAGCGAGAACCGAAAAGTCATTTTCCCCTTCAACAAGCCCATGCAAAAGAAAGCGGGCTTTTTGAACATGAAGGGCAACCTGTTCGACTCGGCCATCATGAAGACCAGCGTCATCACGCTAGAATTCCGCAAGCGTTACCTGGAGAACCCCAAAGACCCGATGGCCTTTGAAGGCAAAGCCATTGTGTTTGATGGCCCCGAGGACTACCACCACCGCATCGACGACCCCAAAATGAAGATCGATGCCAATACCATGCTCTTCATTCGCGGCGTCGGCCCAGTGGGCTATCCCGGTGCCGCCGAAGTGGTGAACATGCGCCCGCCCGCCTATCTGCTGAAAAAGGGCATCACGTCTTTGCCCTGCATCGGCGATGGTCGGCAATCGGGTACCTCGGGCTCGCCCTCCATCCTGAATGCATCCCCAGAAGCTGCCACAGGCGGCGGTTTGGCCATTTTGAAAACCGGCGATCGTGTGCGCATCGATTTGAAGAAGCGCACCGCCAACATTCTGATCTCCGAGGAAGAGCTCGCCAAACGCTACGCAGAGTTCAAGGCCAAAGGAGGTTACAAGGCACCGCCGAGCCAGACGCCGTGGCAAGAAATTCAGCGCGGCATTGTGGACGAACTCTCCAACGGCATGGTGCTCAAGCCGGCCGTGAAGTACCAGCGCATCCACACCACTTTTGGTGTACCCCGCGACAACCACTGAGATTCTCGTTGTCATGAAGCGCAGCGCGATCCGCATGGCGGGGGTGGATACCCCCATCATCCCCACCATTGCCGCCCTGGTGCGAGACAACCCTGGCACCATTTCGCTGGGACAAGGCGTGGTCAACTACGGTCCACCGGCACAAGCCATCAGCGCCCTTCCGGGCCTGATGGCGGACGGTCAGTTGAACAAATACCAAAGCGTCATGGGCTACGCGCCTTTGCTGGACGCCATTCGCCACAAGCTGTTGGAAGAAAACGGTCTGTCCCTGGGCTCAGAGAGCCTGTTGATGGTGACGGCTGGCAGCAACATGGCGTTTTTGAACTGCGTCATGGCTGTGGGTGACCCCGGCGATGAGTTCATCCTGCCCATGCCCTTCTACTTCAACCAGGAAATGGCCATTCGCATGTGTGGCTGTGTGCCGGTCCCCGTGCCGACCCATGCCGATTGGAGCCTTGATGTCGAGGCGCTGGCAGCGGCCATCACGCCACGCACCCGCGCCATCGTCACGGTGTCGCCCAACAACCCGACCGGCGCGGTTTATGCCGAGGCCGACCTGAGGGCCGTGAACGCCTTGTGTGCCAAGGCCGGCATTTACCACTTCAGCGACGAAGCCTACGAATACTTCACATACGAAGGCGTTCGCCATTTTTCACCAGGCTCTTTGCCGGGCGCTGCAGCCCACACGCTGTCCTTTTATTCCATGTCCAAGAATTACGGCATGGCCAGCTGGCGGGTTGGCTATGTGGTGTTTCCTGCCGACCTGGCCGAAGTGATGAACAAGGTGCAGGACACCAACCTGATTTGCGCACCAGTGCCCTCTCAACTGCTGGCGTTGGAAGCGCTGAAATTGGGGCGTGCCTGGGTTCAACCCAAGGTCCAGGCCTTGGCAGCTGTCAGGGACATGGTTTACCAGGCCCTCGAAGGCTTGGAGGGCTTAGCGACTTTCCCCCGCACGCAAGGCGCTTTTTATGTGCTGATGAAACTGCCTGGCCTGGACGATGCTCTGGCCTTCAATCGCTTTATGGCCGAAAAGCATCTTGTGGCAAGCATCCCGGGGTTTGCGTTTGGCCTGAGCGACACTGCCACCGCCAATTACCAGCGCTTATCTTATGGCGCCTTGGATGCGGCGACCGTGGCGCAGGGCGTCCAACGCTACGTGACCGCGGTCAAGGATTGGTACGGCAGATAAATTTTTCAATTCTTTTGAATTAATGCAACCGATTCAGTAGCAACAAATAGCTAATCCACAACAAATTTGTGGTTTTTGCAATATTTATGGTTCATACTTGCACCTCATTTTTTGAAATCCAGCCACTTAACCACCTCTTAGCCTATGAAGCCCAACGAGATTGAAGCGCCACCTCAACCTGGCGGCCCCAATTCAAAAGACATCGTTTTCATCATCTTCATGGGGCTTGTATTGGTGATTGTTTCCGTTCTTGGCATGTGGAATTTCAAAGAGGGGCAGCACGTTGAAGACGCCAAACGCAATGGCGAAGCCTGGATGGCATGGTTGGCGGATGCTGGCAAGCAGCGGATGGATAAAAACTACGAAGTCAAGGCCTGTGCGGGTGGCGTGAAGCCAACCAAACCTGAAGAGGAGGCCTCTGCCGACGCCCCAACCCCGGGCACCTGGGGCGCCTGCTTGGCCTACCTTCAAACCCAATCCGACTTGAAAAACCTTGTCAATACATTCTTCAACAAACCAGTTCACGTCGTTGAAAAATGCGACAAGTCGGATATGTCAACACGTGGCGCCATATTTTTCAATAACCTGGTGCCCACGCCCCCTGGCTCTGCGGTACCCATGGTAGTCAATCCGTTGACGCCGGCCGATGCAATTGACTCTAAATTACAGATTCGCATCATCGTTTGCGACAAAGGCGGCTACCCCATCAAAGTTGGCGAAGTTGAATTCTGAGGACTGACATGGAAACAAAAAACCCGACCTCCATCAGAACACAGTACATCAACAACCTTGACGTTGCCGAGTTGCTGGGTAAGGAGCAAAAGGCCGAAATTCCCAGAGACTTGCCGATGCGCAAATGGCTTTATTCGTGGTTGCTGGACCCGAATATTCCGGGCAACAAACAGAAGAAAGTTGACAAGTGGTTGGGCATCCTGATTGTGCTGAACTTGTTCAGCCTGGTGTTTGAGCAGGTTCCAGCGATCTTCGAGCCGAACAAGCATTTGTTCCATTACTTCGACATCTTCTCTGTCGTTGTCTTCACGATTGAATATGCCTTCCGCTTTTACCTTGCCCCCGAGGATGAGGAATTTAAAAACAAACGGAACGCTCGGCTAGGGTTTGTCACCAGCCCATTTGCGATCATCGACTTTTTGGCGGTTGCGCCTTTTTACCTCCAAGCCTTCATTCCGGTGGACTTGCGGGTTCTGAGAGCCTTGCGACTGCTGCGAATTCTGAAGCTGGTTCGCATTGTTGTCCCTGCTTACCAAGAGTTTGCAAGTCTCAACAAAGGTCGAACTTTTCGACAAAAGATGCACGCCCTGGTTTTCCCGGGCGCCTACAGCGGAAAATTGCACGAACTTTTCGACACCTTCATCGCCATCTGGGTGTTGTTGTCAGTCGTATCCGTTATTCTGGAGTCGGTCGAAAGCCTGCACTACATTTTGAATTTGCAATTCATCGTGCTGGACTCGATTGCGGTGGCCATCTTCACCCTGGAATACTGCATGCGCATGTACAGTTGCGTGGAGGACCCGAAGTATCAGGGCGCCGTTTTGGGTCGCTTCGACCAGGCCAAGACGCCCTCGACCTTCATTGATCTGCTGGCGATCTTGCCCTTCTACCTGGAAGTGTTCTTGCACCATGTGCTGGATTTGCGCTTCTTGCGAATTTTCCGGCTGGCCCGTTTGCTCAAGCTGACGCGCAACAGTGATGCCACCACGGTGCTTTTCCGGGTGATTGCCCGCGAATGGCCCATCATGAGTGCGGCATCCTTCATCATGGGCTTGCTGCTGATTTTGACGGCCACCATCGGCTATCTGCTGGAAAACGAAGCCCAGCCTGAAAAATTCGAAAACATTCCCCAGTCGATTTACTGGGCCGTGATCACGCTGGCCTCTGTGGGGTATGGCGACATTTCGCCTGTGACCCCTTGGGGCCGCGCCATGACCTCTGTGCTGGCCTTGCTGGGCATTGGCATTTTTGCCATCCCGGCTGCCTTGCTGGCATCCGCCTTCAGTGACGAGCTGATCAAAGACCGCGATGCCCTCAAGGCCAACCTGTTCCAGATCCTGAAAGACGGAAAGATCGAGGCCAAGGAAACGCAGTTCATACGCGAAGAAGCCAAACGACTGCATTTGAGTGTCGAAGAAATCAATGCCTTGATAGACCAGGTGATCAAGGACAAGGAAATTGAAGACAACCTCAAAGCCTTGCCATTGCACGTGATTGCCCAGCGCCCAGCGCACGCCATCGAGTATTTCAAAACTTGCATCAGCGAAATCCGACAGCTGGACATGTTGATGGAGCAAGGCAAGTTTGAAGACACGGCCAAAGAACTGGATCGCCTTACCGAAAGTGAATTGCAAATCTGGCGGCAAATTCAGGGTAAGGCGTAATCTTGCCGCATTGTTAATCTGCCATCTTCGTTGCCAGCCTCATGCTGGCAACCCTCATCTTCAGTGTTTCAGATGATTTCGAATATTCAAAGAACCGTCATGGAAATCCTTGACGGGTCACCTCGCCAGAAACTCAGTCGCTACGTCGAGTGGCTGATCACTGCGGTTGTGCTCATCAATTGCAGCGCGGTGATTCTGGATTCCGTACCGGAAATCCATGCAGACCACAAAGAATTCTTCCACGAGCTTGAATTCTGGAGCGTGATGTTCTTCACTCTGGAATATGTTTTGCGGGTCTGGTCTTTTGGCGCGCGCTTCAAACCAGAAGAAGGTGGCGCCTGGCGAGGCCGCAAGAGCTACATCTTCAGTCCGTTTGGTTTGGTGGATTTCTTTGCCACCATGCCACACTACCTGCAGGTGTTTTTCCCGACTCTGGATTTGCGCATCCTCAGGGTGCTTCGCTTGCTGCGGATTTTGAAGCTCTCCAAATACAACACAGCCTTGCAAGACCTGGTGCAAGCCGTTTATGCCGAGCGCCGTGCCTTTGGCTCGGCAGCTTTCCTCTTGCTGATCTCAACCATCGTGTCTGCCTCGCTCATGCATTTCGCGGAAGGCCATGAGCAACCGAAAGCCTTCGGCTCGATCCCCCATTCGATCTATTGGGCCATCATCACCATCACCTCAGGCTACGGCAACGTGGAGCCGGTCACCAAGGCGGGGGAAATCATTGCGCTGTTGACAGGCTTTTTAGGCGTCTGCATGGCAGCCATCATGACCGGTATTGTTGCGTCCGCATTTGCCACTCAGCTGTCACGTAAAAAGCATGCTTACAAAACGCAACTCATGAAAGTGTTGGCCGATGGCGTGGTGTCAGAGGCCGAGCATGAGGCTTTGAAACGCTTGCAGAACCAGTTCCGATTGTCTGACCAGGAAGTTCAATCCATGGTGGACGAATACAACAAAAACAAGGAATCCCAGGCATGAGCCAGGTCGCCCCCAGCCCCGTGAGCCCATTGACCCGTCTGCGCCGTCGAACTTTTGAAATTCTGGACGGCGCCGTGGTCGACCGCGCCAGCCATGCATGCGAAATTTTCATTGCAAGCCTGGTTGTGGCAAACGTGATCGCCATCATTCTTGAATCGGTGCAAGACATCCATGAAGCCTACGAGGCTTACTTTCATATTTTTGATTTGGCCAGCGTGGTGGTGTTCTCATGCGAGTATGTGTTGCGCGTCTGGTCTTACAGCGAGAAATACCGTGGCGAAGGGGACAGCCCGTGGCGTGGTCGCAAAGAATACATCTTCAGCCCATTTGGACTGGTAGACTTTTTCAGCACAGTGCCCTTCTATTTGCAACTGCTTTTCCCCGGCGCCGACCTGCGGGTGTTGCGCATGTTCCGCCTGATGCGAATCTTCAAATTGTCGCGCTACAACAGCGCCATGGAAGACATGCTTGAAGCCATCAAGTCTGAGTGGGACTCTTTTTCCTCTGCGCTGTTTCTGCTGATGATCAGCTGCCTGCTGTTTTCCTCGTTGATTTACATCATTGAGGGACATGACCAGCCAGAGGTGTTCCCGTCCATTCCTGCGGCCATGCACTGGTTCATCCTGACCATCATCTCAGGCTGGGGCAATGTCGATCCGGTCACTTATGTCGGCACGGTACTGGTCATCGTGACCCAAGTGCTGGCCATTGCCTTGGCCGCAATCCTGACCGGTGTGGTGGCCACGGCTTACACCGCACAAGTGCAGCGCCGGGAAGCCATCTATGAAATGGAAGTGCGCGAAGTCCTTGCCGACGGCGTTGTGACCGATCAAGAGAAGCAAGCATTGAAGGTTCTTCAAACCAAATATGGCATGTCCGATGAGCAGGTGGATGCCATTGCACGCCAGGTCAATGCTGAAAAGGCGGAGAGAGAAAAAGCGGAAAGAGAAAAAGCCGCACAGGGCTGAGTATGCTTAACCGCGGTTTTCGTAGACACCGAGCTTGCGATGCAAGGGCGATTCGTCTGCCACGAAGACAAACGAGGGTTGGTCCGTTCTGAGGTTTTTCAAGGTAACCGCCTCGTAGCCTGGAGCGCAACAGGTGTCCGCCTCCGCCAGTTCAAAGGTCTTGCCAGACACGCTGGCTTGTACGCCGCCTTCGATCACATGAAACACCTGCGCGGGGGAGCGTGCTGGCAGTCGCAGCGTTTGTCCAGGTCGCAACATCAAGGCGTAAAAGCCCAAGACATTTTCAACATCACGCCCGGTTTCAGGGTTGACATAGGCCACCTGCACTTGCTCCAACGCTGGTTTGTCCTGCGCAATAGACAACAGCGCGGCCTTCGCCTCCACCCAGGGGTAACGCAGCATGGGGTAGGGATGACTGGCGCGTTCAAACATCTGGGTTGGGACAAGCCCTGCGCGCGCATATTGACGATCACCCTGCCCAGGCAACACGTCTTGCCGGTCACCATTGATGTGGTACGACACTTCCATGTAGTACATCAGGGGCAAGTCAAGGACGTCCAGCCAAATCACGGGGTCGGTGCCGTCATGGCCGTGCTCGTGCCATAAGCCAGTGGGCGTGAGAATCAAGTCGCCACGGCTCATGGGGCATTTCTGCCCATCCACCGTGGTGTAGGCTCCTTCGCCTTCCACAATCATGCGCACAGCATTGGGCGTGTGGCGATGGCTGGGCGCCCATTCACCGGGCAGCAACAGCTGCATGCCCAGGTAAATGGCGCTGCTGGCCTGCATCTTGTCGAGACCATGGCCAGGGTTCGCCATGACCAGGACACGGCGTTCGGCCTTTTCAATCGGGGTCAACTCGCCGGCCTTGAGCAGCAAGGGCTTGAGCGTCTTGAACGCCCAATGGGTCGGCTGCGTTTGACGTGTCGGAACTTTGGGCGGCAACACGCCACGCAAACTGGGCCACAAGGGCACCAGGTTCAATTGGCGCAAGTTTTCGATATAGTCTTTGGGCAAATCTTCAAGGCGGCCTAGGTCGTTCATTCATGGTCTCCTGACCCCGTGCAATAACTGAACTTTAGCAGAGGACTTTTGCCATGCAGACTTTGATCACAGGTGGCGGTGGCTTTATCGGAGCGTGGCTTGTGCAACGACTGCACCGCGCCGGCATCACCCTGCGTATTTTTGACAGTCATGCGCAGCGCCAGCGGATCGGCGAGTTGATGGGGGACGCGTTCGCTCAAGGTATCGACTGGCAGGTGGGCGACATTGCCGACACACAGGCAGTGATCCAAGCCGCCAAGGGCTGTGACGCGATCATCCACCTGGCGGGCGTGCTCACGCCTGCTTGCCAAAAGGAACCCTTGCGCGGCGCGCAAATCAATGTCATTGGCACCCTCAACGTGTTTGAGGCGGCGCGCCAGCATGGCATTGCGCGCGTCATCTACACCAGCAGTGGCGGCGTTTTCGGCCCCGAAGACGGCAACACGCCGCGCCCCACCACCCATTACGGCGCCTACAAACTCGCCAATGAAGGGAATGCGCGCGCCTACTGGGAAGACCATCACATTTCAAGCATTGGCATGCGTCCATTTGTGGTCTACGGACCAGGACGCGACACGGGCCTCACGGCGGGGCCTTCGCTGGCATGCCGAGCGGCGGGTTTGGGAGAGCCCTACGTCATTCCGTTCACTGGCTCGGCAGGCATGGTCTATGTCGACGATGTAGCCGCTGCTTATGAAGCAGCTGTGCTGTCCAACGTCACGGGCGCGCACACCTTGAACCTGACAGGACACCCTGCGAGCATGGACCAGGTCATTGCCATCATCAAAGACATCGTGCCCAGCGCCCAAGTCCGCTGCGACGGCCCCGCCCTGCCCAGTGCCGCACACTCCATCAATGAATACAGCAACGGCCTGCTTGCACTGCCGCCGGAGAGAAGCCTAAAAGAAGGCATCGCATCGACCATTCGGCACTACCAGAAGTGATGGAACTGATGGGGTCAGGTCTTGAGTTTTGCCTTTTTTCTGTGGATAACTCATCTGGTCTTTTGCAGCTTATAGTTATCCACAGAAAAAAGGCAAAACTCAAGACCTGACCCCATGATTCAATTTACTCGCCGGCAATGGCTTGCAGGGACTGTTGCTTCCTCTTGGGCCCTGAAACCTATCATCTCATTAGCTGACGGATGGCCATCCAAGCCGCTGCGGCTTGTCGTGCCGTTTGCTCCGGGCGGTAGTTCTGAAATCGTGGCGCGTGCCGTTGCAAACGAGATGGGGAAAACCCTTGGTCAAAACGTCTTTGTAGAAAACAAACCGGGAGGTGCTGGCAATATCGCCATGCAAGAGGTCGCCCATGCCACGGATGATCACACCCTGATCCTGGGACACATCGGAACGCTGGCTGTCAATCAGTTCATTTTTCCCAAACTACCTTACGACGCCAACAAAGACTTCACACCCATCACGCTGATCTCAAAGGTACCGAGCCTGTATGTGGTTCACCCGGATCTTCCAGTGAAAAACATGAGAGAGTTTGTCGCCTACGCCAAATCCAAACCCGGCCAATTGAACTATGGCTCTGCTGGCAATGGCAGCGCAGGACATCTGGCGTTCGAATACCTCAAGATGGCCACCGATACCTTTGTGTTGCATGTACCCTACCGCGGCACAGGCGCCATGCTGACCGATTTGATGGCGGGACGCTTACAAGCGGCAGCAGCAGGCGCGCCTGCCTTGCTGCAGTTCATCAAAGCAGGCAAGCTGCGCTGCATTGCCACTGGCACATCGAGCAGGCTGCCCCAACTGCCAGAGGTGGCCACTGTCGCCGAACAAGGATACAAAGGCTTTGAAATGACGCAGTGGTATGGCTTGCTGGCGCCTAGCAAGATGCCTCTTGATCGCGTCGAGCGATTAGAAAAAGAAGCCATGGCGGCTGCACGCGGCAAAGTAGTGCAAGAAAAGCTGAGCCAAGACACCGCTCTGGCCATAGGTAACACCAGAACTGAATTTCTGAGCTTCATTCAACAAGAGCAAGCACGCTGGAAGCCCGTGATTGCCAGGGCGCAGATCAAGCCAGAGGGGTAGCTGGCAGCTGGGGTCAGGTCTTGAGTTTTGCCTTTTTTCTGTGGATAACTGATTTGGTTGCGATTGGCCTTAGTTATCCACATAAAAAAGGCAAAACTCAAGACCTGACCCCATTCATTCAATCCGGCTTGAAGCCCGAAGCGCGAATTGGCGGTCCCCAGCGGTCGTAATCGGCTTTCATGATGGCCGCAAGGCGATCGGGACCCAAGCCTGTGGGCTCGAGCCCCATTTCTAGCAAGCGCTTGTTCAATTGCGGGTCAGACACCGTGTCCATGGCAGCTTTGGACAAACGCTCGATCACCGCAGAGGGCGTTCCTGCAGGGGCGAACAATCCGTACCAGGCGATCGCACTCAAGTCATAGCCCAACTCCTTGAAGGTCGGCACCTCCGGAAAACTGGGGCTACGTTTGTCGCCGGCCACCGCCAGCAAACGCGCCTTGTTGGACTGCACCAGCGACTGAATATCGGCCGCTACCGTGGACAGGGCAGCAATCTCCCCCGCTGCGAGCGCCTGCATGGAAGCCGCCGTCCCTCGGTAAGGCACGTGTTGCAGGTTCAAGCCTGCCGCTTTGCCGAACATGACGCCGAAGAAATGCGGGATGCTGCCGCTGGCGGCAGAACCGTAGAAACTGTTCTTGTTCGGGTCAGACTTTACCCAAGCCACATAGTCTGCCAACTTTTGCGCAGGCACCTGCGTGGCCACACCCAAACCAATCTGGAAATTGGTGAGGTGTGCTACTGGCGCGAAATCTTTGAAAGGGTCGTAGCTCAGCCGCCCGGCATAGCTGTGCGGGAAAATGGACATGGTGGCCACAGGTGTCATCAGCAAAGTAGTGCCATCAGCAGCGGCGGCCTTGACGGTTTGATTTCCCAATTGACCGCCTGCGCCTGTCTTGTTCTCGACCACCACGGGTTGATTGAGCCGCTTGGACATGCCCTCGGCCACCAGCCGCGTCAGCGTGTCAGACGTGGCGCCAGGAGGGTAACCCACTACGATTTTGAGGGTGCCATTCTGAGCCCCCACTGAGCTCGACAGCAATGCCGCCACCCCTAACCCACCCAACCACTTCTTCAGCCTGATTGCCATGTAAGAACCCCTTCGATCAGAGACCCCCACTTTAGCGGAGGAACCCCCAACTTGGAACCCTGGAGATCCCCAGGTTTTTTTGCCAAGCCTGTCCCTAGAATTCTTTCAGAACTTCGGAGATACCCGTGGCGTCAACTCACCTTCTGGATTTGTTCATTGAAGATGCGCTTCCCAAGTTGGAAACCCCCGAAGCACTGGCTGAATTCGAGAAAATTCCTTATCACCAACGCATCGCTGCACAAAGCACCTACGAGGCCATCTCGCTGGCCGCCAAGCGCTTTCCAGATGCCCCAGCGCTGATCTATCACCCAGAAGGCGAACCAGACCACTGTGAGCGGCAGTTGAGTTTTTCTCAGCTGCGGGACAAGGTCACGCAAATGGCCAATTTGTTGCACGATCTGGGTCTTCAAGCACAGGAGGTGGTGAGCTTGCTCATGCCCTTGTCGCCCGAAAGTTTTGTTACACTGTTGGGTGCACAGGCAGCGGGCATCGCCAGCCCCGTCAATCCCCTGCTTTCTGCGGCTCAAATTGGTGAAATCCTGCGCGCTTCCAATACAAGCGTGATCGTGTTGCAAAGCCGAGAGCGTGCTCCCGAAATTTGGGACAAGGTACATCACATCAAAGATCAAGTACCGAGTCTGAAGAATTTGCTGGTGATGGATGGCCCCGCGCAAGACAATTCAACCACGATCAGCTACGCGCAACGCATCGAAAGCTACCCCTCGGATCGGCTGCTCAGCCAACGGCAGATCCGCTCGGAGGAAACCGCCAGTTTCTTTCATACCGGCGGCACCACAGGCACGCCCAAGCTGGTGAGACACAGTCATGGCAACCAGGTCTATCAAGCCTGGGTGATCGGTTTGATGTTGCCCACGGGCGCGCAACGGCATCTGCTGTTCGGCTTGCCCTTGTTCCATGTCGGCGGCGCCCTGACGCAAGGCCTGGGGCCTTTGTGTTGTGGCACAGCGCTGGTAATCGTCTCGTCGCAAGGCTGGCGTGACCCGCAAGCGGTGAAAAATATATGGCGCTTTGTAGACAAATACCGCCCGTCTGTTTGGGGCAGTGTGCCAACTGTGCTGGCTGCTGCTCTTCATGTCCCGGTTGAAGCGCATGATCGCTCCAGCATTGACTGCGTGTCCGGCGGAGGCTCCGCCATTCCAGTGGCCGTGGCCCAGCACTACCAGGAGACGCTGGGTGTGCCCGTGCTGGAGGTTTACGGCATGACCGAAACCTCCAGCGTGCACACCATTGGTTACGCTCACCGCCCCATCCGTCTGGGCTCGGTGGGTCACCCTGTGCCTTACAGCCGGGTGCGCATTGTCAAAGTGGACAGCCAAGGGCAAGCCTTGGAAGATTGCAAAGCGCAGGAGATTGGCGTGGTCGCCATGGCGGGCCCTGGTGTTTTTTCAGGCTACCTGAGCGAGGCGCACCAAAGCGGCAGTTTTGTCGCCCCCGGCTGGGTCAATTCCGGCGACCTGGGTCGACTGGACGCGGAAGGTTACTTGTGGATCACCGGCCGCGCCAAAGACTTGGTGATTCGAGGTGGCCACAACATCGACCCGATGGCCATCGAAGAAATTCTTTACCAGCATCCCGCTGTGGCATTGGCCGCGATGGTAGGACAACCCGACGCTTATGCGGGCGAGTTGCCTGTAGCGTATGTTCAGCTCAAACCGGGAGCCGATGCACAGCCGTCTGAGCTGATTGACTTTGTGCGCGAGCGCACGCCCGAGCGCGCGGCCGTGCCGGTCCAAATGTTCATCATCGAGGCCATCCCGCTGACCGCTGTGGGTAAGGTTTTCAAGCCCGCGCTGCGCTGGGATGCGGCGCAACGCCTGGGAGAAGCCCTGCTGCGTCCGTTGGTGCAAGCGCCCGTCCGCTGTGAAGTCAAAGTGCACGCACATGACACTCATGGTAGCCTGATGAGCGTGACCTTCCACCACTGCCTGTCTGAACAACAAGAACACTTGCGTGAGCAGGCCAGGGCATTGCTCGACCCCCTGACCCTGCGGCACTCGATTACGTTCGCGTGAGCGCCTTCAAGCGCTCGCTTGCGACGTTAACAGTTGGGTGATTTGGACTGTTTCCTGGGTCTGGCGAATCAGTTCGCTGACCATGTCTGCGGTCACCGCTGACAGTGTCCAGCCTAAGTGACCGTGGCCGGTGTTGTAGAAAACATTTTCCTGCTTGCCGCGGCCCACCCGGGGCATCATGTTCGGCATCATGGGGCGCAAGCCAGCCCAGGGGACCACTTGGCGTGTACTGACGCCGGGGAAACAGGCATTGACCCAATCCACCAGCGGCTTGATGCGATCGGCGCGAATGTCTTTGTTGACGCCATTGAATTCGGCCGTGCCCGCCACGCGAAAACGGTCTACCCCCAAGCGGCTGGTCACCAGCTTGGTTTCATCGTCCAGCAAACTCACCTGAGGCGCCGCTTGCTGGCTTTGTGCATCCAGCAAATTCACGGTGATGGAATAGCCTTTGACCGGGTAGACATTGACACGGTCGCCCAACTGGCTCGCAAACTTTCTGCTGGCCACGCCGGCGCACACGACCAAGCCGTCAAAGTGATGCGCCTGCGCGATGCCATTCTGTTGGGTGGTCACGGTGGCGGCGTGGCCGTCCGAGGCCAGACCCACCACATCCTGCCCCATCAGAAGCTTCACACCCAAGCGCTCACAGGCCTTGGCCAGGCCAGTGGTGAAGCGGTGAATATCGCCGGTAGAGTCGCTCTCGGTGTAGTAGCCGCCATAGAACTTGCCCGTCAAGGTGGGCTCGATGGCTTGCATTTCCTGGGGCGTGACAGCACGGCGAGGCAAGCCGCCTTGGGCCAACAGTTGCGACACCTTGCCGGCATGCTCAAAACCTTTGGCATCCCGGTAGATGTGCAAGATACCTTGTTTTTTCAGATCGAATTCGATGCCTTCCTGATCGGCCCAGGCAAACAGGTGTTCACGCGCTTGAACGGCCAAGCGTGCGGTTTCTATGGTGTTTTGCTTGTATTGGGGAATGCTGGCAATGAACTCGGCAAACCACGACAACTTGTGCCAGCTGGGCTTGGGATTGACCAACAAGGGCGCATCGCTTTTCAGCATCCATTTCAGGCCTTTGACCAGGGTGGAGGGGTGGGTCCAGACCTCTGCGTTCGATGCCGACAGCTGGCCGCCGTTAGCAAACGAGGTTTCCATGGCGGCATAGCGCTGCTTTTCAAACAGCGTCACGGCAAAGCCTTTTTTGGCCAACGCATAAGCTGTTGTCACACCGGTGATGCCACCACCAATCACTGCCATCGATTTCATAATGCTCTCCAAACGTCATGTGGGTTCAGCGCCAAGCACATCGTGCGCTTGACACGCCCCCTCTGTTTGGAACCTGAGAGATTCGCTGGCGGGCCTGGGCCGAACAGCTTGCTCCTGCGGTGGGCCGGGTGACGAGCACCGACCACTCTTCAGAGTGTGTCCATCGATCGGTCCTTTGGCCTGAGAGTTTCCGGGGCGGTTGCTCCTTCGGCGCTGCCACAAGGCAGTCTCTCCCGATCGACGGTGGTGAAAAGGTTCAGGTGTGTGTCAGATAAGACCTCACCAGTTCAGACCAGAATGTCGCTGCAGGCGCGATCAGGTCATCATTGAAATCGTAGCTGGGGTTGTGGACCATGCATGCGCCAGGAGTGCCTGGCCCGCCATTGCCCACGAAAAAATAACAACCCGGCACTTTCTCCAGCATGAAGGCAAAGTCTTCGCTCGCCGAAATGGGCGCGCCCTGAGCTTGCACCTTGTCTTTGCCGAACAGTTGCGCTGCAACGTGGGTGGCAAATTCGGTTTCTTTCTGGGCATTCACCAGTACGGCGTAGCCTTCTTGCCAATCAACGCTGGCACGGACCTGGTAGCTTGTGGCTTGCAAATTCACCAATTCCAAAATCCGTTCTTTCAATAGGGTACGAACCTGCGGGCTCAAGGCCCTGACGCTCAGCTTCAAGACAGCCTCGTCAGGGATCACGTTGTGGGCATCGCCAGATTGAAAAGCCCCCACGGTAACGACGGCCGTTTCGAAGGGGTCGACATTGCGCGCCACAATGGTTTGCAAGGCCATGACGATGGAAGCGCCAGCGACCACCGAATCGATGGCCCGGTGCGGCATGGCCCCATGGCCGCCCATGCCTTGCAAGCGGATGGTGACGTTATCGCTGGAGGCCATCGTGGGTCCCTGGCGAAACACAAATTGGCCTGCAGGTACACCGGGCATGTTGTGCAATGCAAAGATGGCGTCACAGGGAAATTTTTCGAACAGGCCATCGGCCATCATGCGCACTGCGCCGCCTGCGCCCTCTTCTGCCGGCTGAAAAATCAGGTTCAGCGTGCCATCAAACTCAACTTCTTCGGCAATCCACTTCGCGGCGGCAAGCAAGGTGGCCGTGTGGCCATCGTGGCCACAGGCATGCATCTTGTCTGGCCTTGTGCTTTTCCATTGCATCGTGCCCTGTTCGGCAATGGGCAAGGCGTCCATGTCTGCCCGAATGCCCATGGTCTTGGAACCCTGACCACGACGCAAGCGGCCCACCACACCAGTGCCGCCCAGGCCTGTGGTGACGTCATAGCCCCAGGCCTGGAGCTTGTGCGCGACCAGACTGGCCGTGCGATGCTCTTCAAAGGCCAATTCGGGATGGGCATGCAGGTCCCGGCGAATTTGAATGAATTCACCGACCCTGTTCGCCAGCGATTGACCGAGGTAAGCTGCTTGCATGTCGCGCTCCCCTTACTGGGGTTGCAAATTCATGGCTTTGGCGATCGCGCGATAACGTGATGTGTTGTCGACATACACCTTGCTCATGGTGGCCAGCGGTTGTGGGCGGGGAACCTGCATGGCTTGCGCTTCCAAGGCGGCGCGAATGGCAGGATCGTTGGCGACTTCACTCAAAGCCTTGTGCAGCACTTGCACCACGGCTTCGGGCGTGTCCTTGTGCACAAAGAAGCCGGCCCACATGTCGAACACAAAGCCTTTGAGCGCTTTGGTGTCGTTCAAAGGTGTGGCGCCTTTGAAATTGTCCTGACGCTCGGCGGAGAGAACGGCGGGCGCCTTGAGCTTGCCCTCCTCCACCATCTGCACATAACTCTTGCCATAGACCGTCATCATGATGTCAACCTGACCCGCCATCAGGTCTTGAATCGCCGGTGCGCCGCCTTTGTAGGGCACGTGCGTCATTTCGATGCCCGTCAAACCCGAGAGATGCTCGCCCAGAAGGTGGTACATCGATCCCGGGCCCACGCTGGCGTAGGTCACAGGCTTGCGGTCGGCCGCGGCTTTTTTGGCATAGGCCAAAAATTGATCTGCGTTGGCCACAGGAAAGTCTTTGCGCGCCAGCATCACCAGAGGGTTGACCGTGATCATTTGAACGAGACGGAAGTCTTCACTCTTGTATTTGATGGCCGCATTGGACAAGGGCGCCAGGATCAATTCGTTGGGCGATCCTTGGAAAATGGTGTAGCCGTCGGCCGGGCTGGCCAGAACTTTTTGGGCAGCAATGCCGCCGCTGGCACCGCCCAGGTTTTCCACGATCACCGGCTGGCCCAAATGCTTGGCAAGGGTGGTGTTCAGGGTGCGCGCAATCACATCGGACACTCCGCCCGCGGGGTAGGGCACCATCAGGGTGACTGGCTTGCTGGGAAAGGTTTGCGCCAGCGTGGCACCAGCCAGCAGCAACCCGGACAAAACGCAGAAAAACGATTTCAATGCTGATTTCATAGGAAACTCCTGGTTCTGAAACGCTCAAGGACAAACGGATGGTAGGAGTCCCGATGAATGACGTCCAATGCATTTTAAATTTATATATGATGATATAAAATGCATGGATCATCATGACGCTGACCCAACTCCGCCACTTCATCGGTCTCGCCAAGGCCGGCTCTTTTGTCAAGGCCTCCTCTCAGCTTTTCATGACGCAGCCTGCGCTGAGCCGCAGCATCAAAGCGCTGGAGGAGGAGCTGGGGCAGTTGCTGTTCGACCGTATTGGTAAAAAAATTGAGCTCACGGCCTTTGGCCGTGTGGTGCTGCAGCGCAGCCAAGTCTTGATAGAGGAAGCTGCCCAGCTGAAAAATTCAGGAAAAGTGCTGGGCTCAGAGGATGTTGGCCATGTCCGATTGGGGTTGAGTTCGGGGCCTGGGGCCATGCTGACCGCGCCCCTCATGATGCATTTCGCCAAGCATTTTCCCAACTTTCATGTCGACATTGTGCGCGCCAACACCAGCGCCTTGACACACATGCTGCGCGACCGATCGGTGGATGCCTTGATTGTGGACATCCGCTCGCTGCGCCCCTCGCCAGAATTGAGCGTCACCCAGATCGCAGAAATGCCAGGTGCGTTCATGTGCAGAAAACGCCATCCCTTGGCAACATTACCCAAGGTCAGTTTCGCGGATCTATGTCGTTACCCCGTGGCCTCTACCCCCCTGAGCGACGAATTGGCTCGCATCCTGACCGAGCGTTACGGGGAGAAAGCCCACCCCGACGTGCTGGTCCGCTACAGCAGCGATGAAATCTCTCATTTGGTGCAAGTAGCCGAGCAAAGTGACACGCTTTTGCTGGCCATCCGGGCCTGCGCGCCAAACCTGGTGGAATTAAAGATACATCCTCCGCTCAAAGCCAATGCCCGGTTTGGCTTGGTGACCCTGTCCCAAAAAGCCGAAGCTTTGTATTTGCCGGAAATTCGAAAGCTCATGGCAGCGGTGTTTCCATCGGCTTGACACTCAGGTGGCTGGCTGTCTGCGAGGCAACAACCCCTTATGCCCAAAGGTTGGGCCGAATTTTTAGAATAAGTTGATGCATCTGATCGTGAACGCATTGGGTTTTCAAGCAGGCTGGTGGGCCTGCGTGCTTGGCGTTGTGCACGGGTATGAAACAGCGGGACTGCTGTTTTGCGGATTGCTGGTGTTGGCCCACCTGTTTTGGGTAGGCCCTGCGCGTCAAGAGATGCAACTGGCGCTTGTAGCCCTGTTGCTTGGCATTGCCATCGACACCTTGTTGCAATTTTTTGAGGTGATTCATTTTGAAGGTCGCGCATGGGGCGTGCTCAGCCCATTTTGGCTTTGGATGCTCTGGATTTTGTTCGCTTTGACATTGAATTCATCGCTTGCGTTTTTAAAACGTCTGCCGTTGCGGGTCGCTGCTGCGGCAGGCCTGGTGTTTGGACCACTCTCTTATCTGGCCGGCGCAGCATTGGGTGCGGCGTTGTTGCATCGCTCCTTTTTTGAGCTTTCCATCTTGGCCTTGGCCTGGACGCTGGCCCTTCCCGTCCTGGTCTGGACGGCACAGAAAATTTCCACTGACACAAAGGTTGTCCATGATGAACCGTAGACTTCTTCTCCTCAGCAGTCTCGCTGGCACAGCGGGCATTTCCAGCCTGAGCGGTTGTGCCAGCCCCAGCATTGAAGATTTCGCCAACCAGAAGCCTGCGCTCGACTTGTCGTCGTACTTCAATGGCACGGTCGACGCTTGGGGAATCTTCACCGACCGCAACGGCAAGGTCGTCAAGCGCTTCACCGTGGAAATGAATTGTCAATGGCAGGATGGCAAAGGCGTGCTGGACGAAGACTTTGTCTACTCGGATGGCACCAAGGAAAAACGCATTTGGAAATTGACGCATGAAGGCAACGGCGCTTACACAGGCACAGCAGGTGATGTGGTGGGCATTGCACGTGGTCAAACCCAAGGCAATGCCTTCAACTGGCGTTACACCTTGGCCCTGCCTGTTGACGGCACCATCCTGCATGTCGACATGGATGACTGGATGTACCTCATGAACGACCGCGTGATGCTGAACAAAGCCCGCATGAGCAAATGGGGAATTCACCTCGGCGACGTCACCCTGTCCTTTACGAGGCGTTGAAGGGGGATGGGGGATGGGGTCAGGTCTTGAGTTTTGCCTATTTTCTGTGGATAACTTATGCGCTGACTGACAGTTGAAGTTATCCACAGAAAATAGGCAAAACTCAAGACCTGACCCCCTGTCGATCCGTCGCATGGATGTCCAACAACTGAACCATCTCCCCCGCAGTGCTGGGGTTTACCTCTTTTGGGGCGAGAGCCAACTGCCGCTGTACATCGGTAAAAGTATCGATATCCGGGCACGGGTTTTATCTCACCTTCGTACACCGGACGAAGCCAGGATGGTGGCGCAGACGCGGCGTATTGACTTCATTCAGACGGCGGGCGAAATAGGTGCCTTGCTGCTGGAAGCACAGTTGATCAAGACACACCAACCCCTGTTCAACATTCGCTTGCGGCGTCTGAGAAATACCAACACTATTCGTTTGAGCCGCAACGGTCTGGGTGTCATACCGGAAATCGTCAGCAGCAAGGACACAGCCATCGGGCAAGCCGACGGACTCTACGGCTTATTCAGCTCGCAACGTGCCGCACAGGAAAAGCTGCGGGAACTGGCGCGAGACCACGGGCTGTGCCATGCGCTGTTAGGCCTGGAAAAACTGAACAAGCGCGGATGCTTTGGACTGCAAGTCAAAGCATGCCTTGGCGCCTGTGTTGGACTAGAAGATCGTGCGACGCATGACCAACGGCTGCTTAAGGCACTATTGGAGATGAAAATTCATTCATGGCCCTACTCTGGTGCCATTGACATCGTAGAGACCAACGGCGAATGGACTGAGAAACATCGTATCCATCACTGGCGCTATTTGGGCACCTCGAACTCGCAAAATCACGCCACACGAAGCTACTCTGAGACGGCCTTTGACATGGACACTTACAAAATTCTCGTCAAACCGATCATGCTGGGCTCAGCACAGATCGTTGGGGTCAGGTCTTGAGTTTTGCCTATTTTCTGTGGATAACTACGATTCACCCAAACCCAATGTAGTTATCCACAGAAAATAGGCAAAACTCAAGACCTGACCCCATGAAAAACCCGACAAGACATTTGGTGTTGATCCTTGGAGATCAGCTGGACGACGCGTCCTCGGCATTGACAGGTTTCGATGTCGAAAGGGATGCCCTCTGGATGGCAGAGGTAGTAGAGGAATCAACACACGTCATCTCCTCCAAACAGCGAACAACGGTTTTCTTGAGTGCCATGCGTCACTTCGCAGCGCACATGAGCGATCAAGGCCGGCGCGTCATCTACAGCGAATTAGATGCCGAGGACAACAGTGGGACACTGGCGGGTGAGCTGACAAAGGCCATCCAACTTCACCGCCCCGAAAAACTCGTGATGACGGCGCCCGGCGAATGGCGGGTTTTGCAAGATTTAAGGCGGGTGGCCCGCGAACACCAAATCACCCTGGACATTCGCGATGACACCCACTTCTTCAGCACAGTGCGCGATTTCGCGCAGCATGCGGAAGGACGCAAGCAGTTGCGACTCGAATTTTTTTACCGCGAGCTGCGTCAGAGAACCGGGATCTTGATGGAAGGCAAGCAACCCCTCGGCGGCCAATGGAACTTCGATGCCGAGAACCGCGCCAGCTTTGGCAAAAAAGGGCCGCCAGCGTTACCCAAGCCCAGCCGTTTTGAGCCGGATGACATCACGCAAAAAGTCATGCATCTGGTGAACCGCAAAATGGCAGATCACCCTGGCAGCGTCGCCGAATTTGGCTGGCCCGTCACTCGCGCACAAGCCCTGCAAGCGCTGTCTGAATTCATTGCCCACAGACTGCCCAGCTTTGGCCTGTACCAAGATGCCATGTGGGAGGGTGAAGTCTGGCTGTACCACTCCCATCTGTCCAGCGCCTTGAATCTGAAACTACTGAATCCGCGCGAAGTCGTTGCGGCAGCCACAGAAGCATTGCACCAAGGCCATGCCCCACTGCCTGCTGTTGAAGGATTCATCCGACAAATCTTGGGCTGGCGTGAGTATGTTCGCGGCATTTACTGGACTCACATGCCCGACTACGTCGAGCTGAACCAAATGCAAGCCAGCGAAGCCTTGCCTGGGTTTTTCTGGACAGGTCATACAGAGATGGCCTGCCTACGCGATGCCATCCATCAAACGCTGACCCACGGCTACGCTCACCACATTCAGCGCCTGATGGTCACGGGGCTCTATGCGCTGCTTTTGGGCGTCAAGCCCCAGGAAGTGCATGCTTGGTACCTTGGCGTGTATGTCGATGCCGTCGAATGGGTGGAACTTCCCAACACGCTTGGCATGAGCCAGTTCGCCGACGGTGGCTTGATGGCCAGCAAGCCCTATGTGGCAAGTGGAAAATACATCGACCGCATGAGCAACCACTGCAAAGGCTGCAGATATGACCCAGCGCAGGCGACCGGAGACAAGGCCTGCCCCATTACCACCTTGTATTGGGACTACCTGATTCGGCACGCAGATACCCTTGCGAAAAATCCCCGCATGACCATGCAGTTGAAAAATCTGTCGCGGCTTTCGCAGGACAGCCGCCGGGCCATCACGGAGCAGGCCCAGCTGCACCGACAGCCCTAAAGCCCTTTCGTTCATTCAACTTCCGATTTCAGTTAGCATGAAACCCATGAATATTGCAATGGTTGGCGCAGGGATTGGCGGACTCACAGCCGCGGCGTGTTTGATGAAAAATGGGCACCGTGTTCGCTTGTATGAACAAGCTGGAAATGTTCACGAAGTGGGCGCCGCAGTTCAAATGAGTGCCAATGCCGTGAAGGTGCTCTATCACTTGGGCTTGCGCGATTCGCTGGAGCGTGACGGAGTCAAACCGCTTTCTTTTGAGTTCCGTCGGTTTGATTCCGGCGAGTTACTGCACGAAATTCGACTGGGTGAAGACCACCAAACCCGCCATGGGCATCCTTACTACCAAATTCACCGGGTTGATTTGCACTCGGCTTTGCTGTCTATTGTTCAAGGCTTGGACCACCAGGCTATTCAACTCGGCGCCCGCGCCTCGCATGTGAGCGAAGTCGACACAGGTGCCACCATTCACTTTGCCGACGGCTCGTCCGCGCATGCCGACCTGGTGATTGGCGCCGACGGCATCAAGTCGGTGGTACGTCAGCATGTCGTTGACGCACAGCCCCCGGTGTTTACAGGACAAGTCGCCTGGCGACTGGCTATCCCTACTGAGCGGATACCGTCCGAACTCCGCCCGCCGATCGCCTCCACCATTTGGTGCGGCCCCCAAAATCATGCGGTGATGTATTACATGCGCGCCGGTCGCGTCCTCAACTTCGTGGGTTGCGTCGAGCGTCCTTGGGAAGAAGAGTCGTGGACGGCACGCAAGCCCTGGACCGAGCTCGATCAAGACTACGCAGGTTGGCATCCGATGGTGCGCGCGGTGATCGAGGCTGCCGACAAAGACCAGTGCTTTCGCTGGGCATTGAACAACCGCCAGCCCGTCATGACATGGACCACGCAGCGCGTCGCCTTGTTGGGCGACGCGGTCCACCCCACTTTGCCCTACATGGCACAAGGTGCGGCCATGGCCATCGAGGATGCTGCCGTGCTCAGCCGGGTCCTATCGCTTGACATGCCACTTGCCGATGCGCTGAAAATCTATGAAAAGCACCGCTCACCTCGTGCGGCTCGCGTCGTGCATGAGTCCAGCGAAATGGCCGATCTGTACCACATTTCGGATGCGCAAGAAATGAAGCAGGCCTTCAAGGATCGCAACATTGCAGCCTCCCGCAACAATTGGCTGTATCCCTATGACCCGATGCAGGTTGACCTGATGTCATCTTCTGTTTGAAGCTCCTTCGTGGCACCCTTATTCGGCCTTGATACCCTGCTCTTTCACGATACGAGCCCAACGCTCTGCATCGCGCTGCACCAAGAGCGCAAACTCCTGAGAAGTGCCTCCGCGGGGATCCATGCCCTGCGAGAGAAAAGCTTTTTTCACGTCTTCTCCGCTCAGTAACAGGTTGATTTCCCGATTCAAAAGCTGAATGGTTTCGGAGGGTGTTCCTTTGGGAGCAAACACGCCAAACCACATGTCCACATTGACATCGCCAAGGCGCTGTTCAGCCAACGTTGGCAGGTCGGGCAACAAAGCGCTGCGCTTGTTGCTGCCAATGGCCAAGGCAGTCAGTCGGCCTGACCGGATGTGTGGCAAAGCCACATGAATCGGTAAAAACATGGCGTCGACTTGTCCACCCAAAAGATCCGTTACTGCAGGGCCCGTGCCTCGGTAAGGAATGTGCACCAAAAAAATTTTGGATGCGTTTTTGAGCAATTCCATCGAGAGGTGATGCGGCGTTCCCACGCCGGGCGAGGCGTAGTTCATCTGTCCCGGCTTCTGGCGGGCTGCTTGCACCCATTCTGCGGCTGTGCGCCAGCCCGACTGAGGGTGAGTGACCAGCAACAGCTGTCCCCAACTGGTTTGAGAAATGGGCTCCAGGTCGTTGACAGGGTCAAAGCTAAGATGAGGGTACAAGCTCCGATTCATCACCAAGGTGTTGACGCTCACCAAAAGGGTTGCGCCATCAGGCGCAGCTCGCACCACAGCTTCGGTGCCAATGTTGCCGGAGGCGCCGACCCGGTTTTCTACTACGACGGGCCGATTGAGTTTGAGTGACAGTTTGGGGCCCAGCGTCCTTGCGATAAGGTCAATGCCGGTTCCGGGCGTAAACGGCACGACCAGTCGCACGGGCCCAGCGTTGGACTGCGCATACCCTTGAATGGAAGCCGCGCTAGCAGCTAGCCATGTGACCACATGACGCCGTGAAATCGATTGAAACGCCATGAAAACCTCAAGACGCGCGAATTCGCACTTTAAGGAATTTGACAATCCCACTGCCATATTGCAATGCCAGATAGCCTTTGGAATGTTTGGCGTCTCGGGCTTGCGCGGTAACTTGCCCATTCAACTTAACGACCAATTGGTCACCTTGCGCAGAAATTTCCAAAGTATTCCATCGTCCACCCGCGCGCGGCATAGGAGACACTTTGGCAACATCGACAATGGCGCCGGTGCCATACGAGGGATCGGGACGTGTATCCCAGATATTGATTTCGTAACAGGTGTCTGCGCTGATCTTGTCCGCTTGCTGGCAGCGAATGAAAATGCCGCTGTTGGTCTGATCGTCGACCCAGATCTCAGCTCGGATTTCCATATTCTGGTAGGTGGACTTTGTCACCAGGTAGCTGGGAACCTTTCCGCGCAAAAAGTCTGCCTGCAGCATGCCCTCTTGAATTCGCCAGTTGGCATCTCCCACCAGCGTCCATTGATTGAGGTTGCTGCCGCTATCAAACAGCGTGGTCCAACCTGCGTCACTCTGACTGTAAGAGGACATTTGCGCACAGCCGCAGAGCGTTGCGCAAACAAGCAAGAGGGATGTCAGGGACTTATTAAGTGAAACCATACACACTAAAGCAGATGAGTCAATGATTTGTCCGATCTTACGGACCTGCATCACTCTGCGCAAGAGCATGTGTGCCTACTTCATTTTCAACAGATAGCTGACGATGTCTTTGTTCAGGTTAGCTTGCGCCAAGATGGCTGTTGCTGCGTTTTTCAAAATTTCTGAGGAGGCCAAATTCGCGGTTTCCTCTGCGTAATTGGCATCCATGACGCTGCTATAGGCTTTCGTGGTGTTGATTTTCTGGTCCGAGAGGAATGTCTTTCGATAGTCCAAACGATTCAATTGCGCACCCGTACGTGCCTGGAACCCGGAAACCATGTCAATGGCACTGTCGATGACAGATAAAGCGGCTGTGGCTTTGGTAGCCGTCGATACATCTGCACTGGAAACCATTTTTGCATCACTGGCTCCGCCGAATGTACCTTCCTTGAAGCCTAAATTTTCAAAATTGGTTTTGCCTGCCGTGCCGGAAGCCACCGTAAAAACCGCATCTGACTTCAGCTTCACGGTAGACACATAGGTCATGGCGTCGTTGGTGTTTGCACCTGCCCCGGTCAAGCCGATGTTTCCCAGGCCAATCGCCGAACCGTTTACAGACACACCGGCATTGCTCAGTCCCAGGGAAATATTTTGTCCCTGAGCCGCAGTCAAGGTGATGCCACTGCCGTTGTTGCTGGCGATCACACCCGTGGAGCCACTGGCGCCATTGATGTAACCCACGACATCGCTCAATGTCGATGTGTTGTTAAGCGCGACCGTCAATGTTTGACCATTGATAAACAAGGTATCAACATCGGCTGCAGCAAAACCAGTGCCAGTCAGTACATTCGGATTCGCGACTGCGGTCACCCCTGTGAGTCGCGAACTGTCATTGATGGCTGCAGCCATTGCAATCGCACTCGAGGCTTTGGTCGAAGAGGTGGTGGTCGCAACGGTTGCGCTATCGTCACTGCCCTGTGCTGCACGAATGGCGTATCCGTTGATGACTAGATCAGCGCCGGTCAGTGTCGCCGGTGCAGCCTGAGAACCCGACCTTACAACGGTCGACACTTGTGCTTGCTTGGCTTGATAAGTGCCTGCTACAAAACCCGAATTGGCAATGTTGCCGCTCACTTGCTGACTCAAGGTGAGAGCGCCCCCAGTCAGGCTGCGCAGCGAGTAATTCCCACTGTAGGTTCCTGCGGCAGCCAGGCCGGTGTTTGCGGTCGTCAAACCTGCATAAGAGACTGTGATATTTCTGCCATCGGCAGCCGTCAGAATGACGCCGTGTGTGTCATCACCGCTGTCCGTTGCGCGGACATTGGTCTGGCCTGACTGCGCGTTAATTTGTGTCACCACGGCCGCTCGGTTGGTTGCCGTTGTATTAGCCGCATAGAGGCTGAGATTAATGGCGACACCATTCACGGTCACGGTGCCGGTGACATTGCCGCCAAGCGCTGTCATGGCAGAGCCCGAGGCAGTGGTGGTGCCCGCAGCGGCAACAATATTTTCCAGACCAGCCGTACGGTTGATGGCCGCGACCTTGGCAATTGCACTGCCACTGTTGCCACTAAAAGACAATGTGTCATCCGCAGCCAGCGAAGGTCCCACGCTGTAACCATTGATGACCAAATCGCCGGATGCCAAGGCTGTGGTGGGATTCCCCAAAGAGGTTAAGGCCAACGGGCCATTCTCCCCCAGGGTACTGGTCAAGGCGGTCGAGAAGGAAAGTGACAGCGTGCTGTTGGCTTGTGTGTCTGTTTGCAGAACAACTTGGGGTGTGCTGCCGTCCAGCAAATTTTTCCCGTTGTAATTCGTGGCAGCAACGATGCTGTTGATTTCCGCAAGATAAGAGGCAAATTGCGTTTGGTTGACCGCGCGATCAGACGCCAAGGTGGTACCCGAGGCAGAGGACAACGCCAAACTGCGCATGGCAGAGAGGTTTGAAACAATGTTTTTCAAAGAACTGTCGACGGTCTGGACCATGGCAATGCCTTGGTTGACGTTGTCAACCGCCTTGGTAAAGCTGCCAAGCTTTGCTTTCAACCGATTGGCAAGTCCCAGTCCTGCCGGGTCATCTTTGGCACTGTTGATCCGCAAACCTGTACTGATGCGCTCTGCCGCTTGGGTGTATTTGGCCGTGGCCGTTTGCAGCGCTAGACCTGCCTTTAAAGCGTCGATGTTGGTGTTCAGACTCAGCATCGTGGAACCTTTCGTTGACCCATGAGGGGCCACTCAAGACCAATGCTAAGACCGGAGATGCAGGAAGTTGGAAAACTTTAGCGTTTTTTACACTCTTTGCACTCTTTACACTTTCAGCGCAAAAAAAATCAACCCGTGACGAACCTCAAACAATGCGAATAATGCGCCATCCATTGTCCATTTTGCGGAAAGTGAACTTCCAACGCAGGGCACGCGAGCGAACAAAGTAATAACTGAGACTGCGAATACTTTGAGCTTTCTTCAAATCATCAAAATAAAGGCTGTCCCCAATGGTCATTTTTTCGAGCAACTGCAGATCATTGTTGATCTTGATGCGATCCAGCTGCACTTTTTCGATCACAAGCATGTACCGTCTCCACGACAAAGATGCTTATAGATCGGCTAATGGGGTCAGGTCTTGAGTTTTGCCTTTTTTCTGTGGATAACTTCAACTGTTGGCCAGCGCATAAGTTATCCACAGAAAAAAGGCAAAACTCAAGACCTGACCCCATTTACAAGACGCCGTAGGTTGAGAGTAAGTGGCGCATGCGTTGGGTGGCGAGGTCGGGTTGGTGCAAGAGGTTGGCTTGGTCGGCCAAACGGAAGATTTCGCACAGGTGCGGGAGGGAGCGTGCGCTTTGCTGACCGCCGACCATCACAAAATGGGACTGATGGCCATTGAGCCAAGCCATGAAGACCACCCCGGTCTTGTAGAACCGGGTGGGTGCCTGGAAAATCAAGCGTGACAGCGGCACGGTTGGCGCCAGGATGGCGTGAAACTGTTCGGTATGACCTTGCGCCAACGCGCTGAGTGCAGCGCTTGCCGCGGGGGCAATGGCGTCGAAGATACCCAGCAAGGCATCGCTGTGGTGATGAACCTCTTCCGTGCCTTGCATGTCCCCGGCGATCAGTTCGGCGTAATTGAAATCATCGCCGGTGTACATGCGCACGCCTTTGGGCAATTGCCGCCGCATCGCAATTTCACGGTCTTTGTCGAGCAGCGAAATTTTGATGCCATCCACCTTGCTGGCATGCGCTCGTATCACGTCCAGCGCCGTTGCCATGGCCTTGTCCAAATCACGGTCACCCCAGTAGCCACTCAACTGCGGATCGAACATGTCACCCAGCCAATGCAAGATCACCGGCGCGCGAACTTGCGACAGGATATGGTCATAGACCTTTTCATAATCGGAGGGTGATCGCGCCACCTTCACCAGCGCGCGGCTGGCCATGATGATCAACTGCCCGCCCATGCTTTCGATGGCCTCGATTTGCTCATCGTAGGCGCGGATGACATCGTCCAGCGTCTTGACCGAAGTCAAATCCAAATGATCGGTGCCGCAGCCGCTGGCCACACGGGCGCCGGGCACAGTACGCGCCGCCTGCAAGGTGCGCTGAATCAATTCTCGCGAAGCGGCCCAATCCAAGCCCATCCCGCGTTGTGCCGTGTCCATGGCTTCGGCCACACCCAAGCCCAGCGACCAGAGATGGTGTCGGTATGCCAAGGTGGCGTCCCAATCCACGGCGGCAGTGAGCCACGGGTCTGCGGGCGCGCGCGCATCCGCCACGACGTGCGCTGCGGAGTAGGCGATGCGATTGAATGGCTGCAGGGGCTGGGCGACAGTGGGGACGCCTTGCAAGCGATAGCTTTCAAGCTGGCCCTGAGAATTGACGAGCGTCAGTGAAGTGGTCATGCTGATGTCAAGGGGAAGGACAATGTCCGAGGGGGTACATGGCGGAAAAGTCTGGCAAAACCGCGCTGGCAAAACCAGTGCAAGCTGTGCTGGCCAATTGAATCTGTCCCGCCTGAATGTTCAAGCGCACGGCGCCATGGCTTTGGGTGTAAAGGTCCGGGTGCGCTTTTAAGAATGCCGCTTGCTCAGCCTCTGGGCGCGAGGCCAAGCCATTGACATAGTGGTGACCGTTGCGCTCGACATGGGTGATGCCCAGCAAGTTGACCAGCGCCAAATCTTGTTGCACCGACAAGCCCGCCTGCACGGTCAGGTCTTCACCCGACATGAAGAAGCGCTGACGGCCTTCTTGCGCATTCCAGCTCGCACACCGGGCGGCATTCAACAATGAGCGGTACACGCCCTTGCAGGTCTTGCTTGAGATACCGCTGTATCCGCAGGCTCTGGCATGCACAAACGCATCCAGCAAGCCGTCGGACTCGTCAATGATGACCGGCCAGCCCAGACTGACACGGGTCAAATCGGCTGACAAAGCATGTTGCCGTGCAATAGGTTGTTCGATGAACAAAATGCTTTCACACATGCGCTGTAAAGCAGGGGTGGCCCGCATGCGTTGCAGCAATTCGCCCATGCTTTGGGCATCAGGGTATTGCTCGTTGCCATCCAGAGAAGATCGGTAGCCTTGCGGTATGCGATCCAGCACCGAGGCAATGGCCGTCAGGCGGTCCAGGTCGGTATCGAGCTGGCCGCTGACTTTCAGCTTGAAATAGCGGTGGCCGTAAACCTTGACGACTTCCTCCAGCGTCTCCGGCAAACCATCATTCACCGGCTCGGTGACATCGGCCCGAGTGATGGCATCGAGCAAACCCACCGTGTGGCGGGCCGCCATCTGCTGCGCAGGCTTGAGCTGATTTAAAAAGGCTTCCATGCCTAAAGCTGCAAATTCAGGCATGGCGTCGCTGATGCCAGGCAAGTTGGCCTGGATGGCTTGGTAAAAAGAGGTGCCGGTCATGCGGCACAAGGCGTCCAAGATCGCACGGTCGATCAGCGCCGGGCCATAACTGGCCAGCAAAGGATTGAATCCCAAACTTTCACACCTTTTCTGGTGGGCGTGATGGTGACGCGCGAAATGGCCGAAAGCGGTCGTGCCCCGGGCATCGCTCAGGTAGGCGTCTTTGGCCATGCGTAAGACGCTGCGTTCTTGCTCAAAGTTGTCAGCATCTGTCAAAGCAGGATTTTTATCAAACCACTTGGGCACCACCATTTCGGCAGCGGCACCCCATTGGGTTTGGCCCGAAGTTGTCTCAATGCGCGTGCGCACAAAGGCCTGAAAACAGCGACGCAAGGTGACCACCCCAAAACGAAAGGGCATGCGCAAGGTGACCGGTATTTCCAGGAGTTCGATGTCGCAGACGCGGAATTCGGGTGCGTTTGAATGACTCATGCCAGTTGCTCCCAAAGTCCTTGCAGATAGCCCGCTGCACGCGCCGCACAGCCCAAGCCATCTGGCACATAGTCGAAAGGTTCAACCGCCAACGAACCCTTGTAGCCTTGTCGTTTCAGGGCGGCCAAAATGGGACCAAAAGCCATCGTGCCCTGACCTGGCCCACGGCGGTTCGGGTCATTCAACTGCACATGGGCCACCCAACCCGTGGGAAACCATTGGTCAATCAAATCCGGCAAGGGGACCGACTCTGCCAAGCCAGCCGAACTGGTATCCAGCATGGTTCGCAAATGCGGATGGTTGACAGATTGAACGACGGCAGCGGCTTGAGCCAAGGTATTCACCAACGGCGTTTGATCGGCAGACAAGGGCTCAATGCAGTAGGTCACGTCGGCGCGCTGCGCCGCTTGCGCTGCCAGCGCCCAACAGTCGGTGGCACGCGCCAGGGCCACGGCATGGGTATCGCCATCGTGAATGAGGCGTTGCTTGGGCGAGCCATGCACCAAATAGCGCCCACCCATCGCCGCACACAGCTCGCAAAGGAATTGCATAAAGTCCACGGTGCGTTGGCGCACGGCGGCATCGGGATGGGTGATCGACAGGCCTTCAGGCTTGACCAGCAACCAATGCAAGCCGGTGATGACCAGGCCGTGGTCTTGGGCGATGTGGGCCAATTGCCGAGCCTGCGCCATCGTCATGCCAGAGGGATCCGCACTCACCGTAAAGGGCGCCAACTCAAGGCCACCATAGCCCAGCGATTTCGCCAACCGACACTGGTCTTCAAAGGGCAGGTGCCCCAGCACTTCATTGCAAAGCGAAAGCATCATGACGCCGTGTCCATTTTCAGCCACTGGCGAACTTTGGGAATGCGCAAGATCACTGTGATGACAATGGCTGCAAACAAAACGGCTGATATGGGGCGTGAAATGAAGGGCAGCAGATCACCATCTGAAAGCACCAGGCCCCGGCGAAGGCTTTTTTCCATCAGGTCGCCCAGTACGATGCCCAACACCATGGGCGCAACTGGAAATTGGTACTTCCGCAAGACATAGCCCAAGACGCCAAACAGAAGCATCGTCCAGACATCAAACAAGCGCGAGGACAGAGCGTAAGTGCCCACGACACAAAGCACAAACAGCATCGGCACAATGATGGTGGTAGGTACGCGCAAAACTTGCACCAACAACTTTGTCAGGACCAAGCCGTAGATAAAAATCCCGATGGTTGCAATCAGCATCATGGCCACCACATCGTAAACAAACTGTGGGGACTCGATCATGATCATGGGCCCGGGCTTGACGCCATGGATAAGCATGGCAGCCATCAGCACCGCAGCCGGCGCTGAGCCAGGCACTTGCAAGGTCAGCACTGGAATAATGGCTCCAGGTACGCAGGCGTTGTCGCCTGTTTCGGCGGCCATCAAGCCATCAATGGAGCCTTTGCCGAATTTCTCTTTTTCTTTGCTGGCTCTTTTTGCTGCGGCATAGGATGACCAGGCAGCGACATCTTCACCGACGCCCGGCACAATGCCAATGAAGGTACCAATGACGCCAGAGCGCAAAATGGTTTTCCAATAGCGCAACACATCCATCACCTTGGGGATGACGGTGTCGAAGGGGTTGATTTGCGGCACGGGACGCCGCTCTTTCATCGCGACCAGCACTTCGGCAAATCCAAACGCGCCCACCAAAGCCGGCACAAGGGCAAAACCACCGGCCAGATCACGGTTGTCAAACGAGAACCGTTCATAGGCATGAATGCCGTCTTGACCAATGGTGGCGATGAACAGGCCCGTGATGCCGCTGATCCATCCCTTCAAGGGATCACCGCCACTCAGCGTCGCCGAAATGATCACGCCAAACACAGCCAACCAAAAAAACTCGTAGGCACCGAACTTCAAGGCCAGGTCGCCGAGCAAGGGAGTGAACCAAGCCAAAAAGAACATGCCAATCAGCGTGCCCATGACCGACCCGGTGGTGGCAATGCCCATGGCGCGCCCTGCATGCCCTTGACGCGCCAAGGCATAGCCATCCAGGCAACTGGCAGCGGATGCCGGTGTTCCTGGAATGTTCAACAAGATTGCGCTGCGACTACCGCCGTAGATGGCGCCTACATAGGTACAGATCAGAATCAACAATGCCTGGTTGGATGGCAACTTGATGGTCAAGGTGGTCATCAGCGCCACGCCCATGGTAGCTGTCAAGCCGGGCAAAGCGCCGATGATCACACCTACCAAACAAGAAGCCAAGGCGAAGAAAATAGACTCCAGCGTCATGAAAGAGACGATGGAGTGGCCAAAGGCAAAAAGTCCATCAAACATCAGGGCAACCTAACCAGAAAGATGTGCTCAAAAGACAGAGAGACCAAGGCACTCCAGACTGCGGCATAGGCACATGCTCGGGCCCACTGTTGTGCCGAGGTTCGACCAAGCTCGATTTGACGCTGGCGGTCCAAAATACCGATGAACGCAGTGACAAAGAGAAAGGTGGCCAGCCAAAAAGAAATGCCCGATCCCACCAGAACCAGCGAGTACAGCAACATCAGACCAAACACCCAGGCCATGTGCCGCAGCAGTACGGGATCACGCACCTGAGCGGGGTCAGGTGCGGTCAAAGCCCCCTGGCGTAAAGACCTCAGCGCCAGCACACACCCCAGCAGCAGAATGGTCACTCCCAGGACAAAGGGTACCAATCCGGGAATTTCATAAGGGTTGATGTGCAGTTTTTCTAGCCGATCCATGCGCCAGGCGCCGACAGCTACCGCAGCGCCGAACACCATCCACACCAGCGCAGCGTACAGGTCACTGCGGGGTGGGACAGGTGCATCGTCCTCGATCTCGATGCTCATGGCTTGGGAATGCCCACCGTGTCAGGCGCCACTTTGGTTTTGCCGCCACTGTGCAGCAACCAGGCATTTGCTTGAACCGCAGGGAAAGCATTGGCTTGCGCCGCGTCACCAGAGGATGGGCCGAAAAATGCGCCGCGGTTCACTGCATATTTTTTGATGGCTTCGTTTTGCATGATGTGGTCAGCCCAAATTTTCTCGACGGTTGCCACCACTTCAGCAGGAACGCCCTTTGGAATGAATATTCCAAAATAATTGGCTGCAGACTTGAAGCCAGGCAATGTTTTCGAAATAGGCTCAATCGTGCCGAAGCCTTCGATTTCAAGAGGCTTGTCCGAGACAGTGGCCAACGGACGCAAGCGCTTGCCACGAATCATTTCAGCCTGCTCCAC
Organism: Limnohabitans sp.; assembly: GCA_018882835.1. Taxonomy (GTDB): domain Bacteria; phylum Pseudomonadota; class Gammaproteobacteria; order Burkholderiales; family Burkholderiaceae_C; genus Limnohabitans. Next base: position 106,355 of record VERE01000002.1, read on the forward strand.
AGCGAGTTGGGTGGTGATGTCGGTTTCCCCAGACACGGTGGAGACCACGGCTGGATTGCCACCGTCGTAGGTCACGTGCCGATATTTCACACCCGCCGCCTGGGCAATCGCTTCCATCGCGTTATGCCCCCCCGAGGTCACACCGGCGGTTGCAACCTTGAGGTCTGATTTCGTCTTCATCGCATCTAACAACTGGCGTGCATTCTGATAAGGTGTCCCAGGATTCACGCTGATCACCGGGATGTTGGCAACATGCAAGAACAGATGCCATTCCTTGATGCCAGCATTCAGCATACCCAGCGACTGGTAGGCACCCAAGTCTTGCGCAGCGCCTGCTGTCCAGGTGTAACCGTCGCGCGGTGCCTCCCATGCATTCTTGGTGCCAATGGAACCGGCTGCGCCGGGCTGGTTCACCACCACAATTTTTTGGCCCAGCACTTTTTCGATTTCTGCAGCGGCAATTCGACTGACTTGATCAGTCGATCCACCGGCCGCCCAGGGAACGATCAGGTTGATGGGTTTGTTCGGCTTCCAGGTGGCTTGGGCGAAAGCGATGCCCGACAAGCCCAGGCCGAAGCCCAGAGCCGCCACCAGGCATTTGAACGATTGACGTTTTTTCATGGTAAGTCTCCTAGGTTGAACATTGAAATGAAAAACAGAAGGCGCTTTAGGTTAGCCAGCGCTCTAGGTTTTGTTGCACAAAATCATGATCCCTCAGGTGCGGATACGCGTGTGTCACCCGTGTGATTTCTTCAGCTTGCCCAGGGCTGAGTCCTTCCCGGGGATCAAGGCACCAGATCCCGTTCAGCAAACCTTGCCGGCGCAACACTTCATGACATCCCGCAATGCAACCGGCAAAGTCGTTGGCCACATCAAAAAAAGCGCTGTTGCAGTCGGTCACCTGTGAATCCAGCGCCATCAACTCTGCCGTCACGCCAGTCTGCCCTGCCTCGTTGCGGCACCGTTCAAAGAGCGCGACTGCAGCCCGCGTCCAGACGCTCCAATGGCCTAGCAAACCACCTCGAATGCGCACCGTCACTGCCTGGCCGTCCCGCATGACCGTGAAGGGTGTCACCAAATCCAGCACGATATGGTCATCGTTGCCGGTGTACAGCGTGATGCGTTCTTCGGCACCGGCCGCCACCACGCCACGCACCACATCGAGGGTCCGGTAGCGGTGAAAGGGAGCGATCTTGATCGCCACCACCTGCTCAATGCGGGCAAATTGTTCCCAAAAAGAGGCTGACAAAATACGACCGCCGACAGCAGGCTGCAGGTAAAAACCCACCAAAGGCAAACGGCCTGCAACTTGCCGACAATGTTCCAGCAACTCGTCCTCTGAAGCAGAACGCATGGCTGCCAAGCTGAGCAAGCCCGCGTGGTAGCCAATGTCACGTGCCAACTCGGCCTCTTTGACAGCTTGTGAGGTCGGACCGGCCAGCCCCGCCACCATAGCCAGAGGGCGTTTCCCACCCAAGGGCTCCCACTGCCTGGCGGTGGCCATGGCCAATTCCAGCACCGGGCGGTACATGCCAAACTCCCGAATGGCAAATTGCGTGGAATGCACGCCTACAGCCACACCGCCCGCCCCTGCGTCCAGGTAATACCGGGTCAAGGCACGCTGGCGTTGTGTATCCAGTTGCCGCTGCGCGTTCAATGCCAACAGATGCGCAGGAATGACAGTGCCCTGACGCAACAGTGTCAACGAGGCATCAGTACTGACCATCGCGAACCTCAAAATGGGTAGGTTTGTTCAAACTGGCCTGACCCTTGAGTACCCAGTCGGCCGTCCAATCCAGCATGCGCTCCAGATTGACTTCAGGTGTGCCCCAATAGGCATTGGCTTCGGTGCAATCCACCAACCAGGCAGTTGGCGCCTCAACGCCAATGAACGAGAGGTCTTTGCCTAGCCTGCTGGCCAAGCCCCTGGCCGCGTCTGCAATCGAAATCATGGGGCCAGACAGATTGAGACCTGTTGTGGGGGTGGTGCACTTTGTCAAAGCGCGCAAGCTTCGCTCGTTGGCTTCGCCTTGCCAGATCACATTGGCATGGCCCATCGCCAGTGAGACGGGTTGGTTAGCGTAGATGAGTTGTGCCAAATCATGCAAAACACCATAGCGCATGTCGATTGCGTACGACAGGCGAATCAAGCGCCCAGGGGTTTGGTATTGGTGGGAAAAATGCTCGAACATCCTCTCACGGCCGACACAGGAGTTAGCGTATTCCCCCACAGGTGTGGGCGCTAGTGACTCATGTGCGCCTGGTCCCTGCACCGATACAAACGGATAAACACAGGCCGTGGAGAACGCCACGATACGCGAAGACTTGTAGCGCTCGGCCACCAAGGCGGGCAAGTGGGTGTTCATCGCCCAGGTCAGCCATTCGCTGCCTTGGGAGCCAAATTTTCTTCCGGCCATGAAGACCACATTGGCAACATCTGGCAAGGCTGCCAAGGCCTCGCGTGACAGCAAATCGCAGCTGATGCATTCGATACCGTACGCGCTCAAACGCGCTTGCAAACCAGGCTCGGAAAATCGGGCCACGCCAATGACGCGCTTTTGGGGTGCCGCAAGCTTGGCCATGCGCGCAAGCGTTGGGCCCATTTTGCCGCCAACACCCAGTATCAGAATATCGCCCTCAAGCTCGCTCAACTCTTTGGACAGCTCTTCAGAGGGAGCGCTCATGACTTGCTCCAAATGAGCGACATCCTGAAAGAAATTGGGCAAGCTCATGTCAGCGCCGCTCCAGGTATGACAAAGCCACGTCAATCATGTGGTCCAGGCGCTCTTTTTTGGCACGCGGGCTGAGCAGTGATCGGCCAAAGATGGCCGACAAGGTGTGCTGGTTGGAAAGGTAAAAATACGACATGCCAGCAATCGTGATGTACATCTGGACCGGGTCGACGCCTTCGCGAAACACGCCTTGGCGAACGCCTTTTTCTAGCACAGCGCCCATCATCTTGACAAAGGGTGCCCGCATTTTTTTGACTTCGGTCGAGGCCTGGACATGGCGTGCATGATGCAAATTCGCACTGTTCAACAAATTCAAGAATTCGGGGTGCGCAATGTAGTAATTCCAGGTCAGCGTCACCCATTTGCGTATCGCTTCCCGCGGGTCGTCTTTTTCCAATTCCAGCGCACGCTCTGAGTCGCGTTTGTGCGCGTAGTTTTCCTCCAGCACGACCCGGAACAAGGCATCCTTGTTGCCAAAGTAGTGGTAAAGCATGCGCTTGTTGATGCCCGCACTTTCTGCAATTCGATCCACACGCGCGCCACCCAGCCCATGGCGGGCAAACTCCTCGCGGGCCGCCTTCAAAATTCTGGCGCGGCTTTGCTCAGGATCTCGGACGGCGGTGGCTTTGGCACGGGTTGTCATGGGGCCTTCAAGCCAAATTGGCGTCTTTCTTTACCTGGGTCAGGCGAATCATTTGCGGCGATTTCTTGTAATGGGCATCCAGGGGATAGCAGCCAGACACCATGCCATTGCGCGGTGCGGTGGTGCAATCGCTGAAGGTTCGGCACAAGCGCTTTCGCTGCATGGGCCGACCGGCCAAGACATCGGCCGCCAGCTCAGGGTAGGACAGCATCATGCGCCCCAAACCCACCAGGTCGGTCCAGCCTTCACGAACAACGGCTTGTGCCACATAGGGCAAAAACTCTTGCAAATAGGTGTAGCCACTGCCAACAAAACACATGTGTGGAAATTGTTTTTTCAGGTCTCGCACCAAGGCAAGGTGCCGCATCACACCGACCAGCGGGTCCTCAGGCGGCTGGTAACCATCCGAGGGCGGGTACAGCGCGGGCCGGGTCACATGGGGCGTGTAATAGGGACTGCCAATGGTGATGTTGATCAGCGGAATATCGAGTTCGGTCATCGCTTGCAAGAATTCCGCTGTTTCGTCGACGCGGATTTGGGTGGGGTCTGACGCATCGGTGCCAAAACCGTAAAGGTAGGGCAATGCCGCGGCGGCATCCACCGGAATGCCAGGCCCTAGCGATTCGGCATCTGACAAAGCAGGGTCGGGTTTGTAGGGCAGAAAGTCGATGGCAGACAGCCGCACGCCCAGCGCCATGCCCGGCACTTCGGCGCGAATGCCCTGAGCCAACTCGCGCAGGAACCGCGTTCTGTTGGCCATGGAGCCGCCGTAGTCGCCCTCGCGTGTTTTGGCAGATAAAAATTCATGGCCCAAATAGCCATGACAGTGCTTGAGGTCGACAAATTGAAAACCGCAATCCCAGGCGCGCTTGGCAGCGATCACAAAGTCATCGATCAACTGGCGAATGTCACCATCGGTCATGACCACGATGTTTTCTTTGGGACCGAACTTGCCATCCAACAGTGGATGGTGATAGAGCACGCGCGGCTCCATGCGGGCGTCATCGTTGGGTTTGCAAAAACGGCCAGAGTGCGTCAGTTGCAAACCTATGACCAAATCTTTGTCATCGCCCATGGCTTCACGGTGTGCTTGCACCAAAGTTTGGCGCAAGCCTGCAATATCCGATTGGGTTTTCTCGTTCATGACGAGCTGCCGCGGATTGGCGCGGCCGTCGTGGCGCACAGCCACTGCTTCGCCACCCCAAATCATTTTGGCGCCGGAAAGACCGAAGTGGCGCCAGCGCCGACGGGTGTTGTCGGTGGGGCGGCCATCGGCCTCGCCATCCCAGCCTTCCATCGGATGAACGGCGTACCGGTTACCCACAGTGAAAGGGCCGACCTTCAGGGGTTGCGCCATGACCGAGCCTGGGCCGGACTCCAACTCTTCATCGCAAGGCATGTCCAAGCCCAGGCGTTGCAAATTTTCTTTGAATCCTGCCGGACTGGCCAAGGATTTGACTTTGACGAAATCTCCGAATTTCATGCCTTACTTTCAATGGAATCAGTAAAAACGGTTGGGCTGCAAGAAAAAACCCAGGACCAGCGCGCCATTCGGCGCATGAGCGGTGTGCCGGCTGCCAGCTGGGCGCCAGACGTAATTGCCCGCGGTCACCTCGCCCTCATGGTCCACCAGGCTGCCTTGCAGCACCCAGCTTTGTTCGACTTGGGTGTGCTCATGATCGGTCAGCACGGCGCCAGGCGCCATTTCGGTCAAGACAGTTTGCAAGCCCGTTTGCGGGTCTTGCATCAACACCTTGATGCGTATGCCGGGAAAAGGGGTGTCTTGCCAAGCCAGCGCTTCAACATTCACATAGCGCGAAGACAGCGCTGCCAAGGCCTCATGCTGACTTTCCATTCCGGGAGTGTGCATGCTCATGCGAACCTCCATTTGAGTCTGATTGGCACATCATAACTACTTAGTTACTTTTGGCAAATGGGAGGGGTGGGGGTCAGGTCTTGAGTTTTGCCTTTTTTCTGTGGATAACTTCAGTCGTGGTCAATAAAGCAAAGTTATCCACAGAAAAAAGGCAAAACTCAAGACCTGACCCCATGCATGCATGCGCTTAGTTGGCTTTGAGGCCTGCAGCTCTGGCAATCACGGCTGCGGCGTTCATCTCGGAGCGAATGAATGCATTGAATGCCTCTGGCGACATGGGCATCGGGTCTGCGCCTAGTTTGTTGAGCCGCTCTTTGACCTCCGGGGAAGCCAGGGCTTTGATGGCCTCTTCATTCAGTTGCCGCAGGAGGGTCGCGGGCGTGGCGGCCGGGGCAATCATGCCAACCCAGAAAACATAGTCTGAGCCTGCAACGCCCGCTTCCACCGTGGTGGGCACTTGTGGCAAGGCGGCGTTTCGCTGCGGGGTGCTCACCGCCAGGGCTTGCAATTTGCCATCCCGGATCAAAGGCAAGGCAGATGAAAGCGGCGCAAAAAACCAATCGTTGCGCCCGCCAATGACGTCTGACAAAGCCTCGGGCGTGCCCTTGAAGGGGACATGCACGGCGTCGATACCTGCTTGCAGCTTGAATTTTTCTGCATTCAAATGGGTCGCACTTCCCATGCCTGCGGAAGCGTAATTGAATTTTCCAGGATTGGCTTTGGCAGCAGTCACCACATCGGCCACTGTTTTCCAACCGCGGGCAGGTGACACCACCATCACATTGGGCAAAGACGCCAAGGGGGTCACGCCCGTCAAATCCTTGGTGGTGTCGTAAGACAAATTGGGGTAGATGGCAGGGTTCAGCGCGTGCCCCGAGGAATGAATTAACAAGGTATAGCCATCGGGCTCTGATTTAGCGACCTGTGCTGCCGCAATCGTGCCACCCGCGCCTGGCTTGTTCTCGATCACGATCGGTTGCCCCAAGGACTTGGACATGGCGTCGCCCACAGTGCGGGCCACAATGTCTGTGCCACTGCCGGCCGTAAAGGGCACGATGAACTTCAGGGGCTTCTGAGGAAAATTGGCGGACTGCGCTTGCACCGCGCCCGCAAAGCTCAGGGCCAGCAGCATCGTCCAGCGACGTGTTTTGAAATGGCTGTCATGTTTCAAAGCATTCTCCTTTAGGCTTGCTCAACTCAGGCTGAGCGCTTGGGTGATTTTTCGACCAGAGGCATTGAGCGCCTGTAGCAAAGGTGGCAAATTCACATCCAGCAATTGCCCATGGCGTTTTTTCCACTGCCCGGCGACCATGACGCTGTCGATGTTCGCCAGACTGGTTTGCATGACCACGCTGCTGACAGGATCGTGCAGCGGCTGCATGTTGAGATCGGTGGCGCGAATCATCACCAGATCGGCTTGCTTGCCCGCCGCAAGGGTTCCCAAACGGTCAAGCTGTCCGAGCATGCGCGCGCCCTCCACCGTGACCCACTGAAGCGCCTCTCGCGTGGAGAGCGTCGAGGTCGGCGGAATGCTGCCGTGTTGCTGGCGATAAGCGACATTGTCCAGACTGCGCTGCATGCCCAAAGCGACGCGGGCTTGTGTCAGCATGTCGCCACTGAGAACGCTTTCAAGGTCAACACCCAAGGAAGGCGCATGGCCCCGATCTCGCAAACGGCCGGTCAAAGGGTGTCCATGACCTTGGGTCATCTCGTTTTCGGCAGCGGCAGAAAAGGACATGCCCAAATCACAAAACCGAGACAACTGCTGATCGCTCAACGCATGGCCATGGACGATGTTCACATGTGGCCCGAGTAGGCCTTCAGCTTCCAAGCGCTCCCAGCCATCGGGCGTTCGCGCAGGGCCACCGCCCTGATGAAGGGAGGCAATCAGGCCCAGATCACGGGCCATCCGGAAATCATGCAGGGTGACATCCAGGGTGGCATAGTGCGGCCCCAACACGGCCACACCGATGCTCAGCAGATCGTGACCGCCATAAGTTTTCAAAAGCCGCTCGACCTCTTCGCGCGGATGCGGACGTTCCCAAAATGGGGTTTCACCTGGCTTGGGGTCTGGCTTGGGTGTCCCATGGAAAAAAGCGGCCCGCAAACCGCTGGCCCGCAAACCAGCAATGGCGGCATCGTTATGCTCGGGTGTGCGATTGTTGTGGCACCAATCCACCAGAGTCGTGGTGCCGCAGTTCAACTGATTGAGCGCGCCCACCAAAGTGGCAATGTGCAAATCTTCCGGCTCGAACACTGTGGCCAGGCCAGCGTGCATCTTCTGGAAATATTCCAGCAGCGTCCAATTTGACGCTATCCCCCGCAACGCGGTCTGCCAGGTGTGCATGTGCGCATTGATCAGACCGGGAATCACGATGAATCCTTCGGCCGGTACGACCTGGGCAGAAGCGGCCTCGAGTTGTGGCGCAATCTCGATGATCTTGGCGCCCTCAATCAGAATGTCTGCCATCGGCAAGTCACCCTGGCGGTCCAGGGTGATCACGGTGGCGCCGCGAATGAGGGTGCGCACAGCTTCGCTCACGCGCTCAGACCGTCGGGGACCTTCACGTTCTCTGGCACCAAGTTCAGTCCGGCGTCTGCTGCAATTTCAGTCAGAAGGATAGAGAAGTCGACATGGTCATGGCCTCGGCCGACCATGCGCGCAATCGACTCACGGGTGGCCGCAGCCGCTGGCATGGCCACACCCTGTGCTTTGGCAGCAGACATTCCCAGGTCCATGTCTTTCAGCAAGAGCTTGGGCGTGAAGGTCACGTTTTCAAAACTGAGGTTGGTCAGCACATCCGATTTGTAGCGGGTGTACATGGAGCCCAGCACCGAGTCGTTGATGCTTTCCAAAAACACATGCCTGGGAATGCCGGCTTTTTCTGCCAGTACCGTGATCTCGCAAAGATTCTGAATCACCACGCCAAACATGGTGTTGTGGGCAATCTTCCAAACACGTGCCAACTCCCCCTCACCGACCCACATGCATTTGCGCGACATGGCCTTCAAGTAAGGCTCAGCCAGGTCGTACAAATTCTTGGGGCCAGACGAAACAATCAGCAACTTTCCCGCCTTGGCCACTTTGGCGTTGCCCGACACCGGCGCGCACAGGTAGGCCACACCCAAAGCTTCCAAACGCTGGCGAACTTCAGCGGAGCCTTCCTGCGAAATTGAGGAACTGTCCACCACCACCCTGGGCAGCACTTTGCCAGTGACCAAGCCCCCCTCGGCAAACAAGACCTCTTTCAAGTCATCGGTGGTGGACACCATCGTGAACACCACCTCGCATGCGGCGAGGTCTTGCTTGTGGTCAACCAGGGTGGCACCGTATTGAACCAAGGGCTCGGCTTTGCTGCGAGTGCGATTCCAGATGTCCACACCGTTACCCGCCGTGGTCAACAGCTTGACCATGGCCTCGCCCATGCGTCCCAAACCGATCCATCCAATTTTGTTGGCCATATTGTCTCCTGAGGGGGCAGCGTGGCTGACCCGATGCCGAATGAGTGATTGAACGAGGAGTGTGAAGCCTGTCATCGCAGACTGACAAGTTCACTTTCGAAAATCAGTTTTTCACAAAGCCTGGCCAGCGTCAACCCGGCTGGGGTAGGCCACTCAGTTGAGCTCAGGGTTTTTCTCTAGCAGCTTGCGACAAAACTGGGAGTTCAATCCAACCGTCCCCACTGAAAAGGAAGCCCTATGAACGCGTCTCACACTTACGTCAGCGCTTGTGCTTGCCATGGCAAGCTTCAGCGACGCGGTTTTTTACAATCCTTGGGGGGTCTGGGTGCGTTGGGCGCCTTGGCAAGCGCTGGTTGCGCCTCTTTCGGCGAACCTGTGAAGCCGCACCGCATTGATGTCCACCACCACATCGCCCCCCCGCCATGGGTTGCTGCCCTCAAGAAGTCGAGGCTCGACTCACCTCCCGTCAATCAGTGGACGGTTGAGCAGTCACTGGCCGACATGGACAAAGCGGGCATTGCCACTTCCATGACCTCGCCAACCCTGCCCGCCGTCGGCTTTCTACCCGCAGCGGAAGCAGCGGCTGTCGCCCGGGCCTCCAATGAATACGCGCGCAAGCTGGCGGACCAATACCCAGGGCGCTTTGGCGTGTTTGCGCTGTTGCCCATGCCCCATGTTGAGGAAACCTTGCGGGAAATCGAATATGCCTTCGATGTGCTGAAAGCCGATGGCGTGGCCTTCATGACCAGCTATGGCGAGAAGTTTCTGGGTGACAAGGCCTTTGAGCCCATCATGAACGAGTTGAACCGCCGCAAGGCTGTGGCCTACACCCACCCCAATGAACCTGCCTGCTGCCGAAACCTCAGCACGGGCGTGCCCTCGGTGATCATTGAATACGGCACCGACACCACACGCACCGTTGCCAGCCTGATTTTTTCAGGCGTAGCCGCGCGCAATCCCGATGTGAACTTCATTTTTTCCCATGCCGGAGGTACCGTCACGGCCCTCACGGAGCGCTTCAACACGCAAGCCGTCCGGTTGCCCCACTTGAAAGAGCGAGGCTTCAACTTCGACAGGGTGATGGCCCAGATTCAACGCTTTTATTACGACACAGCGCAAGCCGCCAACCCCATCGCCATGGCCTCGCTGACGAAGATGGTCAAGGTCTCCCAAATTGTTTTTGGCACCGACTACCCTTACCGAACCGGCATTGAACACGTGCAAGGCTTGGGACCGTTGTTCAATGCCAGCGATTTGCGTGCCATTGACCGGGACAATGCACTGAGAATTTTGCCTGCCAAGTGGCGAAGCTGACAGCGAATGGCGTCAGGGCGCTGACATCATTTCAGCACAGCGCTGTCTTGAGCTGCGCGGAAGTCGGGCACTGGCGGTGCTGGGTCTAATTCGCCTGAATTTTGTTGGTTCGAATCACCTGGCCCCAACGCTCGGTTTCCGTTTTGATGAGCTCACTCAGCTTGTCCGGAGAGCCTCCCACAATCCGAACGCCAGCGGCTTCGAGGCGCGATTTGACGCGTGGCATTTGCACGGCCGCATTGAGCGCAGCGTTCAACTTGGCAATGACGGCTGGCGGAGTTGCCTTGGGAACCATGTAACCAAACCAAGGCTCCACAACAAAGCCTTTGTAACCGGCCTCTTCCATGGTGGGGACATCCGGCAAATTGGCGGAGCGCAGTGGGCCGGTCACCGCCAGGGCACGAACCTTCCCTGTTTTGATTTGCGGCAAGATGGAAGGCTCGTTATCGTTGAACATCATGATTTGCCCTCCAATCAAATCCACGATCGCTGGCCCGGAACCTTTGTAAGGGGCATGCACCATTGAAATGCCCGCCAAATACGATAGCCACTCAGGTGCCAGGTGATTGGAGGCCCCCACACCAGACGATCCATAGGTCAATTTGCCAGGATTGGCTTTGGCCCAGGTCACCATTTCGGACATTGTCTTCACTGGAAAACCCAGGCTGACTGTGAAAACGTTCATCACGCCGCCGACCAAAAAAACGGGCTCAAAGTCTTTGAGAACATCGAAACCTGGGTTGTTGTACAAGCTTCCATTGATGGCGCAAGTTCCGATGGTGCACTGTATGAGGGTGTAACCATCGGCAGGAGATTTGGCGACTCTGGCCGTTCCCACATTGCCACTGGCACCCGGGATGTTGTCCACAACGACAGCTTGACCCAATGCCTCTGCTGCGCCATCGGCCATTGCCCTGGCCACAATGTCCGATGAACCGCCCGGTGCAAAGGGCACGACCAATCGGATGCCCTTTTCTGGAAAGGTCTGCGCATGAGCGCCCGCAATCATCAAGACCCCTATCAACCATTGCCATGTTGTACGCATCACCATCTCCTATCGGTTTCACAATGAGGATCGCTGGACCGTGACATCCGAACGCTTTTTCAAGTCAGGCTGTAACGCAGTTCCCAAGCCTGGCTGCGTCATCAGATGGGCAAATCCGTTCTCGATGCGGGGCAGAACCGTCACCAACTCGGTGTACCACCCTGTGTAATAGGCACGCACCACCTCTTGAAAAATGGCATTGGGCGCGTTGAGCGCTAAGGCCAGCGAGGCCACCAGGACCACCGGACCAGTGCAGTCATGTGGCGCGATGGGGCGCTGATAGGTTTCCGCCTGCGCCGCTATTTTTTTGGATTCGGTCAGGCCGCCACACCATGACAGGTCGATCATGACGTAATCCACGGCATCACGCGCCAACAATTCACGGAACCCATAGCGGGTGGCCAAAGTTTCGCTGGCACACACCCTGACGCCAGTCTGCCTGCGATAGTCCGCCAGGGCTTGCGCATTGACCATTTTGATCGGGTCCTCATACCAAAAAATTCCTTGGTCTTTGAGAGCGGTTGCAATTTCGATAGCGGCGGGCAGGCTCCAAATGGAGTGCAGCTCACACATCAGGTCCATGCGATCGCCCACGGCATCGCGGATGGCCTTGAAGGGCGCGATGCCTTTTGCCAAATCTGCGCGAGAAATGCTCATGCCCTTTGTGGTTTCGGCAAGCACGTCCAACGGCCAAATCTTCATGGCAGAGATGCCCATCTCCAGCAGAGAGTGCGCTAGCTCAGCGGGCCGCTTCATGAAGGCCAGTTGGTCTTCATAAGGTCCCTCGGAGTGAGCTTCAGAGGAGGACACGTCAATCAGGCGCCGACCGCCCCGGGCGTTGTAGGTGTAGCCTGCACAGGTGTTGTAGACACGAATTTTTTCTCGCACGGCACCGCCCAGCAACTGGGTGATCGACTGCCCCGTGCTTTGGCCCCATAAATCCCAAAGCGCAATGTCCACGGCGCTGGCCGCACGGATCTCTGCACTGGTACTGGCAAAGCCAAGGTAGCCATTGAGCATCTGGTGGCTGTGCACCTCGATGTCCGCAGGGTGCTTTCCGAGCAAATAAGGGGCGATGCTTTCATGCACGTGCGCCGCCACGGCTTGCGGGCCTCGAAAGGTTTCCCCCAAACCAATCAAACCTTCGTCCGTGTGCAACTCGACAAAGGTGATGTTGGGGTAAGCGCCAACATGTATCGTTTCAATCGCGGTAATTTTCATGCGCCCTAGCCTTTCAATTGCTGTTTGAATGTACTGAAGCCCTGCTATATTTGTAAAACAACTTCGTCAAGTTGTTTGACAGCTTTATATGCCTGACATTGCATTGCCGCGCCCCTGCGCTTTGACGCCATCAGACAGCAAGCCACTGGGAGACCAGGTTTATGAGCACATGCTGCTCTACATCTCATCCCCGGCCATCCCTGCGCATGCGCGTTTGCCGGGCGAAGTGGAAATGGCCAGCAGTCTTGGGGTTTCTCGACCCATCTTGCGTCAAGCATTGATCCGACTTCGTGCTGAAGGGCATCTCTATGCCCGCAAAGGGTCAGGCAATTTCCGCAGCAACCCTCAGGATAGGGTGCACCGCGGCACGTTTGGCCCTTTGACCAGTATTTCTGACATCCGACAATTCCTGGAATTTCGTTGTGCGTTAGAGGGCGAATGTGCCGCGCTGGCTGCCGGGCAGCGCGATAGCCACAATTTAAAAGAAATTCAAACCCTGGCGTGGCGAATTGAGAATGCTTTTCAAAATGACGCCGATGGCATTGATGAGGATGTGGCATTCCACCAAGCCATTGCCAAGGCAAGTGGCAATCGCTTCTTCGCCATGACCTTGGCTGCGATGGCTGCGCAAAAACGCTTTGGCATTCAGCTAACCCGGCAACTGTCATCTCGGGATGCACAAACCAGGAAAGCAGAAGTTAACAGCGAACATCAGGCGATTGTGCAAGCCGTGCTACAGGGACAACCCACAAAAGCGCGTGCAGCGATGACAGCCCATTTGCGCGGTGGTATTCGTCGGCTGTTTGATGGCTAAGTCGTTTCAGCGCGGCAATAGCGTGGCAGAAGCGGGGAGTACCCTGGTTTCTGCGTTGGCCAAAGGCGCCATCAGAGCTCTTGCTTGAACATCGTTCAATTGACGCAATTGAACAGGGTTGATCATGGCCAGCGTCACTTTATCGAGCCCCTGTATTTGTTCGGCGCGCAAAAGAGGGAGCAACGAACCCAGAGGCACCGACCGAACGGCGCTGACTTGTGAAGGGGTCAAAGCGTGCAGTTGCGCATTGCTCAAGCTCCATAGCTGCCCTGCGCCAAGCGAGGCCACCTGTTCTTTGGCGAGCTCTTTGACTTGGGAAGATTTCAGGGCAGACAACTGGCCCGGGGTTAACGCAGCAATCACTGCAGGCCGCAGGGCCTGGATTTGCTCAGGTTGTAGAACCGCCATCACCTCCGGTCGCAGCACTTGCCATTGAGCCGGCGAGAGCCATTGGATCACCGAGGGGCTCAAGGCAATCATCTGAACTGGCGCTATTTGATAAAGTTGTTGCGGCATGAGGACGCGAATCTGAGGTGGCGTCAAGGCGTTTAATTGTGCGGGCTGGAGTGCAGCGATTTGGCCAGCCTGCAATGCCTGGAGTTGAGGTGGTTGCAAGCCCTTGATTTGCGCGCCAGTCATAGCAGCAATGTGGTGAGGTTGCAGCGAAGCGATTTGGCCAGGCATGAGCCCACTGATCTGTGAAGGGCTGATTTGTGCGAGTGCCTGCGGATGGAGACTTCCAAATTGGCCCGGCGTCAATGATCCCAACTGTGCTTGTGGCATCAATGCCATTTGACTTGGGGACAGGCCACCGATTTGATCAGGGGTCAATGCCTGAATTTGTCGGGGTTGCAGTTTCCCTAAAAAATCGCTGGGCAAGCCTGCCAGAAGGCGAGGCGACAATGCTGCCAAGTGCTCTGCAGACAGGGCACGCCATTGCTCGGGCGTCATAGCGCCCAAGGCCTGCGGCGACATGGCTTGCAGTTGGTTCGGAGCCAATGCCGACAGCGCCACCGGCTGAAGTGCCTTTGCTTGCTCTGGGTTGATCGCAGCCAATTGCGTTGGACTGAAATTTTTCAGGACTGGACCACCTATGTCTGACCAGTATGGCGGTCGAATGGATTTGAGCTGGCTGGGCAAAATTGCCTTCCACTGAGGCAAGGTCAGCGCTTGTAATTGCTCGGGTTGCAGACCGCCCATCTGATTGGGACTGAGCACACCGATGGGCGCAACACCCCAGTCGGGTATTTCTGAGGCCTTGCGTGTGCCGATTTGCGCCGGCGTCAATTGAAGCATAGCGCGACTCTTGTCTTTCAGTGCCTGAATGGCTTGCTGCTGGGGCACCGCCAGACCCGCCAATTGGGGATCAGACAAAGCCTGCAAAACCCGAGCACCTAACAGGTCGAATTGAGTTGGCTCAAAGGCTGCCAGTTGGCGTCCCTGGATGGCTTGGGTCTGTGCCGTTGTCAAGTTTTGCCAATGTGCGGGCGTCATGGCACTCAGAAATGCCGGGGCCAGCTTGGAGACAGTTTCCGGGGTCAACAAGCTCAAAGCGTCGTCAGCCAAAGACCGAACCTGATTCGGTAGAAGCGCATTCAATTGACTGTCACTCATCGCAGCGAATTGCTTCGGCAGCAGAGCGCCCCATTGCGCTGGACTGAGCGCCGTCAGGTACCGGTTTTCAAGCGCCGCAAGTGTTGATGGTTCTAGTGAACTCAGTTGATCAGGCAACAAATGTTTTAAAGCAGCCGCCAGTTGGCGACCATCGATGCTGGCAAGACTTTGTGGGGAAATCAGCTTAAGCTGCTCTGGCGACATCGCCGCCAAGTGCTCAGGCGTCATGGCACTCAATAGGGCAGCGCCTAGTGCGGGCATCTGATGCAAAGTGAGTCTTCGCATTTGATTGGGTGTAAGGCTTACCCATTGGCTGGGCGTAATTGTTTGAATCTGCTGTGGCTCCAAGGCTTGCAGCCTTTGACTAACCAGCGCCTTAAACTGGTCAGGACTTAATTCTGCCAAAGACCTGCGCTGCAGCGCCCCGATTTGAACGGGTGACAACCATTGCAACTGGTTGCTTGTCATGCTTGCCAATTGTGGCGGTGTCAATTCAGCTAATTGCTGCGGACTCAGCCCCTGAATAACCTCTCGCCCCAACGTTGCCCACACGGCCGGTGAAATTGTCGAGATTTGGGTCGCACTGAAAAGTGCCCATTGGGCAGGCTGCAACTCACGGACATGACTTTGCAGCAACGCGTCTATCTGAGGGCCATTCATCAACTTGATTTGCGCTGGCTTTAATGCTGCCACTTCTGTGCCATCGTATTGGGTGATTTGACGGGAACTTGTGACAACCATCTGAGGCTGTATTTCCGGCACATTTCGAGATTTGTAAGCACTTGGCATGGCATTCAATCGAGCCGATGTTCCATTCGGGGCAACACTGCTGCCCGTGGCAGACTCTGCATTCAGGCTGGCCGTACCCTCACCGAAGGATGATGGAGCAGCAGATGGCGTGCCAACTGCCGGCAGCCCTGCTGTCAATTGAACCTTTGCGATGTCGGAAGAAACAATCACTTGCAATTGACCGGTTGCGGCCAATTGCATCATTTGTGGTTGCGTCAGCGCTGCAAGATGATCGCCGCTCAAAGATCTCATTTGCGCTGCATCCAAAGCGGCAATCTGAGGGCTGGACCACTTCGCCAATGTGCTGGGCTTCAAGGTCGCAATCTGTTCCGGGGGAATGGCAGCAATTTGCGCCTGGCTCAAGACCTGCCATTGAGCCGACGTCATCGCATTGAGTTGCTCCTTGTTCAACGACTTGACCTGCGAAACATTCAAACTCGCAACTTGGTCCGATGACAAGCCGGCAATCATGGTCGGCGTCCAAGATGCCATTTGGGTGGGAGACAACGCACTCAATTGACTGGGCGAAAGCGTTTTCATTTGGGCAGGGCTCAAAGCTTGCCATTGGTAGTCACTGAATGCCTGCAGCAGTGTGCCTCCCAGGCTGGCAACTTGTCTTTCGGAGAGTGCTTGTAACTGAGTCGGTTCCCAGCCAGAGATTTGAATTGGCGTTATGGATTGGATCTGGGCCGGCGTCAAAGTTTGAATTTGATTGACTGACCAATTTCTCCATGCCTCAGGACCAATGACTGCAATTTTTTCTGGCGGCAAATTCGCAATATTGGCTACAGAAACTTTGCTCCAAACCTGTGGACTCAGGCTTGTCAATTGCACTTGCGACAATGCACCGAATTGCACGTCGGTCAAATAACTCACCTGTTCAGGGGTCAGTCCAGCCATCTGCTGTCTTGTCAGCAACGCCATGGATTGCGCCGACAGGTTCAGGCGGACCAAGCTCAAATCGATGGCGGTGATGTTTGCCCGCATCCCCGCTGGCTGATTCAGTTGGTAATTCTTGGCATCGGCGCCATTGAGCCTAAAACCCTGCGTGGCAATGGGGATCAAATTTCCAACCGCTGGATTGTCAAATTGTGCAGTGCCAATTTGCAAGTTGACATCGTCATTCGAAAAAACACTGATTTGTGCTGTCCCCGTCAAGGTGGCCTCAGTCGAGCCATCGTATGTTTTATCGTTGGCCACCAGTCCTGTGACGTCCAATGGCCTGGCTGTCACGCTTGCGGTTGTAGTTGCTTGGCCCGTGATTCGGTAGTTTCCAACATCCGTGCCGCTGTAGCTGCTCGACAGCTGAACCGTCTTGGCGCTGCCCACGTTCTTGTCGTTCGCCGTGTTGCCCGCGTTTCGGAAGTTGCCGCTGGCGCTGACCCGCACATCGTCACCGGCCACCATCCCGCCCGCCTGCAGCACGCTGGCGCTCACCCCCGCCGTGCTCACCGCCGCCGTTGCCGTGCCGTCATACACCTTGTCTGCTGCGGTGATACCGCTGATGCTCAGCGCCTTGGGCGTGATGCTCGCTGTCGTGCTCGCCTGCCCTGTGATGCTGTAGTTGTCGACATCGGCTCCCGCGTAGCTGCTCGACAGCTGAACCGTCTTGGCGCTGCCCACGTTCTTGTCGTTCGCCGTGTTGCCCGCGTTTCGGAAGTTGCCGCTGGCGCTGACCCGCACATCGTCACCGGCCACCATCCCGCCCGCC